>JAJDXR010000042.1 GCA_022823165.1 Anaerolineae bacterium | reverse complement strand
CGTATCTTTATTGACCGCCAAACCAGCCAAAAGCGCGGCCGAAGCGGGAGTGGTATAAAAGGCGGCGAGAAATTTGCGGTCTGATATAAGTTTCTGAAACACCGTACCCGTCAAATCATGCGAGCGCATAAGCCCGTTGCTTAGCAAGGCTCGCGCCGTGCGCGACAACTGCTCCAAAAGCTCGCGGCTGTGCGCAGATGTCATGCATCGAACGATGCGCCGCGAAATGTCGAATATAGGCCAATAATTCACTTGAAGAATCTTGTGCCACTCCTCCAGTATTTCTGGAATCTGGAAACCCATTGGGCCAAACTCCAACTCACCCAAGGTCCGCACCTGCCCCAATTCGCCATGACCGCCCGCCAAATTCTCATGGAAAATAAAGGCGTTCACCAATATCGCCATAGCCATGCGGCGCGTTTGTGTGCTGTCTTGTTGGTGCAGTTCCGCCGCGATTTTTTGCACGGCGGCAGGATTTGTTTTGGCGATCGCGTTGAGGTGCTGTGCCGCTTGATTGATGCCCAATTCAAAAAAATTCGCCGCTTGGTCAATGAATTCGGGCGATATGGCAGCGGACTGAGCCAGTATCGACAGGTCATGGATGCCGCCCGACAACCAGCCTGAATTCGGATAGCGGCTGACCTTGTGTCTGTTTTCGCCGGTAAAAAGGGCGAATTCCAGATCCCGCGCATTTGCGATTTCATGTCTCAGCTTATGACCGCTGGCTTGAGTGAGCCTTCGCGGTAAGCGAACGGCAATCGCTGAATGGATGATGCTGCCGAATCTGCTGAGCCCTTTGCCCAATCTCGACAGCGTTTCTTCTTCTACTGTTTGCGCGGGTAGTATTTCGGTTTCGATGACAACCGCAGCGGTAAATGGTTCTTCAATCACAATGTCGGGGCGGAGTCCGCCAGACTCGGCAAGCAATCCCGTAGTTTCCGAACGGACGACGTCCGAACCCCGCCAAGCCCAGCGCGTCCCGCGCAGCAATGCCGCAATCGCGTCATTGATGGTATGTTCCGTAGTCGCCATGCGCGCCCGCCCAAAAATGTCGAACAGTCGAATCCGAAGCTATTGTACAAAGCCGAAGCGCTTGCATACAGTGACAGCACATCTATTATAATCTTGATAGGCCGGCAAGACTCCCTTCACATTTGCCGCCTACGCTAATGTGAACATGGGAAGCGAAAGGGAATGTCACCATGATGGAGAAAGTCCTCAAATCCGATGCCGAATGGCGCCGCCAGCTCAGCCCGGAGCAATACGCCGTCTTGCGGGGGCAAGCCACCGAACGTCCCTTCACCGGCAGATACGTCAATTCCAAAGCCGCCGGCGTCTACACCTGCGCCGCCTGCGGGCAGGCGCTATTCTCGTCCGCTGCCAAGTACAACTCCTTCAGCGGCTGGCCCAGCTTCTGGGATGTGGTTGACCAGGGCAATGTCGGCCTGCGTGAAGACAACAGCCACGGCATGCGGCGCGTGGAAGCGGTCTGCAACCGCTGTGATTCGCACCTGGGCCACGTCTTCGATGACGGACCGCGCGACAAGACCGGCCTGCGCTACTGCATCAACTCCTGCGCGCTGGAGCTTAAGAAAGACGCCACTTAAATTCGTAGGGGCGAGCCTTGGCTCGCCCGATACTGAAGCGTAAGCGAACGAGGCGGCCACAGCGTGAACCCTAAAGACGAACGCCGCGAGCATTACCGCGTCACCCGCCGCATCCCCACCCGCTGGCGCGACAACGATGTCTACCACCACATCAACAATGTCATCTACTACGAATTCTTCGACACCGTCATCAACGGCTACCTGATGGAAGCCGGCGGTTTGGACTTCAGCGGCGGCGAGATGGTCGGTTTCGCGGTCGAGACCCACTGCCAATTTCTCAAGCCAATTCAGTTCCCCCAGGTCGTCGACGCCTGTTTGCGCGTGACTAAGCTGGGCAATTCCAGCGTGCGCTACGAGATCGGCATCTTCAAAGTGGACGATGTGGAGCCGGCGGCGGTCGGCTACTTCGTGCATGTCTTCGTCGACCGCCTGACGCGAAAACCGGCGCGAATCAGCGGGCGGCTGAGAGAAGCGATGGAAGCGCTGCTGCTCTAATCTCGAATCCTGCTAGCTGCGCTAGCCGAAATCGCCAGCCCTGTCGCGCTCATTTGCTGACCCGTCTCGCTGTCGCCGAGCGGCTAGCGCAGTCCCAGATAACCCTTGATCGTCTCTTCGTCCGCCAGGCACTCCGCCGCCGTGCTTTCGAAGGCCAGGCGCCCCTCGCGCAGCACGTATGCGTGATCGCAATACTGCAAGATGCGCCGCGCATTCTGCTCCACCACGATCAGCGTGATGCCCTGCTGGCCGAGCTCCTTGAGGACGCTGAAGACCTCCAGCGCCACCACCGGCGCCAGGCCCGCGCTCGGCTCGTCCAGCAGCATGATTCTGGGCTGGCTCAGCCAGCCGATGGCGATGGCCAGCATCTGATGTTCGCCGCCGCTGAGCAAGCCGGCCCGCTGCGTCTGACGGCGCCCCAGTATGGGGAAGAGCTCCAGCAGCTCGTCCAGCGCGGACGCGCGTTCATCGCCCGGCAGGCTGCGGCTGCCCAGCTGCAAGTTGTCCAGCACGGTCAATTCGTCGAAGATATTCTCGCGCTGCGGCACGTAAGCCAGCCCCAGGCTTGAGATCGCTTCGGTGGGCATGCCCACCAGTTCCCGGTCCTCAAGCTGAATTGAGCCAGCAAATATGCGGTTGATACCCATGATGGCTTTCATGAGGGTGCTTTTGCCCGAGCCGTTAGGCCCCAGCACCGCGCTGAGCTGCCGCGCGCCGAAGCTCAAGCTGAGGTCCTGCAGTATCTCCAGCTTGCCGTAGCCAGCGGTGAGGTTGTGGACCTGGATCATGCCAGGCGCCCATCATTCGGTCTACGTAGAGGCAGCCCGATGGGTCGGCCGTTTTGTCGGTGGGCGGTCTGCGGGCGAGCCACCGGCTCGCCCCTATACACATGGTTGCTTGCGAGGGACGGTCGGTTGACGAGCGGACGGCTACAACCCGCCGGCCCGCGCGACAGGCGCGCAAACTGTCGTTTCCGCGCGCCTGGCATTTCTCTGCGTCTCCGCGCCTCTGTGGCCAAAATGCTACTCCCCAAAATACACCTCGCGCAGCCTGGTGTCCTCGACAATGTCGGCGGGGGCGCCTTGAGCCAGCAGATTGCCCAGGTGCATGACGTAAACGTAGTCGACGAAGTCGAAGAGGATCTCCAGCCGGTGCTCGACGATCAAGAAGGTGATGCCGTAATCAGCGCGCAGGCGGGCGATCTGCTGGAAGATCTCGTAGGCCAGCTTGGGCGCCACGCCGGCCGTCGGTTCGTCCAGCAGCAGCAGCTTGGGCTGACCCATCAAGGCGCGGGCTATCTCGAGCAATTTCATCTGCCCGCCGGACAGGTCCGCGGCTAAGCTGTCGTAATGCTGCAAGAGCTGCACCTGCTCCAGCACGTTGATGGCGCGCTCGGCTTGCGCTGCTTCTTCGCGCTGCCAGCTGCGCCAGCGCGGCGCGTACCAGGGTTTCTCGCCGCGCTGCCCCTTGACCGGCAGCAGCACATTGTCCAGCACGGTCATCTTGAAGTACAGCGACGGCTCCTGATAGCCGCGAGCGATGCCGCTGTTGTAGACCGCATCGGGCGCCAAGTCGCTGATGTCCTCGCCCGCGAATATGACGCGGCCCGCCGTGAGTTCCTGGCTGCCGGCGATCAGGTTGATCAGTGTGCTCTTGCCCGAGCCATTGGGACCGATCAAGCCGATGATGGCGCCCTCGGGTACTTGCAGGGAGACATCGTCCACGGCGCGTAGTCCACCGAAATCTTTGCGCGTGTTCTTGAGTTCCAGCAGGGGCATCAATCCCCCTTTCAATGCTGACGCGTTCACCAGGGCAGACCGCAAAGATCCAGCGTCGCGCACTGCGGCTTGGCTTTCGCGGCGGCTCTCACCATGACTTCGTTGAAGGTGAATATCGTAGGCGCGCCATCCTGCCGCACCAAGGTATCCCCGGCAAAGGCGCTCCAGCCCAGGCGCTGATAATAGGGCATCAGTTCGGCGCGACAAACCAGCAGCGAGAAATCAACGCCCAGCTTTCGGCGCAGAAAATCGGCTGCCTGCCGGATACCCGCGCTGGCATAACCTCGTCCGCGTTGCGTTGGATGTGTCATAACGCCGCCGATTCCGCCGATCAGGAACTCACTATCGTCGCCCAAGCCCGGTCGTGTCAATACGCCGACATGAGAAACCAACTGATCTTCCGCCTCCCGTATCAAAATCCTCCATTGCGGACGCGCCCATTTTATCGGCGAGGGATTCTTGGCCGCGCTTGGTTTGGGTGGATAAGCGGCAAGGCTTAATGCCCGTAGCGCATCGGTCTCATCATCGTTCAACTGGGTCGCCGCTTTGATTTCCAGGCGCATGGCATTATGCTCGCTTTGACATGGGCTGGCTTCCACTTGCCCGGCGCAGTACGTCATGGGCATTGGTGGTCAGCGGCGATTCCGGCAGCAGGCCGCCCGGGCGATAACGCAGCATCAGCAGCAGAATCAACCCGAAGGCGATGAAGCGCAGGTAGTTGAATTCGATGGGCGAGCCGCTCATATTCAGGGCGATCGCGCCCACTTGTGTGAAGCGGTCGAGGAGGGCGATCAGCGCCGCTCCCAGCAAAGCGCCGCGATTATTGCCGATGCCGCCCAGCACCACCATCACCCAGATATCCAGCGTCAGCGTGACGACATAATCGTTGGTGTTGACGAAACCGGTATTGAGCGCGAAGAGTACGCCGCCGACCGCAGCAATCGCCGAGCCGATCAACATGATCTGCGCGCGCGCCAGCGAGATGCCTTTGCCCAAACCGCGCGTTACCGCTTCGTTTTCGCGCAGCCCCTTTAGCATCCGTCCAAAAGGCGAATGTAGCAACCGCTGGCTGTAGAAGTAGGCGATCAGCGCCAGCGCCAGCGCCAGCAGCATGAACAAGATGGAACTGCTGCGCGCGTCGCCCAGGAAATAGAAAGGCTGCGCGATGCCCGAGATGCCATTATGCGAGCAGATCAGGTCGTCCGCGCCGCGCACCACAATCCGCGCGGTCTCGCCGCCCACCAGCAGCACCAGCGCCAGAAACCACTCCTCCTTCAGCCGCAGCGTCACGTAAGAGACAGCGAACCCAACCGCGCCCGCAATGACCGCGGCGATAAGAAAAGTCAGCGCCAGGTTAATGAAGCCGGCGATGGGCTGCGCCGCCATCACTTCCGAACGCAATTGCAGCGCCTGCCCCATAGTCGGCCCGCAGGGGTGTACGCTCTCCACGCCCGCCAGCAGCGGCAGAATTCGCGTATAAGTGACGCCGGCCGTGTAAGCGCCGATGGACACAAAGAGCGCTTGCCCGAAATTTGGCACACCGGCCACGCCGTACTCCAGATTCAGGCTGATGGCCATCAAGCTG
This sequence comes from Anaerolineae bacterium, assembly GCA_022823165.1. GTDB lineage: Bacteria > Chloroflexota > Anaerolineae > Aggregatilineales > Phototrophicaceae > UBA6055. The sequence goes on along the minus strand of JAJDXR010000042.1, from coordinate 2,407 downwards.
TAGATGCCGAAGAGCGTCAGGATAGCGACAGCGGTGGCGCCGATGTCGATATTAATCATCGCTGCAAATCTCCGGCTCGCCTGATCAGCTCGGTGAAACCCTGCGGGCGGATCAGCAGCACGGCGATGATGATGATGAAGGGAATGGCCGGCTTGTAAGCCAGGTCGAGGCCGAAGTTGAAATTCAGGAATAGCATGATCGTATTTTCCGAGAATGCCACCACATAAGCGCCCAGGATGGTGCCGGCGAAGCTGGACAAGCCGCCCAGGATAGCCGCGGCGAATACCGAAATAATCGCCGCCCAGCCCATCAAGGGGCTGACGGCTGTCTGCAACCCCCAGAGCGCGCCGGCCACGCCCGCCAATCCGCCGACCAGCAGCCAGCTGTAACTCTTGACGCGCTCGACCGGGATGCCGATCACCCGCGCCAAACCGGGATTGTTGGCCAGCGCGCGCATCTCCCGGCCCAGCGGTGTACGATTGAGCAGCAGCGTCAGCGCGATGACCAGCAAGATGCTGCTGGGCACGACCCAGAAGAATATATTGGTCAGGATCAGATAGCTCTCGCGCAGCATGATCTGCAAGGGAATGCGAATCCGCGTATCAAACAAGTTGAAATAATCGGCGATCATGAAGAGGATATAACGCAGGATCAATCCCACGGCGAATGACGACAGAATCAGCGTATAAAACGAAACCTCGCGGCCTTCCAGCGGCTTAAACACGGCGACATGACTGATCAGCGCGACCAATGCGCCGACGATGAAGGCGGCCAGCATAATCAGCAGCGGGTTCACCTCGCCGGCCAGCGAGACAATCAGCGCGGCGAACGCGCCCACTGTGACGTATTCCGCATGCGCGAAATTGGGCAGCTTCATGACGCTGAATGTCAGCGTGATGCCCAGCGCCATCAGCGCGTACAGACTGCCGATCTGAATGGTATTGACCAGCGATGTCGTTAGCAGAGCAGGTGGCATGGCGGTGGTGTCTGGTCCGTCAGTGGGCGAGCCAAGGCTCGCCCCTACAAATTGCGGAATCCGCGGTTAACGCCCCTTCCCCCTTGTGGGATGCTCGACATGGAGATGGCGAGAAGGGGCCGGGGGCTGGGGGCCAATGGCAAAGCCCCCAATTGTCGCTATTTATACGTGATCGTGTCGGTATTGCCGTTGTAAGCGCCGACCTCGTTAAATGCCGACAGATCCTCGCTCACCTGGTACAAGCCGTAGCTGGCGATGGCTTGATCGCCGTTTTCGTCCAGGAAGGCTTGCACCGCCGTGCCGATGTAGTGATTAGCGATGAAAGGCAGCATCGACTTGACCGCAGAGCCATCGTTGCCGGCGGCCAGCATCGTCAGCATGGCGATGTTGGCGGCGTCAAAGGCGTAATTGGTGAAGATGCCCGGATCTTTGTCGAACATGGCGTTAAAGTCATCAATGAAGATCTGCGTCAGCGGCGTCGACTCGCTTGAGAAGGACACGGTGATGAAGTCGGCGTTGGCCAGGGTCTGCGCATGCCCCTGATCAGCCAGGATCTCCTCAGCCGTCATGGCTTCGTTGCCCATCCATTGCACCGTGGTCAGAATCGGGTCGATCTGCGCCACCTGCAAGAATGCCTGCGCGCCCGACAGGAAGCAGACGCAGAAGAAGCCGGCGTTGTCGCCGAAGCCGGCCAGAGCAGCGCTAACCGCCGCGGCTTCGCTGGAGAGTTCGGTGCTGCCCGGCGTATACGCGAATGAGGCGACCTCGCCGCCGCCGCCAGCCTGGAAGTTCGCCGTGAAGCCTTCGTTCATGCCGTTGCCAAAAGGGTCGTCCAAGTGCAGCACGACCATATTCTCGTGTCCGCGCTCCAGCGCGATATTGGCGTAGGCTTTGGAGGCGAAGACATCGGGCGGGTAAATGACGCGGTAGATATTATCGCCCGGGATGGCGCCCGCCGCGCCGCTGGAGGCCGGCGCCACGATGACCACGCCGTTCTCATCGGCGAATTGCTTGGCGCCCAGCACTTCACTGGTGGTCAGCGGACCGACGAAGACTTGCGCGCCGGTCGTCTGAACCACAGTCGATACCGCGCGGGAGGCGCCTTCCGGCGTATTCTCGGTATCGGCGCTGGCAATCTCGAAGCGGATGGACGATCCGGCCGCCTCCAATTCAGCGTTCACCTGGCTGACGGCCAACTCAACGCCGCGCGCAAAGTCCTGGCCGAAGGTGCCCAGGTTGCCGCTGAACGGCAGCGCCACGCCCAGTACGTAGGTCTCCATGTCGTCCTGGGCTAGGTTCTGTTGACATTCTATCGTAACCAGATAAGCGTACCGACAAAATGCAGAAAACCAAGATGAGATGTATCCAGTTTCTCAAATCGAGAAAAGACGCGGCGGAAATGCTTGATCTTGTTGAAAAAACGCTCCACCA
>JAJDXR010000082.1 GCA_022823165.1 Anaerolineae bacterium | reverse complement strand
ATTCTTGCAAGCCTACAATTTTGGCAAAAGACTCAAGACGCTGAAGGGGCGAAGTCCGTATGAATTCATCTGTGATCGCTGGCGAGAAACCCCGGATAAATTCCATCAAAACCCAACCCACCTCAAAGCGGAACTATACATCTATGCGGTGGACGCCGGGCAGCCATAAAAATGCTAAGCACAGAGAACACAGAAGTAATGCCAACTAAATAATGAGAATTGGTAGGGGCGACCCGGCGGGTCGCCCACATAATAGCCGCATGAGCAACATCGGCAGCCTTACTGCAGGCGCTTGAGCGTGTCTTGCTCCAGCGCCCAAAGCGTCAACTGCTCTTGCGCGCGCAGCAGACGGGTAAGCCGCGGATAGCCGTTTTCGTATTCGCGCGACCATTCCACCGAGAAGTCGCCACTGCGGATGTCTTGCAGCGAGGCTTCCATCAAGCCCTCCAGCTTCAGCTCTTTGAAGCGATGCAGGCGGCTGAAGATGCCGTATTGGCCGGTCAGCGACGACAGGCGCATGGCGTGCAGCAAGCCCCGCTCCGAGGCGCGCGACAGGTAATCCTTGAACTCGCCCGAGATGATCAAGTCCATCATGACGGCTTCGGGCGGATAACCCATTTCCAGCAGTACATCGGCGGCGGTGGTCATCACGTGGTGGAAGGCGGGCAGGATGGCCTGCTGCACAAAGAGATCCAGTTGGGATTCCTGCTGCATGGACATTTCGATGGCGCCAGCGCGCAGGCTGCCCATGGCTTTCGCCAGAGCCAGCAGGGTCTCAAGCGTGGCACCGGTGGCGTCCTGGCCCGCGCCGACAAAGCTGTAGAAGCCGCTGCCGTCGAGGAAGCGCGAGCGCACGGCGGCGCCGATGGTGCGCGGGGCGATCATGCCGACATCGACAAAGGGCGGCGGCTCGACGAACCCGAAGGCGATATTGTAGCCGCTGGCGAAAACCAGCAGATGGCCGCGCGCCAGATAGGGCGATATTTTTTCCAGATATACTTCCGGCACGACCTCATCGGGAATCAGCAGTATCAGGATGTGGCAGCGCGGGATCACCTTTTCGATGTCTTGCGGCTCAAAACCGTCCTCGCGCGCATGCTCGCGCGTTTCATCATGGGGCAGGCCGATCAGCGTCCGGATGCCAGAATCGCGCAGATTATTGGCGACCGGCCGCCCCAGGTTGCCGAAGCCGATGATGCCCACAGTCTTGCCGCTAAGGACGTTGAGATTTGCGTCTTCTTCGCGAAAAATTTTAGCCATTGCGATTACTCCAGGCTGTCCGCCGCGATCGATTTTCGCCACAGCTCCAGGTCATAGCCGTTGCGGAAGAACCCGAAGCGTTGATAGAGCTGTTGCGACGGTCGGTTGCTGGCTTGGGTGTTGACGGTCATCGACTCTACGCCGATGCGACTCAGTTGCTCAAGCAGGCGCGCCATCAGCAGCGAGGCGATGCCACAGCGCTGACTGGCCGGATCAACCGCCAGCCGCGCCAGATGCCCGGCTTCTTCTTGGCGTGTACTGAACTGATAGCCTGCCACTTCTCCCTGGCGGACGGCGACAGTCGCCACAGCCGAGATGCGCAGCGCCCGCCGAAAATCGTTGACGGACATGCGCCAATGCGGCGCGAATGCCAGACGGTCGATTTCACAGAGGCGTCCAATGTCGCCGGTCTCAGCCGGGCGAACAGCCGCTTCAACGCCGGGCGCGGCCGGCAAGCGGCTGCCGATATGGCTCATGGTGATGACTTCGTCGCTGACCTCAAAGCCGAGCTGCCCGATGTAGGCCGGCAACCAGTGGGCGATCATCAGCATGGCCACCGCGCGTATGCCGGCTTGAGGGCAGCGCGCCTGGGCGCAGCGCCATAATTCCCCGATTGTCTGGCCAGGCATGCGGCCATCGCTGATGCCCAGCAAGCGTATCCAGCTGCAACCGGCGATCGGGCGCGACAAGCCGATATAGCCGGCCAGCTCGGCGCCGCGCCAAGCGAGGAAGACCAGGCCGCGCTCATTGTCCAGCCATTGGCCCGCGCTATGCCAATCCAGGTGCTTATGCGTCCAGTGGCTGGAGAAGCTGAGGTCCAGCAGGGCTCGCTGATGCTGTCGCTCATAGGGCGCGAGGCGCAGCCGCGTACCGATCATCAGGCTTGACTGTTCATCCGGTCGCTGTAGCTGCGCACTCGCTCCAGCGCGTAGACCTGGCAAATGCGCTGATCCAGCAACCTGGTGGCCAAGCGCGGCGATGTTGATTCCAGGCGCTCGATGGTTTCCGAAATGGTGACGACGGTCGGCAACTTGGCCAAGTAACGGGAGTCGATGATTTGGAAGAGCTTTTCTTTGGACCAGGCGGTGGCGCTGGCCAGGCTTAAGTCATCCAGAATCAGATAGGGCGCGTTCTGGATTTCGTGGAAACGTTTGTCGAAGCGGGAGTTGGACTGGGGGTCGAAAGCCACGCGCAGGAAGTCCAGCAAGTCGGTGATGGTGTAGAAGAAGACATCTTTGCCATTCTCATGGAGCCGATTAGCGATCGCTGCCGCCAGATGCGTCTTGCCGCTGCCGTAATCACCCAGGATGCACAGCCAGTTTTCAGGCGCCTGCGCCCAGCGGGCCGCGGCCGCTTTCACACGCCCCAGGCTGGCCGACTCGTCGTGAAAATAGCTGTCGGTAGAAAAAGTCTCAAAGGTCATGTCGCTGTACAGCTGCAAGTTGCTGAAGCCGGCATCCAGCGAGCGCGCGCGGGTCGTGCGCCGGAAGTCCGGCGCGTTGATTCTGACCAGGCTGACGATGCGCGGATCCATCATACGGCTGCTGAGCCAGGGATCCAATTCGTCAAAGGGCGTATTGGTGGTGATGACCGTGCCCAAGCGGTTGACGTGCCGGTAATTCAGCAACTGAAAGAGCTTCTCTTTCGCCCAGGGGCTGGGGTTCTCCACGCCCAGATCGTCGAGCACCAGCAGCGCTACGTTGCGTACGCGTTCGAAATAGTCGTCATAGCCGGAATCGCTGTCCGAACGGATGCTGACGCGCAAGAAATCGAGTAAGTCGGGAGCGGTGACGAAGATGACCTGGTGGCCGAATTGCTCCAGCCGTTCGTTGGCGATGGCCACCGCCAGATGCGTCTTGCCGCAGCCGTAAGGTCCTTCAAAGACGACCCAGCCATTAGGCTGCCGCGCGTATTGCTGAGCCCTCTGTTTGGCGTCGGACAGCGATGCGTTGACATTTTGAGTATAGCTGCCGCCAGCTATGCCGGTGAGAAAGCCGGCGAAGGTCTTGTCGCGATAAGCGCTGAGCTGGCCATAGCGGCGCAGGCGCTCTTGCAAGAAGTTGTCGCGCTGTACGGGATTGTTGGGGCAGCGCTGGAATTTGCCGAAGCGAGGGTCGTCCAGCGGGACATCAAAAGCGTAGACGCCCTTGCCGGCGCAGATGGGGCAAGGGCGGTCGCGGTCGTCGGGATCACGGCAGACGACAGCGCTGGCTTCGGCGTCGCCCGGCTTCAGTTCAGGAATTCCTGATGACGTGTTTCCGTTTCCCGGCGGTGTAACTTCGGGGCCCTCTAGGAAGTCTCCCACTGGTTTCACGACTGCGTCCTTCCTGCCGCCAGGCTTCTAAAACCTTGCTGATATAGCGCCAACTGCGCGCATTGCGTTCGACCGCGTAGCGTATGGCGTCTTCTATCCAGTCGCGCGGATAGCTCGCTTGCGCTTCATTGATGGCCTCGGCGAGCATGGGTGTCAGCACACCTATATTCTCTTCGTAAACGGCGAAAAGCGTGGGGCGGGGCGGCAGCACTTCTATCTCGTCGGCGACGGCAGGCCGCCATTGGCCGCTCTGCGCTTGGCGCTGTAGCTCGCTGCCGCGCTCGTCATTGATGAAATAGAGGCGCCTAGTCTCGTCGCCTGTTTCGATCTGCGCCGACAGCAGGGCGCCGCGATTCAAGGCGCGCTCCAACGCCGCCTCCAGTATCTCCCGCGCGTCTGTGCCGGCATCCACCGCCGCCAGGCCGCGCATCAAGTCGGCGTTGCCCAGCAACTCTTGGTGGCGCAGATAGCGCTTGTCGCCTTCTTTTTGGCGCAGCGTCGACAGGGCGACCAGCGTCAGCTTGAGCTCCGCCAGGTCGTCGATCGCGGGCAGCAGCCGGCTGAAGACCTCGGCCGGCAGCCGAATGTCTTCAAGCCCGGCCGTGAGTTGGGGAGAGCGATCGGCGTCCATCGGCTTCATTCCAGGTTGCTCAGGTCCACGCGCTGATAATTGACATCCATAAATTTGGTGATTGACTCTTCGAAATACAAGTCGACCTTGCCAACGGGCCCGTGCCGGTGTTTAGAGAGAATTACCTCGGCTTGATGGGGGAATTCGGTCGCATCCGGATGGTAGTATTCGTCGCGATACAAGAACATCACGGCATCGGCGTCTTGCTCGATGCTGCCGCTCTCGCGCAGGTCGGAAAGTTGCGGACGTTTGTCCTGCCGCTGCTCAACCGCGCGCGAGAGCTGAGCGGTTGACAGTACACAAACGTTTAGCTCGCGCGCCAGCTCTTTCAAGGCGCGGCTGATATAACTAATCTCTTGAACGCGGTTGTTCTCGTAGGCTTTACCGGCGGACATCAGCTGCATATAGTCCACCATGACCATATCCAGGCCGTATTCGTGCTGCAGCCGGCGACATTTGGTGCGCATCTCTATCGGCGTGATCGAGGGCGTGTCGTCGATGAAGAGCGGCAGGTTGGAGATGCGGCCGATGGCTTCGGTGAGGCGCGTCTGTTCGCGCGGGTTGATATCAGCCGTTCGCAGCTGGCCGATCTTGATGCCGGTTTCCATGGACAGCAGGCGCTGCACCATCTGTTCCACGCCCATTTCCATGGTGAAGATGGCCACGCGCGCCCCGCGCCGCGCCGCCTGCATGGCCACCGTCAGAATCCAACTGGTCTTGCCCATGCCCGGACGCCCGGCGAAGACGACCAGGTCCGACTTTTGGAAGCCGCCTAACAAGTTGTCCAGCCCTTTGAAACCGGTGGGAATGCCGACCGTGCCCGCGCCCAGCTCGAGCAGCTTTTCGATTTCGTCATAATAGTCGCTGACGGCTTCCCATATCGGTACAAATTCGCGTTTGATCTGGGTATTGCTGACGTTGAAGAGCGCTTGTTCCGCCTCGCTGATGACTTTGTCGATTGGCAGTTCTTCGTCCAGCGCCGTCTGGCGAATGGTATCGGCCGCCATCAGCATCTTGCGCCGCGTGGACGTCCGCGAGACCATCTCGCCGTAAACTTCAGCGTGCACCGCCGAGGGCGTCTTGTTGACCAGGCTGGTCAGATAAGCCGGCCCGCCAATCTCATCCAGAACGCTCATGGCATCCAATTCGCGCGCAAGCGTCACATAATCAATGGCGTCGTTGCGCTCCTGCAAGCGGCTGCAGGCATTCCAGATGTATTCGTGCCGCTTGAGAAAGAAGTCTTCCCCGCTAAGAAAGGCGGCGATGGACAGATAGGCTTTGGGCTGCAGCATAATGGCGCCCAGCAGCGCCTCTTCCGCTTCCAGGCTCATGGGCAACTGCATTTGCGATGGCGCTGCTTGGTAATCCATTAGGGGGCTTTCAAGGGCTCAGGCGACCTTCGCCCAAACGCATTGACTGGCTCAATAATGATGCGGCTATTAACCGGTTTCGCCCAACCGCTCGGCGGCGGCGATGTCGGCTGACGCATTCACGAAAAGATCAGACGCGCGCGGCTGTCGCAAATGGCGCTACAACAAGCAAGCGGGCCGGGCGTCATTCTTCGTCTTCAAGGTCTTCCAGATTGAGCGTGTCCACAAAATCGGCGAAGGCGCTCAGTTTGCTTTCGTCGACGCGTTCGCCGCCTTCTCCGCGCTCGTGCATGTCGTCTGGCAAGCCCAGTATCTCTGGCTCGACATTGCGGTCCGGCCGGATACCGGCATGGTCCATAATCGCCTTTTCCACATAAATCGGCGCGCGCAGGCGCACAGCCAGGGCGATGGCGTCGCTGGGGCGGGCGTCAACCTCAATCGTCTCGCCATTAACCTCGATGATGATCAGCGCGAAGAAGACATCTTTGTTCAGGTTGTTGATCAAGATGTAGCGCACTTCGCCGCCCATGCGCTGGATGGTGGACTTGAGCAAGTCATGCGTCAGCGGACGCTCTCGGTCGACTTCCTGCAATTCCAGCGTGATGGCTTCCGACTCAAACTGGCCGATCCAGATAGGCAAATAGAGCTCTTCATGGATATCGCGCAGTACCACCAGACGGTGCTGGGACATCAAACTAACTTGAACACGATCCACGATCATTTCAATCATTGGACGCCCACCTTACTCACGCTTTACTTGCCCGCCATTATACACGCTAATCGCGCCACTTCAAACATAGCGTCGTGCAGGGCAATCGCTTCAAAATAATCTTTACCACCGAGTACACCGAGGACACGGAGTTTAGGTTCTTTTGACAACTTTTCTCCTAAATCCACTGCTTAAGTTGAGCGGGCCTGCCGCAACTTTGCCGATAAGCTTCCTTCGCGTCAAAAAATTTTGCGACAAAATGCCGCGAAATCTCTGATCAATCGCATTTCTCGGTGCTCTCGGTGTCCTCGGTGGTTAAATTTCAGTTTAGTTTTGCTCGTCGCAGGGGACGCCTGTTTTGAAGCGATTGCCCTGATGCAAGACCTGGAGTGATTTGTAATTCGGCCGCTTTACCGATACAATTGAGTGGCTTCACTTTTGTCGGCTTAATTCTACAAGCGAGGAAACCATGAAAACCAAACTCACCCTTTTATTGATCGTAGTTATGCTGCTGTCGTCCTTTGGCGGCGCGGCCATAGCTCAGAGTGGAGATACCTTAACCATCCTCTTTTGGCAGGCGGCTTCGCAAATGAATCCGTATATCGCTACTGGCACGAAGGAATTTGAAGCTGCCGCCTCGGTTCTCGAGCCGCTTGCGCGTTACGCTCCTAGGGGAGAAATGATACCTTGGCTGGTGGACGAGATTCCTACGGTCGCCAATGGGGGTATTGCCGAAGACTTGACTTCCATTACCTGGACGCTTAAAGAGGGCATTCTCTGGTCCGATGGCACGCCACTCACCGCCCACGATGTTGTTTTCAGTGGTGAATTCTGCACACATCCGGAAACTGGCTGCTCCGTACTGAGCCAGTTTGATGGGGTGGAATCATTTGAGGCCCTGGATGACCTTAACGTCAGGATCAACTTCAAGAATCCTAAAGCATTTGCCTACGGTCCTTTCGTCGGTTACCTGTCGCCTATCATCCAGAAAGCGCAGTTTGAGAACTGCATCGGCGCGGCGTCTTTGGAATGTTCCGAAGAAAACTTCGCTCCCATCGGCACCGGTCCCTTCGTCGTGGAGGAGTTCCGCGTAAACGATGTGGTAACTTATACTGCGAACCCGAACTACCGCGAAGAAGGCAAGCCGCACTTTGATCGTATGATCTTCAAGGGCGGCGGCGACGCCGAATCAGCCGCGCGCGCAGTTCTGGAAACGGGTGAAGCCGATTACGCCTGGAACTTGCAGATTTCGCCGGCTGTGCTCAATGCGATGGAAGCGGCTGGCAACGGTACGGTTGTCGCCGAATATGCCACTAACGTCGAGCGTTTGATCATAAATCAGACTAATCCTGACCCGATGCTGGGAGCGGATATGCGTTCAGTCTGGATGGAGGATGGTTCTAACGCTCATCCCTTCTTGACGGAGCCAGCCGTCTGGAAAGCGATGTCCATGGCGGTTGACCGTAATGCAATCGCTACTCAGCTTTATGGCAAGGGCGGTGTTGCGGGCTGCAACATCGTTGAGGGCCCCGCCGAGTACAGGTCGCCAAACAATGACTCATGCTTGGTGCAGGATATCGCTGGCGCGAATGCCATGCTTGACGAAGCCGGCATCGTCGACAGCGATGGCGATGGGATCCGTGAACACAACGGCGTTCCGCTAAAGGTCTCTTACCAGACCTCGACCAACGCCGTGCGCCAGAATACGCAGGCGCTAATCAAACAGTGGTGGTCAGAAATAGGCATCGAGACCGAGCTGCGCAATATCAGCGCTTCCGTCTTTTTCGGCGGTGACCCAGCCAGCCCAGATACCTACGGTAAGTTCTATACGGACGTCGAGATGTACACCAATGGTTCCAATGGTCCAGATCCCGAGCCATACCTGGGCAATTGGCGCACGACCGAGATCTCAGGTCCCTGGAACAGTTGGTTGGGCTCGAATGTACCGCGCTTCTACAGCCCGGAATTTGACGAGTTGCTTGACGAACTCTCGACCACAATCCCGGTTGAGGACCGCATCGCGCTGACGCATCAAATGAATGATCTGCTGGTTCAAAACGGGGCTATGATTCCATTGGTTTTCCGCGCCAGCGTTTCTGCCATAGCCAATTCAATCTCCGGCGCGGTAATGAACGCCTGGGATTCCGAACTTTGGAACATCGCCGACTGGACGCGCATGTAAATCCCCTGCCCCCTAGCCCCCTCCCCCATATAAGGGGAGGGGGAATGCAACGCAGATTTTGCGCATAACCCCTTCCCTCAATTTGGGGGAAGGGCTGGGGATGGGGGATTGGCTTCGTACTAATATAGGGGGTTGTCATGGGAAAATACATAGTCCGAAGGCTCCTAACCGCCATACCAACGATACTAGTAATCAGTTTTATTATTTTTGCCATTGTTGACCTATCCCCCAGCGACCCCACCGGCAATTTGCCGTTGACCATTCCGCCGGAAGTCCGGCAAAAGATCCGCGAGGCCCTGGGCGCCGACGATCCCTTCGTGGTCAAGTACGTCAAGTGGCTGCAGCAATTCTTCATCTCAGAACCCCTGAACTTTATCGAGTCCGTCTTTGATGTGACCTTCCCCGGCTCGGAAGATCGCGTACGCGTGATCTCCTGGGCGACGCGCGGTCCCGTCATCGACATCATCGTCGAGCGCCTGCCGCAGACGCTCTGGGTGGTTGGCTCTTCCTATGTACTGGGTGTGCTGATCGCCGTGCCGGTGGGCGTATTCTCCGCCTATAAGCAGTATTCCATCTTCGACCAGGTGGGCACTTTCCTGATGATGATCGGCTTCTCCGTTCCGACCTTCTTCACCGGCCTGATGTTCATCATCATCTACAGCGTGAATCTCAAATGGTTTCCATCGGTCTATGACACCACCCTGGTGGTGACAGATATGGAAACGCTGCAGCTGCAGCTGCGGCAGATGTTCATGCCGGTGACGGTGCTGACGCTGTATACCACGGCGCAGATGAGCCGCTATACCCGCGCCTCGACCCTGGAGAATTTGCAGCAGGATTATATCCGCACCGCGCGCTCCAAAGGCTTGACCGAACGCGTGGTGGTGATGACGCATGCCGTGCGCAACAGCTTGATTCCCGTGGTCACGCTGATCGCGCTGGGCATCCCGGGTATTTTCGCTGGCGCGCTGATCACCGAGCAGATCTTCCGCGTGAATGGCATCGGCCAGTATCTCATCATCGCCATTCAGGGCGGCGACCTGCCAACGGTGCAGACGGTCACCTTCATCTTCGCGGTGCTGGTGGTTCTGTTTAACATCGTCGCCGATGTGCTCTACGGCATTCTTGATCCACGCGTGACTTACAGTTAATTCTCGGAATGGGCTGAGACAATGACGATAAAAGAGAAGACCAAACCCAAGCACCTGGAATCGGAAGACCTGCTGCAAGCGCGGACCTTCGCCGGCGACGCCTGGCGTCAATTCCGCAAACACCGCCTGGCGCTAGTCGCTATCGCCGTGCTGGCGGTGATCATCCTGGGAGTCGTGATTGGTCCGCTCTTTTGGACCTTGGATCCCACCTATATTGATATTGTCGCCGCCTATCAGATTTCGTCGCCGGAGCACCCCTGGGGCACGGACAGTCTGGGGCGCGACACCCTGGCGCGCGCGATGCAGGGCGGGCGGGTCTCTTTGATGATTGGCGTTTCCGCCATGTTAGTCTCCATCAGCATCGGCACCATCATCGGCTTGCTCTCGGGTTATTTCCCGCGGCTGGATAACCCGTTGATGCGCATCACCGATATCTTCATCGCATTGCCCCAGCTGCCCTTGTTGCTGGTGCTGATGATGCTCTTCCGCGAACCGCTCAAAGCCAGTTTTGGCGTGGAAGGCGGCGTCTTCATCTTGATGGTTTCGGTCATCGGCGGCTTGCAGTGGATGCCGACGGCGCGCCTGGTGCGGGGCGAGGTGCTGACCGTGAAATCGCGCGAGTTCATCACCGCGGCCAACGCGGTCGGCTCCCGCGATGGGCGCATCCTGCGCTCGCATATTTTGCCCAACGTCATGAGCCCGGTGATCGTCGCCGCCACCTTCAGCGTGGCCGCCGCCATCATCACTGAATCGGCGCTGTCTTTCCTGGGGCTGGGCTTCCCGCCCGATTTCCCGACCTGGGGGCGCTTGCTCTTTGACGGCAAAGATTATCTGACCATCATCTGGACCTTGGTCTTTTGGCCCGGCATGCTGATTTCGCTGACTGTGCTCTGCGTCAATTTCATCGGCGACGGCTTGCGCGACGCGCTGGATCCGCGCTTGCGGAAGTGAGTTTGGAGCGCGGCTGCGATAACAGGGGCGCGTCTTATTGGCGCGCTCTTTTAGATTGTCAGGTCAAGAATCTGATGCAATTGTTCTATTGGAAGGAGCGTAAATGTCGATAGAACAATCTCTGTGTAACTTTGTCGTTTGGTGGCGAGAACACATCAAGGGCGACGAGAAAGGCGAAGCGCAGATCTTTCTGGATCACCTGATGCGCGCCTTTGGCCACGCGGGCGCCATCGAAGCTGGTGGCAACTACGAGACTCGGGTTCGGCGTCGGCGCAACGGCAAGGCCACAGTCTCTTTCGCCGATTATCTCCTGCCCATGCGCGTCCTCATCGAAATGAAAAAGCGCGGCGAGGATCTCAAACGTCACTATACGCAGTTGGAGGAATACTGGAAGAGTTTAGACAGCCAAGCCCGACCGCGTTACGCTCTGCTGTGTAATTTCGATGCCATCTGGATTTACGATTTTCAACTTCAATTCTATGACCCGGTCGATACCGTCCAAATTGCTGAGATATTCGAGCGCCGCGCCGCGCTTGAGTTTTTGGTGGCGCGCTCCCGGAAAGCGCCTGTATTTCGCAACAATCGTGTTGAAGTAACCAAAGACGCCGCGTTTCAACTTACGGAATTGTTCCGTACTATCGCGCCCGATGTTGGCAATGCCATCGCACAGCGCTTTACTCTGCAATGTATGGTTGCGCTGTTCGCTGAAGACGCGGAATTACTCCCGAAATCTACGTTGTCGCGCATAATTGAAGATGTCAAATTTAGTCCTAGCATCACCGATAATTCACATGACCTGATGGCGCTGCTCTTCATAATGATGAATTATCCCAAGCATAGACGCCGTAGCGGCCGCTTTCATGATGTCGACTATTTTAATGGCGGCATATTTGACCAGATTCACCCGATCCTTTTGCACCCGCCTCAAGTGCGTATGCTCGAACTAGCTTGCGACGAAGATTGGTCGAAGATACGTCCCTCCATATTCGGCAACATCTTTGAATACAGCATGTACAAACGAGAGCGGCACAAGGAAGGCGCACATTATACTACCGAGCTTGATATCAAACGTATTGTCGACCCTGTCATCGCCGAGCCCTGGCGCGATGATATTGACTCCGTCAAGTCCTTGCCCGACGCGCTCGCGCTCTACGACAAGCTCTGTGACTACATCGTGCTGGACCCGGCCTGCGGCTCGGGCAATTTCCTCTACGTCGCCTACCGGGAAATGAAGGCGCTGGAAGCCGAACTGCGCGAGCGCATAGCAGAGCTTGGCGGCGACCTTTCGCAGCTGGCTCGGCGCGTGACAGCGAAGCAGTTCTATGGCTATGACATCAACGAATTCGCGGTTGAATTAGCCAAGGTCTCGCTGATGATCGCCAAGAAGCTGGCTGCGGACGAATTTGACACTGACGAAGAGCCGCTGCCGCTGGACAACCTCGACGACAATATCAAAGCCGAAGACGCGCTCTTTAACGAATGGGTCGAGTTTGACGCCTGCATCGGCAATCCCCCATATTTGGGTGGCTCCACGATTGGTAAAGAACGGGGCATCGCTTATCTGAGCGAAGTACGCGAGAAATATACTGATGTTCCCGGCCGTGCCGACTACTGCGTCTACTGGTTTCGCAAAGCGCATGACAATATGAAAGCAGGCTCCAGAGCCGGGCTGGTAGGCACGAACACCATTCGCCAAAATTTTTCCCGTATTGGCGGGCTCGACTATATCATTGCCAATGGCGGCGAAATCTATGACGCGGTTTCATCAATGCCTTGGTCGGGTGAAGCCAAGGTCCATGTCTCGATTGCCAACTGGTGCAAAGGCGCGCCGCCATTCGCCCCGCGTCTGCACTTCTACGCGGGCCAGAATGAAGCCGGCGAATATGCCTTTCGCACGGTAGAAAAAGAGAGAATCAACGCGGCTTTGTCGGACCAGATCTTTGTAAGCGACGCGAGAAAGCTGGCTGTCAATATTAAGCCTAAGCGAGTATTTCAGGGGATCGACGTCGGCAACGATGGATTTGTGCTCAATACAGAGCAGACCAAGAAGTTAATCGATCGAAACGCAAACAATTGGAGGGTAATTAAACCATACCTTATTGGCGATGATCTGCTTGGGCAAAGCAGGGGGCAGCCAAGTCGCTATGTCATTGATTTCTTTGGTCTTGATATTATGCAAGCAAGGGCGTTCTCCGAGCCGTTTGCAGTTATCCTGCAACAGGTCTTGCCTATTCGCAAAACAAAAGCTGAAAATGAAATCGTGCGGAATCGCGAGGCGCTAGAAAAAAATCCAAAATCTAAAACGACTAATTTTTTCCAAAGATTACTGGACCACTGGTGGCTGCATATGACGGGCAGAGTAGCCATGACGCATCATCTCAAGACAATTCGCCGTTACATTGTATGCTCAAGGGTAACAAAACGCCCTGTCTTTGATTTTGTTTCCAACTCAATCCGCCCTGATTCTTCCCTGAAAGTCTTTGGTTTCGAAGACGACTACAGTTTTGGCGTACTGCAATCCAATGCGCACTGGCAATGGTTTACTCAGAAGGGCTCAACGTTGACCGAAAGATTTCGCTATACTTCCCACAGCGTCTTTGATACCTTCCCATTTCCACAACAGCCGGCCTCCGAGCAAGTCAAAGTCGCCGCCGCCGCCGCGCGCGCTTTACACGAGTATCGACGTGAAGCAATGGCCAAGAGCGAATCGGACTTGACCTTGCGCGATATGTATCGCACCTTGGAATTGCCGGGCAAGAACCCCCTGCGCGACCTGTACGCCACCCTCGACCAGGCCGTGCTCGCCGCCTATGGCTTTGACCCCGACCGCGACATCCTCGAACAGCTGCTGGCGCTCAACTTTGAAGTCGCCGCCAAAATCGAAGCCGGCGAAAACGTGACCGCGCCCGGCATCCCGCCCGATTATCCCGACCCGTCCGAACTCATCAGCGACGGCTGCATCCAGCCGCCCGACTGGTTCTAGCGAGGCGAAACCATGCCCTACATCAAACAGATCACACTCGACCAAGCCAGCGGCCTGCTCAAACGCGAGCTGGAGAAGGCGGTGGCCCGCGCCGGCCGTGTCTGGAATATCGTGCAGATCATGTCGCTCAACGCCCGCACGATGAAGGCGTCCATGGAGATGTACGGCGCTACCATGTTCGCGGAATCGCCCTTGACGCGGCAGCAGCGCGAGATGCTGGCGGTTGTCGTCAGTCGGGTAAACCACTGCCATTACTGAATCCAGTCCCACGCGCATGATCTCCGTGCCGAGGTCAGGGGATTTGAAGACGAGGCGGCGGCTGATGCTTTTGTCCACGCCATCGCGCGCGATTGGCGCAGCGCCCCGCTGAATGCAATGGATCGCGCGCTCTGCGCTTACGCCGAAAAGCTCACGCGGCAGCCGGCCGCAATGACCGAAGCCGACATCAGTCAGCTCCGCTCTGCCGGTTTGGACGATGCCGCCATCCACGACGCCACGCAGATCATCGGCTTCTTCAATTACATCAATCGCGTGGCGGACGCGCTGGGCGTCGAGCAAGAGGAATTCATCCACCCTTGGGGGGAAAGCTAGCGGTTTTGGGCTGACGCCGCGCGCGTGTTGGCATTTTGCGCCAGTCAAACTGTCGAGCTTGGCCGTCGATTGCTAAACTTGCGCTAAGCTCCGGCTGATTCAACATTCATATACGCGGATTATAAATCAGTGTAAGCAGCGCCGATTCTGACGAATGCTACGCTCGTATGCTTGTAATTCCAGCCAGTTCGGGCGATTTGTCTTGCAATTTATCAATGTTTATACACATAATGCATTAAACACAGCATTTTTTATACAGGTTTCCTCAGAGCGAAGTTTGGCGGTCGAGAATTCTGATGCCGATAACAGTCGATTGGAATGACAAATCCAAGACTTTCATCATTTGTCATTTCAGCGATCCCTGGTCGCTGGAGCAATTTATCGAAGCGCGTAAATCCTGGCACCGCATGATTAAATCCGCCGAGCATCGCGTACCCATTTTGCTGGATATGCGAGAGACCTTTGAAGCGCCGGCTGGGGCGCTGCGTCATTTCTCCGCCATTCACCGGACGCCGCACCCGCGGCAGGGGCATCTCTACGTGTTGGGGCTGAATCAGCCCTATCAGCAACTGGCGCCCTATATCTTCTGCCGCCAAAGTGGCGCTGACTGTCCGGTGAGTCTGGTGGATTCCATCGACAGCGTCGTACTCACGTAATTTCGCGCGCAGTCCGGTCGCTGTATCCGCGTAAAATTTTGGTCACTCTCTCAGCCCTTGCGCCCACACAATGCGCAAGAATCAGAGTGTTTCGTCCCCTGGCATGGATTATGATGGTTTCAATGATACGGGCGCGGGGAGAACAATCGCATGATGACGAAGCGGAGCGCGGAACGAGCGGACTTAATCAAGCGAGTCTGCGCCTATTTGCAGGAGATCTATCCGCAGACCGCCAGCCTGCGGGAATTGGGCGAGCGCTTTCACATCAGCCCCTTCCATCTCCAGCGCAGTTTCAAAGCCGGCGCCGGCATCACGCCGCGGCAATTCGCCGATAACTTGCGGCTGGAGCGTTTCAAAACCCAGGTTCTTAATGGCGAGCGCATCACTGACGCCATTCACGCCGTGGGCTACGGGTCTTCCAGCCGACTTTACGAGCGCAGCGATGAGCGCCTGGGTATGACCCCGTCCACATACAAGAAACGAGGCGCCGGCATGACCTTGTTTTACAGCGCCGTCCCGTGCCCGCTGGGCTGGCTGCTGGTCGCCGCTACTGAGCGCGGCGTCTGCAAGGTCAGCCTGGGGGATCAGCCCGGATCGTTGATAGACGACCTGGCCGCGGAATTTTCCGCTGCCGAGCGCCTGCGCGATGATGAGGGCTTGGGCTACTGGGTGGAGCGGATTGTCGCCTTCCTGGAAGGCTGGCAGCCTGATATCAACCTGCCGCTGGACCTGCGCGCGACCGCCTTTCAGCTGAAAGTCTGGCGCGAGTTGCAAGCCATTCCCGTCGGCGAGACGCGCAGCTACAGCCAAGTCGCCGCCGCCATCGGCCAGCCAAGCGCCAGCCGCGCCGTGGCCAATGCCTGCGCCAGTAACCCAGTCGCCCTGGTCATACCCTGCCATCGCATCATCCGGGCTGACAAGAGCCTGGGCGGCTACCGCTGGGGCATCGAACGCAAGCGCGCCCTGCTCGAGGCCGAGCGGCAATATCGCCAACGGCGGCAAGCTGTCCCCGATGCTGGCGGCTGAGGCGCGGCAAAGGACCTGCCTGGCAGCTGTGTCCGTCCAATGAGCGGGATACTTGCATAGAGATTCGAAATTAGTGTAATATGAATCTTATATGCTCAGGCAATTAGGGGGAGCAATTATGTCTATCCGGAATTTGCATATATTGATACTCGTCAGCGTCGCTTATGTGGCCGCGCAAATGGTGGCGGATATTTCGTCCCTGCGCAACTTGGTTCTGTTTGGCTTCGGCTCCAGCGCCTTTTCCATCGCCTATCCGCTGACTTTTACGCTGCGTGATATGGCGCATAAGCTGGCCGGGCCGCATGTGGCGCGTACGTTGATCTTCGCCGCAGCCGCCATCTACCTCATCGTGCAAGCTTTCTTCGCCATCATCGCGGGTATGTCGCCGGAAATGACAGCCGAAGAGAGCGTGGCGCTTACTACATTGCTCAGTCCGGAATTACGCTTCTTGCTGGCCGCTGTTGTCGCATCAGTCGTTTCGCAGTTGGTCGATACCGAAATCTACACGCGCTGGCTAAATAGATTCGGCGGCGAGCATCAGTGGGGTCGCGTGCTCGTCAGCAATGCTATTGGCATCCCGCTCGACCGCATTCTATTTCTATTGCTCGCCTTTGGCGTCACGGAAGGTCTCACGGAAGCCTTTGTCGGCACGACCATCGTGCGGCTGGTCTTCGGCATTATCTCCATCCCGGGCATTTACCTGGTCGAGGAGCACTCGCAAGACTGGGCCAAGATGTCGGGCATCACCCATAGCGACCCGCCGTCATTTTCGCAGGCGAAGCAGCATTGATTGAGCGGTTCAGCCGCCAACAAGATCTTCCTTGCCGCCACGCCTGTCGCCGCTGTGGCGGTTTTGGTTTAGCGCGTTGATTGATGGCAATGTAAGAGAAAAGAGGTGTTAGGACAGGAGTCAGTCGGTTAGTTTCTGGAGAATGTCGTTTCTAACAGAAGATATCCGTAATAGTTCTTCCAGGAATTCGTTGTAGTTGGCTTGTCTGTCGGCCGCTCTAAGCGCCAGGATACCGTCATAGTCAATTCCGACCAGATCACAGAATTCCCTGCCGGTCATCGCTTCGTCCAAGCCTATTTTACGCTTAAAGCCGATTTGGATTTCTTCTCTCGAAGTAGCGTTAAAGCCGCAAATCTTCCCGTGGCAATTGTAATAATGCAATGTCATCGCATTTGTGGCGAGAAAAGCAACGAGATTCTGCTGCTCCTTCTCAGAGGATTTGGTATCAAACTCGTGTCCGTCCTTGAGTTCTACAACATAACAGTCCTGAGAGTGCCGTTTGCGATCAAAAATAATAAAGTCTGGCTCAATTCCATCTCCCTTCAAAGACGTACATTTCTTGACTGCCTTCTTCGTTGCTACTCTCACGCCTATGTCCATAATCTGAGCGCTAAGAAACTCGTCGACGTCTTCAATGAGTTCGCCCGCCACTAGATTAGTGACGAGTTTTTCCAGTTCGTTTCCGTTTCTAATAATGAGGCTCTGGACTCGACTCAACAAGCGACTTAATTCAACATCTCCGAAACAGCGCGTGTAAGCGCCCCCGCGTACCTGCTCAAGGGTCTTGCCCTCAATATCACTCAGTCGCGCCATCTGGAGCCTCAATGTCACATCCAAGGAAATTCCGCCCCTGCTCGCGGCAAGCGTACATTACCGAGAACGAACCGGCCGCGGGATCGATTACCAAATCGCCGGGGGATGTTGTTGCTGCTATTAGCTCGCCTTGAAGACGAATTGGCTTATTGTGAGGATGCGTTTTCTTAATCTTTTCTCGCCATACGTCAGGAATGTTGCGAATTGTCCACACTCCCTTAGCTCGTCGTGGTTCTTTCTGCAGAATCACGCAGAATTCTGTTTGGTGACGCGTACGATAGCCTAGTCCCATACGACCCTTGTCCCATGTCAGCATGTCAACAACGCTTAGGGTCGTACCGTTAATCCAATTGCGGAAATCCGTGCAAAGGTGAAACTTGTCCATCCAGAGAAAGAGATGACCCGAAGGAATCAGGACGCGACCGATTTCTTTTGCGAACTTGCTGATAATTTCTTCGGACATTTGTGGCAGCTTCACTCGGACATGGTTACGGCTTGTATCTTCATTGCCGTACTTCATCTTGTCGTAGACGCCGCGAAACTGCGGATCGAAAAATGCGGCTGGTACAGAGTTGTCGTCAAGCATGCCAAGCAGTTCTAGTCCGTCCATTTTGATGCGTTCATTGAGGGGCAAGGCGGAGGGCATTGTGAGAGGGGGGCACTTAAGAGTGCGAACATTCGAGAATACGCCGTTTGTCTCTTGACCTAATCTTAGTGTCGTTTCTGCTGTCATGGCATTCACCTTAGGCAACTCCAGCGCACAACAGAAATATACCGCATAATCCTCTTTTTGAAATCATAAAACTGCGCGCGTCGCTCTCAAACGACGACGCGCAAACCTATCCATTCTTTACCCCCGCCACCAAGCCAGCGCATCGGCGTCGGCTTCTCCCAGCGCCAGCCGTCTGATTTCGCCGGTTGCCGCATCGACGCGCATAATGCGCGAGACGCCGTCGATCGAACGCGCGAAGGTGACGGCGCGCCCGTCCGGCGTCCACTTGGGCCGGCTGTCGTAACGCGAATCGACCACCAGCGGACTCACCTCGTTCGTCTCCAAATCCAGCAAGTAAATGGCCGAGGCGCCTTCCCGCCCGGAGGCGAAGACGATCCGCCGGCCGTCCGGCGACCAATCGGGCGAGGTATCGGGCGCGCGGTGGCTTGTAAGCTGGCGCGCCTGGCGCGATTCCAGGTCAATGCGATAGAGATCCCAGCCATCGCCGCGATTGGAGCTGAAGACCAGCGTCCCGCTATCGGGCGCCCAGGCCGGTTCGCGGTCGCCGGCGATGCTGGCCGTGATGCGCTGTCGGTCGCCGCCGTCGGGCCGGATGATGTAGATATTATTGTCTCCCTCGAAATTGCTGGCGAAGGCGATCCACTCCCCATCGGGCGACCAGGCCGGCGATTCGGCGATGGCAACGGATTCCGTCAGCCGCAGCGTCTCGCCGCTGCCCAGGTCATAGACGACGATATCGCTGCCGAAGCGCAGATAAGACGTCAGCGCTAGGCGGGCGCCATCGGGCGAGAAGGACGGATCGGTGAAGAAATCGAAATCCAGCCGCTTCTTTAGTCCGTGATTCAGATCCTCGACGATGACGACCGGCAAACCGGACTCCAGCGTCATATAGGCGACCATGGTCGAGGGAAGAGCAGCGCCCAGCAGTTGACGCAGCAGCAGCAAAACGAGTATGAGCGTGAAGAGCAGCGGGAAAAAGACGAGCAGGTTGCGGCGCATGTGGCTCAGGCGGCCAGGGCGACCAAGCGCCGCCGCGCCAACTGCGCCTGAATCTGTTCGGCGGCGATACGCGCTTCGACGGTCATATTGTAGAAGGCGCCGCGGCCCTTGTAGAAGACGCCAACCAGGTACAAGCCCGGGTGGCCCAATACCTGCCGCCCGTTGGGGTGCTGGCTGACATCACGCAGGGGCCAGCCGCGCACTCCATTGGGCCCGATGTCCCAATCGCAGCCGGCTTCCTGATAGAACATCTCGTTGCTGGTTTGCATGTCGATATCAAGATATTGATGCAATACGGGCAGAAAACCGGTGGCCATGATCACCGCATCGACCTCGATATAAGCGCCATCCGCCAGGTTGACGCCGCCGGCGTCGAAGCTGACGGGGTGGCGCGCAGGCAGCACTTGACCCTGTCGCAGGGCGTTGAGCAGCTCAGGGCCACGGTAACCGGTGCCGGCGCCGGTATTTGGCGGCGCTTGCCAGAGGCCGAAGTCGCCCATATTGTACTTGACGGCGCCGGTCTTGCGCTGCAGCCATTCGCAGGCGCGTTTGGGCAGAGGCTCTCCCAACATCATCCAGACATGGCGCGGCAGCCCGTAAGGATAGCGCGGACGCAGATCGACGCCGCTGCGGATGGCAAGCCAGGCGAAACCTCCAGCCGCGATTTGACCGGCCGCCACAGCGATGTCGGTGCCGCTGGGTCCATTGCCCACCACCAGCGTACGCTTGCCGCGAATCTGATCAGGATGGTGGAAATCACGCGAGTGCAGCAGATCGCCTTCGAAGCGGTCCATGCCGTCGATTTGCGGCAACTGCGGATTGTCGAAGACGCCGGTGGCCGGAATGACCGCGCGATAGCAATCGGTTCCGGCGCTGGTTTCGACTTGCCAGAGGCCGTCGGCGGCGGGCGCGACGCGATAGACTTCGATGCCGTGCTCGACCGGCAGTTGCTGTTCGCCGACCCAGTCGACCAGGTAGCGATAATACTGTTTGGCGGTGGGGTGGATGCCCCAGTGCAGCGGGAAGCGCCGCCCGGGCAGCTGGCTGAAAAAGCGCGATGTATTCAGCCGCAGCGACGGGTAGAGGCTGTTCCAGGTGGGCGCGAGCAGCTGCGTCCGCTCGATGATGCGGTATTCAATGCCAGCTTGCGCCAGCGCGTAGGCGGCGTTGACGCCGGCCGGTCCCGCGCCGATAATCAGCACATCCGCCGCGGGCATCAGCCTTCCTGCTCCGCCGCCAGCGCGGTAGCTGTTTCGCGGATGTAATAGAACAGCCGGGTGGGCGCCGCTGCGTGCGTGGCCGCGAAATTCTGCGCGTCCGCGGTAGTGCGCGGCTGCACGGCTTCGAGCGTCTCGCGGATCAAGCCGTCAATCCACTGCGCCTGAAAGGTGGCTTCTTCGTTGTATTCGGCAACCGGGAAAGCAATGATCCCGCCCGTTATGGTGACGATAGCCACGCCAAACATCAGCGCCGCCAGCAGCCCGATGACCACGAGCGCCCGGCGATTGGCGCGGCGCGGCTCGGCGCGTGATGTTGTGGCGCGCGCCACCTGCGCCAGCAAGCGTTCGCGACTGTAGTCGCTGCTGAAATCAAGAGCCGGCCGATTCTCCAGATCCGGCGGCAGTGGCGAACCGTCCGCGAGGATCGGCAGCATACGCTCGCCGGCTGCCAGCGCGGCCTTCAGTTCGGATTGCACGATGGGGTCGGCTTTGGATTGCGCCGATATCAAGACGATCAGCAGGGGAGGCGACTCGTCGACCGCGACCGCCAGATCGTCGCGAATGCGTTCGGCCAGCGCGGTCTGTTCTTCGGTGTAGGTAATACGGATCATCAGCGTGGAGTTAGCTCGCTATTGTGAAAAATGGTACAAACCATTTTGGCACAAGTGCGGCGCGTATCCTAGTGCATTTTCTTGCGCAGGCAAATGGGCGCTGCGGCTGAGGCGAAGGCTTCAGACCGTTTTCACCTCCAAGGCGCAAAGTACGCAATGCGGAACTAGATGTATGGTTTCGGATTATAATGGGATAATTTCATCTAGCCAAAAGGATGCCCTATGGCACAGGTTCTACACCCACGCGCCACAACGACTGAGGCGACCCGTCGAGAAATACAAAATAGTCAAGAGAGCATAAACAAGCTGGCC
>JAJDXR010000067.1 GCA_022823165.1 Anaerolineae bacterium | reverse complement strand
TTGTTTATGCTCTCTTGACTATTTTGTATTTCTCGACGGGTCGCCTCAGTCGTTGTGGCGCGTGGGTGTAGAACCTGTGCCATAGGGCATCCTTTTGGCTAGATGAAATTATCCCATTATAATCCGAAACCATACAGCTAGTGTTGTGCGGGATTTTCGCGGCGCAATGACGGGGCGCACAGAAAAAGGCTTGATCATCACGACTGGCAGCTTTACGAGTAGCGCCACGCGTGAAGCCACCCGTGACGGTGCGCCCGAAATCGATCTTGTCGACGGTGAACAACTCATCGACAAACTCAAGGAACTTTCGCTGGGTGTGAAAACGGAGCAGGTAGTGGTCGAAAAAGTCACCGTCGACCCCGACTTTTTCGCCAACATCTAGTCCCCTCACTTCAAGCGCCAGGGAATCCCCGCCACCAGCAGCAGCGCCTCATCCGCCGCTTGCGCCAGCCGCTGATTGACCCGCCCCAGCATATCCCTATACAGCAGGCCCAGCCGCGTCGGCGGCACGACGCCCATGCCCACCTCGTTGCTGACCACCAGCCAGCTCGCCTCCGATGCCTGGTAGACCTCCAGCAGGCGCTCCGCCTCGGCCAGCGCGGCCGCGTTCGCCTCGCGCTGCGTCGCTGATTCCGGCAGACCCAGCAGGATGTTGCTGGTCAGCAGCGTCAGGCAATCCAGCAGCAGCGTATCGTGCGCGAAGGGGCAGGCGGCGATCTCGCGGGCAGTGTCTCGCGGCGCTTCCAGCGTATGCCAGTCGGTCGGGCGCGATTGGCGGTGATCGGCGACGCGCTGGCGCATATCGGCATCCGTCGGCTCGGCGGTGGCCACGAAGAGTACGCGCTGGCCCCGCTGCCTCGCCCAGGTTTCGGCGTAGTGGCTTTTGCCGCTGCGGACGCCGCCCAGCCGCCGCAGCCGAGGGCGAAGAGGCAACTGCCGATTGCCAGCGCCAGCAGCTCGATATGCGTGAGCAAGATGACGACCCAGACAGCGGCCAGGATGACATGCCGCCGCGCCAACCCGGCGCGGAAGGTCGCGGCCAGGCCCGTCTCGCTGACGGCGGGAAAGGCGTAGGCGGCCAGAACCAGCGCCCAATGTCCCAGCGCCGGCGCCAGAATCAGCATGTCGGCGGGAGCGGCGCGTATCGCCAGCCACTTGCCCAGCAGCAGGGCAGTGCCGGCCACCGCCCACATGCCGGCGCGCGGATCGCGCATGATGCGGCGGCGTTCCTCCGGAGCGACCGCCGCCAGCAAGCCATCGCAGCTGTCGCCGAAGCCGTCCAGGTGCAGGCCGCCGCTGATCAGCGCCCAGACCAGCAATATCACGAATGCGTTGAGCTCGCGGTCGAAAGGCGAGTAGTGGGCGATGGCGACCAGGAGCGCGCCGATGCCCAGGCCGACCAGCGGGAACCAGGCGAAGGCAGGCCCACGCACGCGCCCGGGCGCATCGCCCAGCGGCAGAATCGTCAGGAAAGAAAAAGCCGCGCGGATATCCGCTAGCATCGGGATGGCGCTCGCTTGACTTGCGCTGATGGATACGAATTCACGCTCTGAGTGTAATGAATATTTGAGCGCGCGAAAAGCGATTACTGCGCTGGCGCCGGCGGCTGTTATACTCGTGCCCGGCGTCTACCGGCGGAGCGTGACCATGCCCCTGCTCATTTCCTTTATCCGTGGCATCAATGTCGGCGGGCACAAGAAGATCAAGATGGCCGACCTGCGCGATCTGGTCAGCGTATTGGGCTTTCAGAATCCACGCACGTCGCTGCAGAGCGGCAATGTCGTATTCAAGGCGGCGGCTGACGAAGACCTGGCCGAGATCGGCGCGCGCATTGAGGCGGGCATCAGCCAGCGTTTCGGTTTCGAGGCGCGGGCGCTGCTGCGGACGCCGGCAGCGCTCCGCGCGGCTTTGGCGGATCACCCCTTCACGGCGGAACAGCTCGAGCGGGGCAATCAGGCCCTGGTCGTATTCCTTTCGGGCGCGCTGGACGCAGACGCGCTCGCCGCCTTGCGCGTGAATAATCCGGGGCGCGAAGCGATCGCCGCGTCTGCGGAAGCGCTTTACGTCTTTTACACGGATGGCGTCGCCCGCTCAAAGCTGGATGCCAAGCGCATCGAGTCGTCGCTGGGCGTGGTCGCCAGCGCGCGCAACTGGAATACCTGCCAGCGCCTGCTGAAGCTGCTGGAAGAAATGGAAACAGTGGAAGCGCTGGAAGCTAGGGAAGACTAAGCCAGCCGGTCGACGAAACGGCGCGCGTTCTGTCGCAGACGCCGCCAATCGCGGTCAGCTACGGCTTCGTTATTGATCAAGGACGAGCCGACGCCCAGAGCGAACGCGCCTTGATCAAGCCAGTCGCGCATATTGTCCAGGTTGACGCCGCCGGTCGGCATCAGGCGCAGGTGCGGCAGAGGCGCCAGCAGATCTTTGAAATAACGCGGACTCAGATGATTGGCGGGGAAGACTTTGACCGCGCTCGCGCCCCATTCCCAAGCCTGCTGGATTTCGCTGGGCGTGAAGGCGCCCGGCATCGTCGGCAGTTCCAGCGCCTGGCAGGCGTCGATGACCTCGCGCTTGCACACGGGCGAGACGACGAATTGCGCGCCGGCAGCCGCCACTTGTCGGACTTGCTCGGCTGTGATGACCGATCCGGCGCCGATGGCGGTCGAATCATCCAGGGACTGGCGCATGTCGGCGATGGTGGCCACGGCGTCGGGATTCGTCAGCGTGAATTCGATGGCGCGGATGCCGCCGTCTATCAAGGCGTCGCTGATGAACTTGGCGGTCGACAGGTCGTCCAGGCGGACGATAGCGACCAGTTTGACTTTGGCGACAATATCCAGAACGGTAGTCATGTTTGCTGTTGCGGCGCCGGCCCCGTATAGCGGATTCGCGGCTGGATGGTCTGCTTGGCGCGATACTGTTGAAGCGCGTGGCCGACCCAGCCGATGATGCGTCCCAAGGCAAATATACCATGAGCACTGCCGGATGGCAATTCGAGTTGCAAGCGGGGAGCGTCTATTGTAGTGGATGCGGTTTCCCTTCGACCCAAAGAGAAAATCTCTTTGGTGAATTAACCTGCGCCAAGCTCGGCATTCAGGAAATATCCACCAAGATAGGCACTCCCTGCAAGCGGATACACTGAAATCCGCATATTCCCGCAATTGAAATACTTGAAAAGTTCATTGCAAACGATATTTCGTCAATCCGTCAATTGTCCGCGAAGAATTGGTCGGCATCAAAGCCCTCCGGCAAATCGTCAAGCCCGAGGCCGCGCGCTATCGGCGGCAAAGCGATCGGTGAATCAGGCGCCGGAAAGGCTGATGGCGCTTGCGCTCTCGACCGGGAATCAGGCGAGCATCCAGCCGTCCTCGCGCCGCGCCGCGCTTCCAGGCGCAGCTTCTGCAGCGACTCAAGCGCCGCGCCGGAAATCGCGCCCAAACCCATGAATAGCGCGCCGGCATTGAAGAGAAAGCCGATGACGGGCAGCGAGGCGAATAATGACAACAGCGCCACGCCGATGAGTACGCTGAGCCGCGGACGGCGCGCCGCCTGCGCGCGACCCAAAGCCACTTGCAAGACCAGGCGGCCTACAGCCAAGCCGACGACTGCGCGCGCGATGAAAATGGCGGTGAAATAAAAGATGCCGATGAAGCCGATGTCGACCAGCGCCAGAAATGCGCCCGCCACCAGCGCGACCCCGTCCAAATGCAGCGCCAGCGGCAGCAAAATCACGATTGTCGTGACGATCAGCAAAATTAGCACGACGGGAAAGGAAATGATAAATAGCAGCATGCCGATGACAAAACTGCGCGCCGGCCGCCCGCGCAGACGAGACAGCGGGCGCTGGAATTGTTTTCTGGCCAACAACAAGCCCAGCAAACCGGCTGTCAGCAGTACAGTTGTTTCACGCTTGAATTGCTCGTAAAAAATAGACGGCAAGCCCTGCTGCGGCAAGTCGGGTATTAGGGCCGGGCTTGTAGAATGGTATGCGATCTGCCCGTCGACCCGGCCGTCAATCAGGCCCTCGGCGGGCCCGAAATACTCGAGTCGCCCGCTGATGCGTCCGCTCTCTGTGATGGTAAGACCGGGCGCCGCCGCCGCGAATTCGATATCCAGCGGCAGCAGCAAGGTCTCAAGATCGGCGGCATCGCTTTCAGGATTGCCGACGGTAGCGTAGACATCGCCGCGCACCCAGTTGCTGAGCATGAAGGCCGAGCCCCAATAGCTGAACTCGTCGTCCACCCGGCCCTTGACCAGCGCTTGGTAGCCCAGGCCGGTGACCGGACCCGCGATTTGCGTATTCTCGGCGAAGGCCGCCGATAACGCCGCAAATATCAACTGACGCGCCAGCGGACGCTGCGGCTCGGCGGCAGGCGCGTCCAGCCGCAGCATGAGACCGACATAATGCAGGTCGCCGTGGATGACGCCGCTCTGCTCCAGCGTCAGGCCGGCCAGATACACATTTTTGCCGATTTCGCCGCTGATGGTCGCGCGTAAGCCGATGCCGATCAGATTGCCTTCAACCCGGCCGGCGATGATTAGATGCTGGCAGAAGGTGAAAAGCGAGCCTTTGACCACCGCGCCGGCGGGAATGACGCAATTTTCCCCCCGTTGCAATTCACGGGCAAATGCGGGCCAGGCCGTCAGCAGGCATATCAGTAGGGCGAGCAGGGTCGGGCGCAGCGCTTTGAGCATTATCGCAGCCTCGGCGCGGTCAATATCAGGCTCATTATAGTCGAGATAAGCGAAACTTCTCGCGACGCTGCCCGGTTCAGTAGGCGTAGTCGGGCGGCGCGACAGACGGGTCGTAGTCGGGATTCATCGGCGTCCAGATGGGGTACAAGCGGCGGTGGTCGCGCTCTTTCAGGCGAGGGCGCAAGGCCATGATCCGGCCGCCGGTGATGCTGATGTAGAGCCAGCCTTCCGGGCTGACGGCGACGGCCAGCGGCTGCTGCGGATATATGCCGAAGCCTCTTTCGTTGAGGTGGATGAACTGCTCCCAGAAGAGCGCCTGGCCGCGATAGGGAATATAAGCCTGCCGCCCACTTTCGTAGGTATAGGGGAGTATGAGCGTCGATCCCAAGGGCTTGTCATCGTCGTCAAAGGTTATCATGATGACTTTATAGCCGACGAAGTCGACTTGGCTCGGTTCGCCGCGGAGCACGACGATCAAGCTGTCTTCGACGCCGGGCAGCCAATCGTGCTCGTAAGCCGCCAGGCTGGTTGGTACCGCGCCGGTACCAAAGCGCATGGCCGGCGCAATGCCCTCGCCGCAGCTGCCCTCGAGATTGGGCGCGTCCGCGCCCAGGCAGGTGGGGAAGCCATACCAGCCGCCCGCTTCCAGCCGATTGAGCTCGTCCAGCGCATTCCGCTGTGATTGAGGCGGCGCGCTGTCCAGCGTCCACAGTCGGCCGCGATACCAGGCGACATCGGCCGGGTTGCGGAAGCCCGAGGCGAATACCTGCCGTCCGCTTCCATCCAGATCCATGCTCAGAATGGCGCCCCGCTCGGCATCAGCGAATTCGCAATTGCTGCAGGGCGCGCCAAGGGCCGCATAGAGCCGTTCGTCCGCGCCGATAGCCAAGCCCGCCACCGGAAATCCGCTACCGGTCGGCAGGTCATCCACCAGCGTCGTGACTTCGCCCGCGGCGGAAATCCGATAAATATGCGGGCCGCCGGCGACGTAGAGGGCGCCATTGTGGTAAGCCAGGCCATTGGGCTGGGTCAAACCCTCGGCGAAGACCCGCATCTCGTCCGGCAGAGCGTCGCCGTCGGAATCGCGAATGGCCATCACGGCGCCGCTGATGGGGCGCGTGGCGTAGAGCGCGCCATCGGGCGCCGCCGCCAGCGCGGTAAAGGACAGCGGCTCCAGCCCTGGGTCATGCACGACATGTTCCGGGCACCAGCGGCGGGAATCGGTATAGAGCTCGCCGCGGATGACGGTCGGGCGTTCAGGGCAGGGCGGCAAGGCCGGCTGCGCCCAGCCGAGCAGCGGCGCGATCGACGTCATGCCGAGCGCCAGCGCCAGGCGACATACCCTCAGTAGCGCAGAGACAGGCATGTCAAGCCGCCATCCATCTTGACGAATTCGCTCATATCCAGCGCGACTACCCGGTCGCAATGCGCTTCGGCCGCCGCCAGCGCTTGCGGGCAATCGGCGGCGACGAAAAGCGTGTCGTTGACCGGCAGCACATCGGCCGCGTGGCCTTCTTCGGGCGGCAGCGTGATGACACGAACCCAGGACAAGTCGAAATCGGTTTTCAAAGCCGGGTCATGGATCAATACGCCGGGCGCCAATTCGGTTAGCCCGCTCTTCAAATGCAGTAGGCCGCTGAAAGGGACGGGATAGACGCGCAGGCCGCTCGCCGCCGAACACAGCGCGTCGCGCAGGGCGCGATAGCCGGCGATATTCGTTCGCTCAGAGATGCCGACCAGGACGCGGTCGCTGCAGAAGAGCACATCGCCGCCGTCAATGCGGGCCTCCGCCGGCGCGTCAACGATGCGCAATTCGCCCAGGCTCGGCTTCAGCGATTCGCCTTCGCCCCGCCGCGAGGGCGCGCCCGACCGGCAGTGAAAAGCCAGATCGCGGTAGATGACGAAGGGGTCTTCCACGAAATGCCCATCCGGGAAGCGCTCATCGGCCGGCAAAACCGTGACCGCCAGCCCACAGGCGCGCAGAGCCTGCGCATAGTTCTGATATTGCTCGATGGCTCGGTCGTAGTCAGGCGGGCCCAGATGCGCGGCGCTGGTCACGCCATTGGCGAAGTTGGCGGCCGGTAGCCGCATCAAAGCGCGCGTGAATGTCGGCAGCAAGCGGCTCATGGTGTGAATGCCTTTCCCCGAATCTGACAATGTTAGTGTAGCGGAAAAATGCGCCGTCTCAACAGCTGCGCCAGCGCGGAGTGGCAAATCCCGCGGACTTGAAAACTCCGCCAGGCAACCCCACCCCGATGTTTTTCCACTTCACAGATTTAGAACACTTGCTCTATTTTAGAATATATGTTCTAATGTGCTTCCCAATCAGCGATTGGTCAGGCGTATGGCGAAGACACGGAAAATCTTACATCTTGATCTGGATGCTTTTTTTTGTTCTGTAGCGGAGCAGCTCGACCCAGAGATAAAAGGCAAAGCTGTCGTGGTCGGCGCAAAACCGAGCGAGCGCGGCGCAGTCGCTTCGGCTTCTTACCCGGCGCGAAGATACGGCATAAAATCGGCAATGCCAATGGGTCAGGCGCTTCGGCTCTGCCCGGACCTGATTATTGTGCGCCCAAATCCTCGGGTCTGCGTCGAACGATCTTAGGCGGTCATGGATATTTTGTTGGAGGCAGCGCCCCTGGTTGAGCCTACGTCGATTGACGACGTCTTCGCTGATGTGACGATATTGCGGGCGCCCATCGGCGAAATCGCTCAAAGTATTCAGCGCCGCGTTAATACGGAAGTTGATTTGCCCTGCTCCCTCCTGAGGAGGGGACATGTTTGTGACGATTTGAATGGCGCGATTTGCGAAGTAAGTGAAAGATTCATCAGTAACACATCTAACCCAGCAAGGAAAGAGGGTGAAACTGATGAATCATAAGGACTTTTATCGTCGGGAAAGAGTCAGTACGTATTGCAACGCTGAAGTAGAGGCGACAGTGCCAACTGAACGCTCAAGCATTGACTGCTACGGGAAGCGATAGAGGATTCTGGTCTGTTTCTCCACTTCGTTATGGACGCGCTACTGCGACCACGACTGCCACAATGCTAATGATAAAGGGGGCAACTACTCTCAGAGTATCGCCGATTCCTCTAAGACGACTCTCTTTGTTCTGCAATACGCGAATCTGTTCGCTTTGATTTCCAAGCGTAGTTTGTAGTTCTGTAGTCTGATCCTTTATTGCAGATTGAAAAAACTGCGTGAGGTCATGCTTCAATTCGGCAAGATCAGCTTTTGTAGCCACAGACTTCATTTCGCCTTCAATTGTCGAAATACGCCGTTCATGATTCCCGTTGTTTTCTGCCATACCGAGACCCCAAATGCGTGTCGATTAACTTACCCTATTATTTCCGGCGCGACCCGACTTGTCAAGGCGATGGGATTCTGGGAGTGGTGAATAGGCGGTTATGATAGACAGCGCCGAGCAAACAAGAAAACTCTGTGCCCTCTGTGTTCTACTTTCACAACCCCCAAAAAGCAAAGCTGGGAATTTGCAAAAGCCGCACTTATTGAATAGAATTCTGCTG
>JAJDXR010000056.1 GCA_022823165.1 Anaerolineae bacterium | reverse complement strand
TCAACAATCAGATAGGCTTGAATCGAAGCCACTGACTCGTAAAGATCCCGTTTCAGTACTCGGTCATGGCGCGCTGATGACGGCGAGATGACTTCGACCACGACTGTCGGATTGAGCAGAATGCGAGTGTCGGCCTCGGTCGCGGGTTTGCCGCATACGACGCTCACATCGGGCGCCACCAAAGTTGCTTCGCCAGCCCTGATAAGCATGCCATTCGGAATTGTCTCGTATTCGGAATCTTCCAGCTGACGTTCAAAAACCAGCACGACATTCTTGATTATACGAAAGTGATTTAACTTCCCGCCGGTCATGGGGTATACCCCGCCGTCGATGTACTCATAGCGCTCCTCGCTCTGTTCGGCAAAGTCCAGGAATTCTTCCACGCTCATCTGGCGGACGCGCTCAATGACCATTTTGTCCTCGTGAGAACCAGGGTATGAGTAGTATAACATTGTCGGGAGGCGATTCAAGAAACGAGGCTACAGCGCGACCCAGCGCCGTTCGTCACTGCTGCGGCGGATGGCGTCCATCGCGATCTGGCATTGATGGCCGTCAGCAAAAGTCGCGCCCCAGGTTAATTGACGCCCCTCGCGGATGGCCGCGGTAAGCTCTTGCATCAGCGCCACGAAGGACACATTCCAGATGCCGGCGCCCAAGCCGGGCAGATCGGCATTGGGATCGCGCTGGCTCATGTCCCGGTAGTCCTCGCCCGCCCGCGCCACCAGCAGTTTTTCGTCGCCATCGGCCAGCATAATCGTGCCGTCGCTGCCGAAGATCCGCGTTTGATTGCCTATGCCATGACGAGCCGCGCTGCTGACAAATACCGAGCATACGGCGCCGCTCTTCATCTCGGCCGTAAAGCTGAATTGGTCGTCGGCGCTGGCGGTCCAGGGCGCGCCGTTATTTTTGTCCAAGCGAGCCGCCGCCAGTGTAGCCAACTGGCCGCTGACGGCGCCGATATCGCCCAGCCAGAAGCGCAGCAGGTCAAGCTGATGGGAGCCGTTCGCGCCCAGGCGCCCGCCGCCCATGTCTTCCCGCGCCAGCCAGTGGCCGGCCGGGTGCGAGGCGGGGTCGCCCCAGGAGGCGGAAATATTGACGATATTCGCATGGCGCACCTGGCCAATAGCGCCGCTTTCGATCAGCGATTTGATCTTGCGCCGGTTGGGGTTAAAGCGCAGTTCGTGGCCGATGATATGCAGCTTATTCAGCGACTCGGCCGTCCCCAGCATCTCGGCCGACTCCGCTTGATTCATCGCCATGGGTTTTTCGCAGAGGACGTGAGCGCCCGCTCGCAGCGCGGCCAGGGTCATGGGCGCATGATAGACCGTGGGCGTAGCGATGCAGACCAGGTCAAATTCATGCTCGCCGATCATGCGCTGCCAATCATCGTAAACTTTGGGGATGCCAAATTCGTCGGCGGCCGCTTTCGCGCTGGAGAGCCGAGCGCTGGCGATCGCAACCAGTTCCACATCTTCGATCGCGCGCAGCGCCGGCAGATAAGCCTGTCGCGCGAAACTCGCGCCGATTATGCCCGTTCGTATCGTCATTGCCGCCTCCTAGATCAGGCCGCGTTCCCGCAGCGCGTCGCCGACCGCCGCCAGGTTGCGCAGTTCGGCTTCCGAATAATTGCGCGAAATCATCACGCCGCTGGCGCCGCCGTCAATGCCGGCCAGGACGCCCGCGCGGATCTCCTGCGGAGTGATTTCCTTGCTGAGGCCGTGGTGGCCGACGCCGACGCCGATGCCCGGATAGACCGGCTTGCCCGTCTCCTCGATGAGCCGCGCCGTCCAATCGCGGATGTAATCGGGCCTGAAACCCGCCAGCGGACCCTCCGCCCGCGGCGCGATGTAGTCCTCCAAGCCCAACACGTTCGCCAAGCCCTTGTAAGCGCCATCAGGTGTGGCGTCGGCCAATACCGCGCTCTGCCAGGACGCGGCAAAGTCAGCGAAGCGCGCGCCGGCCGGACTATGGTAGAGCACCGGCTTGAACCAGTCGCCGTAGGGCGCGTACTCGCTTTGATCGTATTGCGCCCGCAGGTAGGGATTGTAGGTGTTGATGACCTGCCAGATGCCCAGGCCAAATTCATAAGCCGGGTCATAGAACTTCACCAGACCCGCCAGCTCGCGGTAGAAGGCCTGATGCGAATCCAGCCACATCTTCTCCCACATCAGCACCTCGGGGTGATGCAGCAGCAGCCGCAAGACCATGACGAAGACGCCGGCTTTGGGCTTGTCGCCGCCGCGGACGCGCTGCAGCAGATCGTCAATAGCGCGATAACCGGCCAGCGCGCGCTCGACATCGATATGGCGCGCCCGCGCCTCGGCGACGTAGTAGTCGTCGAAACCGGTCGAGCTGTCGCCGCGGAAGATGTCCATCAGCGGGCTCTGCCGCTCGATGCCCCACATGACGCCGCGCATGTTGTGATTGTTCAGCCAGTCGGCGATGACCGAATGCCAGAATGTCTTGTAATCCGGATTCAGCAGGGAGGGTCGCGACGCCATCCGCCCCAGATGATCGCGATCGAGAAAGTGCTGGAAACCCGGCTGCCAGATCGAGCGGATGGCCGAGCTGGAAGTCTCGCAATAATAGGTGTAGACCTTCATGCCGCGCCGGCGCGCCGCCGGTATCACATCGGCCAGGGTATCGAAGCCGTGGTATAACTCGTCCGGGGCCGCGAAGTTGTTCACGAAGGTCTTGTTGTAGTAACGGGGGTCGGGCGCGAAGAAACCGCCGCCGCGCAGATTGTCCGGCTCCTGCGCGCCATGATCGGGGAAGCCGAAAGCGGCCCGCCCGGCATTGCCGATGCTCCAGCTCAAGGCGGAAATCAAGAGCGCGTTCACACCCGCCTGCTCTTGCAGGATATCAAGGACTTTTTCGACGCCCTCGTCGATGAAGCTGATGGCGCCGATTTGAATGCCGACAAATGTCTCGCTCATAGTGCCCCGCTCCCTAGCGCGTTCAATATGGAATTGCGGACAGAACAGACGCGTTGCCGCGCCGATGCAGCGCCTGGGTCAGACCGTGCCCCGCAAACGCGGGTCGAGGAAGTCGCGCAGCCAGTCGCCCAGGATATTGAGAGATAGCACGGTCAACATGATCGCCAGGCCGGGATAAACAGCCAGCCACCACTTGCCGCCCAGCAGTTGATCACGGCTTTCATTCAGCATGCCGCCCCAGGTCGGCACGGTCGGCGGTACGCCCAAGCCCAGGAAGGACAGCGAGGCCTCGGCCAGGATCACGCTGGCGACATTAAATGACGCGATGACGATGAGCGGCGCCAGGATATTGGGCAATATGCTGCGCAACATAATGCGCGCTCGGCTCATGCCCAGAGCCCGCGCCGCCTCAACATATTCTTTCTCGCGCTGTGATATGGTCTCCCCGCGGGCGATGCGCGCGTAAGTCACCCATTGGCCGATGCCCAGCACCAACACCAGATTAAGGACGCCCTGGCCCAGGACTACCAACACCATGATGGCCAGCAGTATGAAGGGAAAAGCCAATTGGATATCCGCCAGGCGCATGATGAAATCATCGAAACGCCCGCCGAGATAGCCGGCCGCCAAACCCAGCAGCGAGCCCGCCACACCGCCCAGGGTCACCGCGGTGATGCCCACCAGAATAGAAACGCGCGCGCCGTAAATCAGGCGCGAGAGTACATCGCGGCCCAGGGCGTCGGTGCCCAGGGGGAATGGAATGCTGCCGTCGGCTTCGCGCGTCATCGGCGGCCGCAACCGCAGAATCAGTGTCTGCCGATTGGGGTCTTTTGGCGCGATCTGCGGCCCAACCAGCGCCATCAGCGTGGCCAGCAACAAGATGCCGATGGCAAGCACAGGCCAGCGCGCGCGCAGCAAGCTCACTCGAGCGCGCGCCAGGAACGAGACTTGCTCCTCCTTCAGGCCGTCGGATGCGATGGTAAGGATGGCCGAACGGGCCGGTGTTCCTTCGCTTGAAGTATTCACGGCTTCATTCCAGGCGCACGCGCGGATCAAGCACGGCGTATAAAAGATCGACTATCAAATTCAATAGCACAAACATAAATGAGAACAAGACGACGGCCGATTGCACCACCGGGATATCGCGCTGGTTGATGGCGTTGAAAACCTGACGTCCGACGCCGGGCCAAGAGAAAACAGTCTCCGTAACGACCACGCCACTCAGCAGAAAGCCGAATTCCAGCCCCAGAATCGTCACAACCGGGATCAGGGCGTTGCGGAAGGCGTGGCCCACGATCACCTTGCGCTCCCGCAAGCCTTTTGCCCGCGCCGTCTTGATGTAATCCAGCGACAGCACTTCCAACATGGCGGAGCGCACCAGCCGGGCATTGCGCGAAAGCGAAAACACGCCCACGGTCAGCGACGGCATGACCAAATGGCGGATGCCGCTGGGCAGGTTCGTAAAGAATAATTCAAATTCGCCGGCCAGCAGCGGCTTGAGCAGCGGCACATGGCCCGAGATTGGCAGCCAGCGCAGCGTCAAGCCGACGAATAGAATGCCCATCAGACCCAGCCAAAAGCTGGGAATGGATTGACCGAGCATAGCCAGCAGCATGGCGCCGCCGTCGACCGCCGTGCCACGGTTCATAGCCGAAACAATGCCGATGGGCACCGCAAACAAAGTGGCCACCAGCATGGCGAAGAGCGTAAGCTCCAAAGTCGCCGGCAGGCGATCCACAACCAGGTCAAAGGCCGGCGTGCGTGACTTCAAGGAGTTGCCAAAGTCGCCGCGGCTTAGCCCGATCAAGAAGCTCAGGTATTGCTCCGGCAGCGGCCGATCAAAGCCGAGCCGCGCGCGGGTGCGGGCGAATTCTTCTTCGCTGGCCCGCTCACTCACGAAGAGGTAGGTCGGGTCGCCCGCGATGTGCAGCGTGATGAAAGACAGCAGCGTCACGCCGATGATGACAAAGAAAGACTGCAATATGCGGCGTATCAGATATTTTGCCATGCCGGCGCCAGTCACCCAGTCAAAGCGTCAAGAGTATCCGCCTCCCATAATTGGCGGGAGGCGGACCAGGCGCGCGCCAGGCGACGCGCGCCACATGCGAAGCAATGGCTTACATCGCCAAAGCCGCTCCGTAGACGATGATCTTCTCGTCGCGCCGCGCATTCCAGTCAACGCGATTGCTGACGCCATAGAAATCCGGCTGGAAGTACAGGAACAGCCAGGGCGGGTCGTTGTACATGACTTCGAGCATGGCGTTGACGATGTCTTGCGTCTCTTCCGCAGTCAAGCCCGGGTCCGCCAGCGTCTCGCGCAGGGAGAACCATTCCGGGTTGGACCACTCGGTATAGTTGGTCGCGCCGGTGGGTGTGGAGATATCGGCCATATCGTACTGCGCGTTCCAGGTGCCGCCGCCGGTGCCGACGAAATATAGCGGGCCGACATTGTGCTGGCGCAGAGCCGGCACGAATTCCGAGCTCCAGTCCATCATCTGCAGGTCGACAATCACGCCAACATCGGTGAGGTATTGGGAAATCGCCTGCACGACATTGGCATCGTTCAGGTAACGGCCCGAGCCAGCCTGGAAGACGATGTGGAAACGCTCGCCATTTTCATCAGCCGGGTAGCCGGCCGCGTCCAGAAGCTCGCCGGCTTTTACCGGATCATAGGGATAGGGCGCCAGATTCGGGTTGTCATTGGGCGGGTTGACCATGCTTTTCATGCGCTCGCATTCGGTGCCCAGCAGGGTCGCGCAGATCGTCGGGACATCGACGGCGTATTGCAGAGCCACGCGCACATCGGTGTCCTTGATGGCGCGTCCACCTTCCGTATCGTCATATTGCGCGCGCTGGTTGAAGCCGACGTACATACGCCGTGTGCCTTGCACAGCTTGCATCTCGGCCACGCCCGAGCCGTTGACCGCCGCCGCCTGGTCCGGCACGACGTTGGAAATGATGTCAACATTGCCGGCGATCAATTCGGCCACGCGGGTCGAAGCTTCCGGAACCACTCGCCAGACGATGCGGTCGAAACCAACCTCGCGCAAGTTGAAGCCGTCGTACTTCTCCATGACCGTGTGGCTGTCCGGCACCCACTCGACAAAGGCGTAAGGTCCTGAGCCGACCGGATTCTGCGCCGCTTCTTCCAGGCTCATCATCTCGTAGGAGTCCTTGCAGTGGATGAAGACCTCGGAAAGCAGACCGTGGTTCACCGATTGGAATCGCTCGACGAAGATGGTGACATCCAGCTCGCTAACCGCTTCGGCGCGGATGAAGCCGGCCGAATCAAAGACGAAGCCGGCCGTGTTGCCGGTGAAGCCGTTGGCGTCATCGCCGGCGCGGTTGAAGGTATAGGCCACATCTTCCGCGGTAAGCGGCTCGCCATCGTGGCACGTCAGCCCTTCATGCAGCGTGAAGGTGATCTCTTTGCCGTCTTCGGAATAACTGATGCCGCTGGCCAAGTAGGGCTCCAGCACGCCGCTTACGGTGATCTCATAAAGCGTGGCGAACATGTGGTTGAAGATGTTGGCTTCGGGGCGGGAGTTTACTTCAGAGGGCTCCCAGCCGTCGGTATCCACGGTTTGCGCCACCACCAGCGTATTGTCATCCGGCCCCGGCGCCTGCGCGCCGACCATAACAGTCAGACCCAGCACGATGACGACGAGCGCGATCATTCGAAGCAAATTCATGGTTTGTGGTACTCCTTGCTAAAGTCAACATTACGGTTAATGTGAAACGACACTGCCAAGTTTTCGATAGACGCCTCCGGGCGCTAAATCAACACTCGTTCAGCCTTGCGGCAGAACATCCGAAATCAAGACGCCGCCCCCGGTCGCGTTCGACTCGATGCAGGCTTGCAGCATAGCCAGGGACATCAGGTGGTCGCGACCGCCGCACTGCAATTCCGCGCCGTCAAGGACATGGTCAACGAAGGCGGCGAAGAGCGCGCGCGTTTCGCTGATCCAGCGTTCGCGCGGCGGCAGCGGGACACGCGTCAATTCGGCGTCGTCACGGCGGGCATAGGACAGGTCGCCGAATTGATCCCGCTGCATGATAATACCTTGTGTACAATCACTGCGCCATTCAAAGCCCGGCGTCGCCCAATTGCCCTGCCAGGTCCCCTGATAATTCACGCGCAGGCCGCCGTCGAATTCGATCAGCGCGGCGACATTGCTGTCATCATCGTACATGCTCCAGGACGGGTTCCAGGTCTGGCACTGTACGCGAACGGGCTCCTGCCCGTAGACATAGCGCATCAAATCAAAATGGTGGATCGACTGCTCCCAGAGCATGGGATGCCGCATGACCAGCGGATAATCATTGAGGTCGGCGCGGCGGCCGTCGCGCCAGCGCTCGTAAGTAAAGCGCGCGAATTCGGCCCGCCCCGCCACCTCGTCCACCAGCATGCGCCTCATGGCTTTTGTCACGCC
The DNA here is from genome assembly GCA_022823165.1 of Anaerolineae bacterium. Taxonomy (GTDB): domain Bacteria; phylum Chloroflexota; class Anaerolineae; order Aggregatilineales; family Phototrophicaceae; genus UBA6055. The sequence goes on along the minus strand of JAJDXR010000056.1, from coordinate 16,634 downwards.
CAGGTAGCGGAAGTTCAGCCCGACCATCAGCGAGACGCCGCCGGCCTCGGCGATACCCACCAGCTTGAGCGCTTCGTCGAGGTCCAGCGCCAGCGGCTTCTCGATCAGCAGCGGCAATTCGCGCGCGGTCGCCGCTTCTACGATGGCTTGCCGGCCCATAGGCGGATTGGCCAGCACCAGCGCGTCAAGGTCGTCCAGCGCCGCCAGCGCCGCGAAGACACTTTCGTACGCGGGCAGCGGACCATAGTCAGCCCGCGCCCGCTCGAGCGCCGCGCTGGCGGGATCGGCCAATGCGGCCAGCTCAGCGCGCGGCGAGCCTTGAATCACCCGCGCCCAGTGTCTCCCGCGTACGCCCAAGCCAGCCAGCAGTACTTTAAGCACGCCGCCCTCCCAAGCGCAGGCTTTCCAATGTGGCTCGCAGCGACTCTTCGCTCATCGGCGCCCAGTCCTTGAAGCCGGTATCTTGCTCCAGACGCCCTGGCGTCGAGCCGTCTGCCGACTTCACTGCCTGCGCGGGCGCTTCGTCCTCGTTCTCCTGAACCCGCAGCGCTACATCGCCGCAGACCCTCGCTATCTGACGCGCCAGATCCAGATTGGACAAGGACTCGCCGCTCTCGACCTGATACAGACTGTGGCGCAGCGAGTCGGCTTCAAGCAACGCGATCAAGGCGCGGCCGATATCGGGCGCATAGGTCCAGCGGCGAGTGTTATCCGGACGCTGCACGATGATGACGCCCTGAGTACACGCTTGGCGCAGCATAGTGGCGACAGCGCTCAAGCGGGGTCTGGTCGAGCGGGCATATTCATAGGGGCCATAGATGGCGCTCAAGCGGGCGGCCAACACATCGCGGCCGTAACCCTGGCGCAGGGTCGCGACCGTGTACTCGACCATTGCCTTGGCCAGGCTGTAAGTATCCAGGGGCTGCGGCGGGCTGCCCCCGCCGCGTTCCTTGGCCGGCGCTTGACGGAAGACCGCGGTCGAACTAATGAAGATAGCTCGGCGAATCCCCTGGCGCTCGACGTACTCGCTCACCGCCAATAGCGGCTCGATATTGGCGCGCAAATTGTCTTCCGGGCTTTCGCCGCGGGCGGCCGGACTGGCCGTCACGGCAGCGGCGTGAATCAGAGCGTCGGCGCTCAGCGGCGGCAAATCCACACAATCTGCCGTAATACAACGTAAATTATCACCCGAAAAGCGCTTGTAAGCCGGGTTGTCGAAAGCAAGGTCGACTGCCGCAACATCGTAATCGGCAGCCAGTAGCGCGCCCACGATATTACAACCGACGAAGCCGTTAGCGCCGGTAACGATGGCGGCGCGCTTCATCGCGGCTCAGCCCAATCTTCCGCGATCAGATCGCCGGCGGTGGCGATGTGAGCGCGCAAGATCTGCTGCGCCCGGGCGGTATCGCCCCCTTCCATGGCGTCCAGCAGGGGCGAATGATTATGCGCGATCCTCGTTAGATCGGTATTGCGGCGGTTGACCAAGGCGATGACTTGCCGCACTTTCATCGCCACCGTCTGCCAGATGGCGGCCAGCAGATGGTGCCGGCTCATCTCGATCAGGGCGTCGTGGAAAGCGCGGTCAAGCGCGTTGACCGCGCTGAGATCGCCGCGGTCGCCGGCGCTGACCATGTCGGCCACCATAGTCCGCAGCTGCGGGAATTTGGCTGTATCACCCGCCGCCATCACCCGCTCCAAGGCATAAGATTCCAGCAGCATGCGCATGCTATAGATTTCTTCAATATCGTCTTTGGTCAAGCGAGTCACGGTCGTACCGTGATAGGGGATCGTCTCCACCAAGCCTTCCGAATTAAGGATGCGCAGCGCTTCGCGTATCGGGGCGCGGCTGACGCCCAACTGGCGCGAGAGGTCCATCTCCGTCAAAGATTGCCCCGGCTTCAGCTCGCCGGATAGAATCGCCTCGCGCAAAGTATCCAGCGATTGCTCGCGGATGGACATATTCTTGACCTGCGGCAAATTCGGCTTCATGGCGCGGGATTCCAGCGCAAGCGAGGGCTTGCGACAACTTGACAGTGGCGGCGGCGCTTCTTATAATATCCTCGCTTGTAGATTGTATACAATCTCGATTATGAGTCGTATGATACTTTGGGCGAGCGCGGCTGTCAAGGAAGCGCGCGGCGTGGGAGTGGCTAACTTGGTGGACATAACCTGCAATGCCGAGCTTGGCGCAGGTTTAATTCACCACAGAAACACAGAAGGGCGCGTGGACACTGCCCGCCGGCACAGAGTTTTTTGTTTGGGTCTAAGAGAAACCACAGCCACTACAATAGACACTCCCCGCGGCGTTAAAGGCGCGTGGCAGCTCACTAGAGGAGCATACGAGAGGACAACGCATGAGCGACAACTGGGTGCTAAAGGAAGACGAGGCGGTCGAGTTGCTGGCGCTCCTCATCACATCGGCGCGCATACAATTGGACGAGCCGGCGCATTATGGTCCGCTGCGCCTGCTGACGGCGACCGAGCGGCTCAGCGGTATGATTCTGGAGCGGGCATCGCAAAAATCGCGCGAGTTCTTGCAGGGCAATGTCGACAGCATCCCCGCGCTGCACATGCGTATGTCCGATGTAGACGCTTATGCCGCCGGCCTGGACGGGCTTTGCCGCGACGTGGCTGAGTGCTTGCTGCGGCATAGCGCGCTGGAGGAGGAGGCCTCATGAGCGAAGCTGTTTTGAACAATATCCGCACGCGCCGGGTCGTGCGAGAGATGTCCCAGACGCCGGTCAGCCGCGAGCAAGTGGAGACGATTCTTGAGGCGGCGCGCTGGGCGCCCAGCGGCGGCAACCTGCGCCCGATACGTTATATCGTCATTGAAGACGAGGAGACGCGGCGACTGATCCGCCTGGTCTCGCCGGGTATGTTCCAGAGAGCGCCGGTGCTGGTGCTGATCTGCTTAAACGAAGAAGTCATGATCAAGCACAGCCTGCCGCCCAGCGACCGGGCGCTGCTGATTGATGTGGGCACAGCCGCGCAGACTATCATGCTGGCCGCGCATGGCATCGGGCTGGCGTCGGGGCCGGTCACCTCCTACAGCAAAGAGGCTGTGCGCGTCATATTGAACTTGCCGGAGAGTTATTCGCCGGAGATGTTCATCTGCATCGGGCACAAGGCGGAGGTAACCAGGCGCGGCATGAAAGCCTGGAAGAAAATCACTTGGCGCGATTTGACGCATTGGGAGCGCTTTCCGCGGGTTTGAGGGGCTTGCCGCCGCAGCCTGGCTTGCAATTGCCCGGTGGCTCGCCCTCAATCTACAGAAAGAAAGCAAAGGAGACTCAAAAAATGCACGAAAGATATATCAAACACATGGCTTTCGCCGTCAGCGACGCGCGGGGCGCGCTGCGGCATTATCAGGAATTCATCGGCGTCGGGCACGAGGCCGAGGTGCATGAATACGACAAGTCGCGCAATGTGGTCGCCATTTTTGATGTCGGCGATGTCGAATATCAGCTCTGCCAATCAATGGACGCCGGCGGACGCTATGACGCCTGGATCAAGGAGCGCGGCTACGAGGGCTTGCATCATATATGTTATGCCGTGCCCAATATCGACGAGGCCCTGGCCGAGGCGCAAGCCAAAGGCGCCACGCTCAAGGAATGCGCCGCTTGCAAGGTCAAAGGCAGCCATGTGCATCCCGAAGGCTGGGTCGCCTTCCTGGAGCAGGAAGCCGGCGGCGTCGAGCTGGAGCTGATGCAGGTGTATACACCGGAAGAACTGAAACAGTACGAAGCGGTCAAGGGCATTTAGATGGACGCCGTCGAGCTCTTGCAGCGCCTGGTGCGCATCCCCTCGCCCAATCCGCCGGGCGACACCGTCGCGGTCGCGGATTTCGTGGCCGAGCGGATGCGGGCCATCGGCTGTGAAGTGCGGCAGCCAGCGCCAGCGCGGAAACCACAAGCGCGTAACACCATCGCCACGCTGGGCGTGGGCGAGCCGCGCGTCATGCTGCACGCCCATATCGACACCGTGCCCATCGCCGCCACCGAAGCCCAAAAGTGGAGCGTGGATCCCTATGCCGGCGAAGTCCGCGAAGGCGCGCTCTATGGCAAGGGCAGCATCGACGACAAAGCGGTCCTGGCAGCGATGATGCGGGTGATGATGGCGGCGGCGCGGCAGGAAGAATTGGCTGGCTCGATAGTGCTGGTGGCGGCGGCGGAAGAAGAAGTCGGCGGGCAGCTGGGCACCAAGTGGCTGGCGGACAATGGCCATCTGCCCGTCTGCGATTTCATCGTCGTGGGCGAGCAGACCGGCAACAAAGTGGCGACCGCGCATAAAGGCGTACTGCGCGCCACCGTCCGCACAACCGGCAAGTCCGTACACGCCACCAACCCTGACCGCGGCGTCAACGCCATCCTGGCCATGTCCAAAATCATCGCCGCCCTGGATCGCTATCACCACGACCTTTCGCGCCTGATCCACCCGGTCGTCGGCGTGCCGACCTGCAATATCGGCATGATCGCCGGCGGCAGCACCGCCAACGCCGTGCCCGACGCCTGCGCCATCCAGCTTGACCGGCGCATGATCCCGGGCGAGAAGCCCGAAGACGTGGTCGGCGAATTGCGCGCGGTGGTCGAGTCGCTGCATTTGGCGCCGGCCACGGCCAGCATTGGTGATTTCGTCTATTCGCGCTGGTTTGATTCGCCGCTGAATACCGACCACGCGCGCCGCTTCATGGATTGCGCGCGCCGGCGGCTGAACGATGATCCGGGGCCGGTCGGCTACCTGCCGGGCAGCGACGCCAAGCACCTGATGGACCTGGCCCGCGGCGATATGATCATCTTTGGACCCGGCAGTTACGAAGTCGCTCATGCCGCTGACGAGCATGTGCGCCTGGAAGACTACGCGCTGACCACCGACATTCTGCTCGATTTCGCGCGGGAGACGCTCTTCGCCGATTAACATCACATAACACAGACCGTAGAGGCAACTCTGTGAATCGCCCGCAAAATCACAAACTGTAGAGGCGAGCCTTGGCTCGCCCGCAAAAACGCGAAGACCGTAGGGGCGAGCCTTGGCTCGCCCGCAGCAACGCGAAGACCGTAGGGGCAAGACTTGGCGCACCCGCAAAAACAAAGTCAAGGACCAATCCGTGCAAGTTGATACTCTGATTCAGAACGCGCAAGTCGTCTTGGAGACCGGCATTGCGCCACTCGCTGTCGGCATTCGCGACGGCAGAATCGCTTTGCTAACCACCGACTCGGCCGGCATCAGCGCCGCCGAGACCATCGACGCGGCCGGCAAGCTGCTGCTGCCCGGCGCTATCGACATCCACTTTCACTGTCGCGCGCCGGCTTATCCGCAGCGGGGCGACTTCGCCACCGAGACGCGAGCCGCGGCCGCCGGCGGCGTCACCACTGTATTCGAAATGCCCATCTCCAAGCCCTGCTGCGCCACCGGCGAGATCTTCCGCATGCGCCGCGGACTGGCTGAACGAGACGCCTATGTCAACTTCGGCTTGTACGGCGCGCCCGGCTTGCTCGATCGCGCGGTCATCGCCGACATGGTGGACGAAGGCGCTATCGCCTTCAAGATCTTCATGACCGCCGCGCCCAAAGGCCGCGATGACGAATTTGAGGGCCTCTGCCTGCCGCATACGCCGGAGCAGTATCAAGCGCTGCGGCTGGTGGCGGAGACCGGCCTGGTCTGCGCGGTGCATGCCGAGAACAACCAATTGCTGGAGTGGCATACCGCCCGGTTGATCGCGGCCGGCCGCAACGATGTGCCGGCGCATGGCGAATCCCGTCCGCCCCATGTCGAGGCGCAGGCCATCGCCACGCTGCTGACGCTCAACGAGAGCATTGGCGCCAACCTGCATATCGCCCATGTCAGCTGCGCTGAAGCGCTGGCGGTCATCCGGCGCTTCAAGGCGGGCGGCTCCAAAGTCAGCGCCGAGACCTGCCCCCACTACCTCTTTTTCACCGAGGCCGATCTGGAGCGGGTCGGTCCCTACGCCAAGATCAATCCGCCGCTGCGCGCGGCCGGCGACCAGGCGGCGCTCTGGGACGGCTTGCTCGACGGCACGCTGATGGCGATCACCACCGATCACTCGCCCTTCACAGTCGAGGAGAAGGAGCGCGCGCGCGAGGACATCTGGGCCACGCCGCCGGGCGCGCCGGGCGTCGAGGAGTTGCTGCTGGGCCTGATGCACGAAGCGCTTGGCGGGCGCATCAGCATTGAGCAGGCGGTTGACTTCGTGGCCACGAATGGCGCCAAGCGTTTCGGCGTCTATCCCGAGCGCGGCCACATCGGCATCGGCGCGGCGGCTGACCTGGTCATCTACAACCCGGAAGCGCAAACGACCATCAGCAGCGAGCGGCTCTTCAGCAAAGCGCGCGACTGCGACAAGCTCTACGCCGGCATGACCTTCCAGGGCGCGGTCGAGCGCACCATCGTCAACGGCAAAACCGTCTTCGTCGAGGGCGAGATTGTGGGCGCGCCCGGTGATGGCCAGTTCCTGCGGCCCGATGCCGCCCGCGTCAGCCAGGAGTTTTAACGTGACATACGACATCGACTTTGGCGAGTATTTTGATTACAAAACGCTGGGCGGGCACTTAAGGGGGCTGGCGGATGCTTACCCGGCTCTGGCCGCCCTGGAGGTCATCGGCAGCAGTTGGCGCGGCCGGGACATCCATTGCATGACCGTCACCAACGCCGCGACCGGCGCGCATGACAGCAAACCAGCTTTCTACATCGACGGCGGCATTCACGCCGAAGAGGTCGCCACCACACAGACCGCCGTTTACACGATCTGGTATCTGTTGACGCGCTACGGCGACGATGCCGATGTGACTTGGCTGCTGGACAATCTGGCGTTCTATATTATCCCGCGCGTCAACCCCGATGGCGCCGAAATCAGCCTGAAGACGGCGCATCATTGGTGCGGCAACGGCCGCTACCTGCCGGGCGAGGAACAAACAAAAGGCTTGTGCCAGCATGATGTCGACGGCGATGGCTTGATTGTGCAGATGCGCCTGGCTGACCCGGCGGGCGAATGGACTGTTTCGCCAGACGACCCGCGCTTGATGATCCAGCGCGAGCCGGGCGAGGCAGGCAAGGGACCCTATTATCGACTCTATCGCGAGGGTGTGATTCGCGGCGAGTGGGACGGCGTCCACATTGAGATCGAGAAGCCACGCGATGGCAATCTCAACCGCAACTTTCCCGCTGGCTGGCGGCCCGAATTCCGCCAATACGGCGCCGGCGCCGCGCCGCTGTCCGAGCCCGAAGCCAAAGCCGTGGCCGACTTCATTTTGGCGCGCCCCAATATCAGCGGCATGCAGTGTTACCACACGCATGGCGGCTTGCATCTGCGCCCGTCGCTGGTAGCGGCCGACAGCAGCCTGCCCCGCTTCGATCTGGCCGTCTACAATCGCATCGGCGCGATGGGCACGGCGCTGACCGGCTATCCGGTCATCTCTGTCTACGAAGAATTCACCACCGATCCCGATCAGCCGCGCGTGGGCTCGTTGATGCAATGGACTTATGACGAATTTGGCATCATCACCTTTTCGACTGAATTGTGGAATCCTGAGCTGGCGGCCGGCATCGAGTTCCCCGCCAAGTATCAGGTGCGCGCCCGCTCGACCGAAGACGAGATCAAGCTGCTGCAATACAACGATGAGCACCTGGGCGGCGCCGGTTTTGTCGACTGGCGCGAATTTGAGCATCCGCAGCTGGGCAGGGTGGAAATCGGCGGCTGGACGCATTTATACACCTTCCGCAATCCGCCGCCGGTCTCGCTGGCGAAGACCGACGCAGCCAAGACCTTCCTGTTCGATACCATTCACCAGAACTGTCTTTTCACGCTGAAACACGCCATGACCGCGCCCCTGCTGCGCATCCGCGATGTAGCCGTGGAAAAGCTGGCGGTGGGCCTGTTCAAGCTGAGCCTGACAGTCGCCAACGACGGCTTTCTGCCGACCCACCTGACACAGCGAGCCCTGGAGCATGAAACAGCCGGACCGGTCCAGATCGAGTTGTCCGCTGAGGGCGCCGACATTGAAATGGGCAAGGCAAGGCAATCCATCGGGCACCTGGCCGGGCGCGACGAACGCGACGCCGCCTGGTCGCCCTGGATGCGACAATGGAGCGCTACGAGCGCCAAAGTCGAGTGGCTGCTGCGCGCAAAAGACGGCGCGAGCCTGCGCATCAGCGCCAGCGCCCAGAAAGCCGGGCGTCAATCGCGCCGGGTGACGCTGCCATGATGCCGCTGGGCGAAGCCTTTTATCGCGGACGCGTCGCGGCGATTCAGAGCGCGCTGGCTGACGAAGCCCTGGACGGCATCCTGCTGCTTGACCCTTTTAACGTGATGTATGCGTCCGGCTTCACGCATATCGCATCCGAGCGGCCGATCGGCTTTTATGTGCCGGCGGCGGGCGCGCCCGTCCTGTTCGTGCCGCTGCTGGAAGCGGACAATGCTGCTGATTGCTGGGTCGGCGATGTGCGCGCCTACTTCGAATATCCCGGCGAGCAAGATCCCCGACAATGGATGCGGCGCGAGGCAGCGGCGGCGCGTATCGGCATCGACCGCATCGGCCATCGGCAGTTCACCCAACTTGATGCCGGCGCCACCATAAGCGACCTGGTGAACAAGCTGCGCTGGGTCAAGCAGCCGGAAGAACTCGCCGTGATCAAGAAGGCGGCCGCCTACGCTGATTATTGCCTCGAGCAAGTCTTGGCGCAGGCCGGCCCCATCATCAGCGCGGGCGGCACGGAACTGGATATTCTGAGCCAGTGCCTGGGCGCCACCCGGGCCAAAATGAAGACCGAAATCGGCGAGCAATTCCATCTGCGCAAGGCCGCCGTTGTCGGCACGGCGCACAGCGGACCGCGCGCCGCCCTGCCCCATGGCGCGCCCATGGCCCGGGTCCCGCAAGTTGGCGAGCCGCTTATCGCCGGTATCGGCGTCTCGGTCAGCGGCTACCACGCCGAGAGCGGCGCTACCTTCCTCGTCGGCGAGGCGGATGCCGGGCGGATTGCCTGCTTGAATGCGGCGCGCGACTGCAATCATGCCGCCATCGCGGCGCTGCGCCCCGGCCGCAGCTGCTCAAGCGTCAATGACGCGGCACTGGCGGTATTGCGGGAGGCCGGTTACGGCGACAGCATCCGCCACCGCATCGGCCACGGCATGGGCATACAAGGGCACGAAGCGCCCTGGCTCGCCCCCGGCGACCAGACTGCCCTCCAACCCAATATGGTCTTCTCCAATGAACCGGGCATCTACCGCCCCGGTTGCGATGGCTACCGCCTGATTGACACCATGATAGTTACTGAAGACGACGCTTTTGTGCCGAGCTGCTTCCTGGCAAATCATCCGCCGGAGCAGCGCATACTGCCAGTTTGAAAGGAAATTCAATGCCCGAAGCACCCGCCTGGCGTTTCGAAAAGATTATCAAACCCATGTTTGACATTCCCGCGCCGCCGCGGATCTTGGCCGGCGGGCGCGTCCTCACTTGCCGCGGCGACGAAATCATCGAGGGCGGCTTCGTCGAAATCGCCGACGGCCGCATCAAAGCGGTTGGCCGCACGAGCGAGCTGGGCGCTTCAAGCGCCGAGCGCATCGACTGCAGCGGCAAGACCATCATGCCGGGCCTGATGAATTCTCACGCCCACCTGGCCTGGGATGGCGTACACGACCTGGCGCGGCAATCGCTGGACGACAAGCCTGAGATCAGCGCTTATAAATGCGCCGGCAACATGCTTAAGAGCTTGGGAGCCGGGGTGACGCTGGTGCGCGACCTGGGCATGAATCAAAGCAATATCTTCGCCAAACAGGCGGTGGAGCAAGGCATCTTCCCGGGTCCACGCTTGCTGATCACGGGCGAAGCCATCGTGCAGACCGGCGGGCATACCTATTGGTGCTGCCGCGAAGCCAGCGGCGCCGACGAGATGCGGCGGGCTGTGCGCGATCAGGTCAAACATGGCGCCGATCTCATCAAGATCATGGCCAGCCACAACACCATCGAATTCACCGACGGCGAACTGCATGCCGTCATTGACGAGACGCATCGCAACGGCTTGACCATCACCGCGCACGCGACTTTCGACGCGGTCATAAGGCGGGTGGCGGAATTCGGCGTCGATGTGGTCGAGCACGGCGGCTCTATGAGCGACGAGACGATTCAACTGCTGATCGACAAGGGCATCCCCATCGTCACGACTTTCGCGCCCCTGGTCATGCAAGCGCAGCCGGAGCTGGCGCGGCATTACGATATTCCCGAATGGAAAATCGCCGAGCGGCAAGCAGCGGTGGCGGGACGCGAGCGCTTCGATGGGCTGATCCGCGCGGCCCAGGCCGGCCTGACCATCGCCTTCGGCACCGATGCCGGCAGCCCGGTAGTGGGTCATGAGGTGGTCGCGCCCGAGCTGAAATTTATGGTGAAGCTGGGTATCAAGCGCGATAACTACGACGCGCTGCGCAGCGCGACCAGCGTAGCCGCCGGCCTCAGCAATTTGAACGACGAACTAGGCAGCCTTGAAAGCGGCAAAGCAGCCGATATCATCGTCATCGACGGCGACCCGCTGGCGGAGCTGGGCGCGCTGGAGCGCGTCGAGCAGGTCTACATCGCCGGCAAGCGCCTATGGCAAACGACGACAGGAGTGAAATAAATGAGTCGAATCAGCGGCATTTTTAACATCCTCGCTACCCCTTTTAGCGCCGACTTCGCGGTCGATTACGAGAGCTTGCGGCGGCTCGCGCGCTTTCAGATGCGGGTCGGGGCGCAAGGCTTGACCATCCTCGGCGTCATGGGCGAAGCAGCCAAGCTCAGCGTCGCCGAGCGCCAAGCAGTCATGGACACCGTGATCGAGACTGTCAACGGCGCCATTCCCATCGTGGTAGGCGCCAGCCACAGCGAATTGGCGACCTGCATCGCGCTGAGCCAAGCGGCTTTCGCAGCCGGCGCCGACGGCGTGATGATCGCGCCGCCGCCCATGGAAGATAAGTCCGACCCGGCCATTCTGGCACTCTACAGCGAGATCGCCGAGACCATCAGCGGCGCCATCGTGGTGCAGGACTTCCCGCCGGTCAACGATGTCATCATGTCGCCGGCGCTGCTGGCGCAGATCGCCGACGCCATACCCAACGCGCGTTACCTCAAGCTGGAAGATCCGCCCCTGATGCAGAAGATTGACGCCATCCGGCAGCAGACGGACAAATTCGAGATTTTCGGCGGTCTGGGCGGTATGTTCCTGCTGGAAGAGCTGGCTCGAGGCGCATCGGGCACGATGACCGGTTTCGCCTTCACCGAAATCCTGGTGGCGGTTTACGAAGCTTTCAAAGCCGGCCAGCTGAGCCGGGCGGAAGCGATATTCGACCGCTATCTGCCGCTGATCCGCTACGAAAATCAGCCGCTGATCAACCTGACGATACGCAAAGCCTTCCTGCACCGCCGCGGCGCCATCGCTGACCCCAGTCCGCGCGAGCCCTTCAAAGCCATCGACGCCGGCACACTCAAGGAGATCGACTGGCTGCTGAAGCGCATGGGCATCGACGATCCCGCGCAAGTCCTGCCGGTTTAGCCGCGCGACTTGCGGTAAACCGCACAAAGCAAACTCGCGGAGCCCGCTCCAATTCCCAAGCTGTAGGGGCGGGTCGCCGAGCCGCCCGATGAGAAAATGGCTTCCGCAGGCGGGCGTTTCAGCCCAAGGCCCTACCATGTTCTACAGAGATCATGGGCGGCTGGCCTGGCCGGCAATTATTCGACCAGCGCAAAGCATTCCGGCAGTCCCTGCTCGAGCAATTCAATGCCGTGCAGCTGCATGAATTCGCGTGATGGCGCGTTATGTTCCCAGCTGGCGCCGATGATGACTTTGGGGATTTGATAGCGCACGATGGCGCCGGCGCACATCAGGCAGGGGAAGGCGGTGGTGTAGAGCACGGTATCGGCGTAGCTCTCCTGCAAGCCGGCCGCTTTGATGGCTTCCATCTCGCCGTGGCTGAGCGGGTCCTGGTTCTGGATCATCAGATTGCGCCCGCGGCCGATGACCTCCCCGCCGCGAACCAGCACGGCGCCGAAGGGACTGCCGCCTTCAGCTTTAGTGGCGCTCGCCTCTGCGATTGCCAGAGCCATGAACTTATCCATATTGGAACACCGTTTCTTTGCGGCCTCTCAACTGGCGACGATTGTAGCGCAGTTGTTCAAATCAAACTACAATCGTAGGCAGCTTTACTACTGGACACAGAGGCCGCAATTATAATCAAGGAGCTAACAATGAATGCCGACGGAGATAAAAGTATGCATCCGGCGATAAAGAGCAGTCACGGACTTGTCACGATCCTGGGCATCGTTTTCTGCGTGTTACTGGCGCTGATGACGGGCCGGGATCTGCTCTTCGGTTTGGTGATGGGCACGGTATACAGTTCGGGCTTGGGCATCGGCAGGCGCATCATTGACCAAATAAGCGCCAATGTGACGGACGAGAGTGTCATGCCGGCCAAGATCATCGGTCCTTTGGCGGGCGCGATTGTCGTGGGCATCATCACCGCGCTCATTCTATCGGCTATTCAAGGCGCGGTGGATGTCAGCCCGGTGGAAGGCGACGACTTTATCGCTACCATCGTCAAGTCATTCTTCGATAGCGCCGCTGCGCTGGCTGTGGCCGCCGGCGTCGTTGCGGGTGGCTGGGCGGGCGCGCTGGCGAGCAACTAGCCGCGGCGCCTGGCCGCGGGCGGACCAAACGCTCACTGCCAGCCGACAAGCAGCAATCCAGCCATGCGAATTTGATTGGAAATTCCCAGCGATGCCGGGCGAGCCACCGGCTCGCCCCCACATCCATAGGAATATGTTGGCAAGTTCTTTCTTGCAGCGGCCATTGTCATTACTGGCTTGGATCTACTGGGGGCGCAGCGTATACCTGCTTGCCTGGCAGAGTTTTCGAGTACACCTTAATCACCGCTCCCGGCCAAATACTGACGTTGCAGCGGCAAATGATGTTATGCTACAATGACAGTACTGACCAGTCAGTACTGTGAGCTTCATATGCGCGAGAATAGCGCCGACCCGCGCTCCACCCGCGAACGTATCCTCGACGCCGCCCTGAATATCTTCAGCGCCAAAGGTTTCCACGACACCAAGCTGGACGAAATCGTCTCCGAAGGCGGCATCAGCAAAGGCTCTATCTATTTCCACTTCCCTAATAAAGAGAAGCTCTTCATCGCCCTGGTCGATCAATTCGCCGACCTCATAGAACGCCAAGCCGAAGCAGCCATCGCCGGCCAATCACAAGGCATAGGCCGTGTACAAGCTGCGCTGGAGGCCGTCCTGGAGACCTTCGGCAAATATCGGCGGCCGGCCAAGCTGCTGCTGGTGCAGGCTGTCGGTTTGGGCACAGTCTTTGAGCGCAAACGCATGGAGGTCAACGACCGCTTCGCCCTGCTGATCAAGACCTATTTGGACGAGGCGGTTGCCGACGGCTCGATCGCGCCGGTGGATACGCATATCGTCTCACACGCCTGGATGGGCGCCATCTACAATGTCGTAATTCAGTGGGTCTATACTGGCGAGCCCAGCAAAGACGACATCATGGACGCGCTGCTGCCGCTGCTGCTCAAGAGCGTCGACTATCGGGATTGAGCCACTCAAATGGAACCGGCTGAATTCCGCGCTGCGCCGCTGCACCGGCGTTACGGCCGCCTGTTAAGCTGCAGCCTGCCCTGCAGCGGACTGAGCCTGGCCGGCTTCCTGGCGGCGGCTGAGGGTCAGGCGCGATTCTACTGGGAAAGCCCGGACGGGGCGCTAGCCTTCGCCGGTATGGGCGCTGCGGTCGAACTAACAGCCTGGGGCGATGACCGCTACCGGAAAATCTCCGTCAGCGCGCGCGAGCTATTCGCCGACTCCCAGTTCCGCGGCGCCGCCAATCCGCTGGCCGGCCCGCGCTTGTTTGGTGGCTTCGCCTTCCGAAGCGATTTCACGCCCGACAATACCTGGTCAATTTACGCGCCGGCGTTTTTCGTGCTGCCGCATTATCAACTGGCGAGCAGCGGCGGGCGCATGTGGCTGACCATCAACGCGCAGATCTCGCCCGAAGAATCAGTCGCCAGCCTCATTCCCGATCTGCAAGTGGCGCTGCGCGAGAAAATAGCCGAGCTGCGCGCCGCCGACTCCAAGGCCCCGACCGCGCGCCAGAGCCAGTTAAGCGGCATCAACTATCCCATGAGTTACCACATGTGGCGGCAAATGGTCAGCTCAGCGACCGAGCGCATCCGCGCCGGCGAACTGAACAAAGTCGTCCTGGCGCGCGCGGCCGAATTACGATTCAGCGGGCCCCTGCAACTGCCGCCCATCCTGCGGCATCTGACAGCGCAATATGCCGAGTGCTATCGCTTCCTCTTCGAGCCACGGCCGCGCTTCGCCTTTTACGGGGCATCGCCCGAATTGCTGGCGCGCGTACAGGGCGCGCATATCGCGACCATGGCCTTGGCCGGCAGTATCGGCCGCGGCGCAAACGAGGTCGAAGATCAGCAATTGCGGCAGGCGCTGCTCGACAGTCGCAAAGACCGTTACGAACATCAGATCGTCGTCGACAAGATGCGCGAGCGCCTGGCGCCGCTGGCAGAGTCACTGGAGGTCGCGCCCACGGAATTGCTTAAGTTGAGCAATATACAACATCTGCAGACGCCGCTCGCGGGCCGCCTGAAGCGCGCCCGCGGCGTCTTGCCGCTGGTGGAGGCCCTGCATCCCACGCCCGCGCTGGGCGGCGATCCGCGGCCGAGCGCGCTGCGACTCATCCGCAGTTTGGAGCCGATCCCTCGCGGATGGTACGGCGGGCCGGTCGGCTGGATTGATTCGCAGCTGGACGGGGAATTCGCGGTGGCCATCCGCTCGGCGGTCGCGCAAGAAGCGCGAGTTTGGGTATACGCGGGCGCTGGCATCGTCGCCGACAGCCTGCCCCGGCTCGAGTGGGAGGAAACCGAGTTAAAATTCCGTCCAATGCTCGACGCGCACTCAAGCTGTGTATTATGATTTCCCCATAAAGACACAAAGTCTTGAATGGACGCAAGGTGGAAGTAGACGTACTGAACGCAGAGGTTCAGGAAAGATAATCATATCGAATCATTGGCGCGGTCATTGAGATTCACAAGCAGCTGAGTCCCGGATCGCTGAAAAAGTGTATGAAACCGCGCTCTGCGCCGAGTGTAAGCTGCGCGGCATCACCTTCTTTACGTGTTGTGTTAGTCTAGCGGAGTTCACAAGTCCGCGAAATCGAGCGCTCCCCGTTTTCAGCGGATCTCCTCTACCGCCCAGTGATCGCCCATGGCGCGGCGACCGCGAGCCAGCCCTTCGCCATCGGAGACCGCGCGAATGAGGTCAGCGCGCTGCAAAGCCGATTCGCGCAGATTAACGCCCAAGCCGGGTCCCGCGGGAATATCCAGGTGGCCATCGCTCACGGTAGGCCTGAAATCAGTCAGAACGGCGAAATATTCTTTGTAAAAGGCGCGCACCGACTCCACGTAATACAAGTTGGGGATGTGGGCGGCGAGGTGCATGCAAGCGGCGTGGCAGATGGCGCCGGCGATATTGTGCAAGACGATGGGTACGCCGAATGTCTCCGCCAGATTGGCGATCTTGCGCGTTTCGGCAATCCCGCCGTTCCAGACGGCGTCGGTCATCAGGATCTGCCAGACATGTTTTTCCAGATATTCGCGGTACTGCCAGCGGGTCATCAGCAGCTCGGAGCCAATGATGGGGATGCTGGTCTTCCGCGAAAGCGCCTTGATTTCGTCGGGGTAGACCGGTGGCAAAACATCTTCCAGGAAGAGAATGTCATAGGGTTCCAGCGCGCGGGCGATACGCTCCATGCTGACGCGATTCCAGCGAAAATGGCACTCGATGCCGATGTCCATGCGATCGCCGACGGCCTCGCGGATTTGCTTGACCGGCGCCAAGCCCTTGTCAATCTCGGACCGGGTGATGCGCTGGCCGAAACTGCGCTCGCTGAATTGGTCGAAGGGCCAGATCTTCAGGGCGTGAATTTCTTCGT
Organism: Anaerolineae bacterium; assembly: GCA_022823165.1. Lineage (GTDB taxonomy): Bacteria > Chloroflexota > Anaerolineae > Aggregatilineales > Phototrophicaceae > UBA6055. The sequence goes on along the minus strand of JAJDXR010000056.1, from coordinate 638 downwards.
CGAGCAAGCTCTGCGCCAGCGCGCCGGCGTCTTCGTGCCAGGCGGCGTAATCTTGCGTGGCGCCAAAGCCGATGCAGGTATTGTAGGTGGGGATTTCGTCGCGGGTTTTGCCGCCCAGCAAATGATAGAGCGGCGCGCCATAATGCTTGCCCATGATGTCCCAAAGCGCGACTTCAAAGGCGGAGAGCGCGCGCGTCTCGGCGCCGGCAAAGCCGTGATACATGATGTTGTCCATGACAAAGCGCCAGAGCCCCTCGATATCGAGCGGGTCCTGGCCCAGCACGAGCGGCGCGATGGCGCCGTGCAGCGCGGCTTTGGCACCGGGGATCTTGTCGGCCGTCTCGCCCAGGCCGATGAGGCCGCTGTCGGTGTGGACGCGCGCGGTCAGCAAGCGCGGGTAGGCTTTCCATTGCAAGGTTTCGATGGCTGTGATTTTCATAGGCTGCCTCCGCTAAGCGTCATGTGGCATATCAGGCTACGGCGGCTTGGTATGCTGCTGATTAGGTTCTGTTGACATTCTATCGTAACCAGATAAGCGTACCGACAAAATGCAGAAAACCAAGATGAGATGTATCCAGTTTCTCAAATCGAGAAAAGACACGGCGGAAATGCTTGATCTTGTTGAAATAACGCTCCAC
>JAJDXR010000041.1 GCA_022823165.1 Anaerolineae bacterium | reverse complement strand
AAAAAAAGTCAGGCGCAAGCCTTGGGACGCAGTCGCGGCGGCTATAGCAGCAAAATTCATACAACGGTGGAAACTGCAGGCAAGCCCTTGCGTTACCGCTTGAGTCCCGGACAAGGTCACGACATAAAACAAGCGGAGCGCTTGATTGAAGGCTTTGCCTTTGAGCGGGTAATCGCAGATCGCGGCTATGCGGCTCAGGCCTTTGTGGATAAGTTGCTGGCAAGTGGAGTAGAAGTGGTGATTCCGCCACATCCACGCGCCAAAGCGCAGCGGGCATACGATAAACGCTGGTATCGCGAGCGGAATCTGGTGGAGCGTTTTTTCAACAAGATCAAGCATTTCCGCCGCGTCTTTTCTCGATTTGAGAAACTGGATACATCTCATCTTGGTTTTCTGCATTTTGTCGGTACGCTTATCTGGTTACGATAGAATGTCAACAGAACCTAGGCATTCGACAGCGTGGACAACAATGACCATGCCAGAAGCATCCATTCACGAAAATAACAGATTTGTAACGAGGAAATACAAGGTCAGGCTTACCAGGAAGATCTTTGACGTGCAAGCGGTACCGAAATCCCAGCGCATGCAAACCTTTCCGTATCAGCAGTTCAGGCTTGGTGTCCGTGCTTCGGACTCTCGACATGACATCACTGCGTTTTGCAGGAGAAACGGTGTCAGTCAAATTCTACCTCTAACCGTAATCACGAGATCTTGACCAGATTATGTCACAGTCCGCGCCAAAGCACAAATGTTTTACATCAGATTTGGATACAGCATTTACCCTAAGCCCCCGCGATTCGCGGCATCCAGAGCGGCTCCATCCCCCAGCGGCTGAAGAGCAGCGCCCGCGCCATCTCGGCGCGTTTATCGCGATAAGCCGGCTCGTCCCACAGATTCCGCGTCCGCCCCGCATCTGCCGCCAAATCGAATAACTCGAAGCGATCCAGCGCCGGGTCAAAGCGGATATGCCAGTGACCCTTGTTGCAGCTCTTGACGTACATAGCCGCCGACTTATGCGGCTGCGCCAGGCTCTCGGCGTTGAGCGGCTCTTCCTTCTGCATCTCGGCGCGCAGGAAGGCCTCGTTAAGTTCGGCGCGCAGGTCCGCGTCCGCCCACAAGTTGTTGACTTCGCCCGGGTCGTCGCGCAGGTCATAGATCTCGCCGTAGCCGCGCCCGTAATACAGCGTCAGCTTGTAGCGCTCATCAATGTAAGTCTTGAGATGCAGCGTGGTCGGCTGATGGCGATTCTCGATGATGACATGCTCGCGCGCTTCCGCGTCATTCCCATTCCAACTCGATTGTTGAGCGATGCCGGTCATTTCCCCGGGGACATCGAGGCCGCAGTAGTCGAGGAAGGTCGGCGCGTAATCGACCAACGATTGCAAGCTGTGGCTGCGCTGCCCGGCCGGGATGCGACCCGGCAGGCGCGCGATCATGGGCACGCGCAGGCCGTCGTCATAGTGGAAAGCGCCCTTGGCGATCAGCCCGTGCTGGCCAAAGCAATGCCCGTGATCGCTAGTGAAGACGACCAGCGTATTTTCAGCCAAGCCCAAGTCATCCAGATGGTCCACGATGGCGCCGATGTACTTGTCCATACAGCTGACCATACCGTAGTAGCAGGCGATGTCTTTGGCCAGTTCATCGCGGTCGTGCAAGTGTGAGTGGAAGCCGTGGCAGCCGGCGCCGTTCGGTTCTTGCCAGGCGGAGTAATCGGGGTCGGGCTGCTGCGTCAGCTGCAGGTGTGGTGGACTGTCGTCATGTTCGCCCGGCGTGACGGTCGGCACTGTGATCTCGTCGGGATCGTACATCGTGTCCCAGGGCTCAGGCGCGAGGTATTTGGGATGCGGATCAAAGAAGCTGGCCCAAAGAAAGAAAGGTTCGTCCGAGTCCTGATATTGCGAGATGAGCGACCGACTGCGTTCGGCGATCCAGGCATTGTAATGATACTCTTCAGGAATCAGCCATTTGCGGCGCTGCGCTGTTATGTGGCCGGTCGGCTGCAGGAAATAATCGCGCCAATTGCTCAAGCCCTTTTCTTCCATCCAAAGGGCGTAGTGCTGGCCGACGTGGGCTTCGTCGGTATGGTTGCGCGCCAGCTCAATATGATCGAAGCCGTAAAAGGGACCTTTGAAGTCCGCCCAGAAATCGAGGTCTTGCAGGGTCGGATAAGCTTCCAGAGACGGGTATTCTTCCGTGGCTTGCAGCGGCTGAAAATGCGCCTTGCCCACCAGCGCGGCGCGATAGCCGGCTTCGCTGAAGATCTCACCGACGGTCGGTTCGCTTTCAGGCAGCTTGGTTCCCAGCGAGTAAGCGCCATGCTGGGACGGGTACTTGCCGGTGATCATGCTGCTGCGGGTGGGGGTGCAGGTGGGGTTGGGGCAGTAGGCGCGGGTGAAGGTGGTTCCTTGCGCGGCCAGGCGGTCAAGCGCCGGAGTTTGAATCTCCGGGTTGAATTGCCCCAGCGTGTTCCAGTGCTGTTGGTCGGATGTAATCAGCAGGATATTGAGTTTGGACATAGGCTCGGCATTTCCAAAGCAAGTGTGGACGTCAGCTAACTCTTCACGGCGCCGGCGATGCCTTCAATAAAATAGCGCTGCATCGCCAGGAAGACCATGATGATCGGGATTATGGAGATCGTGGCCGCTGCCGCCATGCCACTCCAATCAATGTAATACTCGCCGCGGAAAGCGTACATGCCGACGGACAAAGTTCGCAGCTCTGGCGCGGGCAAGGTAAGCACCAGCGGCAGCAGGAAATCGTTCCAACTGGCGATGAGCTGCATAATCACCACCGTGGCGATGACCGGCTTGGAAAGCGGCAGCATAATCTGCAAGAAGACACGCAGGAAGCCAGCGCCATCAACAATGGCGGCTTCTTCCAATTCTTTAGGCAATTGGCCGAAATAACCGGCAAAGAGCAAGATGAAGATTATATGCGCGCCGCCACTCTGCGCCAAAATGACGCCGGTTAAGGTGCCATTTAAGCCAAGCCCGAGAATCAAATCAAAGATGGGGATAATGGTATAGCCTTTAGGCAGGAAGACCGTAGCGACAAAGACGCCCACCACCAAGCGCCGCCCGGGAAAGCGGTAGCGCCCCAAGACATAACCCATCATGGAAGTGGTCGCCAGCACCAACAAGACCGAGCCGGCGGCGATGACAACGGTATTGAGGAAATACAAGCCGATATTCGCCTGTACCCAAGCCCGTTCAAAGTTCTCAAAAGTCAGCGCTTTGGGCAAGAGATTGGCGCCTGAGCGGAAAATTTCATCATTGGTTTTCAGCGCGGCGCTAACCATCCATAGAAAGGGATAGATCCAAATGAGAGCCAGCGGCGTCAAAATGATGGTGGTGACGATTTCCCGCAGGCGAGTGGCTTTGATCTCCATGCGGCGGTGGTGTTCCGAGGCGCTCAGCCGCGGTTTCGCTGCGCGCGCCATCAACTGTCCCCCAGCTGTGTCTCAGCCGCGGCCAGGCCTGCGCGTTCGCGGTTTGCCCAGCGAGCGGCGAAAATTTGAATGGTGGCGAGGAACATCACCGATACGCCAAAGAAGGCCGCCGCGGCCGAGGCGTAACCCAGGCGCGGCAATGTCATGCTGTTGGCCGCGCCAAAGGCGGTGCGATAGATATAAACCTCCATCACCTCGCTGGCAAAATAAGGACCGCCGCCCGTCATCGTCTGCACCAGGGCGAAGACATTGAGTGTACCCACGGCTGTGATTAAGACGATGACGATGGCGAAGGGCTTGAGCAGGGGCAGCGTGATAAAAGCGAACTTGCGCCACCAGTTGGCGCCATCCACTTCAGCCGCTTCATAGAGTGAAGCCGGTATAGTTTGCAAGGCGGCCAGCCAATAAATCATTGGGTTGCCCAGCCACTTCCAAATTTCGACGCCGACAACAGAAAAGAGCGCAATTTTAGGGTCGCCCAGGAAATCAATGGGGCGGGCGATCAAACCCAAGTCGAGCATGATGGTATTAATTGGCCCGTTAAATGGGCTCATGATGAAGGTCATGACGATGCCGACGATGGCTGTGGTGGTGACCACCGGCACAAAGAACATGGTGCGGAAAATCGGCGCCAGGCGCAGGGCGCGGTCGTTGAGCAAGATGGCAATACCCAGCGCCAGCGACAGCTTGATGGGCACGCTGCTCAGCATGAAGATAAAGGAGTGCTCAAAAGCGTTCCAGAACTGCTTATCCGGCACCACTTCTTGGTAATTTTGCAAGCCAATATAATAGGCGTCGCTGGTGAAGCCGGACCATTGAAACAATGAAAAATAGAAGGAGGCGAAGATGGGGTAGAGCGTGAACAGCGCCGTCAAGATCAGCGACGGCAGCATAAAGAGATAGACCCAGCGATGCTGAGAAATCCGCCGCAGCATGAGGGATATAGCCGTTTGCTTGCGCGGCTTGCTGACGCTTAGTGGTGGCGCGAGAGCCACACCGCCCCCTTGTTCTTGGCGCTTGATGGCGGGAGGAGCGCCTGCGCTGACGCCCCTCCCCTGCTGCGCTGATGCTAGAGTTCGGCGTAGAAATCTTCGCCGTAGTCCTGATGCGGGTCCCAATTCGGGAAGATGTAATCCTCGCGGGAGACCATGGCGCCTTTTTCGACGGCGGCGGCGATGGCGCGGTCCAGCTCGGCATTTGCCCGGTCGGACAGATCTTGTAGCGCAGCAGCGGCGTCGTCAATCTGCTCGGTATAGATGCCCTGAACCGTCTCGGCGAGATTGGGCGTGATCGGACGCAGCTCCAGGTTGACCGCGGCGGTATCCGGGTTGCGTACGATGGGGCTGGGACCGACGCGCACCTGCTCGTTGAACATCAGCAGGGCGGCGCGCTCCAGCGGCTGCATATCCGCTTCGGCTACCGCTTCGGCGAAGATGGCGGGATCAGCCGCGCCCACCAAGGTCGCCCAAGCCACTTGGCCCTCAAAGGTGCCGAGGTAATGGAAGATGTCGCCGGCGATTTGTTTGTTGGCGTCGCTGGCTTCGGCATAGATGTGAATCTCGTTCGAGCCGCCGGGACCGACTGATACCGGCACGAAGTTCGGCGGATCCAGCAAGGGCTGCCCGGCGATATTGAAGTTGAAGTCGGGGTTTTCTCGCAGCCAAATCGGGATATTCCAAGGACCTTGCAATATCATGCCAGCCGCGCCTTGGGGCATGCGCGCCCGCGCTTCCGGCGCATTCATGGACAAGGTACCGGGGAAGACGCTGCCATCATCGCGCAGCCGCAGCAGCACATCAATCGCATCCAGATACAGCGGGTTGGTATAAGGCACTTCGCCCGTGCTCATGTCCAAATCGAAGTTGCCCACGTTCATGCTGATTGCGCCGGCGATGCGGGCGAATTCGCGCACGATGGCTCCCCAGCGATTGACCTGGTTGCCACCCATGATGAAGCCGAAATAACGCCCAGCGCCATTCTCGGTGATTTTTTTCGCAGTTGCTACAAAATCATCAGCGGATAGGGGGCCGGCTTGCGGATCAACCCCGGCTTCCGCAAGGTACTCGACATTGTAGAGCAGGTGTGTGCCATAGCGCTTGTTGGAAGTAGCGGGGAAGGAATAGGTCTTGCCATTGAAACCGGTGATGCCTTCCACGAAGACGCCGCCAGGGAAGCTGGCTTTCCATTCATCGAAATTGGGGATGATGTCATCCAATGCCGCCACCCAGCCCTCGCTAACGGCCTGCGCCAAGCTGACCGAGAGCGGGCGCTGGAAGACATCGTGGGCGCTGCCGTTGCGCACACCAAGCGGCACAACTTGGGCAATCTCATTCCAAGGCAGCGCATCGTATTGAATCGTTACATTGTCATGCGCTTCCATGTATTTCTCGAAGAAGGCGTTCCAGAAGACGGCTTTTTGATCGCCGCTATCCACCCAGCGGAATGTAGTCGGCTCGCTAGTGATATCCGCGCCCGAGCTGACGATGTTGATGATGCTGTCCTGCGCGGCCAGGGGCAGACCCTGCGCGGCGAGCAACATGCCCAGGCTGCCAATAGCCGAATTCTTCAAAAAGTCGCGCCGCGAAATTTTATGTTTTTCAGGCATGATTCTGTCCCTCGCTCTATTGCTGAATAATTGAACCACATCTCAAGGAAACTGCTAACAGAGCAATTTCCTTCTTCAGATATTGAGACGGCGGAAGTGTAACACAAGCAAAGACAGCGAACAACTATGGAGACTTGGCCGGCAGGCGCCCCAAGTCAGCCCCCTCGATAATAGCGCTTGCCCTTGATCGCCTCCGGCAGCAGGCTTTCGTCCGTGTAAGCCTGGTAGCCTTCGCCATAGCCCAGCTCGCGCATGAGCTGCGTGGGCGCGTTGCGGATATGCAGCGGGATGGACAGATTGCCCAAGTCCGAGACGTCCGCGAGCGCGTCGAAATAGGCTTTGCCGGCGGCGCGACTTTTGCGGGCGCTCGCCAGGTAGACAACGCCGTGCGCCAGGTTGAACTGGCATTCGGGCAGGCCGATGGTCTCGACCGCGCGGAAGACATCATTGGCGACGGTCAGCGCCTTGGAGTCGGCGATGCCGATGTCCTCGCTGGCGAAGATAACCATGCGCCGGGCAATAAATTTAGGGTCTTCGCCGCTGTCGATCATACGCGCGCAATAATAGAGCGCGGCGTCAACATCGCTGGCGCGCATGCTCTTGATGAAGGCGCTGATGGTATTGTAATGCTCCTCGCCGGTCTTGTCATAGCGCAGGTGTTTGGACTGCAAGGTCTCGCGCAGTTGCTCGGCGCTGATGGTCGGCGACTGATACAGGCGGCTGGCGTTTTCCAGCAGGTTGAGCGCGGCGCGGGCATCGCCGTTGGCGTAATTGGCCAGGAAGCCGATGCCGTCAGCCGCGATTTCAACCTCCAGCGCGGCGGCGCCGCGGGCGATGATCCGCTGAATCTCGGCGGCAGTCAGCGGATTCAGCGTGAAGACTTGCATACGCGAGAGCAGCGCCGAGATGACTTCAAAGCTGGGATTCTCGGTGGTGGCGCCGATGAGCGTAATAGTCCCGTCTTCGACGTAGGGCAGCAGAAAATCTTGCTGGGCTTTGTTGAAGCGGTGGATCTCATCCAGGAAGAGGATGACGGAGTCGGGCGCGTCCGCCGCTTGCGGCGCGGCGAAAAGGCCGAGTTGGCTGCGCTGACTCCCGCCAGGCTGCTGGACCGACTGGACAATCTGGCGCAACTCGGCTTTACCCGCCGAGACGGCCGACAAATTGTAAAAGGGCTTCTCGGTGACCGCGGCCACCATGCGCGCCAGTGTGGTTTTGCCGACGCCGGGCGGACCCCAGAAGATCATGCTAGGCACAGCCCGCTGCTGCAGGGCGCGCTGCAGTGGCTTGCCGGAAGCTACCAGGTGCGACTGGCCGATGAAACCGCTCAGGTCGCGCGGGCGGATGCGTTCGGCTAGCGGCTGGGGGGAGCGGGGCATACGCAGGCTTTCCAATTGTATCCGCGTTATATGCGGCTCGCGTCTAAGCCCGGATAATCTTCACAATCTGGTGCAGGTGATCCAGGTCGTGGTAGGCGCTGAGCACGAGTTGGTCGTTGAGCGTGAAGCCGCCGCCGTCGGCATCGCGGCCGGGCCGCTCCCAGAGATCTTCATCGTCGGGCAGGGACGACAGATACTCGTGGTAGGCAGCGCTGGCTTTCAACCACCGCTGCAGCAGCTCGAGGGCCTCTTGCTCGGCGTAGCCGGCTTCTTTGACCCGTTCGTCTACACTCTTGCCGGAACCTTGCGGGAGTTCGCCCCCCTCGGCCAGCGCCTGCGCCCGCGCCAGGAAATAGCTGTCGGTATCGGCCAGATGACCAAGGACTTCCGAAATCGTCCAGCCGTCGCCGCCATCGCGTTTGTCGAATACTGTCGGGTCGCTAATCGTCGTCACGATATGCTCGATGTTGAGCAGATTCTTTTCCATCGCGGCCAACTGCCAGCTGCGGTACCGGGGCATCGGTGACATATTTCGCTCCTTTTCTGTAAGTGTGGCGCGAATTATATCACGGCGTCGGGCTCAGGGCAGGCGGGTTATTCGCTTCGAGCGCCATCCAGGATAGCCAGCGCTTTGCGAGCGATGGATACGGTGGGGTTGGCGCTGGTGCCCGGCGCGCGCTCCATCAGCACTTCCAGGAAGAATTCGTCCACCGCAAAGAGCGCCACCGACCCGTAGAGGCCGCGCCCCAGCACATGCGGCTGCGGGAAATCTTCAATGGAGTTTTCTTCCTCGATGCCTTCGCGGATGTCCTTCATGCGCAGATAATGCGCCATGGCATCGTCGGCAGACTCAAATTGCGCATAGGTCATCTGGAAGTTGTTCGCCATCTGATCTATGTAAGCGACGCGGAAGCCGCTGCCGTTCTGGATGTTGCGCGGGATGCCCACGCCCTCATCAAAACGAGAATAATCCCGCCGCCATTGCGTGGAGGTGATGATCTGGTTGGGCAGGCTGTCGAGGACAACCTGCAAGACATCTCTTCAACCGTCGTCTTCCGCCGGTTCGCCGGCGGCAGCTTCAAAGTCAGCGCGATTGCGCTCGAAGAATTTGAGCGTCTCGGTCGCTAGCGCCGTGAGCGGGCTAACCGAAGTGGTGAAGATCTCCACATAGACTTCGACGAAGTAATTGTCGATTTGGAAGAGCGCGAAAGAGCCATACAAGCCCGAGCCAAAGGCATTGGGACTGCGGAATGCGTCGTCCTCTTCCAGGTCCACATCCGCGGAGCGCAGCCCGTGCTTGCGCTCGTATTCAGCGGCGGCGGCGGCTTCATCCGGGAAGATGATGAAGTTGAGCAGCATGCTGCTGCCTTGCTGAGTGGTATAGGGGATAGCGCGCCCGATGGCCGGCCTGCGGATGCCGCGGATATTGCGCGCTTCGGCTTCGCCGCTGTCATACACGCGCTTCCACTCTTCAACAGCCGGCAGCGGATCGGGCAGCAGGGCGATCAGACGCCCCATGATGTCGGCATTGACCTCGTAGGGGTCAACAAAATCCGCGGGCGGGGGTGTGGGGGAGGGCGTGGCGGTCGGCGGCGGGGTTGGCGTCGGCGATGGCGTGATATCCAGCGTATCGACCGGTCGACAGGCGCTGAAGAAAAGCGCGGCGATCAGCGCCAGGAAGAGGCTTCGTCTCGGCTGAATCGGCTTGCGGGTCATGCTACCTCTCCATTTTCACCGTGATAGAGACGCAAGCGCTCGGGAATTTGCCCGGTGACGATCATGTCGGCGACTTCGTTTTCGGTCACTTCACTTTTATGGAAATCGCCTAATTTGTGCCCGCGTTCAATGATGGTGAAGCGGTCGGCGACTTCGTAGACGTGGCGGATATTATGCGTGATAAAGATGACGCTCATGCCTTTTTCTTTGGCGGCGATGGTGTAGTCAAGCACCTTTTGCGTCTCGCCAACGGACAGCGCCGATGTCGGCTCGTCCAGTATCAGCAGCTTCTTGCCAAAGTAGACGGCGCGGCCGATCGCGACCGACTGCCGCTCGCCGCCGGACATATTGCCGACTGTCTCTTCGGAATCACGAATGTGGATGCCGACATCGGCCAGGGCGCGTATGGATTCGCTGGCCATTTTTTTCTTGTCCAGGAAGCGGAAGGGACCAACCTCATAAGTCGGTTCTTGCCCGAGCCAGAAGTTGCGGGCGATGCTCATCAGCGGGACGAGCGCCAGGTCCTGATGCACGGTCTCGATGCCCAGCTCGCGGGCGTCATGCGGCGAATGAATGTTGACCGCCTCGTCATCAAAATAGATTTGGCCGCGCGTGAGCGAATGGTAACCGGTCAGCACTTTGATCAGGGTCGATTTACCGGCGCCGTTATCGCCGAGCAGGCCGACGATTTCTTGCCGATCGACGTGAAAGTCAATGCCGCGCAAGACCTGCACACTGCCGAAATACTTGTGGATATCGATCATATCCACCAGGGCTTTATCGTTCTTCTGCTTGTATTCCATGAGTAACGCTTTCTAACCCGATAAATTATTGTATTAAGCGACCCGGTCATGCCGTCGCTGACGCCGAGCGGCTAATTCTGCCGCGCGCCGCGCACCAGCGTATTCAAAACAACGGCCGCGATGATGATGACGCCGATAGTGCCGGAGAAGAGCCGCGATTCGATGCCGACCAGGACCAGACCAGTCTGCAGCATGCCGAAGATCAGCGCGCCCAGCAATGAGCCGACGACGCTGCCGTAGCCGCCCGTCAGCAGAGCGCCGCCGATCACCGTCATAGCGATGACTTCAAGCTCCCAGCCGGTGCCCTTTAGCGGGTCCACGCCCGGATTGCGCGCCGTTTCATAGATGGCGGCGATACCGGTTAACAAGGCGACGATGACAAAGTTCTGAAGCTTGACGCGATCGACGTTGACGCCTTGGGCGCGCGCCGCGCCTTCGTTGCCGCCGGTGGCGAATATGCTGTTGCCGAATGAAGTGCTGGTGAGCACGATATGGAAGATGACGACAAAGATAAACCACCAGACGATAGCCAGGCGAACATTGGCGTTGCGTGGTATCTGCAAGTGGAAGAAATCACCTTCTTCGCCAATGGCAAGCACACGACCGTTAAACAGGTCGAAGTAGCCGACCTCCACGATTTGCCCGCCGCTGGCGCTGCCATGATAGGAGAGCACCGCCGCCAGCCAGACTACAATGGCTAACAGAAGCAGCAGGACCAACAGCAAGGCGAGGCCGCGCAAAATGGCGCCGCTGGTGCCGAAATCGCCGTTGTCCGTCCGTATCGACCAGGCCTGCATAGCGCCCCGGTAAAGCACCGGCAAGACGCGATAAGCGGTGAAGGCGACAATCGCCAAGCCGATGATCGCCAGAACGATAAATACGATGTTGCTGATGCCGATCACCGGCAGCGCCTCGTGATGATCGCTGTAACGCAAGATGCGACCGCCGGCGATGGCGACCAGCGTAATGGCGCGGAAAGCCAGCATTGTCCCGAGAGTCACGATAAATGAGGGTATTCGCGTTGATATCAGGAGGACGCCGTTGATTGCGCCCAGGATAAAAGCGATGAAGATAGCCAGCAGAGCCGCAGGTATCGGTCCCACCACGCCGAATACGGGCGCGCCATGCGTCATGAAGTTCATGAATGACAGCGCCGTGACGCCTAGGATCGAACCGACCGACAAATCAAATTCGCCCGAGATCATCAGGTAGGTGACGCCGATGGCGATGACGCCCTTAGTGGCCACGTTGCTTAAGAAGGAGGCCACCGAGCTCGGCTCCAGGAATAGATCCGTCGCCATGGTGAAGCCCATTAAGATAGCGACGAAACCGATGATGGCGCCGGCGCTGGGCGACTTGGCTAATTCAGCTCGTATGAACTTGCCCGGCGTCAACGCGAGCGCGCGCCGTAATTCATCCGACTGCTCTTCCACCCGGCGGACGACGCGGTAGGCGAAAAAGGCCGGCAAGAAGAAAAGCAGGCCCGCAAGCAGGCGATGATTCTCCGCGTCTCTGATGGTGGTCTGGCCCGGGTAATCCGGCACGACAGCCGCCCCGGCGACCAGGAAACAGATCACGCCGATGCCGAGAACAGTCAGTATCGCCTGGATGAATTTCCGCGGCGGCGAGACGATCCAGCGTGTGCCGGGCTGGTCGCGCAATGGTTCCAGCGGCGGGATCAGAAAAACCAGCAGCGCCAGCAGCGCCAGCAGCGCGATGATGAACAGACAGATGCTGATCAGCCCCTCGCCAATCGACAGCGACAGAGCAGCCAAACCGCCGGCGTCCTGACTGATCAGCGTACGCAGGTCGGCGACCTGGCCCAAAAGCAGCGAAAACTTCAAGCCAACGGGAATGGCGACGCTGAGAAGGATAGCGCCGCCGATCATCACCGATATGAACATCATCCATTGCGACCAACGCAGGCTGGCTTGCTCGCGGGTATATAGCCCGTAAGCCGTGCGCAAACAGCAGGCGGCGTATACCAGGCTGATCACGGTGACGATGATTTCAATGGTATTGACGTCACTGCGGAGAATCTGCGCGCGATCGCCCAAGGGGATCCAGCCGAAGGCTGTTCCGTAGGCGATGGCTATGCCGAGGATGCCAAAGAGAAAAGCCAGAAAGGTGACGAGACTGCCGATTGTTGAAGCTTCGCGTTTGCCTTCAATATAAGCTTGCATCATAAGCAATTTCTCGACTTTGTCTAAATGGCAATCAGGAATAGTTTAGGCGGACGCCTGGCAATTATGGCTGACCCCGCAGGCAATTTCAAAAAAAATAAGAAAATGGGCGGGGGAATACACCCCCACCCACTGCAATTGCCGCAATCGACTTAGCGATAGCCTTGAGCGGTCAGTTCGATGATGGCATCAACGTTGCCGCCGTCGATGACACCCGGACCAGTCAGAATGTCGCCACCCGGCGCCATCTGGAACTGGCTGTTCAGGTAGAGCCACATGATGGTCTCGAAACCTTGCAGGTACGGCTGCTGGTCGATCGCCTGGATCAGGTAGCCGTTCTGGATCATTTCATAGATCTCAGCGCTGGTATCGTGCGTGGTGGCGAAGATGTCGCCAGCCATGACACCGGATTCCTGAATGTAGAGATTCAGCGAGCTGGCCGGGTTCGGGCCCAGGCTGAAGACAGCGTTGGTATCCGGGTTGGCGCTGAAGTAGTCGGCGAAGGTGCCGGCGGAGGCGGTGACATCGTTATTGATGGTCAGCTGATCCAGCGGGATGCCAGCTTCTTCAAAGACCGAGCGGACGCCGGCGCAGCGAGCTTCCAAGCCACTGTGCCCAACTTCCTGGATCGGGCAGACGCCCTTGGCGATTTCGACGCCGGCCATGTCAGCCGCGTCCAGCACAGCGTTGGCGTTGGAACGCCCGCCGAGGAACTCGTTGGCGCCGATGTAGAAGAGGGTCGGCAGCGCGTCCATCGTACCGGCGTTGGGATCGGCCGTGTTGAAGACGATCACAGGGATGCCGGCTTCCGCGGCGCGGTTGACGCCATCGCGGATAACTTCCGGATTCGGAACCGTGGTGCCGATGCCGTCATTGTTACGCGCCAAAGCATCGTCCCAATAGCCAGCCATATCATCAATATTGTCGACCGGGTCGGACAACCAGGCGCAATCCGCGTTCAGCAGCGTACAGGCATCTTCCATACCCTTGATAACGACGACCCAGAAGGGGTTGCCGATACCGCCGTGGCTGACCATGCTGAAGGTCAACTGGTCTTGCGCGCCGACGCCGCCGATGCCGGCAATCATGACACCCAGCGCCAAGAGCAGCACCGGGATTAAGCGAAGCAACTTTTTCATTTTGAAACTCCTCCATTAAGGTTTCGGTAAATTCGTCTCAGGCGAAATGCCTGTAAAGACCGACTCCATTGTGAGCGCTCCCAACGGCGCACAGCAACAATTGTAGCGCAAGCAATCATATTATGCCAACGGGCAATTTATACGCTTGAGAATGTCTGCGGACACAAGACGCGCCTCATGCTTCCACCCTGAAGTGGCAACCAGTATAACGTGGTCGCGGAAAAACGCAAACCATCGCGCTTTGGGGCGTGGAGCATAGGCGGTTATGATAGACTGCGCCGGGCAAACAAGAAAACTCTGTGCCCTCAGTAAACGCAAGTAAGTAATAAGAATATAGGTACACTATCACAAATTAGCGATTTTTCGTGTTTGAGTGGGCGAGCCAAGGCTCGCCCCTACAACTTTCGACTATATTTTGAACCCTGTAGGGGTCAGCCTTGGCTGACCCGATGCTGTGAAATTTGCATAACTTACTTTGTTCCCCCTCTGTGTTTTCTGTGGTGAAAAACCTGTGACCTGTTCGCTTAATGAGTTATATCCGCGATGTTCACCACTCCCTTGATATCAAGTCTGTGGACGAGCTGGAAGAAGTTCACGTGACTCAGTTGCTGGCATACCTGCAATTGGCCGGTCTCAGCGCTGGGCAATTGCTCGATTTTAATGAAGACACCCTTTCCAAAGGCCTTAGGAGAGTGCTTCTATAAAAGGGGACTTCGTGATCTTTGTGTCTTTGTGGTGAAAAAAAGAGAATACCAGAATGCCCAACCCGAACACAATCTACGCCAATGCTTTTATAGACGCTTTGGTCGCGGCCGGCTTGAGGCGTGTCTGCCTGGCGCCGGGGTCGCGGCATACGCCACTGGTGCTGGCGCTGGCGCGGCATCGGGACGAGATTGAGATTTACTCTCACCTCGACGAACGCAGCGCCGCCTTCTTTGCCTTGGGGCTGGCGATTGGCTCGGGCGAACCGGCCGCTGTCCTCTGCACCTCCGGCTCGGCGGCGGCGAATTTCTACCCCGCAATCATTGAAGCGCGCCAGTCCCGTATACCGCTAATCATCCTGACTGGCGACCGTCCGCAGGAACTGCGCGGCAGCGGCGCCAACCAGACCATCGACCAGCTCAAACTTTATGGCGACTATGTCGATTTATTCGTTGACGCGCCCTTGCCGCAGGTGGATCCGCCGCCGGCGGTCCTGCGCCATCTGCGGACGCTGGCCGCGCGCGCGCATCAGACAGCAGCGAGCAAGAGCGGCGTCGTGCATATCAACTTCCCATTCCGCAAGCCTTTCGAACCGGCCGATGATCACGACGCGCTGGCGATCGACCGCCGCCCGCCTACCCTGTTCAGCGCCCTAACAGCTAGCGGCAGCGCTGACCTGGCGGCGCTCTTGACCGACGACCTGCTGAGCCGCCGCGGCCTCATCTACTTTGGGCATGGCGCTTGCCGCAGCCTGGCAGAGCGGGAAGCGCTGCTGCCCTGGGCGCAGCGCCTGTCGGAAATCAGCGGCTATCCCATCTTGGCGGAGGCCACATCGAATATGCGCGCGAGAGATACGATTGGCGCCTACGAGAGCTTCATGGCGGCGCCCGAAGCCGACTTTTCGCAGGTCGAGGCGGTCATAAGATTTGGCGCGCCGCCGCTATGCAAGGCGATGCAGGACTTCCTGGCGGAGGCGGAGCTGGCCTGCCACATCTATTGCAGCCGAGCGGGCGAATGGGCTGACGACACGCATGGCCTAACGCAGCATCTGACCATTGACCCCGCCACGGTTTCGCAAGCCGACTGGGACGACTTCCCGCCCGCGAAATCCCTGGACCGGCGCAATCAGATGCGGAGAACCGAAGCAATCGCCCAGAAAGTCATCGCTGAGGAAATCGCCAATGGCGCCTGGTTCGACGGCGCCGTGTTATATGATGTGGTTAATCTCATGCCACGTGACAGCACTCTATTCGCTGGCAATAGTTTGCCCGTCCGCCATCTCGATCAATTCGGCGGCGCGGCGGGGGGGCCTGCTTTCGCCTGGGCTAATCGCGGCGCCTCGGGCATCGACGGCAATGTATCGACCGCGCTCGGCATCGGCGCGGCGCGCCGGGGGGCGCCGCTGGTGGCGGTGCTGGGCGATATCACGCTCTATCATGATATGAACGGCTTGCTGGCGGTTAAGCGCTGCGGCGTACCGGCCACGATTGTGCTGCTCAACAACGGCGGCGGCGGCATCTTTCAGCGGCTGCCGGTCAGACAGCATGAGCCGCATTTCAGCGATTATTTCATCACGCCGCATGGTCTGGATTTCAGCCACGCGGCGGCGCTGTACGGGCTCGAGTATGCGCGCGCTGATGACCGCGAGAGCTTCCGGACGGCGTTCAGCCGCTCGGTAGGCGGGACACGGTCGACCCTAATCGAAGTCCGCACGGACGCCTTGGCCGATCTGCGGCGGCGGGCGGAGATAATGCAGGCGGCTAGTGAGGCGCTGGCAGCAAATCAACCATGACGGAAGCGCAAATACAAGAAGGAGACATGCAATGGTGACAACAGCCGAACAGCAAGCGCAGATCAAGACGGCCGACCTCATGCGCCTGGTCGATTGGCGGGAGGTCAAAGCCTATGACGACATCACCTGCCACAAAGCCGAGGGCATCGCGCGCATCGCCTTCGACCGGCCCAATATCCGCAACGCCTTCCGCCCCAAGACCATCGATGAGATGACGGAAGCGCTGCTGCAGGCCTGGCATGACGGCGACGTCGGCGTAATATGGATCACGGCCAACGGGCCCAGCACGAAAGACGGCATCTGGTCTTTTTGCGCTGGCGGCGACCAGAAAGTGCGCGGGCATTCCGGCTACGTCGGCGATGACGGCGTACCGCGCCTGAACGTCCTGCAATTGCAGCGCTACATCCGCAATATCCCCAAGCCGGTGCTCGCCGTAGTGCCCGGCTATGCCATCGGCGGCGGGCATGTGCTGCACGTCTGCTGCGACTTGACCATCTCCAGCGACAACGCCATCTACGGCCAGACTGGGCCCATCGTCGGCAGCTTTGACGCCGGCTTCGGCTCTTCCTTCCTGGCTGCCCATATCGGACAGAAGAAAGCGCGCGAGATCTGGTTCCTCTGCCGCCAATACAGCGCCGCGCAGGCCGAGGCGATGGGCATGGTCAATACCGTCGTGCCGCTGGCGGAGCTGGAGCGCGAGGCGCTGCAGTGGTCGCGCGAGATCCTCAGCAAAAGCCCGATCGCCCTGCGTTTCTTGAAAGCGGGCTTAAACGCCGAGCTGGATGGGCAGACTGGCGTACAGGTCCTGGCGGGTGACGCCACCATGCTCTTCTATATGACTGAAGAAGGCAGCGAGGGCAAAAACGCCTTCCTCGAGGGCCGCAAGCCCGACTTCAGCAAATTCCCGCGGCGGGCTTGAGCCCAATCATAGCAAGGCGAGAGCGCAATGCTTGACCAGAAGCGGCATGTTAATCCAGAGCCCGATAAACCCTTTCTTATGCTGGGGGGCCGGGTCATCAGCTTCGCTGAAATGAATCGCCTGGCAGCGGGCGGATGCGGCCTGATTCAGCGTTTCAAGGCGCTCAAGCCCGGCGACAAAGTCGGCCTGCTCATGGCCAACGGGCTCCCTTTCGTCGGGTCGCTGTTGGCGCTGATGCGGATGGGACTGGTAGCAGTCCCCTTGAATACACGTTTGACCAAGCCCGAGCTAAGCTGGCAGGTAGAAAATGTCGATTGCCGGCTGGTGTTATGCGACCCGTCGACATCAGCGCAAACGGGCGGCTTAGGCGTCGATACGCTTGAATTGCGAGGGCAGACCTTTGCCGAAGCGTCGTCAGCATATAACGAATACGGCTGGATGAATTTGAATGATGACTTCGCCATTGTCCACACATCAGGCACGAGCGGGCGGCCCAAAGCAGCAATTTTGACCTACGGCAACATAGTCAGCAGCGCGCTTGCTTCGGGCTTCAAGCTGGAGCATCGACAGCGCGAACGCTGGTTATGCGTCTTGCCGCTTTACCATCTTGGCGGGTTGAGCATCGTCCTGCGCTCGCTGATCTATGGCACGGCTTTCGACCTGATGCCGGCGGCGCCCTTTGATGTCCACCGGGTGAATCAGACGCTAAGCGATAATCCGATTACGCTGGCTTCGCTGGCGCCGACCATGCTGCAGCGCCTGCTGGATGCCAAGACGCGCCCCTGGAATCCTCAACTGCGCCTCATTTTGCTCGGTGGAGAAGCGCCCTCTCCGCAACTGTTGCAGCGCTGCGTCGCGGAGAAGCTGCCGGTCGCGACCAGCTACGGTCTCACGGAAACAGCCTCGCAGGTAGCGACTGCCTTGCCGGACCTGGTGTACCGGAAACCCGGCACGGCGGGCAAGCCGCTGCTGTATTCGACAGTGCGCATCATTGACGAGCAGGGAAAGGACGCGCCGCCAGATACGCCTGGCGAGGTGCTCGTCGGCGGAGAAACTGTCATGCGCGGCTACTACAATGACCCGGCCGCCAGCGCGAAAGCCCTGCGCGATGGCTGGCTGCATACCGGCGACATCGGCTATCTGGATCAAGACGGCGACCTCTTCATATTGCAGCGCCGCGTTGACCTGATCGTCAGCGGCGGCGAGAATATCTATCCGGCTGAGGTGGAAGCGGCGCTGCGCCAGCATCCGGCTGTTGCGGAAGCCGTGGTGCTGGGCTTGCCGGATCCAAAATGGGGGCAGCGCGCCGCTGCGGTCATTGTGACGCGCGCGGGTCAGTCGGTTTCCGCCGAAGCCATCTCCGCCTTCGCGCGTGAGCGTCTGGCGGGTTACAAAGTCCCGCGGAATATCGCCTTTGTGAAAGCGCTGCCGCGCACGGCATCGGGTAAGGTGCGGCGGCGAGACGCGCGAAAAGTCTTCGACGATGCGCCTGCAAGCGACAACTAGCGGTCATCATTACCAAGTCGAAATCGTCGGCGCCGGCCGGCCCCTGCTCTTGCTGCACGGTTTCAGCGGCGCTGGCGGGACCTGGCAACCAGTCGCGAAGAAGCTGGCTTCCGGCTGGCGGGTCATCATGCTCGATATGTTGGGCCATGGCGCAAGCGCTTCGCCAGCCAGGGTCGAGAGCTATCGCATGCCGGCCGTCGCTGCCGATATCGCAGACCTCCTGCGCCAGCTCGAGATCAAGCGGGCGCATCTGCTCGGCTACTCCATGGGCGGGCGGCTGGCGCTGTATTTGGCGCTGCGCTATCCGGCTCGCTTTGAGTCGCTGATTCTGGAGAGCGCAGCGCCGGGCCTGGCTGATTCAAGCGACCGCGCCCAACGCCGCCGCCGCGATCAGGCCCTGGCCGACCGCATTCAGGCGCAGGGAATCAAAGCTTTCGTCGATTACTGGGAGCGGCTGCCGCTGTGGGCCTCTCAATCCCGGTTGCCGCCCACGATCTTGGAGGCGCAGCGACAGCAGCGATTGGCCAACAGCGCGCTCGGCCTGGCCAACAGCCTGCGCGGCCTGGGCGCGGGCGCACAGCCCAATCTGTGGCCGCGGCTGCCGGCGCTTCAGGCGCCCGCCCTGCTGCTCGTCGGTGAAGCGGACGCCAAGTTCCGTCGCATCAACGAAGCGATGGCCGCTCTCATGCCCAAGACGCAGCTGCGGCTGATCCCCGCAGCCGGGCACAACACTCACTTAGAAAATACGCCGGTGTTTTGCCAGCAGGTCATCTCATTTCTGGCTGGCCGCTAACGCGTCAATCGCCGCTTGGATGAAGCGATCATACTGTTGCCGCATGGCTGCGGCTTTAGCGGGATTGCCAGCGAATGAGGCGTAGTGCGCCAAGCGTACAGCCCCCCAGAGGTCCCAGAAGGGCAAGGCGCTCACATCGAGCTGTGGGTTCAGCGCCAGGTAATGAGCGGTGTACTCGCGCGCAGCGCCCTCGCCCAGCGCCCAGAGCATTTCCAGGCGGCTTTTGCCCAAGTCCGCCAGGGGATCGCCCAGCATAGCGTCCTCCCAGTCGATGACGCCGCAAAGCTGGTCGCCCTGCCACAACAAGTTTCCCAGCCAGAAGTCGCCGTGCAGCAAAACGCTCTCGTTCCAGCGCACTCCAACAAGGGCGCTGCGCAGGAAGGCGCGAACCCGCCCGACTCCTTGTCTCGCCTCGAGTGTAGACGCCAAGACATCCGGTAGCCGCGGCAAGAAAGCAGGCCTGATGTCGGCGGCGTGCAGGTCGCTTAACGCCGCAGCCAGCTGCTGGCAAAATGCCGAGGGCTCCCCGGCGGTGAAACGGGGCGCGCCTTCAACGAAGGAAGTGATGAGAAAAGGCGGCTCATGATTCTCAATCAGCGCAAGTGGTCCTGCAACCGGCAGTCCCGCTGCGTTTAAGAGCGCTAATAGCCGAAATTCATCACGCGCGATATCCGGGTTGGCGGCGCGGTCGGCAGTGCCGTGGCTGAGCAAGACCAAGCGCTTCAGCTCTCCTTCCTCGGAGGAGCGTACGCGCAGCAGAGACGCGCGGCGGCTGAGAGGCTGGCTGGCTTGCAGCGTCCAACGAGGGTTGATGCGCTTCAATGCGCAATTCACCGCTTGCGTCGCGATGTTCATTAACGCTTTTGCCTCACAGTTGACCGGCGGCTCGGCTTGGACGCCGCGCGCCTGCCGATTAAGATATGCGGCGGCGAACGCTGTATATTCATAGTCATAAGCGAAAAGGATGTGAGATGGAATATGTCGGCATAAACCCGGTGGCTATCGTCGTGGCGGCGACAGTGATTATCGCAATTATTATCTACCGCCAGATGCGATAAGCGCGCCGCAATCCATCACGATACCGCTCCCGCCTTACCATCCTCCAGCAGCTTCCAACTGGCCGGGAGATATACGATGCCGCGGGTTCCCATTTGCTCTATCACTTGAAGGTTGCCATGGATATTAAATGAATAGGCGTAAGAAACCGAGTCAATGACCGGACCGACCAGTTCCCGCGCCATGACATCAATCCAATACTGCCCGGGCAACAGATTGATATTCTCGATGCGGCATTGAAGGACGCTGTCTCGCTCTAAAGCGAGCGCAGAACGCGAGGACATGGGAACCATAACATAGCTGACAATGGTATTGGCCGGGTCTACGATGCGCAGCGAAAAGCCATAAGCCTTGACCGGCTCTTTGACATTCAAGGCAATGCGGAAATCGACCGAATCGCCCGTGGAAAAGGCAGTGATCTCGTCGCCGCTGAGGACATCGTGCATGGTAATCCCGGTGACGCGGAACGCCCCTGTGCCTTCGCGCTGGTCAGCGCTTAAGACATCTGTGCCGGTGATAACAGTCGACTTGTCCATCGACTTCAGGAAATAAGCGCTCAGGATGTCGGCGGGCGTACCGGACGCGGCGATGCGCCCCTCGCGTACATAGATGGCCCGTTCGCAGAGTCGTTCAATGGCATAGGGATTGTGCGTTACAAAGATGATGGTGACGCCGCTATTGGATAGCTCGTCCATGCGGTTAAGGCATTTCTTCTGGAAATTCACATCGCCGACCGACAGCACCTCGTCAATCAACAGGATATCGGCGTCCACATTGACGGCCACGCTGAAGCCCAGGCGCGCTTGCATGCCGCTCGAATATTGCCAGACGGGCTTGTCCAGCCACTCGCCCAATTCGGCGAAGTCTTCAACAACGGGTATCTTCTCTTCCATCTGCCGCGGCGTAAATCCCATGATGGCGCCAAGCAGCTTGATATTTTCGCGCCCGGACAAATCGCTATGCATGCCGGCGGCCAGTTCAATCATCGGGAAGAGGCGACCGTTTACATGCACTTGGCCGAAGGTTGCCGGGCTGACGCCGGCAATCAGTTTGAGCAAGGTGCTCTTGCCGGCGCCATTTTTGCCGACAATGCCCAGGGACTCGCCCTTTTTCACCTCAAATGAGACTTCGCGCAATGCCCAGGGACCGTAGGCCGAGCGATCGGATACGTCATGGCCGCGCAGCCGATCGAATTGACGCCTTAGATATGGGCGCAGGGGCAAGCCATAGCGCTTCCACACATCCGTCACGGCAATGGCGAAGTCGGTATCGCTAACTGTTTGATTAGCGTCTTGATTCATAGGCTAGACGACATCAGTGAAGTATTGTGACAAAATACGGTATAGCGGGTAGGCGACCGCCAGCCCGGCGCAAGTGATGACCATGCTGCTCACCAGCAGCGCGACATCGGGCGGCTGACCAAAAACCAGGACGCGGCGAAAACCGTCGATAATACCCACAGCCGGGTTCAGCGAGTGCACCAATTGCAATCCGCTCTCCAACTCCTTCGCGGAATAGATGACCGGGGTCAAGATGAGCCAGACTTGCATGAGGTGCTGCATGCCATGCAGCAGATCGCGCCGGTAAATGGTGAAGGCGGCCACGCCGATGCCCACCACCCATCCCAATAGCCCCGTCATGAAGATTAGCAGCGGCAGCCAAAGCCAGGCTGAGGTGATCGGTATGCTCAAGAGTTGCAGCGTCACCACAAGCACGACGAAGGACATCAGGAAATCGAAGAAAGTCGTCAGCAGAACCACGACGGGGAAGATTTGCCGGGGTACGGGCATCTTACGCAATAGCGCCCCATTCCCCAATACGCCGTGCGGTATGCGCACCGCCGTACTTTGAAAGAAGGTCCAGGGAACGGTGGCGGCAAAAGTAAAAGCCAGGCGGGGCGCGCCCTCAGTATCCACGGAGACCAATCCACTCAAAAAACTGAAGATCACGGTCGCCAAAATGGCCGGGATAATCGCCCAAAGCGGACCCAGGAAGGTACGGCGATAGCGCGCGCGGATATCGCGGCTAACGAGCGAGATCAGCAGATTCCAGTAGCTCAGCCAATAGTGAAATCTGTCTTGCGCGGGATTGTTGTTTGACCACTGACTCATCGGGACCGGACGACTCTGTTGGCTGCAATCACTCTGATATTATCGCCGGCAACGGTGATTTGTGAAACCTAAAGTTGCCCGCGAAAACTCAGGCGGAAAGCCGCGCCGCCTGCGCGGCATGGACGCGCGACAACAGCTCAGTCATTTGTTGCACCACACTCTCGCGCGTAGCCATGTCTCCGCGCAAAGCCTGCCCATAGACCACATTGATGACCGGATCGCGATAGCAGGCAAACATCATCTGAAAGGTAGCCGCCAGAAAATGTCGCTTGTCCTGGTCTTTATACAGCCTCACCAGCCGATTGCGCAGAGCCCGGCGCGATAGTACACCGCCGGTGGCCACCGGAACGACCGCCAAATCGGGCGCGTGGCGCGCAAAAAGCTCGATGCTCGCCGACCAATCCGGCAGCGATGCCAGAGCCGACTCCAGGTTCAAGGCCGGATCCGCCTCGATTTCGCCGCGCGGATATAGCAGCAGCGAGCCGCCGGCGCGCAGATGACGCAGCGAAGCCCGCAGGGCGGGCTCAGGACGCTCGGCATCGACGACGATGACATGGCGCCGGAATTGCCGCAGCCCGGGCAGGATGCCGAAATCATGCGCCAGCACGCGTGTATCGCGCCGCGGCGAGGACATCAGCAGGGCGTGGGCGTCGCCCAAGCCGGCATGGTTGGCGGTGAAGAGCAGGGGGCCGGACCGGGGGACATTAAGCGCGCCGTGAATATGAATGCCGGCCGCGCCGATGCTCAGCAGCCACTCGCAGGCGCCTTTCAAGTCGCCGTCCCGCGCGATGATGTTTTCCATTTTCAAACCCAGCCGCGTCAGCTCGAGCGCGAAGGGCAGGCAGAGCAAGTGCAGCAGCGTTCGCAGGGCGGGATGGTCGCAGCAGAAGGCGTCGACCACCGATGTGGACATAGCGCGGTAGAGATGAGCGAAGCGTAAGACGAACATAGTCAGCATAGCTTGAGCAAACGTACAAGTGAGACTTATAGGATAGTCAATTGGAACGGGAATATACAGTTTGGTATGAAGGACTGTATCCGCCCGGTTCCACCCACAAAGACCGAGGAAACTATTGCCAGCCGCAGACGTTATAGATTTTGCAAGTGGTAATTCACAGGCGAATTGATGCCCAGGCGCTAATTGAGGCTGGCCGCCTGCTTCGGCTTAAACCAAATCTTCGTGTCCTTGTCTTTGTGCCTTTGTGGAGACAATCACCCCCGCCCGCCATCAGCAAGCCCGGCTGCCACCTTTTCACATCCACATTACTCCATCTCGCCGATACATGGCCGCTCAATGTGCTTGATATGCGCTTAGCGCTCAACTACAATTCGTAAGTAGGCTCACGCTTCTCTGCCAGCCATCTAAACCAGAGAATTGCCATGCAAGTATTCAGCGACTTCATCCATCTCATGTTGGACCGGCGCGTATCGCTGGTATCCAAGCTGTTGTTCATTGGGCTGGCGGGCATCTACATCGCGCTGCCTATCGACTTCATACCGGATTTTTTGCTGCCGCTGGGGGTGTTGGATGACGGCGGTTTGATATTGGCAGCCGCGCTGGCCTTCACGCGCCATGCCCGCAAGCAAGTAGAGCCTGACATCGTTGCGGCTATTCCCGGCGGCGATGTCACTGTATTGCCGGCTGACGCGCCGTCGGCGGCAGCGGCAGGCAGTGATAACAGCCTGGCGACAATTGAGAAAGCCTCGTCCAAGCCGGCCCAGCCAAGCCAGGTCTTCATCCATCGCGATTCACGCGGTTCCGGCTTCGATTGCGGCTGCCTGACGCTGATCGCCCTGCTCTTCGTCTCACCATTCGTGGGCCTGGCTATCATTGTGCTGTCAGGCAGCCTGGCGCTAAGCGGACTCATCGCGCCTGTCCTGGACTTCATCAACACGCCGGCCAGCGTCAATGTGATTTCCAGCCGCGCGATCGTCAACAGCTTACAAGAGTTGGGGCAGTTGGTGACGATTCGCAGCGAATTCGCCAATCCCGATCTTGAGGTGTCGATTAACGAAGGCATTTTGAATTCGGGCTATCACCGCGCCAGCCACGTCGCGCTAGGCAGCGTCGAAGCCGGCGTGGACATTACACAATTTGGGCGGGACGATGTGCGTTTCGATGCGGCGGATGGCAGCATTCACCTGACCTTGCCAGCGCCGATGATCACCACCTGCAACGTTGAGCATATCAACCAGAGAGATTACTCGATTTCCTTGCTTCAGAAGGATTGGGACGCGATCCGGCAATTGGCGGAATATGAAGCCATCATGCAATATCGGGAATTTGCGCTGGAAGGCGGCCTGCTCGAACAAGCGAAAGCGGAAATCATTCACCGGCTGGGCGGTTTCCTCAATACCTTGACCGGCTCGCGCGTGCATATTGAGTTCAAAGACAGCGCGGCAGACACTGTCTACGGCTCAACCTGCCAGCCCGATCTGCCCCAAGGCTGGCAGATTGACGCCGACACCGGCGAGTGGACGCGGGCAAATTGAGGCGGACGCAGTCAGGCCTTAGCTAGATGTTACAATAATCTATCAATTTTTGATAACTTCTTGACAGTAATTGAATACTCGTTAGATTATCTGCCGTGTGCTTTCATTTATCCATCGGCGGCGGACTTCTACCTAACTCTCCCGGCGCCACCATCGCAAAGGAAGTGAAACCGTGTTTCTAAAGAAAGTCATTTTGCTCATCCTGCTGGCGGCGTTTGCGCTGCTGGCGACGCCTGCATTGGCGAATGATCGCGTGACCAAGCTGGTCGTCCGCAACAACCTCAAGAATGGCCGGCAATTTGAAGCGGTCTTCCAGCCTGGTCGATATGTACTTCATCCAGAGACAAAGGGACATGCCTATGCGAAGATGGAATTGCACGTCATCAGCAATCCTGCCCCAGCTTGTTTTGTCCGTAACGACCTCAACCACCCCGATCATATAGAAGTTGTCGACCGATTATTGTTGGAGCCGGACACCGCATGGCGATATTTCGAATTACAGGATACCTGTTTCCTGCGCTTCGAGATATCCGACTATCGTCAAGGCGCGGTAAATATCCGCAAAGTCTCGAAGGTCAAGACTGTTGAACTCACCGGTGAATGGCAAGAAGTTAGTTTCGGTCCTGGACGCTGGACTGGTTCCGCGAAGCACGGATTCTTTACAGCAGAATATCGGTTTGATCGCAGCAACAAAGGCTGCTTTAACCCCAGCGATAGCTTCTACGGCTTTGCAAACACAACGAATTTCACGGTTGGCGCGCATTGGGCTTTCAATCTGGACGCTAAATGCGTTTTGGAGATGCGCGGGGTGAAACGAGTAAGGACCGACGACTTAACCAATAAATATGAGCCTCAGCCGACGACTATCGTCTTTGTCAAATCCAAGTAGCGGACTGCGTTGCTTGCCAAAACAGAAGCGCCCTTTGCCGAAAAGGGCGCTTTTTCTTCGCTGATTACCCTTCACTGAAACTTTTCTTTAGCCCCCGCCCGTCATCAGCAAGCCCAGCTGCTCGATATCAACATCCTTATTCTCAACCTCGCCCACAATCTGACCCTCGTACATGACGGCGATGCGGTCGGAGAGGGCGCGGATTTCATCCAGATCTTCGCTGATGAGCAGGATGGCCGTGCCTTTGTCGCGCTCTTGCAGCAGCCGCTGATGGATGTATTCGGTCGCGCCGATATCGACGCCGCGCGTGGGCTGGGCCGCGATCAGTACGCCGGGATCCCGCGATAGCTCCCGCGCCAGGACCAGCTTCTGGATATTGCCGCCAGAGAGGCTCTTGACGAGCGTCTCGGTGCTGGGCGTTTTGATTTCGAAAGCGTCTATCGCCTGGCGGCAGGCTTCGCGGATCTTGTGGAAGAGCATAAATATCCTGGCGGTGGTGAACTTGGGGTGGGCGTGGTCTTGCAGCACGTAGTTTTCGGCCACGCTGAATTCTTTGATGACGCCGTCTATCATGCGCTCTTCCGGGATGTAGGACAAGCCGATGGCATGCAGCTTTGAGGGATGCGCGTTGGTGACATCAATGCCGTCAACTTCGACGCTGCCCGCGGTGACCTGGCGCAAGCCGCTGATGCACTGCGCCAGTTCTTGCTGGCCATTGCCGGAGACGCCGGCGACGCCGACGATCTCGCCGCCGCGCAGGCTCAGCGACACGCCGTCCAGCCCGACCGTGCCGCGGTTGCTCAAGGCGCTGACGCCCTCCAGCGCCAGTCGCTGCTCGCGCGGGTCAGGCGGGTTTTTCTCATATTCCAGCAGCACCGGCCGCCCGACCATCATTTCGGCGAGTTTGGGGCGGGTCGCCTCGCTGGTGGGGATTGAGTTGACGCGCCGGCCATCGCGCAGCACTGTAACGCGGTGGCTGATTTCCAGCACCTCGTGCAATTTATGCGATATGAATACCAGGCCGTGGCCGTCGTCCGCCAATTGCTTGAGGATGCGGAACAAGCCATCGACTTCCTGCGGCGTCAACACAGCGGTGGGTTCGTCAAGGATCAGCAGCGCCGCGCCCTTGTAGAGCGCGCGCAAAATCTCCACTCGCTGCTGCTCGCCTACCGCCAGCTGCCATATCGGCAAGCCAGGATCGACTTTCAGATTATAAATCTCAGAAAGTTCCAGCACACGCCGGCTGACCACATCCAGGTCCAGCCGCAGTCCGCGTGAAGACTTCATGCCCAGCGCGATATTCTCGGCCACCGTCAGAGAAGGCACCAGCATAAAATGTTGATGGATCATGCCGATGCCGCGCTGAATAGCGTCTTGCGGGCTGCGGATGATCGTTTTGACGCCGTTGATGCGAATCTGCCCTTCGTCCGGATGGTACAAACCGTAGAGCATCTTCATCAACGTCGATTTGCCAGCGCCATTCTCGCCTAGCAGCGCGTGGATCTCGCCCGCTTTCACATTGAAGTCGATCTTGTCCGCCGCCAGTACGCCAGGAAAGCGCTTGACGATGCCGACCATCTCAAGCTGATTGATGCGCTGGTGCCCCGTGGGCAACAAGCTGCTCGCAATCTTCGCGGCCTCAGCCATTTTAACTACCCAGTCCTCTAACAGAGATATCGTAGGTGCGAGCGAAGGTTAGTGTCTACGCTACCCTTGGCTCGCCCGTCCCTGTCCGCCAAGCTTAAGCCCCCTCCCTCTCGGGGAGGGGGTTTCGTTCGTTACCCCGCAAATTCCATGACCAAGCCGCCGTTCGCCAGCGTCAACACGTAGGATTCGCCGCCGAGTACACCCGACTGAATATGGCCGATCATATCAGCCAGGATGACATCCCACTTGTAGATTTGGAAAGCAACGGCGGAATCACCGGCCAAGTCGGCCTGGCTGGATTGTGTGCCGAACCAGCGCGCGCCATTCTCGCTGCCGACGGCGATAGCGCCGACGACCATCTGGGCTGTGCCGGTCAGGATATCCGCGCCATTGGCGATGTGCGTTTCCGCCGCTTCGGTCGCCAGCGGGACATCGCTGAAGGACTGGATATACACCACGTTAACTGTGGCGTCCATATTGGAGGCGGCCACCCCGTCCACGAAGCCGTCGACGTAGAGCTTGGCATCGCCCACTTCAATGGGGCCGACAACGCCGATTACGCCGGATTGGGTCATCAAACCGGCCATGACGCCGTTGACATAACCGCCCTGGTCGGCCGCGGCCGTATACGCAAATACATTGTCCAGGCCGAAGGTGTTCTCGTCCGTGCCCCAGGCAAAGCTGACTTCGGGGAATTCCTGGGCGAGCTCTTCGACAACCGAGCCGAATTGCGAACCGTGCGCGATCACCAGATCATAGTCGCCGGAGGCCGCCCATTCGCGCAAGGCGACTGCGGCATCATCGACGATGAAAGTGCCGTCCTGGAAGTCGAATTGGAAGGCGTCCTCACCCATGGCTGACTGTATCGCCATCAGCCCATCGTACATACTCTGGCTAAAGGCGAGGTCGTTAGTCGCGCTGGGCGCAACCGCCGCCACCCGAAAGGCGCCGTCTTGCGCCAGGCTCGGCATCACCCCGATAAACAGGGCGACGATTAACGTAAGCAGTAGTGCTTTCTTCATGGTTACTTTCTCCTTTGATGGATACTTGGCTTTAAACCGGGCAGATACGCCCGAGAATAAACAGTCGAACGTCAAGGCCTCCCGCCCCAACTCTACGCCTCGATGTACTCGGTGGTAAAAAATCCCCAGCGTTCACGATACGAAACAAACTCCCGATGTTTATCACGACCATCCTAGCCCCTACTCCCCGCGTTCGTAGGGCCGCGTCAGGGCGGTTGGCTGCTCTTGGCGCTTGGCGGCGAAGACCAGCGCGATAATCGTGATGACGTAAGGCGCCATCACAGCGAACTCGGAGGGAATATCGGCGCCGATGACTTTGATCTGCAACTGCAGCGCGTTGACGAAACTGAATAGCAGGGCGCCGGCCGCCACCGCCCAGGGCCGCCAGCCGCCGAAATAAACCAGCGCGACCGCGATGAAACCCTGGCCCGCGGTGAGATTCTGCTGGAACAAATTGATGAGCGCAATCGACAAGGAGGCGCCGGCCAGCCCGGCCAGCATCCCGCCGATCGTGGTCGTGGCATAGCGCACCCGCGTCACATTCACACCCATGGCGTCGGCCGCTTCCGGATTCTGGCCCACGGCGCGGATCATCAAGCCGAAGGTAGTATTGTTGAGCACGTAGGCCGATATCGGCACCAGCGCGAAAGCCACATACACCAGCAGATTGTGATGGAATAAGATCTCGCCCAAAACGGGCAAATCGGTCAAGACCGGGAAGTTGAGGCGCGGGAAGCCGCTGACGGATTTGGGTGTGCCCACCCATTGCTGGAAGAGCAGCTCGCTCAAGCCCAAGCCAAAGAGATAGACGCCGATGCCGCTGATGCCCTGCTTCGCCTTTAAGGTGACGCTGACGAAAGCCATGGCCAAGCCCATCAGCGCGCCGATGATCAGCGCCACCAGCACACCAAACACCAGGCTAACCGGTTCGCTCATGGCTCCTGCTTGCTGGGCGGAGAACACGGCGTAGAAGCCGGTGAAGGCGCCCATCAGCATGATGCCGTCCACACCCAAGTTCAGCACACCGCTGCGCTGCGCGAAAGTCTCGCCCAGGGCGGCGAAAATATAGGGCGTCGCCAGCCGGATGGCGGAGGCGAAGACGCTGGCGGTGAAAATGTCATCCAGCCCCATCAGCCGTCCTCCTCCTCGCTGACGCTGACGCGGCGCTTGCTGCGCTGCTGGATGAAGATCTCGCTGCTGACGACGAAAACGACCACCAGGCCATTCACCGCCGTAATCAAGGAAGCCGGCACACCCAGCTCCCGCTGCATCTTCTGCGCGCCCACCAGCAGTCCGCCGAAAAAGGCCGAGGCCGGGATGGCGCCGATGGGATTAAGCCCGCCAAAGAGCGCCGCCACGATGCCGTTGAAGCCGGCCGAACCGGTGAAACCCGCCGGCGAGCCATCCGTCTGCAAGCGATATTGCAAACCCAGCACCTGCACCACACCCGCCAGCCCGGCGAAGCCGCCGGCCAGAAACATGGAAAACATCATCTGCCGCTTGACGTTGATGCCGGCGAAGCTTGAAGCGCGCTCATTCTCCCCGACGGCGCGGATGCGGTAACCCAGCGATGTTCGCCAAAGAAAGATATAGATAAGCACCGCCAGCACGATGGCGATGATCAAGCCCCAATGCAAGCGCGTACGCGCGAAGAGCCAGGGATCGCCCAGGGGCAGGGACAGGCGCGGCAACTGAGCCGCCGTCACCAGGCGCGCGGTTTTGGGGATGTTGTTAAAACCCGCCTCTGATGGATCCAGCAAGATGCCGTTGAGCAGGAAGTTCATCATCTGCACGGCGATCTGATTGAGCATGATGGTGCTCAATATCTCGTTGACATTGAAGTAGGCTTTGAGGAACCCGGCCAAGCCGCCGTATAATGCGCCGGCCAAAAAGCCGCCCAGCAGCGACAAGGTCACAATAATCAGATCAAAAGCGCCGGGCGTTTTAGCCATATCGGCCGGCACGCGCGCCTCGCCCAGCACCAGCGCCACAGTCACGCCCGCCAGCGCCCCGGCGATCATCTGCCCTTCGCCGCCGATGTTGATCATGCCGCCGCGAAAGGCAATGGTGATGCCGATGCCCACGAAGAGAATCGGCGTCGCTTTGACCAGGGTTTCGGCGGTGGCGTTTTCGCTGCCGACCGAGCCCTCAAGCATGGCGGAAAAAGCCGCCAGCGGGTCGGCGTCAAGCGCGATCAACAGTATCGAGGAGACAAGCATCGCCAGCGCCAGCGCGATAATCACCGGCGAAAAGTCTATCAGCCTGTTGAGGCGCGCCGCCAAGGCGGATTGTGAGACCTTGTTCACAGCTATGTTTTCCCGACGATGCGTTCAACCTGCCCACTAATAACCATAAGTATCAAATCCAGCAAGCCTAGTATGCCGTGAATTAGCGAAATCTACAAGTTATCGTCGAATCCCGCGCGATGTCAGCTATAATTGGATTATTGTCAGCCAGCCCGTTCCACAGCAAGTCATGTCCGTATTTCCAAGTTATGAGCTGGGCAATTTCAAGTTTCGGCCCGGCAGACCGCGGCCCTTCGGCGCCACCGTCGTGCCTGATGGCATAAATTTTTCTATCTTCTCATGTGATGCGACCTCATGCAGCCTGGCGCTCTTTCAGAAGGGCGCCGAGACGCCTATGGTCGAGATCCCGTTTCTGGAATCATTCCGCACCGGCGATGTCTACGCTATGACCGTCGTCGGTTTGGATCCAGCCGAGATTGAATACGGTTTTCGCCTGGACGGACCCTATGAGCCGGCGGCTGGTCGCCGCTTCGACGCCCAGCAGATCCTGCTGGACCCCTATGCCAAAGCCATCAGCGGGCTTGATGAATGGGGGCGATCGGGCAGCAGGAGCGGCGTCTACCCTTATCGCGCGCGGCCCTTGGTCGACGACTTCGATTGGGAGGGCGACCAGCAGCTGAATACCCCGCTGGAGGACCTCGTCATCTACGAAATGCACGTGCGCGGTTTCACCGCCGCCAGCACAGCCGCGGTAGAAGCGCCCGGCGCCTTCTCCGCCGTGATTGAGAAGATTCCTTATCTGCTGGACCTCGGCGTCAACTGTATCGAGCTGATGCCGGTCTTTGAATTCGATGAACTGGACAACGACAAAATCGACCCGAGCACGGGCCGGCCGCTGCAGAATTACTGGGGCTATAACCCGGTCGGTTTCTTCGCGCCCAAAGCCGCTTACGCGCCCGGCGCTGAACCGGCGCATGAACTCAAGCGGCTAGTCAAAGCCTGTCATCAGCAGGGCATCGAGGTCTGGCTGGATGTCGTGTTTAATCATACCGCCGAGGGCAACGAGGACGGACCGACGATCTCCTATCGCGGCATCGACAATAGCATATATTATCTGCTGAAGCCGGACGGCAGCTATCAGAATTTCAGCGGTACCGGCAATACCTTCAATTGCAACCACCCCATCGTGCGCGTCGTCTTGCTGGATTGCCTGCGTTATTGGGTGAGCGAATTTCACATCGACGGCTTTCGTTTTGACCTGGCGGCGAGCATGGCTCGCGACCCGACGGGCGAGCCCGATCCCAACCCGCCCTTGCTGGAAGTGCTGGCTTACGACCCGATTTTGGCGCGCACCAAGCTGATCGCCGAAGCCTGGGACGCCGGTGGTTTGTATCAGGTGGGCAGCTTCCCGGCTTATGGACGCTGGGCGGAATGGAACGGTCGCTTCCGCGATGATGTACGGCGATTTGTCAAAGGCGATGCCGGTTTAGTCGGCGCGATGGCGGCGCGCATCCAGGGCTCGCCCGATATTTATGGCGAGCGCGGCCCCCGCGCTTCGGTCAATTTCATCACCGCGCATGATGGCTTCACGCTGCGCGATCTGGTCTCCTACAACGAGAAACACAATCTGGCCAATGGCGAAGACAATCGCGATGGCGTGGACGAGAACTTCAGCTGGAATTGCGGTTGGGAAGGCGAAACGGACGACGCCGCCATCAACCAACTGCGCGAACGCCAGATGAAAAATTTCCTCAGCATCCTGATGGTCAGCCAGGGCGCGCCAATGCTCTTGATGGGCGACGAAATCGGGCAAAGCAAGGGCGGCAACAACAACAGCTACTGCCACGACAGCGCGCTGAATTATTTCGACTGGGACGGGCTGCGGACGCGCGGCAGCCTGCAGCGATTTGTCCGCCATCTGATTCAATTTCGCGGGGCGCATCCGGTGCTGCGCCGGCGCGACTACCTGGATCATCAAGCCGGCGCCAGCAGCAACGGCTTGCGCAGCGACAGCATTTCTTTCCATGGTCAGCAGACTTGGGCGCCCGATTGGTCAAGCGAAAGCCGGCAGTTGGCGGCGCTCTTCTGCGGCTCGGCGGCGCGCGCCGAAGATCGGCCGCAGGATATAGTCTATGTGATTATGAACGCCCACTGGGAGACGGCCGGCTTTGAGCTCCCGCGGATACCGCGGGGTATAGCCTGGCGCGTGGCTATAAATACCAGCATGCCGCCGCCGCAGGACAGCTACGCCGCCGGCGCCGAAATTATCTTGGAGGATCAGACTGAGATGATCGTGGGCGCGCGCTCTGTCGCCATACTGGTCGGGCGTTAAGCTGGCTGTAACCTACCTCAAGCGCAAACGAAAGGCGGGCGATGTTCCTCGATACCCTGGCGCAGCATTACCGCGAGCAGCCGGACAAAGTCGCGCTGCAAATCATCGACGGGCCGCCGGTCACATACGGGCAGTTGGAAGCGGCGGTCAACCGCACCGCCAACTATCTGCTGGCGCTGGGCATCCAGCCAGGCGATCGTGTGGCTGCACAATTGCCCAAGTGCCTGTCTTTCATTTATTTCCATCTGGCTACCGTGCAAATCGGCGCCATCTTCTTGCCGCTGAACCCGGCTTACCCCAGCGCCGAGCTGCGCTATTTCCTGGAGGATTCGGGCGCGCGGCTGCTGATCGCCGACGCCGCGGACCAAGCCAAGCTCGACCGCTTAACCGAGACCCTGCCCGAACATCAGACAACGTTTACCATCGTCAAGCCGCAGGACACCGGTCCGAACTGGCTGGAAGACAACTCGGCGCGGCGCGACTATCCCTTGCCCGGCGACCCCGACCAGACGGCGATGATGCTCTACACCAGCGGCACCACCAGCCGTCCCAAAGGCGCGCTGATCACGCATGGCAATTTGACGGCCAATATCGCCTCGCTGCATCAAGCCTGGGGCTGGCGTCGGGACGATGCGCTGCTGCATGCGCTGCCGATATTTCATGTGCATGGCTTGGTCGTCGCCTTGCATGGCGCGCTGCATGCCGGCGCGACCGCTCTGCTGTGCCCGGCCTTTGACGCGCGGACAGTGCTGGATCTGCTATGCTCGCGGCGCTTCTCGGTCTTCATGGGTGTGCCCACCATGCACCGCCGCTTGTATCAGTTGGCGGGCGGGCGCCGCTACGACCTCAGCCACATGCGCCTGATGACCTCCGGCTCCGACCGTCTGCCTGACGATCTATTTTTTGGCTATCAAGAGACCTTCAAGGTCACCCTCCTGGAGCGCTACGGCATGACCGAGACGGGTATGAACCTGTCCAATCCGCTGCGGGGGGAGCGGCGCGTGGGCGCGGTTGGGCTGCCCTTGCCCGGCGTCTCCGCGCGTATCGTCGACCCCGCTGCGGAGAAGCCCTTGCCTGATGGTGAAGTCGGCGAGGTGCAGATCAAGGGCGCTCACGTCTTCAAGGGCTATTGGCGGCAGCCGGAGAAGACCGCGGAAGCCTTCAGCGCTGACGGCTGGCTGAGCACCGGCGATATGGGACTGCGGGAGCCGGACGGCTATTACACGCTCAAGGGTCGCGCCAAAGACCTTATCATCAGCGGCGGCTTAAACGTCTACCCGCCCGAAGTCGAGTTGGCGCTGATGGAGCATCCGGCGGTGGCGGCCTGCGCGGTCATCGGCTGCCCGGACGCTGAATGGGGCGAGCGAGTTGTGGCGGCGATCATTCTGCGGGCTGGCGAGCGCGCCGATACCGAGTCGATCCGCGCCTTTTGCCGCGAGCGGCTGGCGGCTTACAAAGTACCGCGGCGAGTGTTGATCGTCGACGAGTTCCCGGCTAATGCCCTGGGCAAGGTCCAGAAAGCCAGGCTGCGCGAGTCGCTGTGCGAATAATCTTGGCTCGCCCCCGGCCCAGCGTTTTGTTTTCCCTGGCGCGCAGGATACAATTTGATCATCAGCATAAAGGCTAAACCGTATATGGCAATCCAAGAACAATTCATCTCCGCCGACCGCTTCCTTGAGTTGGCCGATGCGCCCGAATACCAAGACCGCGTCCTGGATCTCGTGGAAGGAGTCATCATCGAAATGCCCAGACCGAAGCGGATCCACGGAGTCGTCGTAGCGAGGTTGACCATAAAAATAGGTAACCATGTTGGCCAGAACGATCTCGGCGAGGTGACATCGGGCGATCCCGGCTTCGTCCTCGAGCGAAACGACTACGGACGCGATACCGTGCGCGGACTGGACATCGCCTTCATCAGCAAATCCAGACAACTGGGACCACCCGACTTCAGTTGGTATGAGCTTGGACCCGACCTGGCCGTCGAAGTTATTTCGCCCGGCAACAAGGCGGGCGACATTCACCTGAAAGTCATGCAGCTTTTGAGCGCGGGCACTCGGCTGGTCTGGCTGGTGTATCTTGAGAGCCGAACGGTGGCCGCGCACACGGCGGAGGGCGCTGTTACGCTGACCGAGGCGGATACGCTATCCGGCGGGGATGTGCTGCC
This sequence comes from Anaerolineae bacterium, assembly GCA_022823165.1. Lineage (GTDB taxonomy): Bacteria > Chloroflexota > Anaerolineae > Aggregatilineales > Phototrophicaceae > UBA6055. Next base: position 13,349 of record JAJDXR010000041.1, on the reverse strand, counting down.
GGGCTTCGAGTTGCGAGTGGGCGATATCTTCCCGAGTTGACTACATGCGCGCAGCAAGCCGATGCATATCCAGAGTAGAAGAAAAGGGCGGCTCGGCGAGCCGCCCCTACATTTTCCGAGGCGCTGCGTTTCATTGTGAGTTGATAATCTCCGCATCTGCTTGTTTGGTCCACACGTTGTTACGCGCCGGATCTTGGGGCGTCGGCTCTGGTACAGGTACTCCGTGCTTCAGCAGGAAATAGATATAATCTTCGCGGACAGTCTTTAGCGCCTCTATCGCGCCTTCAGCTGTATCGCCCTGCGCGAAGCAAGAAGGCATCTCGGGCACAAATGCGACCCAGACATGATTCCCGTTTTCATCATCTTCCCCCTGAACTCCCACTTGATAGCCGCGGGCCGCCAGCGCGATAGCCTGGTCAAGCAGTTCTTGGTTCATTGTGTGTCTCGTTCCAACTCACTTAGTTCATCCAAGATAACAAGCAGACGATTGATGATATAGATTCTGACGGGATCGGTGGAGGGAACTATGAGATTCAAATGCCGGAATACTGAGTGTTTGAAAAACACATGACTTCCACGCCCTCGTTCAGTTTCTTCGACGAAACCAGCCCAGCGCAATACTCTCACAACATCGCGTCTTGACCAGTTACGTTGTCGCTGGCGCATCTGCGCCAGCATTCTCTCTGCCTTGGGAGGCATCTACGACTTATTGCCATTGCCGCCATTTGACCGTGAGCGCCGGGCTGGTCGCTTGCGCGGCAGCTTCATCGGCAGCGAATGCCGGCGGACGCCATCGAATTGGTAGAGCGCGTTGGCGACAGCGCCGGCGGTTGGCACCAGGCCGATTTCCCCGACGCCCTTGGCGCCGTAGGGTCCGTAGGGATCGGGCACTTCCACGCCGATGACTTCCATTTCGGGCATGTCTTTGGCGCGCAGGATGCCGCATTTGCGCAGCATGGTGCTCTTGGGCCGGCCGGCTTCCATGGGCAGGTCCTCGCTGATGGCGTAGCCCAGGCCCATGTGAATCGAGCCTTCCAACTGCCCCTCGAAGAGCGTGGGATTGAAGATCTTGCCGGCGTCATGGGCGGCGATAATCTTGTCCACTTGGCCGTCTTCATCCAGGATGACCACTTGCGTGGCGTAGCTGTAGGAATAGTGGGTGTAGACCTTCTCCACCATGGCGCCGGGTTTGGTCGTCCAGTCGACGCTGAAATCGCCTTCATACTGACGGCCGACCAATTCCTCCAGCTTGTGGAATTCGAGATCGGACTTGAAGCGCTTGCAGGCGTCAATGATGGCGTTGCCGATTAGCGAAGTGGCGCGCGAAGCGGTGGTCATGCCGGTGACCATCTCGGAGCCGGTGTCGACACGGACCTCGACCATGGCGGGCGGCACACCGGTTTCGGTGACGAGAGTCTGGACAGCCATGGTATGAACACCCTGGCCCATCTCGGTCCAGCCGTGGTCAATGATGACCTTCACGGGCTCATCCCCCCATCCCCCGGCACCTTCCCCCACAGGGAGGGAAGGGGAGTCTTTATGCTTTGAAGTCCCTCCCTCTTTATGGGGGAGGGATTTAGGGTGGGGGACAACACTAATCGTGACCTTGGACGAATCGGGCATGCCGTTGCCGATGCCGGTGTTCTTGATGCCGCAGGCGATGCCGGCGAACTTGGCGTCGCGGAATTCGTCCTTGACCGCTTCCAGCGTGGCTTTGGCGCCGGCGCCGGCTTCGATGACCTGCCCGGTGGCGGTCATGTCGCCGTCATCAAGCGCGTTCTGATAGCGGAACTGCCAGCGGTCGAAGCCGCCTTGCTCGCAGAGGTCGTCGATGCAGCTTTCCAGCGCGAAGGCGGTCTGATTAACGCCGAAGCCGCGCATGGCGCCGCAGGGCAAGTTGTTGGTGTAAACGGCTGTGCTGACGATATCGGTGACGGGGAAGTTATAGGCGCCGGTGGCGTGGCCGGCCGAGCGCTCCAGCACTTTCATGCCGACCGAGGCGTATGCGCCGGTATCGCCCACGAAGCGGCCTTTGCAGAAGGTCAACATGCCGGCTTCGTCGCAGCCGATGGTGTATTCCATCCAGATGGGATGGCGCTTGGGGTGCATAACGATGGATTCGTCGCGGGTCAGGCGCACCTTGACGGGCATGCTCATCAGGTAAGCCGCCAGCGCCGCATGCCCTTGCACGGACAAGTCTTCCTTGCCGCCGAAAGCGCCGCCGTTGGGCACCAGCACCACGCGCACCGCTTCCTGCGGCAAGCCCAGCAGCTTGGCGATTTGTACGCGGTCTTCAAAGACACCCTGCCCCTGCGAGAGCACTTCGACGCCTGCGGGCTCCCCCACAGGGAGGGAGGGACTTCCGTCGGTTCCTTCAGGAATCCGCCCATCTTTGTCCTTCTCCCCCTCCCTCATCTTGGGGGCCGGGGGGTGGGGGTAGGCAATACAAGCCTCCGGCTCCATAAAGCCATGCTCGATCATCTGGGTTTCGTAGACGCCTTGCGCCGTGTAGGCGGCATCGGCCATGGCTTGTTCCAGGTCGCCGCGATTGGTGATGGATTGCGACAGGACATTGCCGCCCTCGTGCACTGAGGGGCTCTCTTCTTGCAGGGCGGCGTGCATATCCGTGACTGGCTCAAGCACCTCATAATCGACATTGATCAAGGCGACGGCTTCGCGGGCGATGGCGTCCGTCTCGGCCACCACGCAAGCCAGCACATCGCCGACATAACGGGTCGTCTCGCCGACGCCGACCATCAGCGGCCAATCTTGCTTGATCAAGCCGATGTGCTTGTCGCCGGGGATGTCCTCAGCGGTCAGCACGCGCAGCACACCCGGATGCGCCGCGGCCGCGCTGAGATCCATGGACTTGATGAGCGCGCGCGGATGATCGCTGAATTTGAGCGCGCCGAATTTCAGGCCCTCGAGGCGAATATCATCCACATAACGGTGCTGCCCCAGCACCAGATCCTGCGCGTGGTACTTGGGCAGGCGCGTACCGATGCCGCCACCGACTTCGGGCATTTCGACTTCTTCTTCATTGCGGATGGCTTCGGCGGCCGTCGATATGGCATCGACGATCTTCTTATAGCCGGTGCAGCGGCAGAGGTGCGGCGTCAGGCATTTTTCGATATCGGCGCGGCTGGGCTCGGGATTGCGTTTGATGAGCGTGTCCGCCTGCATGACGATGCCGGGAATGCAGAAGCCGCATTGCACACCGCCCTCTTTGACGAAGGCGTTGGCGAAGACATTCTGCCGATATTCGCCCAGCCCCTCGGTGGTCGTCACCGATTTGCCGGCGATTTTTCCCATTTTTGTGACGCAGGAGAGCAGCGCCCTGTCATCGACCTGCACGACGCAGCAGCCGCAAGCCGCCTGCGGCGCGCAGCCATCCTTGGGCGAGATGATACCCAGGTCCTCGCGCAGCACGTTCATCAGCGCCCACTCCGGGTCGCCGTCGTAACGTATTGCTTGTCCATTAAGCATGAATTCAATCATGGGAAGCGCCTCCTTCCAAATATGCGTTCAGCACACCAGGCACTTTTCGATAGGTTCACTCGACCTACCGCCGCGAGCCGCGACCTGCGACTGTCAGCCTATATTATGACGAGTTTCGCCCAGTTTTACAAATGCCAGCGCTTGGGACAGGGCAATCGCAGCAAATAAGCATGCAGCGCAGTCCCCGGACGGCTTGGGGCAATGACCTGTTATGAAGTTAAGCATATTTTCCGGGCTTTTGACTTTACAGGAGCTGAAATAGTGCTTAAGATTACGATATCTTTTTACTCACCCACATAAAAAGAAGGTGTAATCATGCGCTATTTCCTGCTTATCATCGCGTTATTTTCGCTTCTGCTCGCGCCAGCCTCGGCGCAAGCGAAGTTGAAAAAGCCCAGAATCACCGATGTACATCAACAAATGTACGATACTGATTGCGTCACAGTTACGTTCAGAACGGTGAAACGCGCTGCGTCCTATGAGGTGCGCATCACAAATGCCGACAAGGGCAGGTTAAGATATCGCGCAGGTACCTCCAGCGCGGATCAAGTGCGCGACTGGCGTGATATCTCTACGCTGAAACTGATAAACGTAGCCATTAACGGCAACATACGCCGGCAAGCCAACTGGTGTAATTTGGCAGTGAACCAGACAATTCGCGTGCGCGTACGCGCCGTGGATGCCGAGGGCAATGCTGGTCCTGCGCGCAAGAGCCCCAAATTTACTCTTGTCGAAGAGCCGGGCATGTCACACCAATGGCTATGGTCTAATAACTAGCGCCCAGCGTAAACGAAGAGCCGCTCCAAGCCCGGGGCGGCTTTTTTTTATCCACAGCGGCAAGGCTCAATTTATGTTACAGTGTAGCTCGCTTTGTATGCTCTGCTGAAAGCGAGAACCAGTGAGCCCGCAGGAAAAAGTCCGAGCCCGATTTGAAGCCGAATTCGGCGAAAGCCCCGCCTTCATCGTACGCGCGCCCGGGCGGGTCAACCTCATCGGCGAGCACACCGATTACAACGACGGCTTCGTCTTCCCTATGGCCATCGACCGCGCCACCTGGATCGCGCTGCGTCCGCGGGCCGACAAGCGAGTCAGCGCCATCTCCCTTGACATGGACGAGCGGCGCGAGTTCGCCCTGGATGATTTGCCCCGCCCCGGCAAACTCCGCTGGATTGACTATCTCATTGGCGTGGCCTGGTCGCTGGGCGAGCGCGGCTATGCCCTAAACGGCTGGGATGGCGTCATCAGCGGCGATGTGCCTATCGGCTCCGGGCTGTCCTCATCAGCGGCGCTGGAACTGGCGGCGGCGCGGGCATTTTATGAAGTGTCGGACTTCGACTGGGACGCGCGCGCCATGGCGCTGGCTTGTCAGGCGGCTGAGAACAACTGGCTGAGCGTCAACTGCGGCATCATGGACCAGATGATTTCGGCGGCGGGCGTGGCGGACCGCGCCCTGCTGATCGACTGCCGCAGCCTGGCGACCAGGACCGCGCCGCTGCCGCCCGGGACGGCGGTCGTCATCCTCGACACGGGCACTCGCCGCGGCTTGGTGGATTCCGAATACAACGAACGCCGAGCGCGCTGTGAAGCGGCGGCGAGGCATTTTGGCGTCGCCGCTCTGCGCGATATTGACTTGGCTGAGTTCGAGCGGCGGGGACATGAACTGGACGAAGTCAGCCGGCGGCGAGCGCGCCACGTCATCAGCGAGAACGAGCGCGCGCTGCAAGCGCGCGACGCTATGAAAGCCGGCGACGCCGGGACCCTGGGCCGGCTGATGATCGAGAGCCATATCAGCCTGCGCGATGATTTCGAAGTGTCGAGCCCGGCGCTGGACGCCATCGTCGCTGGCGCCAACGCCGAGGCCGCTTGTTATGGCGCGCGCATGACCGGCGCGGGCTTCGGCGGTTGCGCGGTGGCGCTGGCGCGGACGGAGGCCGCTGATACTTTCGGCGAGCGCGTGGCCGCCAAGTACCGCGCTGAGACGGGCTATGAGCCGGCGATCTACGTCACGCGCGCCAGCCGCGGCGCGGAGACGGTTTTCCCAGCGAGCATTCCTTGAAGGCGCGGCACTCTACAGATTTGCCACCGAAGTCGCAGAGTTTAGTCAGCGTGGGCGAGCCAAGGCTCGCCCCTACAGCTTTAGATATGACAGCATCCCAAGGCGAAAGAAGCTGCCGCGCTTCGGGCGAGCGAGGATTAGCCCTTGACGGCGCCGGCGGTGAGACCGGCGACGATGCGATTCTGGAAAATCAGGACCAGGGCGACCAACGGTATCGTCACCACCATAGCCGCCGCCATGATTTCGGCGATGGGCTCTTGCTCGGAGAATTCGCCGGAGAACAGGGCGATGGCTACGGGCACGGTCTGAGCCGAGGGATTGGTGGCGGTGAAGTTCAGCGCGAAGAGGTATTCATTCCAGGATTGCACGAAAGCCAGCAAACCGGTGGTGACAAGCGCGGGCGCGGTCAGCGGCAGCAGGATGAGGCGGAAAGTCTGAAAAGGCGTGCAGCCATCGACAGTGGCGGCTTGCTCGATTTCAGCCGGCAAGCCTTTGAAGAAACTGGTCAAGACCCAGACGGTGAAGGGCAAGGTAAAGATCGGATAGGTGACCAGGAGCGACAGGCCGGTGCCGAAGAAACCCAGCTGCCGCACGATGGTGTACAAGCCCGAAAGTATCGAGATTGCCGGGAACATGGTCATCGACAGGACGACGTAGAGCAAAGCCACCCGGCCGCGGAAGCGCAGCCGCCCGAGAGCGTAAGCGGCGAATGATCCGGCGACCAGCGCGAAGATCGATGCCGCCGATGAGACCAGCGCCGAATTGCGCAGCGCCAGCAGGAATGAGCCGCCGCTAAAGACGTATTGGTAATTTTGCAGGGTGGGATTCCGCGGCAGGTAGGCGGCGGTCTGAAACATCTCGTTTTCTGTCTTGAAGGAGGTGACAAAAGCCCAATAAAAAGGAAAGAGCGCGTAGATGGCGACCAGGATCACCAGCAGGTAGAGCAGAGCCTGCTGAGCGCGCTGGCGAAGCTGTTTCCTGGTCATCTCAGGACTCCACGTTAAACAGGCGGACGTACATAAAAGCGAAGATCGAAATGAATATGAAGATGATGACGCTGATGGCGGAGGCATAGCCGTCCTGCTGATTGCTGACCAGCGTCTCAAAGTTGTAGGTTGCCATAGACAGCTGCTGCCGCCCGAAAAGCACATTGAACAAGTCAAAGACGCGCAGGGCGTCCAGGGTGCGGAAGATGAGGGCGATGGCGATGGCCGGGCGCAATAAGGGCAGCGTAATGTTAAAGAAGCGGCGTACGGGATTGGCGCCGTCAACCGAGGCGGCTTCGTAGAGATCGCTGGGGATGGTCTGCAAGCCGGCCAGCAGAAGCAGCGCCATGAAGGGCGCCGTCTTCCAGACATCAACGATGATGGCGGTGGGTATCTGCAGCGCCGGGTCGGACAGCCAGGCCAGCGGCGCTTCAATCGCGCCCAGATCCAGCAGGATTTTGTTAAAAATTCCGGCGCTGGTGTCTTTGAGCATCAGCTCCCAGAGACGGGCTGAAATCACGGTGGGAATAGCCCAAGGCACCAGCATAACCGCGCGCATGGCGCCACGGCCGCGGAACTTGGAATTGACCACCAGCGCCATGAACAAGCCGATGAGCAATTCCAGGGCGACGGAAATGACAGTAAAAATAACAGTGGTGCTGATGGCCTCGATGAAGTCATCATCCAGGCCGCTGATAGCGAGCGACTGATCGCCCAGCCGCAGGTTGAAGATGGTGCGGAAGCCTTCGCGCAGCAGCTCGCGGTCGATGGATTCCCAGCGGATTGAGCCGTTGGCGCGGGTATCGCAGGGGCCGTCGCTGATGCTCTTTTTGCAGTCGACGGTATCGAGGCGGATGGTCAGCAGGTTGACATAATTATCCAGGCCGACGAATTGCGGCACGGCGCTGCCGGCGAAGCGTTTGTCGGTCAAACTGCGGATGAAAGTTTGCTCGAGCGGGCGCGCGGCCACCAGGACAAAAATCGTCAAGGTCGGGATAAGCAGATTCCAAGCCAGGCGCGTTTCCCGGCCGAGCAGCGAGTCTTCGCCGCTGAAAATGACTTCCAGATTGTTGCTGAGCCAGCGCCAGAGCGCGAAGGCGAAAAGCGCAAGCATCAGCGCGGGCAGGACGGTGGAAACAAGCGCGGGGAAATCGACCGCTTCCTTGTCCATGGCGGCGGAATTGAAGCTGTTAAAGATTTCCAGCGCGATGAATGCGCTGGCGCCCAGACCGAGCCAAATGAGACCGATGCGCGCCCAGTAGGCGACGCGGATAGCGCCAAGGCGCAAGCGCCAGCCGATGACGACAAAAAATATGCCCGCCGAAACCACCAGGATGGATACGATGATGCCGACGCGTTCCAGAAAAACCAATAGCAGCGAAGGCGCCTGTTCGCCGCTCTCGCTCGGCGTCCAGTTCAAGACGAATTGAATGGCGGCGTCGTTGGCGACGGAGGCGAAAAAGAAAACGATGCCCAAGACGCCGATGAGCATCATGGCGGCGCTCAGCAGCATGATCCTGTTTCTGTTAGGCGGCGATTGGGCGGTCGATAGCATGACAACCTGGCTTAGCGGCTAGAGCTTCGCATAGCAGCCCCGCGCCCTCTGGAATCGCGCGGGGCTATTCTGCGTTTGCCTGCGTCCCTCGGCAGTTAGCCGAAGGGTATCCCCTTCCCTTTTGGCGCAGGTCCGGGAAGGGGCTGTAGTTAGTCAGACTTACTGACCCAGCAGATCAGCCAGGTCCAGCTCGAGCAATTCGAGCGCTACCTCAGCATCTTCTTCGCCAGTGAGAATAGAATGAATGGCGTTGAAGTAGAGGGTGGACACGGCATTGTACTTGTCCTTCGAGAAGTTCGAGGGGCGGGCGGTGGTGACGTCGGCGAGGTCGGGGCGGATGAAGGGCATGGCTGCCTTGATATCCGGGTCGTCATAGAGCTCGGTCGCGCCAGGCGGGTTTGAAGTGAAGACGGCAAAATCTTTCTGGCTCTCGACGCTGGTCAGGAAGATGGCGAAGGCGGCGGCCGCTTCCGGATGTTCGGAATACTTGGAAACGCCGATATGCCAACCGCCGAGCGTGGACGCGCCCATGCCGGAATCACCAGCCGGGAGCGGCGCCACATCAAAAGCCGGGATATCGTCGCTATCCTGGCTGCGGGAGTAGGCGTAGGGCCAGTTGCGCATAAAGGCGGCGTTGCCGGCATGCCAGACGGCGCGCGCGTCTTCCTCTTGGTAGCCAACGACGCCGGGCGGGCTAATCGTGCCGACCCAGCCGGCGGCTTGTTCATAGATTTCGACCGCGGCGTCGCTGAGGGCGCTGATGGTGCCGTCGCTTTGCAGGAAATTCTCGCCCGTGGCGGAAACGTGCCATTCGAGGGCGTCACAGGTGAGGCCTTCGTAAGCGTTGCCTTGCCAGACAAAGCCCCAGAATTCGTCATTGCCTTCGGCGCGTTCGCCTTCCTGGATGGCGGCGGCCATCGCTTCCAGCTCGTCCCAGGTTGCGGGCGCGCCTTCGTAGCCGTATTTCTCGATCAGGTCGGTGCGGTAGTAGAGCATGCCGAAGCCGATACGCAGGGGCAAGGCTACCAGGCGGCCGTCAATGGTATTGTTGTCGACCAGAGCCGGCATTTGCGCGTCAATATGCGCTTGCGGCGCGATGCCGTTCAAGTCGATGAGATGCTCGGCCAATTGGCCCGGCCAGATGACATCGACGCGGATGACATCAAGGTCGCTGCTTTCCGCCTCGAAAGCGGTCAGGTAGAAGGCGATCAGATCGGTGACATTGGCGGCGCCGTCGTTGCGTTCAACGGTGATATTGGGGCAAACTTCGTTGAATTGGCTGATGATGCGATCTTCGGCTTGCGGATAATTGCCGACCGGATCGCCGAAGAACTTGATGGTGACTTCTTCGTCGGTGCCGCAGTCGAAGTCGCCATGACCATCGGCCAGCGCCAGGCCGGCCGTCGCGGCAAGAGCCAGCGCCAACAGCAAAAGCAGAATTTTACGCATGTGAATGTCCTTTCTGAATAGAACTGAAATCGGAAACTGTGTCATACGAGCAGCGCGGCGCAACTGCAGGCTTGGCCGACAGGCCGGCGCCTGCCCCTCCGCACAGCTTTGAACCGCCTAGATGATAGCACGGCGGATGTCGGTTAGGCTACATCCGAGTTAGGCATTCGATCAAAAGCGTCAAATTGTATCTCTGAAAAACGCCAACATGATTATGAGAAACACAATCATTACGAAAGCAAGAGCTCGCGGACGAACAGAACTCGGAGGTTTAGGTTTGTCAGTACTTAACTGAGAACGGTCCAATTGCCATGTCATTTGTGGATTCCTCCTTCATTAGTCCAAGTGATTTTACCACTTTCTTTCAGAAAGCATTATTATTTGCCCGCGTCCAAAGCCATACACTTTGCACAAATCGCCGGGCAATGATCGAAAAAAGGGACAGCCGCCATCAAGCGACATGATGCTGCCGCTCATATAAGCCGTCCGCGCTTCCTGGAGGCGCCGCCGACCTCGCCGCTGGCGCAAAAGCGCAGTATAGTTGGGCTGACGCAGCCTGCTGCAATACGCGAGACCTGATGTTCATTCCACGTCCCAAACAGGCGGAAGTATTGGCTTATCGGCGCGGCGCCATGGGGGTGGCGGCGGTGCCCGGCAGCGGCAAAACCGCGACTCTGTCCTTCCTGGCGGCGCAGTTGCTGGCGGAGACCGAGCTGGCTGAGAGCCAGGAGATTCTGATCGTCACGCTGGTCAATTCGGCCGTGGCCAACTTCGCGCGGCAGGTCAACGAATACGTCAAGGATGACGGCTTGCTGCCCGGTTACGGGTATCGCGTGCGTACGCTGCACAGCCTGGCCAACGACATCGTGCGCCAGAAACCGACCGTTGCGGGCCTGGACGAGCAATTCAGCATCGTCGACGAGCGCGAGAGCAACGAGATACTGGCCGATGCCGTCGATGCCTGGATTCGCCGCTTTCCCGACGCGCCGGACGCCTACCTGGCGCCGGATTACGTCGACAAAGGGCATTATCGCAGTCAGCGCTGGGCTGAGATTCTGACGGATACCACGCGCAACTTCATCCGGCAGGCCAAAGACGACTTGCTGACGCCGGCCGATATCTTCGCGGCTTTAGAACGCTATCGAGGCGAATTGACGCTGGCGCGGATCTGCGCCCGGATTTATCAGGATTATGACCGGGCCCTGGCTTATCGCGGCGCGGTTGACTTTCAGGATTTGATCCGGCTGGCGCTGCGGGTACTGCGGCAGGACAGCGACTTCCTGGCTGCGCAGCAGCGAAAATGGGTCTACATCCTGGAAGACGAAGCGCAGGACAGCTCGCGGCTGCAAGAAGACATTCTGCGCCTGCTGGCGGGCGAGCGCGGCAACTGGGTGCGGGTGGGCGACCCCAATCAAGCGATCTTCGAGACCTTTACCACGGCCGATCCCAAATATCTGCGCGAGTTCATCAACGCGCCGGGCGTCGAAGGCCGCGAATTGCCCAACTCCGGGCGCAGCGCGCGCAGCATTCAGCGGCTGGCGAATCGTCTAATCGAATGGTCGCTGGAGCATCCGCATCAGGCGATTCGCGCGCGGACGCCGCTGACCAGGCCTTACATCCAGCCGACGCCGCCGGGCGATCCCCAGCCCAACCCGCCTGACAACCCGGCGGCGGTCGTATTGCAGGGCGATAACTACAGCGCCACCAAAGAAGCCATACTGGTGACGGAGTCTTGCGGGCGCTGGCTGGCGGCGCATCCCGATCAGACCGCGGCCATCCTGGTGGCGCGCAATGGCCGCGGCTCGGAGATTGTCAAGTTTCTGCGCCAGAAGGGCATCCCCTACGTGGAGAATCTCAACAGCACCTCGACCACGCGGGCGGTGGTGGGCGCGCTGGCGCGGGCGCTGGGATACCTGGCTGATCCCAAGCAAGCCGCCCTGCTGGCTGAGGTCTACCGCGTTTGGCGGCGCGATGAGCGCGAGGACGCGGAGGCGGCCGCTGAAATCAAGGCGGTGGCGGACGGGCTGAAGCGCATCAAACAGGTCGAGGATCTGGTGGCGCCGCGGCTGAGCGACTGGCTGGACGAATCGTTCCCGGAAGCTGAGGCCAGTGAATTGAGGGGACAGATAGCCAGCTTTCGCGATCTGGTCGGCAGTTGGCTGCGCGCCGCGGAAATGCCCATCGATCAACTGGTCTTGACCATCGCCGGAGACATCTTCCGCAATGTGAGCGACATCGCCACCGCGCACATGGTGGCGCTGCATCTGGCGCAATTGGGCGAGACTCATCCGCTGATGCGCCTGCCGGATTTCGCCGCCGAGCTCTACGACATCGCCGGCAACAAACGCCGTTTCGCCGGGCTGGGCGATATCGGGGCGCAATTCGACCCCGACGCGCACCAGGGCAAGGTCACGGTGACGACCCTGCACAAAGCCAAGGGGCTGGAGTGGGACCGCGTTTATCTCATCTCGGTTAATAACTACGACTTCCCCTCAGCCGACGCCAACGACAGCTTCATCGGCGAGAAGTGGTTCATCCGCGATGACCTGAATATGTCGGCCGAGGCGCTGGCGCAATTGTCGGCGCTGCAAGACGGGGGCGAATACCGCGAGGGATTCGCCAGTTTGACGGCGCGCGTCGAATACGCCGCCGAGCGTTTGCGGCTGCTTTACGTGGGCATCACGCGAGCGCGCAAGGCGCTGACCATCACCTGGAATACCGGCCGCGGCAAAGCCACCGAAGCCACGCCGCTGCTGGCGCTGCGCGCTTGGTGGGAAGCCGAACGCGAGAGAGGCCTGGCGCATGAACCTCAGCCCTGATTTCGCTTTCACGCAAGGCAGCCTGCAAGATTACGCCGATTGCGCCCGCCGCTTCGAATTGCGTTATATCAAGCGGCTGCGTTTTCCGGCGCCGGAAGTCTTGCAGGAGCTGGAATTCGAGCGGCGCATGCGGCAGGGCGACCGCTTTCACAAGCTGGCGCAGCAGCATTGCAACGGCCTGCCGGCGGAGCTGCTGGCGCGCTCCTTGCATGACGACGCCGATTTGGCGCGCTGGTGGGACAATTATCTGGAAAACGGACTGGACGATCTGCCGCCGCAGCGCCACGCCGAGATCACGCTGCAAACGCATCTGGGCGGTCAGCGTCTGGTGGCGAAGTATGACCTGCTGGCGCTGCAGCCGGGCAGCGGGGCCGTCATCGTGGATTGGAAGACGGGCGAGCGCCTGCCCTCGCGCCAAGCCTTGCAGTGGCGTTTGCAGACGGTGGTCTACCGCTACGTGCTGGCGCGGGCCGGCGCCCATCTCTACGGCGGGCATATCCCCCCCGAGCGCATCCGCATGGATTACGTCTACGTGGCGCGCGGCGCGCAGCGCTTCAGCTTCGACTATTCGGCGGCGCAGCTGGCGGCGGACGAAGCGCGGCTGCTGGAGATTATCGAAGCTATTGATACGGCGGCGGAGTTCCCGCTGACCGACCAGCGCCGGCGCTGCGCCTTCTGCACCTACCGCGCCTTCTGCGACCGCGGCGAGGCCGGCGACTTGCGGGATTTCGAGTTTGATGACGAGGACGAAGCGGACGCGGATTTCGAACTGGACTTCGACCAGATCGCCGAGATTGAGTTTTAGACTGAAGCGGAATCGGTAGCCAAATGTTGCCTGAGACGCTTTTGCCACAGAGTTGATCGCCCGTAATTCGGGACAGCCACAAAACCACAACCCGGGCGCGAATGCGGGCAACTAGCTTCTTCCAGGGATTCGTAATTTTATCCGACTCGGGTCATACGGGAGCCCACCGTGCCTACCTTGA
>JAJDXR010000086.1 GCA_022823165.1 Anaerolineae bacterium | reverse complement strand
GTTTCCGGATGTTCCACATAACGGGCGACCTGCCACAGGGCAATCGCTTCAAAATAATCTTTACCACCGAGTACACCGAGGACACGGAGTTTAGGTTCTTTTGACAACTTTTCTCCTAAATCCACTGCTTAAATTGAGCGGTCCTGCCGCAACTTTGCCGATAAACTTCCTTCGCGTCAAAAAAATTTGCGACAAAATGCCGCGAAATCTCTGATCAATCGCATTTCTCGGTGCTCTCGGTGTCCTCGGTGGTTAAATTTCAGTTTAGTTTTGCTCGTCGCAGGGGATGCCTGTTTTGAAGCGATTGCCCTGCGACCTGCCAGGTCGCCCCTACAATTCCAGGTATGCGCGCGACGGCTACTCGGCTTCAAAGCGTGTTGCCAAGGCGCGCGGCGGGTCGGAGCGCAGGAAGGCGCGCAGTCGGCGCTGCACGGCGCGCGGCATGTACTGCAGCAGGCGCTCGGTGAGACCGCCGCTGACAATGAGCAGGGTGACGATCATCAGCAGCCAGGGCAAGGTATTGAGCAGGACGAAGGGAAAGCTAATCTCCTGGCCGAAGATGAAGAGGCCGTTGGTTTGGATATAACCCGAGATGGCGCGCAGGGCGGCGAAGAGGTAGGCGCCCAGCACGACGCGGAAGGGATGCCAGCCGCCGAAGATGACGATCGCCAGCGCGATCCAGCCGTCGCCTTGCATGGCGGGCGGGCTGGACCAACCGGGTTTGACATTGAGCGAATAGGCCGCGCCGGCCAGGCCGACCAGAGCGCCGCCGAGAAAAGTATACCAGTAGCGCAGGCGCTGGACGGGCGCGCCGCGCGCGTAAGCCGCCTCGGGCCGCTCGCCGATTGCGCGCAACGCCAGGCCGCCTTTGCTGCGGAAGAGCCAGAACCAGATGACGAACATTAATAGATAGCTGAAATAGACTAGCAAGTTCTGCTGGAAGAGCACGATGCCCAGCACGGGAATGTCTTCGAGCACGGGGATGGCGAAGCGGGTAATCTGCGGGCCCGGGATGCGCGTGTAATCAGCGCCCAGAAAGCGGGCCAGATCAGCCGCCAGCAGCGTCAAGACGAAGCCCACGGCAACTTGGTCGCGGCGCAGCTTGATGCTGGAAAAAATCACCAGCAGGGCGATCAGCGCGCCCACCAGCATGGCGGCGCCGATGCCGACGGCGATCTGCGCGGGAAGGTCGAGCAGTCCGGCTTCTTGCGCGGTCCAGGCGGCGGCGAAACCGGTCACCGCGGCCAGAGCCAGGCTGCCGTCGAGCGACAGATTGACGACGCCGGCGCGCTCGGTGATGGTCTCGCCCAGGCTGGCGATCACCAGCGGCGTGGCGGTGCCGATGATGCTGCCGAGGGTGTTGAGGAATTCTTCGTTCATCGTACCTTATTCGTCAGTCAGGCATTGTAGGGGCGTTTCGCTGAAACGCCCGATTGACTTGCAATTTGGTTACGGGCGTCTCGGCGAGACGCCCCTACAGGATTCAATACTGCGCGGTCGAATTGTCTGACGTGGCCTCCGTTCATTGTTCGTCGTCCTCATCTTCAAGCGTCCCCGGGAAGAAGACTTCTTGCACACCGTGGAAGAGGATGACGAAGAGCACCAACATACCTTGCAAGACGCCGGCCAGCGACGAATCAAGCTTGAGCGAGGGCGCGATCTGCAGGCGCGTACTGCCGGTCAAGATAGCGGCGAAGGCGAAGGCGATCAGCGGCGCCCAAAGCAAGCGCATACTCAGCAGCAGCACCACCAGCAGGCCCAGAAAGCCGATGCCGCCCGAGGCCAGCGGACGCAAGTTGTCGAAGGTGAAGAGGACGCGATAAGATCCGGCGATGCCCGCCAGCGTACCGCAGACCAGGAAAGCGCTCATGGAGGCGCGCTCGGTGGCGACGCCCAGCAGCAGCGCCGAGCGCATATTGGCGCCGACCGCCTTGAGATTCAGCCCCCAGCGGGTGGCGTTGAGCATGATAGTGACGATGACGAAGGCGGCGATGACCAGCGCGATCATGAAGAGATTGACGGGAAAGGCGGGCGAATACTCGGGCAGCAGGGCTGGCGTCGGGAAGGGTTCGGTGCCTTGCGCCGAGCCGCCGATGCGCGGCTGCCAGGGTCCCGAAATCAGGTAGATGGAGATGACGTTGACCAGGGCGTTCAGCGCCACGCCGCCGAAAATCTCGTTGACGCCCAGGCGGATCTTGAGCAGCCCGACGACAAAAGCCCAGAACATGCCGCCCAGCGCCGCCAGCGCGATGAGTATGACGTTGAGCAAGGGTGAGAGGCTTGCCGGCAGCAGCAGGTATTGCGCGCCCCAGCTGGCGAAGAGCGCGCCCATCATCATCTGGCCTTCGACGCCGATATTCCACAAGCCGGCGCGGAAGGTAACGACCAGGCCGATGCTGACCAGCGTGAGCGGTATCCAGAAGTTGAAGACGCCGCCCAGCTTGCGCGTGTCCTTGAAGGCGCCTTTCCAGAGGGCGTCGACGACTTCCAGCGGGTCGCGTCCCACGGCGATGACGAGCGCGGCCGCCACCGCCAGCGAGATGGCGATGGGCAGGATGAGGAAGGTCAGCCGGATGGCGAGCGCGCGTGGGGATTTCATTGAGACAGAATCTCGTTGATTTCTCTGCGAATCAACTCGACGGGCGCGTTTACGCCGTCCGAAGGTTGCCATGTACGCGACATGGCAAGGATCTCCGCGATGTCTCTGCTATCGGAGTGGATTATGCCAAATCGATTAGCGAAGTCTCTTGCGCCACTCTGCAATCCGTTATGCGCGATAAACCATCCAACAATGGGGCCCCTCTGGCGAAGAAACCATCTAGGAATAATGTTGCTGACGTCTTCGCTTCTCTGGTGGACGCTATTGAGCGCGGAAGTAAATTGCTGAATTCTGTCTCTCGGAACTCTATTGGAATGTTTCTTGCTTTGACCGACAATCCTAATCGGTCCGCCACCGCCGTCAAATAAGTGCGATATGCCTATCGAAGGAATCATGGCAAAGAAATCTATTCCGAATTCACCGCCATCCGGTGTTCTACAATAGTTTGAAGAGCCGCTAAACTTGCATGCTAAGACTGACAGCGCTTCATACTGATTCGGGTTTAGCGACCTTATCATTTTGATTATATGTATTCTACTGCGAATCCTGCTTCGTTTATGCCTTTCGCCCTTTGATATTCCCGAAGGAAAGAAACCAGGATTCCAGAATAGTCGCTTTACTCCAGCAGTAATCTCTGAAAACGTTGGATACAGCCCCCTAACGCTATCTTCAGCAATCTGTTGACGCAGGTCATTCCACAGTCTGTCAGAATTGTTGCTCGCGTATTCCTCCGCGCTAGAGCGAGATCTGTCCTGAGTATGTTGAACTGCATCAATCAGATGGTCGTCGAAATCCAACCAGGCGCGATTGAATTCCTGATCGTAGAACCAGCTTATAATCTGCTGCTGAACTGTCATACAGGACTGGTTTCAAATTGAAATTCGTAACTTATCTCCTGTATAGATGTTTGCAGTAGTGCAAGTTTGTCCAGGAGTTGATCGCGCATCTCATCATCATTCTTAAACCTAAGGGTCGGAATGTTGCGAAGTTCTCTCGTAAGTTCGTCCATGCTGCGAAGCAACTCTAGGGCCGGTCGTCTTCTGCTATCCGCTTCATCTTGCGCTTCGGCTAATCGGGCTGTTGCGACGGATTTCGTGAGGTTCTCTCCGTTTCGAAACTCTTCAAACTGAGGCGTTGCGTTCTTTATCAGATACGACACATCACGCAACCCGCGATTTGTCAAGATGCGCCGATTGTCCCAATCTCCAAATACATCATCCGGATCTACGTCTTCGTCGATTTCATCCTCGTTTGGCTTGGGGTAGAGCCAACTTAAGAATTCGTTAAATGCCATAGAATCCTCAAATTGATATTCAGAATCATTCCATTCCATCCATTGCCTTAATGGCAAGTTGGAACGTCCGAACAATTCCTGAAAATACGTATATGATGACTCCTTGACATCGCCACTGTACTCAGAGTCATCTTTCGCTTGTCGAAAGGCATTGTATCCGCGAATCCATTGACCAGCGCCAAATGCGCTCAATCCAAACTGCTTCCCAACTTGTGTAAGGCTTTTGCCCTCTTCTTGCAAAAGCTCATTCATCAGTTTCGCTTTGTTGTAAGCTGACCATGGCTTGATTCCCGTGATATGGCGCAAGCCTTGGAAAATCCAAGCAGCCTGATTGTCTGTTCCTGTATACAGCAGGCAATTGATGGTACTTATGGAATCCATTACCTTTGCGTCGATCGCCACTCCCTTACACTCGAGATCGACGATGAGTTTTGCAGCGGTGATTCTGCGATTGCCTTCCAGCACAACAAACTTGTCTGGTTTGAACTCTCTGACAATAACCTGATCGATTGGAAGAAACCCGTTGATTTCCATGTTCATTCGAAGTTTGTCTACGTCATGATTTTGGATCATCTTCTCTTGCGCGTTTCGTTGTACGTTATCGTGGTCAATTCGCTCGTCGAGAATTTTCATCCAGGCGTCGTCTACAAAGCGTGGATTGTTTGGGTCGAGATAGATTTGGTCTATACTCAGTTCAATCGGAGTCAGTTGGTCCGAAATAATGCTGTCCATCATTTACTCCTTTATGTAGGCTACGCCTTTAAACGACATCTACGCACAGAAGTCATCTTCCGGTGTCTCGTAGTTCTCCAGCCAATACGCGCCGTCGAAAAACAGATATTCGTAATCTTCGTTCGTTTGCAGCACAAGGAATCGCTCCGGCTCATCTTGGCGCTTGAGACGTTCAAAAACGTCTATATGGTTACCTGCTGAATAAACCTGGTATGCTCCCCATGCCCTTATTTTATTGATTTCTACCAAAAGATACCACTGCGCCATGATCATGCCTCTATCAACTTCTCGATTACAGATTCGTTCATACCGAGAACGATGATAGCGGCGCCAAACGTGGCGCCAAGTCCTCTCACTTCGTCGTAATCTGAACCCGATGCCAGGCGTTGTTGACGTAGCCCTTGAAATTCCAGACGCTGGCGATGGTCTCGGGTTGGGAGTTGGCGGCGCTGTCCCAGGCGCGCACGACCAACTCGTGCGTTCCCGGCGGCAGCTCGAACTCGGCGCGCCAGAGTTGCCAGGTCCATAGCTGCGGCTCGTTGAGAAACTCGGCGCGCTGCCAGGTCTCCCCGCCATCGGGCGAGACGCTGATCCAGGTGATCTCGTGCTCGCCGTCGCTCATGGCGTAGCCCTCGACCGCGATCTTGCCAGCCGGCAGCAGGCTGCGGTCTTGCGGGCGCACGATGACGGAATTGACCGGCAGCTTGGTCAGCTGCATGCCGTCCTGATAATCGACATTGTACATATTGATATGCGGCGGGAAGAGCTTGTAGCCGACTTGCTGAAAGTGATTGTCGGAGGGATTTTCTTGCACGCGGATATCGCTGAGCCATTTGACGCTGCGCGCGCCGATGTAGCCGGGCACAACCACGCGCAAGGGGCAGCCGTGCGCCAGCGGCAGGTCTTCGCCGTTCATCTCGTAAGCCAGCAGCACTTCGCAGCCCAGCGCCTTTTCCAGCGGGATGGAGCTGCCATAAGCATCGCGCTTGCCATCACGCAGGAGGGTATCCAGGCCCAGGAAGGCCACATGCTCGGCGGCGGCGCTGCTGATGCCGGCCGCGGCCAGGACATCGCCCAGGCGCAGACCGGTCCACTCGGCGGTGCCGATGGCTTCGATGTCCCAAGCCAACTGGTCGTCGATCGGCTTGTAGCTGACCAGCTCCTTGCGGCGGTTGCCGGCGCATTGCAGCGTGGCGGTCAGCGTACGCCGCTCGAAGTTGTTCTTGAGCTCGTCCAGGCTCAGCGAAAGCTCGCGCGATACCAGGCCGCGCAGCCCCAGGCGGTAGCTGTCCAGCTGCAGGTGCGGGATCTGGCTGTGATTACGGACGAAGAACAGGTCGGTCGGCGTCACGAAGTCCTTGGCCAACTGTCCCGGCGGGGGACCGGCGTTAAGGATGTCATCATAAGTTTTGGTTTCGTCGTGTTTTTCGCTGAGTGGCATGCGCGCTCCTAGATTTGCTGCTGCTTCGACATAAACTCGCCGCCGATCATGTGGCCCAGCTCGTCGATATTGGTAGCTCCCACATCCGGCGCCTCGTGAACGCGGCCGGCGTAAAAGACAAAGATACGGTCGCTATAGGTGACCAGCTCTTCCAGGTCGGCCGAGTTAAAGATGATGGCTGCGCCTTGCTGGCAGCGCCCCAGCAACTGCGTCCAGATCCAGCGGGCGGAGTCGACATCCAGGCCGCGCGTGGGCTGCTCGAGAATCAGCAGCTTGGGGTCCTCCGGCAGCAGGCCAATCAAGACGCGCTGTTGATTGCCGCCTGAGAGCTGCTCGATATTGTCGCTGGCGCGGCCTTTGACGCGGTAGCGCTTGATGCGGGAAGCTGTGCGTTTTTCGACTGAATTCCAGTCGATTTGCAGACGGTCATCGCTGACCAGGGCGGTGTGCTCGGTCAGGGTCAGGCCGGCGATCAGACCTTCTTCCAGGCGTCCGTCCGCCCCGAATACAAATCCGCGCCGGAAAAGCTGACGATAGCTGGTATTGAGAATGTTCTGGCCGCCGAAACTGAGGGCGCCGCCGGCGACGCGCTGCAAGCGGGCGCAGGCGCGCATAAACAGCTCCTGGCCGCTGCCGCCCAGGCCCGCCAGGCCGATGACTTCGCCGGCGTGGGCGGTCAGTGAGATGGGCTGCATGTCCAGGCGCAGATCGTGTACGACCAGTTGGTCAGCCACGAGCACTGGCTGGCCGATTTCGAAATGCGGGCGGCTCTGCGCTTCGAGTTCTGCGCCGAACATCAGCGTAACCAGTTGCCGTTTGGTTTCGGCGATGCGGGCCGCGGTCAGGCCCTCGTCGCTGGCCGGCATTTCCATGTCGCCGACCACCTGGCCGGCGCGCAGCACGACGACTTCGTCGCAGAGGTCGATCACATCTTCCAGCTTGTGCGAGACCAGCAGGACGACCAGGCCTTCGTCATGCGCCAGCCGCCGCAGCGCGTTAAAGAGGATGTCTTTCTGCTCGGCGGAGATGCCGGTGGTCGGCTCGTCGAGTATCAAGGTTTCGACGCCCAGCGCCAGCAGGCGTATGATTTCCAGCTGCTGCCGTTGGGCGATGAGCAGGTTGTCGATGGGCTGGTGCGGGTCCAGCTCGAAGCCGAAGCGCGCTGTCAAACGCTGCAAGTCGGCTTCGGCCTGCGCGCGCTTGAGCCTGATGCCTTCGGCGCCGCCGTAGATGAAGTTCTCCAGGACGGTGAAGGCGCCGACATCAAGCGGATCTTGCTGCAGCATGCCGATGCCGTTGGCGATGGCGGCGGTGGGTCCGGTGTAATCAATGACCTGACCGTCAATCTGGATTTCGCCTTCGTCAGCGGGCTGGAAGCCTGAGAGGATCTTCATCAGCGTGGACTTGCCTGCGCCATTTTCGCCCAGGATGCCTACGATTCGTCCATGGTCGAAGCGGACGTTGATGTCCTTATTGGCGTGGACGGGGCCAAAACGCTTGTGGATATGTCGCAGTTCAATGTCCATAGATTCCGCCGCAGTCTTGCGCGTTGGGCGACAGCTAATTGTAGCGTAGTCTCATCGTTTGACCAATTCGGCGCGGCAACCGGGAGTGGTGATTAAAGCGGAGTTGACAACCATGCCCCCATCCCCCGGCCTTCCCGCAATCTCTATTGCGGGCATCCCCAAAATGAGGGAAGGGGAGTGATTCTGCGTTTTGAAGTCCCTCCCTTTTCATGGGAAAATGCGCCATAGAGATGGCGCATGGATTTAGGGTGGGGGTAGATGCTGGCATATCCTTGAAATTCACCACTTCCGGGCAACAGGCCTTAGCTCGGCGGAATGACTTCCAGGGCGATGATGTGGGGGTTGCTGGGCGTTCCGTCCGCGCGGTAGGCGATGGCGGAAAACTTGTGCCAGCCGATGCCCTTGGCCAGCCAATTGGTCGTCATGCGGTAGAACTGCTCTTGACCCGTCTCGGATTCGCTGGATTGCAGCAGTTCCTCGTCGACGAATATCTCGACGACTTGAATTTGCGCTGCCGGGTCGGAGGCCAGGATTTCGATATCAAAGATGACGCCTTCGACAACTCGCTGATTATGCGGCGGGTAGAGTATCTGCGCTTGCGGAACGGCGGACGTCGGGCTGGGCAGCGGCGTCGGCGGCGCCGGCGTCGAGAGATTGCAGGCTGCCAGCCAGCCGATAGCAAGCAGCGGCCAGAGTGCGGGAGCTGGGCAAATGGCTTTGATCATGCCGATAATCAGCCTTGAATTGAAGGACTTCTCTGGGGCGCGCTCGCCCACTTAAGCCGCAGTTCCATTATGCGGCTTTGGTCTATTGCTGGCAAACGGGTTCGCGGCGGACTGAGGGATCAAGCTAGCGGGTGCATCTACGGCAGTACGTCTATTACAAATGCCTCCACTTGCGGACGAAGCCCCTCAGCCTTCAGCCCGTCTGCGGCCGGATCCCGGCGATAACGCAAGGCGCGCTGAATGAGATCGGCCCACTGCGGCGCGGATGCCGCCAGCCAATTGGCCGCTGCGACTTTCGAAGCATCGCGCTCATGCTCAAGCGTGTAAAGGCCGCGGGCGACAGTCAAGACGATGTAAGACAGAGCCTGCTTGTTGTGGGGCTTCTTGACCGACTCCCGAAAGAGATGGATATGCTCGTGTACGGCATCCAGCCAGTCCTCATGCGGAATCGGGTCTATGAGAGACGCTATCGGCGGTCCTTGCAAGGCGAGGCCATTCTGGCGCAGGGCATACCAGCTTATCAGCCAGTCTTCGCCCGCCTGGATGATGTGGAAAGGCTCGCCGGGGCTGATGATGCCGATGCTGCTTTCTGTATGGCGGAAGGTCTTTAAAGCCCGCCGCGAGATATAGGCGAGCTCAAAGCGGTCGCGCCAGGCCGGATGGTCGCGGACAATGCCGGTGTGCATTTGGCGCAGAGCCTGAAATTGCCGCTCGTCCAACTCAGCCTTGAGCACGACGACCAGATCAATGTCGCTTATGCCAAGTTCAAAGTCGCCGCTGATGAGCGAGCCGTATAGATAAATGCCGACTAGATCAGACCTCAGAATACGTTTCAGTTCGTCGATCAAGCGATCAATGATATGATGCGCCAATTGTATATTGCGCTTCTCCGCCGCGTCTGTCATGTCCCGGGCCAGCCTTTGGGTCGCTTCACGCTTTATGCGGAAATCTACCTGAAAGATGGTAGACTTCGAGCCTAATGGATTGTACAGAGAAAGTTCGCCTTCATGAAGATTTCGCGGATCGAGGCCTACGTTGTGGAACAGCGGCTGGACAGGCCCTTTTACTTCTCGCAATTTGAGTTTCAGACGCGGCAGATCTGCCTGGTGAAAGTTTTGGCCGAAGACGGAACTTATGGCTGGGGGGAAGGCTATGGTCCGGCGACCGTTGTCAAAGCCGGCATCGAGTTCCTGGCGCCTCTGGTCTCGGGCGAGGATCCGCTGCAAGTGGAGGCGATCTGGAGCAAGATGCACCTGCGCTCGCTGGATTACGCGCGGCGCGGTGTACTGGTCGCGGCCATTAGCGCCATCGACATCGCCCTGTGGGATTTGCGCGGGAAGCTGCTGGGGCAGCCGGTATCGGTGCTGCTGGGCGGGCGGCGGCGCGAGCAAGTGCGGGTTTACGCCACCGGCCTGTACTTCACCGAGACAGACGATCAGCTGGGCGCGTTGGTCGAGGAGGCGCGGCTCTACGCGGCGCAGGGTTTCAGCGCCATCAAGATGAAAGTCGGCTTGGGCGTGGAGACGGATCTGCGGCATGCGCGCGCCGTGCGACAGGCAATCGGCGCTGATATCGAGCTGATGGTGGACGCCAATCACGCCTATTCGCTCAGCGAGGCGTTGAGTTTTGCGGGGCAGATAGAGCCGCTGGGCATCAGTTTCTTTGAGGAGCCGCTGTCACCGGAAGACTACGACGGTTACCGCGAACTGCGCCAGCGGACATCGATAGCCATCGCCGGCGGCGAATGCGAATATCTGCTGGCCGGTTTCCGCCAGCTCTTGAGCCAGCGCTGCGTCGACATCGCCCAGCCCGATATCTGCGGCGCCGGCGGCTTGACCGAGGTCAAGCGCATCGCCGCGCTGGCCAGCGCCTTCCAGACCAATATCATCCCGCATAGTTGGGGCACGGGCATCGCCTTTGCCGCCGGGCTGCACCTGGTGAGCTCGCTTGACCTGGCGCCGGGCCGGCTGCGCATGCCCGAGGCGCTGCTGGAAATGGATCGCTCGGAGAGCGCCCTGCGCGATACGCTGACGCGGCCGCAATTCAAACAAGAGGGCGGACGAGTGGCAGTGCCGACTGCGCCGGGTCTGGGCGTGGATGTCGACCCGGAGTCCCTGGCTCGCTTCACGAGGTCAAGTTAAATGTCACAGGCGATTCCACTGGAGGCGATTCAAGCGGCGGCGGCGCGAACCGCTGATACCGCGCTGCGCACACCGTTGTTAGGCCTGCCACTCGCGGATGCCCCGGCCGAAATCTATCTCAAGCTGGAGAACTTGCAGCCTATCGGCTCGTTTAAGCTGCGCGGCGCTGGCAATGCTATGGCGCTGGCGTCGCGCCGGGAATTAGCGCGCGGCGTCTATACGGCCAGCGCCGGCAATATGGCGCAAGGCGTGGCCTGGCGCGCGGCGCGCTTGGGCATCCCCTGTCAGGTGGTTGTGCCGGATCATGCGCCCGAGACGAAATTGGCGGCGGTGCGGCGGCTGGGCGGCGAGATCATCAAAGTACCCTTCGATCGCTGGTGGGAGGTCATCGTCACGGGCGAGTTCGCCGGCCTGGAGGGCCTGTTTATTCACCCGGTGAGCAATCCCGATGTGATGGCGGGCAATGGCGTGATTGGCTTGGAGATCCTGGAGGACTTGCCCGATGTAGCCGCGGTGGTCATTCCCTATGGCGGCGGCGGGCTGAGCGCGGGCATCGCCTCGGCAATTCGCGCGCTGAAGCCGCATACGCGCATCTACGCCGTCGAGGTGGAGACGGCCGCGCCGCTGGCTGCGTCCTTAAGCGCGGGGGCGCCGGTGAAGGTGGATTACACGCCCAGTTTTGTGGACGGCATCGGCGGGGTGAGCGTGCTGCCGGGGATGTGGCGGCGGGTCAGCGAATTGCTGGATGATTCGCTGGTGGTGTCGCTGGAGGAAATCCGGGCGGCGATACGGCTGCTGGCGGAGCGGCAGCGGGTGATCGCCGAGGGCGCGGGCGCGGCGTCAGTGGCGGCGGCGCTGGCGGGCAAAGCCGGCGCTGGCAAAGTGGTCTGCGTGGTCTCGGGCGGGAATATCGAGCGCGAGATTCTGGCGGAAATACTGGCCTCAGCCTAATCCGACGGCGGCACGGCGGCGAGGACGGGCAAACCGCCGATGGCTTCCACATCTTCGCGGCGGCGCACAATGGCGCTTTCCAGGTATTCCAGTACGAAGACGATGATGGCGCCCACGAAGAGGCCGGCGATGAAACCGACCGCAGCGTTGATGCGCACATTGGGCCGGGCCAGCACGGTCACGGGGTTGTCTTGCAGGCTGGCGTAGATGCGGTCTTCGCGGCGCGTCTGCTGGTTCTGATCGTTGCGGTAGAGAATCAGCAGCTGCCCCCATTCGCGGGCGACGCGCTCGGCTTGGCCGGGGTCTTTGGATTCGGCGTCGATCTGGATGACCTGGCTATCGAGATTGGGCGCGATTCGCACATCCCCGCGCAGCTGCGTCGGACTCATGTCCAGTTGCAGCAGGTCGATGACTTCGGCGGCGCGCAGGGAGCTATCCAGCCAGGCGACATGATTGTTGAGCGTTTGCTTGGCGGCTTGTGTCAGGCCGAAGTCAATGCGGCTGGGCACGATCAGCACCTTCTGGGTGGCGCGGTAAACCGGGTCCAGTCCGCGGCTGAACAAGAAGGCGGCGACGGCGGCGATTATACCTAGCAGCAGCATGATCCAACCGCGGCGAATGAGGATGCTGGCGTAGTCGATGAGGTTCATAGCGTCATTGTAGCATAGGGGCGCGGCAGGCAAAGTGGGATATTCGCAACGAGGGGCTGTAGGGGCGGCATGTCATGCCGCCCGTTCGTATTTTCGGGCGACCTGATAGGTCGCCCCTACGAGTTCTACTTCAAAGACTTGGGATGGCTAGCGCGCGGCCGCCATCGCTTGCTCCAGGTCCTCAATGATGTCGTCGATATGCTCGATGCCGACGCAGAGGCGGATGGTGTCGGGACTGACCCCGGAGGCCAATTGTTCTTCCGGCGTCAATTGACGATGCGTCGTGGAGGCCGGATGCGCCGCCAGCGACTTGGCATCGCCGATATTGACCAGGCGCTTAAAGATCTTCAGGGCGTCGTAGAATTTCACGCCGGCGTCGAAGCCGCCTTTGATGCCGAAGGTGAGCAGGGCGGAGGGGCGCCCGCCGGTGTACTTCTGCGCCAGATCGTAATAGGGCGAGCTTTCCAAACCCGGGTAGCTGACCCAGTCAACCTGCGCGTGACTTTCGAGATACTTGGCCACAGCCAAGGCGTTGTCCGTATGCCGTTCCATACGCAGCGAAAGCGTCTGCAAGCCCTGCAGGATGAGGAAGGCGTTAAAGGGACTGAGAGCGCTGCCGGTATTGCGCAGAGCCACCACGCGGGCGCGGGCGATATAAGCGGCGGGACCCATGGCGTCTGTGAAAACGACGCCGTGGTAACTCGGCTCCGGTGTGCTGAACATATAGAAGCGATCGGCGTGTTTCTGCCAGTCGAAGATGCCGCCGTCAACCAGGATGCCGGCGATGGTGGTGCCGTGGCCGCCCATATACTTGGTCATGGAGTGCAGCACAATATCGCAGCCATGCTCAACCGGACGGCAGAGGGCGGGTGTGGGCACGGTGTTGTCGACGATGACCGGTACGCCGTGGGCGTGCGCCATGTCCGAAATCGCCTGCAGGTCCGGGATGTTGCCGGCTGGATTGCCGATGGACTCGCAGAACACGGCGGAAGTCTTGCCGTCGATATGCTTCGCCAGATCATCGGCGCTGTCGCCGTCGGCGAAGCGCACTTCAATGCCCAATTTGGGCAACATGTGGCGGAACAGGGTCCAGGTGCCGCCGTAGAGCTGCGGTACGGACACGATGTTATTGCCGGCTTCGGCCAGGTTGAGGATGGAATAATTGATAGCCGCCTGCCCCGCGCTCAGCGCCAGCGCGGCGACGCCGCCTTCCATAGCCGCCACGCGCTGTTCCAGCACATCGTTGGTGGGGTTCATGATGCGGGTGTAGATGTTGCCGGGCACAGCCAGATTGAAAAGGTCGGCGCCGTGCTGGGCGTCGTCAAATTCGTAGGCGACCGTCTGGTAAATCGGCACCGCCACCGCATTGGTGGTGGGCTCGCTTTCATAGCCAGTATGAATGGCTTGGGTCTCGAGTTTCATTATCGCGTCTCCTCAGCTGCCGAAAGTCGCGCCATACTCTAGCGCATTTTGCGCTTTTGTGAGAGGCGCAATTTCGCCAGCTTCATTGAGACCGCGGCTGATGTTTCCAGTTGGCGCGCGTTTGCTCGACAGTGGCCACTGTGACGCCGTAGATAACGAGAGCGCTGCCAAGGACCTGCCAGAACGACGGGATCTCGCCAAAGACAAAGAGGGCGATGACGGCGCTGACCACCACGCCGGCTTGCAGCACAATCGACAGGGCGGTGGCGGTGAAGTACTGCAGCGCCACATTCATGAAAATGTGCCCCAGCACCTGCGCCAGCACGGTAACGACCAGCGCCCAGATATAGCTGTCGGCGGGGTAGCCCGTCACAGGCGTCTGCGTAATGGTCACGAAAATTGTGGTAACCAGCGCGGCGCTCAAAAAGCAGAGAAAGCTATAGAGCAGCGGCGGGATGACATTGTTGAGTTGACGCCCGATGAGCAAATAGATGCTGATGCAGAAGGAACCGAAGATGGCGATGCCTCCACCCAGCAGTGGATCGCTGCCCGCTTCGATGGCGCTCAGCCCGCCCAGCGCCACCAGCGCAACACCGGCAAGGGTAAAAGCCAGGCTAAACCAGAAACGCCGCGAAAACACGACGCCGAATATCAAGATTTCCGGCAGGACGATCCATATCGGCGTCGTCCGGCGAATCACGCTGGTCATCAAGACGCTGGTGTATTCCAGCGCTACGAAGAGCATCAGCAGGTTAATCGCCAGCCAGAAGCCAGCCACAAAGGACAAAAGCGCTTGACGTCTGGTGAGACGAGATAAGGCATCGCGGTAGCGCAGCCAGATCAGCGGCGCCAACCCGAGGGTGACCAGCCAGAGGCGAATCCAGACGATGACCACAGACGGCATGCCTGCGCTCTGCGTGACGCGAATGGCGATTGGCGTCACGCCGGCCGAGAACACCAGCGTGAGGATTATCAGAAGCGCCCGTCTTCTGGGCATGGACCGACATTGCCTCATAAGACAAATAATCCCGCCATGCTAGCACAGCGGCAAAGCGATAACCAGCGCGCGGAATTGCCGGCCAGAGCAATCGCGCCAGCATCAGTTTATGTCGATTGCAACATAATTCTAGCGATTTGTAGGGGCGACTCGGCGAGTCGCCCACAAAATTTGCATGGACATCGCGGACGTTTCAGCGAAACGCCCCTGCTTCATCACCTTTTATCGCGTATCCGCGAAAAAACTCTGTGCCCTCTGTGTACTCGGTGGTTAAAATATTCTGGTGCGATTGCTCTGATTGCCGGCGGCCTAATGTTTGACAGCTCCAGCGCGACTCAGTAGAATTTGCGGCATTCGACAGCTTTTCCGCGAGTAAAGCGCATAATCGGGAGCATCCATGAGCGCAGCGCAGGATCTAAACGGGCTGAAACAGGAGTTGGTCGCTGGAGCGGCGCAGGTGGCCGGCATTGGCTTGGTGCCGCTGACGCAAGGCAATCTGAGCCTGCGCGATCCGCAGAGCGGTCACGTTTTGATGACGCCGCACGACTTCCCCTATGACCAGTTGACAACCGACGATGTGCTGGTGCTGGATTTGGCGGGGGATGTCATTGAGGGGCGGCGCGAGCCCTCGCACGAATCGCAAGTTCACCTGGCGGTCTACGAACGGCGCGCGGATGCCGCGGCTATCGTGCATGCCGAGCCGATCTACACCAATTTGTTCGGCGTGCTGCACAAGGCGATCGCGCCGCTGCACGTGGGCACGCTGATTGACGTGCGCGGAGAAGTGCCGGTGATGCCCTTCGCGCCCAGCGGCTCGCGCCAATTCGGCTACGATATGCTGGAAGTCATGGGCGACCGCAACGCGGTGGTCTGGGCTAATCATGGGATGCTGGCGATTGGCGACAGCCTGGCCAAGGCCATTCACTGCACGGTCATGGTGGAGATTTCGGCGCAGCTTTATCACATGGCGCTGCAGCACGGCGAGCCGCATCAAATCCCGCAGCGCTATCACGGCATGTTGGTTGGTTAAGCCTGCCATTCTTGATTGTACTGTGGCGAAAGGAGGGCGGCGCGAGACAGTTAATTTAACGTAAGGCAGTCCCAACAAAGTTAAGTATTTCAAGGAGATTTCACATGTACAAGAAAGTCTTTTGCGTCGCCATACTTTTGCTCATCCTGGCGGCGGTTGCGCCGGTTTTCGCCCAGGATGACGTGGTTGTCCGCTTCCGCTCCTGGAGCCCGGTCATCGCCACCACCAACGCCATGATCGAAGCCTTTAACGCCGAGAACCCGGACATCACCATTGAACCGGATATCACCAATTATCCCGAGTATTTGGTTGACTTGCAGACCATGGCCGCCGGCGGTTCGCTGCCGGACTTGATCGGCCTGGAGCCGGGCGCATTGACGCAGCAATATCGCGATCACTTGATGCCGATGCAAAATTGCGCCGTCTCGACCTGGGGCGAGGATTGGGAAGATCAGTTCTTCCCGGTCGGCATCGAGCAGGCGCGCCTGGGCAACCCGGAAGGCGACGACAATATCTACGGCTTGCCGGTGCTCGTGCAGACCATCAATATGTGGTACACGGTGCCGGTCTATGAAGAAGCCGGCCTTGAGCCGCCGGCCACCTATGACGAGCTGAAAGAACAGGCTGATATGTTTAACGCGCAGGGCATCGCGCCGGTCATGATTGGCGCGGGCGACGGCTGGATACGCCGCGATGTCTATATGCAGCTGATCCACAATGTCGCGCCGGGTTTGATCTATGAAGCGGAAGACGGCATGGCCAGCTTTACGGACGAACCCTTCGTCGAAGCCATGACCTGGTGGCAGCGCCTTTTCGACGACGGCATCTTCCAGATGGGCGCGCTGGGCATGTCGCATTACCCGGCCGCGGTCGAGCAGATTCAGGCCGGGCGCGCGGCCATGTTCCCAATGGGCGCCTGGTGGATGCAGCAAGCGGGCAACCCGGATCCGCCGCCGTTGGATGAGAACCTGTCTGGCTACGCGCCTTTCAAGTTCCCCGACGTCACCGGCATGGGCGCGCCGGAAGACCTGCTGGGCGGCATTGACGTCATGCTGGGCGTGACGCGGGACTCAGCCAATCCGGACGCGGCTTGCAAGGTCATCACCGACTTCATCAGCGGCGCGGGCGCGCAGGCATTGATCAACACCTACAACGACCTGCCCGCTTATATCGGTTTGCGGCCGGCCGCCTTCGGGTCGGAGAATCAGGAAGCGGTTTGGGATCTCTTCACCGAAGACTGGCTGGCCTCGGTGCAGTACGCGCGGCAGTTGAAGAGCCCGGATGTCAAGCAGGCGCTGGAAGACGCGCTGGCGGCTGTCGCGGCGGGCGAGATGACTCCGGCCGAGGGCATGCAGCTGGTGCAAGACGCCAACAGCATGTAAGCGGGGCAAGGTGAATCCCGCCCGCTCAAAGTGGAATTCGTAGGGGCGACCCACCGGGTCGCCCTGATTGACAATATCGCCATCCGATTCAGGCGACCTGACAGGTCGTTACTTCGCGGCAGATTTGGACTAGCTCACCAATGTCCCGCAGATGGCTGATCGACAATCAGGGTCTTTTCTTCATGGCGCCGGCCATGATCCTGTTTGTCGTTTTCGTGCTCTATCCCATCTTCTATATCTTCAACGCCAGCCTGTATGACTGGGACGGCGTCAACGAGGCCGTCTTCATTGGCCTGCAGAATTACATCGAGATGTTCACCGACGACCGCAGCTTCGCGCTGTCTATCCGTAACTCGCTGTACTGGACCTTCCTGACCATCTTCCCGCAGATGTTCCTCGGTTTCATCCTGGCTCATACCTTGACCTCCGGCATACCGCTGCAGAACGTCTTCCGTATTATCTTCTTCATGCCGGCTATTGTTTCGCCGGTGGTTCTGGGCATTATCTGGCAGCGGATTTACGCGCCTTTCGGTGGCTTGCTGGCCGATGTCGGCTTGGAGACCGGCGCGCGCTTTCTCATACAGCCCTATCTGGCTGATCCCAAGATCGCCATCTTTTCCACCATATTTGTCAACGTCTGGCAATGGACCGGTTTCTCCATGCTGATGTACGTGGCCGGCTTGCAGGGTTTGCCCGGCGAGGTGCTGAGCGCGGCGGAAGTCGATGGCGCCGGCGCGCTGCAACGTATCGTGTACATCGTGCTGCCACTGCTGCGCCATGTGCATTTGACGCTGATCCTGCTGGGCGTCATCGGCGCCTTGCAGACATTCGCGCTGGTCTACATGCTGACCAAGGGCGGCCCCAACCACGCCACCGAAATGCTGCCGACCTACATCTTTCAGAAGGCCTTCACGCTGCAGAGCATGGGCTATGCTTCGGCGGTGGCGGTGGTGCTGCTGCTGATCGCGCTTGGCGCCAGCATCTTCCAGGTGCGCGCGCTCGGCTCGCGCTTCACGATTGGGGGCTGATATGCGCCGCCGCGCCGCCAAGACAGTAGCCTTCGTCTTCGTCAGCCTGCTGGCGCTGATCTGGCTCGTGCCCATAATCATGATGCTGGTCGTTTCGTTCATGCCGCCGGACCAGCGGGCGCCGCGCTTTGGCGGCATGCTCATCAAGGGCGTCAGCCTGCGGAATTATGTCACCGTCTTCGAGGATGCCGAGATCGTGCAGCATTTTATCAACAGCATGGCCGTGACCGCGCCTTCGGTCGTTCTGGTGGTGCTTATCAGTTCGCTGGCGGCTTTCGCTCTGGCGCGCCTCAGGTTTTTCGCGCGCGACATCTGGTTCTATCTGCTGATCATGACGCTGATGCTGCCCATCCCCACCTTGGTGGTGCCGATCTTTCAGATCAATAAAGCCCTGGGATTAAACGACAATTACCTGGGCTTGATCTTGCCTTATACGGCGCTGGGCGTACCCTTCGCCATCGTTATATTGCGCAGCTTTTTCGCCGGCTTCCTGCGCGAAATTGAAGAGGCGGCTATTCTCGACGGCTGCACACCTTTCGGCATTTACTGGCGCATTATGATGCCGGTCAGCTGGCCCGCCGTGGCCGTGGTCATCATCTGGCAATTCATGACCTCCTGGAACGAATTCATACTGGCGCTGGTGACGATGAATTCGGTCGAAGTTAAGCCCTTGACGCTGGTGCCTCTGGTCTACAGCGGACAGTTCATGATGCGTCCCGGACCGATGTTCGCCATTTTGACGCTGATTACCATACCCGTTATTGTTGTCTATTATTTGATGCAGCGCTTCATGGTCAGCGGCTTGACCTCGGGCGCGGTGCGGGGCTAGGGCAAACATGAGCTTGATGGGCATTGATGTCGGTACGACCGGCTGCAAAGTCGTAGCTTTCGACGAGACCGGCGCGGTGCTGGCGCAAGCCGGGCGGGAGTACCCGCTGATAAACCCGCAGCCCGGCTGGTATGAGCTGAATCCGGATCAAGTGTGGGACTTCGTCTGCGCTTGCCTGCGCGAAGTGAACGGGCAACTGGCGCGCGATCCGGTAAGCGCGCTGTCGCTGTCGTCGCAGGGCGAGGCGATGACGCCGCTTACCCGCGCTGGCAAAGTGTTGGCGAACAGCCCCATCAGCTCGGACAGCCGCAACCGCGCGCAGACCGCTGAGATGGAAGCGGCTCTGGGCGCGGAGCGAATCTTTCAGTTGACCGGCCAGCCGATGGGCGCGATCTATACGCTGCCCAAGATTCTTTGGTGGCGCGACAATGCGCCCGAGATCCTCGAGCGCGCCTGGAAATTCCTCTGCTACGTCGACTTTGTGGCTTATCGCTTGGGGGTGGAACCGGCCATCGACCACAGCATGGCGGCGCGGACGCTGGCTTTTGATGTGCGCAAACTTGACTGGTCGGACGAGCTGCTGGCAGCAGGCGGCGTACGGCGCGATCAACTGGCGCGGCCGCTTCCGAGCGGCACAGTCATCGGCGAGATTCCGCGCGCTCTGGCCGACGACCTGGGTTTCGCCGGGAGCGTAAAAGTCGTCACCGGCGGGCACGATCAGCCGGCGGGCGCGCTGGGCGCCGGCGTATTGGAACCCGGCCGCGCCATGCTCTCCATCGGCACGACTGAAGCGCTGGTGACGGTGACTTCCGGGTTGCGCATGGAAATGCTGGATTATCACCTGTCCTGCTATCCACACGCCGCGCCCGGGCTTTTCATCACCTTGGGCGGTAATCAGACCGGCGGGCGCCTGCTGCGCTGGTATCGCGATGAGCTGGCGGCGGCCGAACGGGCTAGCGCGGATGCCAGCGGCCGCGATGTCTACGATGTCATAGTTGAGCAAATTGAAGACGCGCCCGGGCGGCTGCTCTTGCTGCCCTACTTCGTAGGCAGCGGCACCCTCTTCGATGATCCTCGCGCGACCGGCGCCTTGATCGGCCTGACCTTCGACGCCAAGCGGGCGGATATCGTGCGCGCCATCCTCGAGGGGCTGACTTATGAGCAAGCGCTTGTCCTGCGCCGGCTGAACGAGATTGGCGTGGAAGTCAACCGCTTGACCGCCATCGGCGGCGGCTCGCGCTCCGAGCGCTGGATGCGGATCAAGTCCGACATTACCGGCTTGCCGGTGTCGGTGCTGCATACCTCGGAGGCGGCCAGCCTGGGCGTGGCTATGTTAGCCGGTTGGGCGACCGGCGTTTACGCCAGTCTGGCCGAGGCGGCCGAGCAGGTGATCAAGCTGCGCAAAACCTTCACGCCCCGCGCCGAGCGCAGCGCGCATTATCAGCGGCAGCTTACGATCTACGGCGACTTGTATCAGGCGCTGCGACCGGTCTATCGAGCAATGGCCATCGATGACTAAGGGGAATGCGGGAGTCCGCCGCGATTACTCGCCGGCTTCAAGGCGCCGCCGCCGTTCCTCGATTTGCGCCAAGACGTTGTTGGTGACTTTGGGCTCTTCTTTTTCTTTCTCTTCCAGGCGCGAAATATCGGGCTGAATAATATCGCCGCTGCTGATGACGACATCGCTGTCTTTGAATTCCACCGCGCCCTTGGGCTTGCTGCTGAGCGACTGCTTCATTGGCATTGGCTCGACTGCCTCAGCCTGGCTCGCTTTGCCGGCTGTCGCCGCTTCAATGGCAGCTCCTTTTGACGATTCAGGCTTGGCAGGCGCTGCCTCCGCCACAGCTTCAGCCCGACGCCTGCGCCTGCGCCGCTTTGGCTCGCTGGAATCGCCCCGGTCAGTCAAGGCGTCGCTGACTTTCATGGTCGTCTCGACCGCCTTTTTTGTGCGGCGGAAGCGGCTGAAGATGCCGCGGGCTTGCTCTTCGACTTCTTCAGTGGTCGGCGCCGGCGCATCGCTGAGCGCCCAGCGATAGCCCGCGTATATGCCTGCGCCAACGATAATAAAGGGCAGAATGGTCTGAATCAATTGCACGAGTGTGCTCATCACCGCCAGCGCCGCCAGCGTCGCCAGCGCGACGATGACGAGCTTGATCGCTTTTTCTCTGTCCAACTGCATGATCAGCGCCCTCGTATCGCGCTCAAATGCTCGCCGCGCTTGAGTATCAGAAAGCGGCAAGCCATCTATAATGTATTATACGTGATTTGCCGCCACATGAAGCGCTTGCATATTCACTTCCAGATGAGACATTTGCCACCCTTTGACGGTGAATGCCTTGAACCAACGGGCGATTGTATAAACATGAGTCGCCCCTTCGAGAGTTTGCCCGATTATGCCCGCTGAAACTGTCATCTCCCATGCCTTCGTCCTGCCCGATCACAACTTTTACGAGTGGTTGGCGGTGTTGCGTCCTTATCTGGCCAAGTTTGAACGCGTGGCGGTGGTGCGTTCGCCGGCCGGCAACAATCTCAACCGCTTCCGCAATGTCACCGCGGTAAACGCGCCGCTCACCTGGTGGAACGACTCGGCTCTGATCCACATCCGCCGCGTCTACCCGTCGGTGGTCATGGTTGATGTGATCGAAGCGCAGACGCCGGCTGAACTCGCACCGGTAGTCAGTCAGCGCGTCGATGCTGACGACCGCTACGGCGAGGCGGATAACGATCCACAGCATATATTCAATCGCTTTGTGCTGGAATGGCCAACCAGCGCCAGGCCGATGGCGCTGCTGGAACGCTTCAATGCCGATGCCGAGCGCGGTGAACTGCGCCGCAGCATCGCTGTGTTGTCGCAGGAGAAGGCCGATGTGCTCTGCGCGGCGCCAGGCGAGGTTGTTGCGGTCGGTGATAGCGTCAAAGTAGAAACGCTGGTGGACGGCGACCGCTTCATTACGACCTACGAGGGCGTCAAAGACGCGCTGGTCGCGATCGGCGATCAGCTGGCGCTGGGGCAGGTTATCGCCAAATGCGCTGGCGATCGCCTGTATCTGGCGGTGCGGAATCCGCCGGACAGAGGTATTTCGCTCCTCGGTTTCGACAATATGGTGAATCCGCGCGATTATATTTATATTCCGCAATTGCGCGCCCGCCCCATTGACGACGGGCTGCGCATACGCAAGCTGCCCAGCTTGTACGCCAGTATCTTGAGCCGGGTTTACTCCTGGCATTTGCTGGAACCCGACGAGCATCACGGGCGCGCTATGGAGAAGATCGGCGTGGAGAATAGCTGGCTCAAGGTCAGCTCGCTTACAGGGCACGAGGGTTATACTGCTGCCTGGCTGCTGCGCGCCACGACGCTCGACGAGGGCCGGGAAGTATTCCCCGGCGTCAATCCGGTGGGCGTGAATCTGGATGTATTCCACCCCATGGGCCGGCCGGCTCCGGCGAAATTGGGCGATCTTGGCTGGGTGCGCTTTGGCTACAACGTATCCAACGCGCGCGGATCGGAAGACATCAATGCGGCTCTACAGCGCTATTTGCCGCAGATCGAAGCCTACCGCAAAGCCGGTTATCGCGTGGTATTCGCGACCAGCCATCAGACTTATGGCGAAGGCAAAAACGAGTTTTGGCCCTGGTCGCAGATGACTTCCGCCAAGTGGCGACTGCTGCGGCAGCGCTTCGCCGACATGATGGCCAGGATTGCGGCGCAGTGGGCTGACCGCGATCTGGTAAGCGCCTGGCAAATCTGGAATGAGCCGGATTCAAAAAGCGGCGTCGCCTCGATACGAATGAGCGCCGACAATTATGGCATGATGTTTGACGAGACCTACCGCGCCATCCGCAGCGCCGACAGCGATGTCAGCATAATCACCGCCGGCTTCAACAGCGGTCCGGTCAACGGCAGCGCCTATGCCCGCCGGATGCTGCGGCGGCTGTCCGACGATGTCTTGCCGGACGGGCTGGCTTTTCATCCCTACGGACGCGGCGTGAATGGGCATCCGATCTATTCGGTGTTCGGCCATATCGACGAATCGGTGTGGGCATACAGCAGCGTCTTGCCGGAAAAGCCGCTGTGGATTACCGAATTCGGCGTACTCGACCGGCCCCGTGACTCAGCGGGCCAGATTGCGCGCTACGCCACCGATATGGTGCGCTACCTGAAAACACAGTACCCCGGCCGGATCGCGACTGTGCTGTGGTACGCCTGGGCGCAAGGGATGCACAATGGCTACGGCCTGGTGGATAGCGCCGGCAACCCGCGTCCGCCGCTGACGGAGAAGTTCCTGTCGGCTTAGGTTCATCGGGTTCGGGCGCCTGTTGGCGGGACGTCCCCGCGGACGATTCTCCGTGACTGGCAGCGTAGTATACTCTCTGTACTATGTGTCCAACTTTTGAGCCCGCTACAAGCTCGGAGCGGTTAATTCGGCGGATTTGATAATTCCGCCAAGCGAGCAAGCATACGCAGCGACCTCAGTAAGATCAAGTGAGTCATGACATAAGCCATCGCGTACGCCGAGAAGAAAAGAGGAGGCCGGGCAAAGCAGTTTAGAAGCGCTATGGCAGCGACTGTTTCCATGAGAAGCATGGCGGCGCAAACGGCGGATACTATAATAGCCTCTGTGCCCTCAAAGTCACTCGGTGTACTCGGTGGCAAAAAATCTGTGCCGTGCTCGTAAAGGAAAATTATATCCGCGATATGCGCCACTCCCTAAGGGCGGCTATGTGAACCGCCCAGCCGCGGCATCACGACAGAGCGTTTTGCGAAAATCTAACTTGGAAAGACCTTTATGCCTGACCGATACGACAGCACGCGCCGCGCCTGGGAAGACATCTGGGACGAGGCGACCATCGAGGTTGAGCTGGAATCCGCCGCCTATGCGCGCTCGCGGGAGACGATTAACGCCTACCTGCCCTTCCTCGATCGGGGGGATGCGCACCTGGAAGCCGGCAGCGGCTTGAGCGCGATTGTGATCACTCTGCGTGAGCGCGGCTACCAGGTCCAGGGACTGGATTACGCCGTCAACGCCTTGCTGACATCGCGCCGATACGACGACTCGCTGCCGCTGGCGGCGGGCGATGTGCACCATTTACCCTATCGCGACAATAGTTTCGGCAGTTACCTGTCCTTTGGCGTGCTGGAGCACTTTGAGCAGGGAATGCTGCCAGCCTTGCGCGAAGCCTACCGCGTGATCAAACCCGGCGGTGTCTTGGTCTTGACCATTCCCTACCCCAATCTGATTCACAGAGCGGTGCAATGGCGGCGCGGGCTTGCCGGCGCCGGACCGCTGACTGACGACGCCTTTTACGAAAGCGCTTACACACGGCGACAGCTGCATGACGATGTGACAGCTGCCGGCTTCCGCATTGAATTGTCACAGCCAACCAGCCACTCCTTCACCTTGTGGCAGCTGGGCGGGCTCTTTCGCGAGCCCGGATATTATCGCACCAGCCAACTGGCTGAAAAGCTGGGCGCGCTGCTGAAACGGCTGCTGCCCTGGCCCTTCAACTTTATGACCCTGATTGTCGCGCGCAAGTAAGCCCGCGGGGGAGTGTCTATTGTAGTGGATGCGGTTTCCCGTCGACTCAAAGAAAAGTCTCTGTGCCGGCGGGCAGTGTCTACGCGCCCCTCAGTAAGTACGAGTAAGTAATGAGAATATAGTTACATCATCACAAAATAGCGAATTTTCGTGTTTGTGTGGGCGAGCCAAGGCTCGCCCCTACAACTTTCGACTATATTTTGAACCCTGTAGGGGTCAGCCTTGGCTGACCCGATGCTGTGAAATTTGCATGACTTACTTGCATCTACTTCTGTGCCTCTGTGGTTAATCAACCTGTGCCAAGCTCGGCATTCAGGAAATATCCAACAAGATAGACACTCCCGTCCGCGGTCGCTGATTGACAAAGCCCACGCTAAGCAGTAGCCTTCAACTTATGCTGGCAGCCAGGGGACAGAATGACGGGAGGATGTATAACATGGAACATCCAAAGCAGACGCAAGAAAGTATGGCGGCGCGCGTCATGCGCTTTGATGAACTCAAAAGCAAGGGCATCCCCATCATGTTCATCGACAGTATGCTGCCCGGCCACATGCGCATGAATTACGCTGTCATCGGCGACACCGCCGCCGAAAACCCGGATTACAGCATTCAGCGCGCCATTACCGAGCCGCACCGCTTCCAAATCGGCATGGCTTGGGCGCCGCCTGGTTGCGGGCCCGCCTGGCATACCCATGACTACACCGAGTCTTTCTTCATCCTCTCGGGACCCTGGACCTTCTACTGGGGAAATACCGACGATCCGGACGAGGTCGAAGGCGAATTTGTGCTCAACGAATGGGACATGATTTCGCTGCCGCCGGGCATGTACCGCAGCTTCGAATATTCCGGCGATTCGATCGGCTGGTTCTACGCCGTGCTCGAGTCGCACCAGGTCTTCGAGGGCAAAGATCCCTATTGGGCGCCCAAGATTGAAGCGGCGGCCGAGGCCAACGGCTATGCCGCCGACGACCGCGGCAAGATGGTGCACCCGCCCGATTACGAAGCGCAGAAGGCGCGGCAGAACGACTACCTGCTCAAGACCTTCCGTGACCTGGCCGGCGTCGAGCTCAAAGACTTCCGTCCGCCGCGTTAGTCAAAGGACCATCCAATGCAAACCAGCACAGACCGTATTCTGACCACCCACGTCGGCAGCATGCCGCGGCCGCAGGTCGTGGTCGATCAGCTTTTCGCGCAAGACCGGGGCCAGGCTTATGACCAGGCTGAATTCGACCGGGTCATGCGGCAGGGCGTGCGCGAGGTGGCCGCGAAGCAAGTGGCGGCCGGCGTCGATGTCATCAGCGATGGCGAGATGAGCAAGATCAGCTACGCCACCTACATCCGCCACCGCTTCACCGGCTTCGAGATCGACGAGGTTCCGCGGGCCACGCCCAAAGATCTGGACGACTTCCCGGCTTATAAGCAGCGCCTGGCTGACGCCGGCGGCACACCCAAGTATCATCGCCCGGTCCTGCGCGAGGCGATCGCCATCAAAGACCTGTCGCCGCTGGAAAAGGACATCGCCAATTTGCTGGCGGCGAAAACGGCGGCCGGCGCCCGCGAAGCCTTCATGAACTCAGCCTCGCCCGGTGTCATCGCCGTCTTCCAGCCCAACGAATATTATCCCGACGACGAGCAATTCCTGGCGGCGCTGGCTGAGGTGATGAAGGTCGAATACGAGAAAATCACCCAAGCCGGCTTGATCCTGCAGGTGGATTGCCCTGATCTGGCGATGGGGCGGCATATCCGCTTTCGCGATGTCGATACCGCCACCTTCAAAAAAGCGGCGCAGGCGCAGGTCGAGGCGCTGAACTACGCCCTGGAGAATGTGCCGGCTGATCGTGCGCGCATGCACCTGTGCTGGGGCAACTACGAGGGCCCGCATCATCACGATGTCGACCTGCGCGAAATCATCGACATCGTGCTTTCAGCCAAACCGCAAGCCGTGCAATTCGAAGGCGCCAATCCGCGCCATCAGCATGAATGGCAAATCTGGGCGGAAGCGGACATCCCCGATGACAAGATCCTGATCCCGGGCACGCTAGACACCACTACCAATTTCGTCGAGCATCCGGAGTTGGTGGCGCAGCGCATTGAGCGCTTCAGCGGCATCGTCGGCAAAGAGCGCGTCATCGCCGGCACCGATTGCGGCTTCGGCACTTTCGCCGGCTTCGGCACCGTGCACCCTGATATCGCCTACGCCAAGCTGCAATCCCTGGCTGAAGGCGCCCGCATCGCCAGCGCGCGGCTGTGGAACTAACTAGAACAGTTTGAAATAACTCAAGCCGTGCAGGGGCGACTGACAGTCTAGCGGATGTCTACGCGCCCCTGTGGGGCGCCCGCCTGCGCCAGCTACTGGAACGAGGAAATTTATGGCCATCCAATATCTAAAACGCGGCAAGACCGTCGAGCAAAAGGCCGACGCCGACGCCAAAGTCCAGGATGTCGTGCGTGGCCTCCTGGCTGACATAAACGAGCGCAAAGATGCCGCCGTGCGCGAGTTGTCGCAGAAATTCGACAACTGGAATCCGGACGAATTCAAACTCTCCCCGGCGCAGATCCAGCGAGTTGTCGACAGCCTGCCCGCGCAAGCCGTCTCGGATATCAAGTTCGCCCAGGCGCAGGTGCGGAATTTCGCCCAGGCTCAACGCGCGGCGCTGCAAGATGTCGAGGTCGAGACCCTGCCCGGCGTCGTGCTGGGCCACAAAAATATCCCGGTCAACCGCGTCGGCTGCTACGTGCCCGGCGGACGCTATCCTATGGTGGCCTCGGCGCATATGAGCGTGGTCACAGCCAAGACGGCCGGCGTCAAGCGCATCATCGCCTGCACACCGCCGATCAAGGGCGAGCTGCCAGCGGCGACTATCGCGGCTATGCACTTCGGCGGCGCTGACGACATCTACATCCTGGGCGGCGTACAAGCGCTGGCGGCTATGGCTTACGGCGCTCTGGGCATTGATCCGGTCGATATGATCGTGGGACCCGGCAATGCCTACGTGGCTGAAGCCAAGCGCCAGCTCTTCGGCCTGGTCGGCATCGACCTGCTGGCCGGCCCCACAGAAGTCCTGGTGGTCGCCGATGAGACGGCTGACGCGGAAATGTGCGCCGTCGACCTGCTGGGCCAAGCCGAGCACGGGCCGACCTCGCCCGCCGTGCTGCTGACCACCAGCCGTAGCCTGGCCGAAAGCATCGAAGCCGAAATCGGCCGCCAGCTGGAAGCTCTGCCCACCGCGGACCTGGCCGGTGTGGCCTGGCGAGATTACGGCGAGGTCATCCTGGTGGACACGGACGAGGAGATGGTGCAGGTCGCCGACGAGATCGCCAGCGAGCACGTCGAGATTCTCACGCGCGACCCCGATTATTTCTTGCAGAACATGACCAATTACGGCGCGCTTTTCCTGGGTCCCGAGACCAACGTGGCCTACGGCGACAAGGTCATCGGCACCAATCACACCCTGCCGACCAAAAAAGCCGGACGCTACACCGGCGGCTTATGGGTGGGCAAGTTCATCAAGACGGTGACTTACCAGCGCGTCACCGAAGAGGCCAGCGCGCTCATCGGCGAATACGGCAGCCGCCTCTGTGACCTGGAAGGTTTCATGGGGCACAAGGAGCAGTGTGATCTGCGCGTGCGGCGGTATGGGGGCTGTTAGCTTTCTCACATTCTGATACGTTCTTACCGACTCCGAATCAACCCATAGCGCTGGTCAGTCGATAGAATTCACACTGTCCCATATCAGACGCCAAGCGAATTCAGCTTGACGCGGTGTCAGTTAGATACCAGACGAGGTTTCTCACGTGTTCGGGTCGAAACATCGCCTCAAACTTTCTCAGCTCCTTTACAACTATGCCAATCCTGCGGTATTTGGTTGGCACAAACACTATGCCGGTGTGCGCTTCGCCCTGCTGCGCTATTTCGACAAAATCGTCATCGTAAGTCACTAGGACACGATTTTGTTCAGTCGCGCGCCGCAAATGACTTGGATCGTCGTCCTTGAGTTTGTCCAAATCGCGCGCAGTTACCGCATCAGAGCCAGAACGCTTCAATTGTTCAGCAATCGCTACTTGTACGCATGCGTCGAAGTAAAACGCGATTTGCTGGTCATTCAACGTCTTTTACCATCAGCTCCAGCACGTCCTTAGCCGTGTCATCTGCGACTTTCCTTAGCGCCTCGTGGCGCAATCCCTAAATCAGGTCCTTGGGTGTGTCTCCAACCTCCACCGCTTCTAGGACTTCGTGACCGGGTCTCTGCGCCTTGACAAAGCCGCCTTTTCCAATCGCCTCGCTTCTCTTGATATCCTCACGAATGTCTTCATCGATTTCAGCTTTGTTGCAGTGATAATATGACAATGCGGCATGGACCTCTGTCATTGAAAGCGCATAGTCTTGCGCCAATTGATCGGGTTTACGCTCATCAAAGATCATTGCGACCACGATATCGAGTACTCGTAGGTCTGTCCCCACAACGCAGGGCCGTCCCCCACGGATCTCAGGATCCCGATAGATCAAATTGATGCTCTCTATCGTCTTCATCGCCGGCTCCTAGCTGACTGTAGTATTCTGCATTGTACCTTAAACTGACTTAATAATGTCATGTCGGGAATGGCTCTGCTACCTGGAAGGTTTCATGGGGCACAAGGAGCAGTGTGATCTGCGGCTGCGGCGGTATGGGGGTGGTCTAACAGGCGCCGGAGACTGATGGAACATCAATGGCGTTAATCCCTAATTGACGGTGAAAGGTACTTGCTAAGAGACGTGTCAAACGCATTCTGAAGCAGTTTCCACTTCTCCGGTCTTCCCCAACCTTCCTTCGCCAACTCCAGCCCAATCTGGACGTCCTCGCGGATGTCGGCGTCGATTTCCGCCTGATTCTCGTAGTAATACGCTAGCGCGGCATGAACCTGCGCCAGCGAAATATCGTAATCCCCAGCCATCTGCTCGGGACTCCGATCGCCAAATTGCATCGCCATGACGATGTCAATCACGCGTAAGCCGGTACCGACAACACAGGGGCGCCCACCCCTGACTTTGGGATTGCGGTAGATCAGGTCAATGCTCTCAATGGTATCCATTGCCTCATCCTCACTCTATGACGACGTAACCATTGTACTAAGCACCTTGACAGTTCTGTCAGACCTTTACTGTCCGCCGCTCCTCAACCACCAGCGTACCGGCCATCTTGTCATGCCAGGCTTGCTTCTCCCCGTCCGCGACCGCCCAGATATAGCCCAGCAAGAAGATCTGGCTGACCATATAACCCAGCACATTGCGCAGCAGCGCGTCCAGGACGCTGATGCGCCGCCCATTCTTCTTGACCACGCGGATACCGAAGACCATTTTCCCCAGCGTCTGGCCGTTGAAGAGCGTCATCAGCACAACATTGTAGATGGCGCTGACTACCAGATTGACCGGCAGGGCCTCCGACTGGAATTGCGCGATGGCCGCGTTGACCGCGTCCAGATCCGCGCTGGCCATCGCTGCGTTAAGCGCCGAGAAGGGTCCGGCGGCGAAGAGCACAGCAAACGAGAAGATGCCCACGATGAAGCCGTCGATGAGGATGGCGATGAAGCGCTTGGGAAGCGGCGCCAGCTTTACTGCTGGCGCTGGCGCGGCTGGAGCTTCCGGCGGCGGGCTTGCGGGTATGGGCGTCGTCTCAGGTGGGATTTTGTCGGGCCGCCTGATATCAGCCAGCTCGTCCAGTGACTGCTGATGGGTCGGATCCAGCTCCAGCGCCTTTTCCAGGAATTCGACGCGCTGCCCGTGATTCAGCGCCGCCTGCGCCGCCAAATAGTAAGCGGACGGGCTGGGGTTCTCTTCGAGTTCTCGCGCTACCAGCTCCCGCGCATCTTCCATGCGAAAGCCATCGAGCGCACGCTGAATCTCCGCCAATCTGTCGCCCATGCGCCTCCCCCGTCAGCGGCTAACAATTGTCCGCTATCTTACCTGATTTTAGGCTGCCTGTGTTATGATACGGCTTGCTCGCCGACCAATTGCAGGGAGAATGTACGCGCGCAACATGAGTGACATACGACAAATCGTGGGCGGCAGCAAAGCCGGGCGCCGTTTCATCGCGCAGATGCGCTATTTCAATGCGGGCGACTTCGCCAAATTGCGCGGCTTTATGCGCAGCGGCTACTACGACCTGGTGCTGATGGAGAACCCGGTCGAACGCCGGCTGCTGGATCTAAAAGCGACGCGCCGCCTGCATGGCCGGCTGAAAGTTGATCAGGTGGAGACGGCTGAGGACTACGCCATCCAGCTTATCGTCAAGGGCGAGAAGAGCGGGGCGCGCTTGCGCCTGCAGCTGAAGGTCAACGAAAGCTATCCTCATCAGGTCACGCATTATTCGCTGCGGCCGCCAGTTGAAGAAATCCAGGACGTCAAATGACCCTTGACCGCTCGACGGCGGTTCTGCCCCGTCTCGATATCAATACCGAGCTGGCGACCCGCATCCTGACCGGCTTCATCCGCGACGGCGTGACCAAAGCCGGCATGTCTCGCGCTGTCATTGGCTTGTCCGGCGGCATTGATTCGGCCGTCTCGGCTTATCTTTCGGCGCGGGCGCTGGGCGCGGAAAATGTGCTGGCTTTGCGCATGCCTTATCGCAGCTCGTCAGCGGATAGCCTCAGCGATGCCGAAGCTGTGATCGAAGATTTGGATATCCCGCACTTGACCCTGCCCATCAGTGGCATGGCCGACCCGCTGATCAAGCGCTTCCCCGAGATGAGCAAATTGCGTCAGGGCAATATCATGGCGCGGCTGCGCATGATTATGCTCTATGACCAATCCATGGCTTGGGGCGGCCTGGTGATGGGCACCAGCAACAAAACCGAATTCCTGCTGGGCTACAGCACCATTTACGGCGACAGCGGCGTCGCCCTGCATCCGATCGCCGACTTGTACAAATATCAGATTCGGCAGATGGCGCGCTACCTGGGACTTCCGCGCTCGGTCATAGACAAGCCGCCCTCAGCTGACTTGTGGGTCGGCCAAACCGACGAAGACGAACTCGGCTTCAGCTATGACCAGGCCGATCAGGTCTTGTT
Source organism: Anaerolineae bacterium (assembly GCA_022823165.1). Lineage (GTDB taxonomy): Bacteria > Chloroflexota > Anaerolineae > Aggregatilineales > Phototrophicaceae > UBA6055. The sequence continues at coordinate 70,852 of JAJDXR010000086.1, read as the reverse complement.
CCTGCTGGTGGATGAGCGCTATACGGTGGCTGAAGTGGCGCAGGAAGGCTTCGACCGCGATTTCGTGGCGCGGATCTGGGAGCGGGTCAAAGCCAACCACTACAAACGCACCATGCCCAATATCGCCAAGCTCAGCAAGCGCAGCATCGGGCACGACTTCTTGTATTTGCGCGATTATACCGGGCGGGCCGGGCGCGTTTGAGCCATCAGCCGTTGATCTTGCTGGGCTGAATCTTGTAGATGACGCGCTGCTCTTTGCCGCGGCCTTCCGGGTTCCAGGCGTAGTAGTCGTCGTTTCCCGAATAGACGCCCGACAGCTTGTTGATATGAGCCACCGCCGCCTCGGATTCATCGAATTCGATCACTTCGCCGCGGATCTCCGCCCAGTTGAAATCGTCTTTGGGATCCAGGACCAGCACCGTGACTTTGGGGTTGGCGCGGATGTTGCGGTCTTTGCGCCGCCCGACCGCCGAATTGATCCAGACCTGATCGCCTTCCGCGCTGGCCCAAACCGGCGTCACCTGCGGCTGGCCATCGGGGTTGCTGGTGGCGAAAGACACCACGATCGGCCGGTCAAGCAAGTCGCGTACACGCTCAGGAATCGCTACTGACATAAACGCATGCTCCTTTACTAGGTTGAGTAGACCTTCAAGCGAGACACGATTGTAGCGGAAACTGTCAACGCGCGTCAGTCTCTTCATCCGCCGCCAGCAGGTCGCCCGCGTTGGGAACGGGCTGAGGGCTATCGGCGACCAATTCGCTTTCGTCCTGCGCCATCTGCGTGTCAGCGGCGCCGCCATTCCGCTGTTGATGCAGCATCCCGGCCAGCAATTGAGTCATGTCATCGCGCAGCCGGGTCTGGTATTCCTTATAGGTTTCGCCCGGTAGTTGCCCGTTAAGGGTGAAGGTAAAATGCTCGGGAATGCGCGCGCCGATCTGCCCCATTTCCGGCTCCCAATGGTCAATCAGATGCCAGGCGTCGCCCCGGTACTGATACAGCTCAAATAGAATGCGCGCTTCGCCCGGCAGTCCCTCCAGCCGCATATCCATGGCCAGGGGCAGCGCGCGATTTTGTTTTTCGATAGCGGCCAGAGCCGCCTTGCACAGCCGCTTCGACAGGGGCGCCAGCGCCTTGCGCAGCGCGAGCGAATCCAGCGCCGGCGCGCGGCGAATGATGCGATTCAATTGCTTGTTTATCTTGCGCGGCATCACCACTTCGGTGCGGCTGACGCGGCCGTAGATATCGTATTGCACGCTGCGTATGGCTTTGATGGCCCAGCCGCCCAGGATTTCGCCTTCCTGGCTGAGCAGCCGCTTGATCACCGTCACTTGATCGGGCGCGCCGGCTGCGGTGATGGCGCTGCTTTGCGCGTGAAATTGCCAGCTTTGCCGCCGCCCCAGCGCCGAATTGGGATCATGCCAGTTATTGACCGCGTAGGGTGGCTGCCAGGGCTCGAACTTGGGCGGTCGCCGGAATACCAGCCGCAGAATCAGGCTCAGCAGCCACAGACAGAATAGCGCCGCCAGCGACATGCCGGCGAAAATCAGCAAATCGCCCCCGCTGTAACTGCGCCCGTTGACCTCAAAGCCGCCGGCCCGGAAATTGAGGCCGAGATTCAGCAGCGGAATGAACAGGTCGTAATCTGGCGTGGGCGTGGCTAAATCAGAAGCGCCGGCAGAGTCGCTCGGCAGGCCGGCATCCGCCCGGTCGATGAAAAAAAGCTGAATATTGTTGCGGGCGATGGGGCTGCCTTCCAGCTCAAACTCGTCAATGCCGGCCTGAATCTGGATTGAGACATTGTCCGCCGGCAAATCCGCCAGGGGCAGGGGCAGCTCGAATGGTCGTGACTCATCGGCCGCCAAGGCCGGCAACGTCTCGCGGGTCAGCACGCGCCCCGACTGATATTCGGAGACCAGGATCTCGGAGGCGCCCAAGGCGTCGCCGCCCTGATTCCAAACCGTGAAGCTGAGGACAGCGGCATCCGCCCGGTAGCTCAAGCCGTCGATGGAAATGGCGTAGTCGCGCGGCCGGGTTTGCGCGGCCGCCGCAACAGCGCTGAGCATAATAAGAATCAGCAATTGAATGCGAGCCATTGAATGCCGCCTGGATTTAGCGCTCCCAGCCGCGAGGCGGTCACCCGCCGCGCGCAACATGCTTGCGTTTACTATAATGCTGAAACGTCGCTTGTCCAAGCCCAGCGGCTAATCGAGGCTGAGCAACCGTGGACCGCCTCCGTCGCTCTTCAACTTGCGCTACAATGGCGCGCGGAAATGGCGATTTCTGCGCCAGCCGCTAACGATCGGGGGAATTATGCCGCCAGCATTCGAGGACATTGACGCCTTTATCTACGACTTGTCGCAAGCCCAACTGTCGGCTGAGGTCTTCAACGAATACGCGCCGGGCGACCAGAACAACGCTATCCGCCGCGCGAACCTGCGGCTGTATCTGCGCGCGATGACGGCGTGGGCGCCGCGGACGCTGCTGGTGATGGAAGCGCCCGGCTATCGCGGCTGCCGCTTGACCGGTGTGCCGGTGACCAGCCGCAAAGTCTTGCTCGAGGGCCTGCCCGCGCTGCGACTCTTCGGCGTCGACGCCGGCTATCGCGATGTCGACGATGTCGGTTTTGAGCGGGTCTATGGCGAGCAATCGGCCACCATCGTCTGGGAAACGCTGACGCGGTTGCAGGCGCTGCCCTTGATCTGGAATACCTTTCCCTTTCATCCGCACCAGGCGGGCCGGCCGCTCAGCAATCGAAGACCGCGCAAAGCCGAAACGGAATTGGGCGCGGCCTTCCTGCTGCGCTTGCTGGAGCTGTGGCGCATTCAGCAGGTCATCGCTGTGGGCAATGTCGCTTATGATACTTTGGGCGAGCTGGGCATCAAACGCAACAAGCTGCGGCATCCGGCGCATGGCGGCAAGAACGATTTTGTCGCCGGCTTGAGCGCGCTGCTGTCAGTCGGCGTTTGACGCGCTCAGGCCCTCGGATGGCTGCGCCTCGGCCGCTTCTTCGTCAGCTGCGGCGGGGGACGCGTCCGCGGATTCGGTGGCTGGTTCTGTTGTGGCGTCGTCTGCCGGCGTACTGCCGCCTTGCTCTTCGTAGACATCGGCGTAGAGCAGCTCAAAGGAATCCTTGGGCAGGCGATACAATTCGGCGCCGGCTTCCTGCCCCTCAGCGGACATCAGCGCCTCGTTCTGCACCTCCTGAGACTCGAAGTAGAGTTCCAGGATGCGATAATACTCGGATGGGCCGGCTGGGCTGCCAATGACATGCACGACCTGCCGCCTGACTATATTCGGGATGCGCTCGACCAGCGCCAGGAAGTCCTGGTAAGTATTTTCAAAGCGCTCGACGTTCACCGGTTGCCGAAACATGACCATAAATTTAATCATGACGCAGGCTCTACTCGCTGCATGTTTAATCGACTTTACGATACGAGACATCCGCGTGATATTCAAGGGGGCGCGTATGGCGGAGCGCTGAATAAAGTGGACTTGAAAACTCCGCCAGGCAAACAGGAATACTCTGTGCCCTCAGTAAATCCAAGTAAGTAATGACAAGGGAGCGCTTATTTCGCGGAGACTCGGAAGTAAGGCCAAGAAAGTTGCGCAAAAGACAATGGAAGGGACTAAGGACGCTTGGCGGTCAGTGTCTGGGCGACCTTGCGAATCGCCCGATTTTGAAATCATGTGCCTGCGGGCGACCCACCGGGCCGCCCCTGCGATTCTCGACGTGAAGAGAATTGTATCCACAAGATATTCACCACTCCAGCCAGTTCGTGACATGGCGGCGGATGTGGTACATTCTACGCGGCTGCGCCAAGCAGAATAGCGCCCGACCAATATCCGTCCGATCCACAGGAATTGATTATGCCTCAACTGCACGAAATCGGCCGCCTGCCCGACCCGATTGACAATTGCGCCATCGCCATTCGCAACTTGACCAGCGGCGCGCAAATCCAATACGACGCCCGCGCCTTCAGCCTGTCGCATACGATCCTGGAGGGCCATCGCTTCGCCATTCAGCCCATCCCGCAGGGCGCGGAACTGACATCCTGGGGGCAGCGATTTGGCATCGCCTTGCGCGATATCGCGCCGGGTGAATACGTCATGAACCAGGGCGTACAAGAGGAGCTGGAGCGGCGCAATCTCGATTTTGCTTTGCCGGCGGCGCCCAACTTCGACAATCAGATCACACCCTTCGCCTTCGACAGGGCTGATTTCAACGCGGCCGAACCGCTGCCTCCACATAGCGAAATGCGCTATTTTCAGGGCTATCCTCGTGGAGGCGGGCGCGGCGTCGGCACGCGCAATATGATCGTCATATTAGGCACATCATCGCTGGCGGCCGGTTTCGCGCGCGCGCTGGCGCAGCTGACCGGCGACCTGGCCGCTGACTTCCCCCACGTAGACGGCATCGTGCCGGTGGCGCATACCGAAGGCGGCCATCAAAACCCTAATAATCGCGAGCTGCTCTTGCGCACCCTGGCCGGCTTCATGACGCATCCCAACGTCGGCGCGGTAGTCGCGCTGGATTTCGGCGGCGAAGCGGTGACCAATGCCGACTTGCGGCAGTATCTGCTGGAAAACGACTATCCACTCGAGCATGTGCCGCACCGCTTCCATTCGCTCAGGACCAGCTTCGACGCCAATGTTGCCTGGTTCAAGGAGCTGCTGGCGGATTGGCTGCCGCGCGTGAATCAGCTTGAGCGCGGCGCCCAGCCCTTAAGCGCTCTGAAGATCGCCCTGCAATGCGGCGGCTCTGACGCCTTCTCCGGCATCAGCGGCAACCCGCTGGCGGCCTGGGTGGCGAAAGAAGTCATCCGTTACGGCGGCTCGGCTAACCTGGCCGAGACCGACGAACTCATCGGCGCCGAGTCTTACGTGCTGGACAAGATCGAGCGGCTTGAGCTGGCGCAGGACTTCCTTGGCAAGATCGAGCGCTTCAAAGAGCGGGTCAGCTGGCACGGGCAAACCGCCGAGGGCAATCCCTCCGGCGGCAATAAATTTCGCGGACTATACAACATCTATCTTAAATCGCTGGGCGCGGCGGCCAAACGCCATCCCGACGTGCCGCTGCATGATGTGATCGAGTACAGTCAGCAGATGACCAACGGCGGTTTCTACTTCATGGATAGCCCCGGCAACGACCTGGAAAGCGTCGCCGGCCAGGTGGCCAGCGGCTGCAATATGATCTTCTTCGTCACCGGCAACGGCTCCATCACTAATTTTCCCTTTGTGCCCACTATAAAGTTTGTGACCACCACCGCGCGCTACAAGCTGCTGCAAAGCGACATGGATGTGAACGCGGGCGAATATCTCGACGGCGCGCCCCTGGACCAGCTGGGCGCGCGTACGCTGGATTTAACGGTGGCGATCGCCGGCGGGCAGCGCTCTGTGGGCGAGAAAGCCGGTCACTATCAAGTGCAGATCTGGCGCGACTGGCAGCAGACCCGTCCGGCCAATGTCAAGCTCATTGAGAGGCGCCGCTTTTCCGGTCAGCCGCTGGCCATACCCGCTGATGTCGCCTTGCCGCCGGTCGCCGCCCCCATGTACAAAACCGCGCGCGGGCTAACCAGCGAGCGCATTGGAATGATCCTGCCGACCAGTCTCTGTTCCGGGCAAATCGCCAAGATGACTGCCGATACCTTAAATGCGCGGGGCCTGGGCGCAGCCAGCGGGCTCAGCCGTTTTGTGGCGCTGGTGCATACCGAAGGCTGCGGCGGCAATGTGCAGCCGGAATACAAAGATATGCAAATCGGCTACCTGCAGCACCCCAAGCTGCGGCATACGCTGCTGCTCGAGCATGGCTGCGAGGTGACGCATAATAGTTATTTCCGTGGATTGCTGGCTGAACATAATCTTGAGCCGGCCGATTTTGGCTGGGCCAGCATTCAACTCGACGGCGGCATTGATGCCGTCATGCGCAAGATTGCCGATTGGTTCAGCCGGCGCTTGCGCGCTGACAGCCCGCCCGAGCGCGCGACCGCCGGTTTGGAAGCGCTGCGCATCGGCTTGCTGACCCAGGCGGAGGCGCCGGAATTTGCTCAGCGTGAATTGGCGCGGCTGTGCAAGATCATCGTGGCTGGCGGCGGCAGCGTCGTTGTCTCGGACAAAGACAGTTTGTGGGGCAGCGCCTTTTCGACGGCGCTTGACTTGCCCGATCAGCCGGAAGCCACGTTGGGCTACGGGCAGGCGGCGCTGAAGGCCGGCTTCCACATCATGTCAAATCCGCGCCGTCACTGGGGCGAAACCCTGGCCGGCATCGGCGCCAGCGGCGTTGAACTCATACTGGCTTATGTCGGGGGCTATCCGCTGGCTGGGCATCCGCTGGCGCCCGTGCTGCAAACGAGCGCCAGCGCTGTAGCCGCTGAAGATCTGGATGCCCTGCTGCGGGAAGGCGAAGACACGGCCGGGCAGCTTATCGACTTGCTGGTGGCGACCCTGGCGGGCGATCATATCGCGCGGCATCAAGTCACCGGCACGGACGACTTCCAGGTGACGCGGGGCCTGCTGGGCGTGTCCTTCTAGCGCGGAACCTTACTAGAGACGATTCAGTCGGCAGCGCCTGTGCTAATGGATGATGATTCCGTTGGACCCAGGCTTATTGCTCTGTGCCCTCTGTGCCTCTGTGGCGAATTAACCAGTTCCAGGCGCAATACAGGCTTCCGATCAGCCGCGCCGTAAAGCCAGTTCGCGCCAGAATTCGGCCACCCGCTCAACCAGCAGCGCTTCGCTGACGTAAGTGGCGTCGAATTCGACCACGCCTTCGACTTCGCGGATGCGCCATTCGCGCTGCAATTCGCCGACAGCGCGCGAGCGCTCTACCGGGTCGTGATAGCGGGCGCCCAGCGTCAGATGCAGGCGCCGCAGAATCGAATCCAGCGAAGCCACCAGGCAGACGATGACCCCGTTGCGTTGCAATTCCGCCAGATGAACGCTGCCGACCAGGGTGCTGCCGGCGACGCGAATCAGACCGCGGCGATGCAAGACGACCTCGTCCATGATCTCCGTTTCGACGGTTTTTAAGTGGCGTTGGCCGTAGGTGGCGCGCAAATTGGCGATGGTATCGCCCAGGCGCTCTTCCATCTCCCGCTCGACATCAATCAGGGTCAAGCCCAGCCGCTGGGCCAACTGGCGCGAAATACGCGGACGATTGGGTTCTACATAGCCGGTCATGATCAGATTGAGGTCGCCATGCAGGCGTAAGTCACGCGTTTCCATCACGCCAATCAGGATACCAGTCGTCCAGGAGGGCCGGTAATTCTTCAAGTGAACGCAGGCAGGGATGTCCGCGAGCAGCGCCGGCGCCCTCCGAACTCAGCTGGGGATGCCCGCCGCTGAGACTGGCGTCGTTCGCGTTCAGGCGCTGGACAGCGCGCATACCAACGTCCAGGGCGCCGCTTACATCGGCAATCGGATTGTCGCCGATGAAGACCGCTTCTTCCGGCGCGACGCCGATGCGCTCCAGCGCGCAATGGAATATCCGCGGGTGCGGCTTGAGATAGCCGACATCCGCCGCCGCCAGCCGGCAATCGGGGAAATAGGGCAGCAGCCCGTGCTCCCGCAGCTCACAATCCCGCAGGGACATCGGCTGCGAAGAATTAGTGACGACGCCCAAGCGAATCCCGCGCGAACGCAGCTCATTGAGCAGGGGAATAACATCGGGAAAGACCACAGTCCCCGGCACGACATTCCAATCATAGGCGCGCAGGATTTCGTCCGCGAAGGCATCGGCGGCGTCAATGCCCAGCTCGGTCAAAGTTTCCTGGAGGATGAGCGGCATTTTGGGAGCGCGCAAGTTGGCGCGGGCTATCATCCAGGCTGCGCGCGTACGCTGTGTATAACGCTCGACCAGTTGCTCCAGCTTGATGCGGCTGGGCGACATCCGCTGGTCGAGAAAGCGCAGCACCCGGCTCAGACGCTCCGCTTCGACTTCGCGCCAGTCCTGCGTGACGCCGCTCCAGTCGATCAGGGTATCGTCGAAGTCGAAGAGGACGGCTCTTAGCCGGGGCGCCACCGGGCGCTAGCCTCCGCCTCTGGCGGCGCGCTTGGCTTTGCGTTCCAGCGCTTTACGGCGGCGCTCTTCGCGCTTGGCTTCGTCTTCGTTCCAGGGCGTAGGTCCTTCTGACTGCGGCGGCGCTGCGGCTCGTTCAGCTGTCGGCGCAGGCGTCGGGGCTGCTGCGGTGACAGCGCTGGGGGCTTCCACCGCGGCGGCAGGTTCCGGCATAGCCACATCGTAGGCGAAGTTTTCGATGGCCAGCGCCGCTTTGTCTTCATACACGTTGTAGAAATCATCCGTGTTGACGGCGTCCCGCATACGCCAAACCAGCGAGGCGGCCTCCATGCCTTGCTCAATGCTGCTGTGGCGCGGCTGCCAGCCGAAATCGTCTCTGAGTTTGCGGCTGCTGATGACGACCTCGCGCCCGAGCAGTTTGTCGCGCAGGGTCTTCTGCCGCAGCGTATCGAATAGGCCGGCCGCGGCGAAGCGCGGCGCGCCCAGCCCAAGAGCCGCGCTGATAGCGCCGGCGCAAGCGTCCGGGCTGCAAACGGCATCGTCCGCAGCGTTGACGATCTGTATGCCGTCGGGCGCCGCGTCGGCTTCCAGCAGCGTTACGAAAGCTGCGGCCACATCGTCTTCGTGTATCCAGGAGGCGGGCAGCGCGCCCGCAGGCAGGCGCTGAGACGCCATGATGGCTTCGGCCAGCGAAACGGTCGACGGGTTGTTGCCGCCGTAGATGTAACCGCTGCGGACGATGTAGCCATTCAAGCCGCTGTCTTTCAGGGCTGCTTCCGCCGCCAGCATGGGCGCGTATACGCTGTCGTGGCTGTCATGATCGCCTTCGACCGCCGCGCTGTGTCCGGCTTCGTAGAGATAGCCAAAGCTAAGAGAGACGATTCGCTTGACGCCGTGTTTCGCAGCTGCCTTCGCAACCGCCTTGCTGTATCGCGCCAGCTGAGCGCCGCGCGCGGCATAAGCCTCGCCCGAGTGCGGCAAGCCGCCACAGAATTGCGGTAGCGCATGCACAACCGCGTCCGTCTCCGCCATTTGCAGCGCGCTGAAGACCTCGCTGGCGCGGCCCAGATCGGGATAAACCGGCAGCGCGCCCGCCAGACGCAGTGCCAGGGCGCCTTCGGATGTACAGGCGGTGGCAAGGACTTTATGCCCGCGTTTCAACAAGGCGCGGACCGTCGCCAAACCCGCGTCTTCGGCGCCGCCGGTCACCAATATACTCAACTGATTGTTCGCTTCAGCCATCGCTCACTCTCTCGCCGTGACGGATTTATCCCCGTCATTATGCCATAATTCCCAAGGAATTGGCACGATACTTTTGTCAAACACTCGCGGAACACCTAACGGATGTTCGGATGACCTGATATACTCATTTCCGCGCGAGCAAGGCATCGGGCGGCGCAGAATCTGCGCAGGCTGAAATTGTGAGTGACAACGTGACCACTAGCTGGATCTGGGCTGATGAGCGCAGCGGCGGCGTCAAAGGCGCGCGGCTGGATCTCGAGGCGCGCGCAATCGAGTGGGTGGATCAGCCCGGCTGCGCTTGAAATGACGCCACGCAGCTGCAGTTGGCGGCTGATTTCCTGACGAACGGGCCGCAGGAATCCGCGCCCGCCGATGTGCTGGCCGAGATGCGAGCCGCCCTGTCTATTGACAGCCCGCTCGCTCGGCGCTAACATAGCTTAATCGCAAGGGCCTGTAGCTCAGTTGGGAGAGCGCCACAATGGCATTGTGGAGGTCAGGGGTTCGAGTCCCCTCAGGTCCACTTCGACAGTGTATCTTCGGAGACAACGCTAGTGGAATCGGCGATACAATCAGAAGGACGCATTGCCCGCCTGGAAGGGCGCGTGGATGAAGCATTGACGCATTTTGCCACCAAAGCGGACACTGCTGATTTGAAAGCGGACATCGCGGAAATCCGCGGCACTATGCGGATTATCATCGCGTTGAACATCGGTATCGCGTTGGCTATTCTGTCGATGATTGTTGGATGGCTCCCGGCTGGCGCTTAAGCGTTTGACGCGCAACAAGCCCGGTATTTTGGCGCGCTGTTCGCATACCGAGAAAGGACTTTTGGTATCGTGGCGAGACATAAACGCAGCGTATGGGAAGAAATGCTCGAAGTTGGGCACCGTATCCTGAAAGAAATCGACGACTTCTTTGACCCCAAGGCGCCGCAGCCGCGCAAGCCGGCGCGTGTGCCGGTTCCGGTGCGAGAAGGCGGCAAACGGCGGCGGGCCAAATAGCCGACGATATACCAGGCAGCCGCGGGGCGCAGTCAATCGGACTGCGCTCTTTTCTTTTCGCTTGCAAGCAGCGGATTCCGGAGTTGCAAGGCCGCGCAATAGCTGACATTATCTAGCGGCAATTAGTGGCTTTTGAGATGGGAGGGCGATCATGCCCGAGTTTAAGATTTTCGATGGGCACAACGATACTTTGCTGCGCTTTTACAACCATGATGACCTGGATTTGAGCGACTTCCTGGGTGAGATGGACGGCGGGCATATCGATCTGGCGCGGGCGCGCCGTGGCGGTTTCGCCGGCGGCTTTTTCGCCGTATTCGTGCCCAACCAGGAGCGGATTGACCCGGACAACATGCCCGACCTGTCCACGCCCTATACATCGCCCGCGGTTGATTTCGTTTTCTCGCAGCGGGCGGCCAATCGCTTGACGGCCGATCTGTTTCGCCTGGAAGCCCTGTCCGGCGGGCAAATCAAAATCGTGCGCAGGGCTGACGAATTGCAGGCATGTATTGATGCGGGCATATTCGCCGCCATCCTGCACTTTGAAGGCGCGGAAGCGATTGACGAAGACCTGAATGCGCTCGAAGTCTATTATCAAGCGGGCATGCGCTCGCTGGGCATCGTCTGGAGCCGGCCCACGATATTCGCGCATGGTGTGCCGATCGCCTTTCCCTCAAGCCCCGATATCGGCCCCGGCTTGACCGACGCCGGTAAACGCCTGGTCAAGCGCTGCAACGAGCTGGGCATTATGATCGACCTGTCGCACATGAACGAAGCCGGCTTCTGGGATGTGGCCGCGCTCAGCGATGCGCCGCTGGTCGCCACCCATTCCAACGTACACGCCCTCTGCCAAATCTCGCGCAATCTGACCGACAAGCAGTTGGACGCCATCAAAGCCTCAGACGGCATGGTCGGCCTGAACTTCGCCACCGGCTTCCTGAACGAAGACGGCGCCTGGGATAGCGACCGCCCGCTTGATGTGATGGTGCGCCACCTCGACTACCTGGTTGAGCGGCTGGGCGAGACGCGCGTCGGCCTGGGTTCGGATTACGACGGCGCGCGTGTGCCCGACGCGGTCGGCGATGTATCGAAGCTGCCCAATCTGATCGCGGCGCTGCAAGACGCCGGCTACAACGACGAGCTGCTGCACAAGCTGGCGCATCAGAATTGGGTGCGGGTCCTGCGCCAGACCTGGGGCGCCTGACGCCACTGACAAGGCAAGTGGCAGTTTACAGGCGCTTTGAAGCATGGTAATCTCGCGCGCATCGCAATTGTGCGCTTTTGAAGGTGTGAGATGAAAGCGAAAATGGTATCGGGTTTCGGGGTGGCCCGCTCTTTGCTTATGTAGTCCGCACGGACTGCCAATCTTACACTGCCTCATTCTACGCTTCCTCATCAATCTACGTATTTAATATCTGCAACCAGACTTAATGGCCGCGCCATGAGTTTAGGCCGCGCATACGAATCGAAGCTGGCCGTAATAGAGGGGAGACCCAAGCAAGATGACTGAATCCTATCAACCACATGACATCGAAGTCAAATGGCAGCAGAAGTGGGAAGCCAGCGAGCTTTACCGCTCCCGAGTGGATTGGGACAAGCCCAAGCACTACGCCCTCACCATGCTGCCCTATCCTTCAGGCGACTTGCATATCGGGCACTGGTTCGCCATGACCCCCTCCGATGCCCGCGCCCGCTGGATGCGCATGAAGGGCTACAACGTCCTCTTCCCCATGGGTTTCGACGCTTTCGGGCTGCCCGCCGAGCAAGCAGCCATTTCGCGCAATATCCATCCCTGGAAGTGGACCTATGCCAATATCGAACGCATGCGCGAGCAACTGCGCAGCATGGGCGCCATGTTCGACTGGGAGCGAGAAGCCATATCCTGCAGGCCCGAGTATTACAAGTGGTCGGAGTGGTTCTTCAAGAAGTTCTACGAGCACGGCGTCGCCTATCGCGGCTCGGCACTGGTCAATTGGTCGGAGACCTTGCAGACCGTCCTGGCCAACGAGCAGGTCATCGATGGCAAAGACGAACGCACCGGGCAGCCGGTGATTCACAAGATGATGGAGCAGTGGTTCTTTCGGATCACCCAATACGCCGACGAGCTGCTGGACTTCGCTGGCATGGATTGGCCTGAGTCGATCAAGATCATGCAGACCAACTGGATCGGCCGCAGCGAAGGCGCCCGCGCCACCTTCCACACTGAAGTCGGCGGCCACCCCATCCAGATCTACACCACCCGTCCCGATACGCTTTGGGGCGCGACCTTTATGGTGCTGGCGCCGGAGCATGACCTGGTTGAGAAAATCACCACCGATGCCCAGCGCGCCGCCGTCGAGCATTACATCGATGAAATCGCCGCCGAGACCGAAGTCGAGCGCATGATGGAGCACCGCGAAAAGACCGGCGTCTTCACCGGCGCCTACGCCATCAACCCGGTCAACGACGAAAAAGTGCCGATCTGGATCGCCGACTACGTAATGGTTACTTATGGCACGGGCGCCATCATGGCTGTCCCGGCGCACGACCAGCGCGACTTCGAATTCGCCCGCGCGCAGGATCTGCCCATCCGCGTGGTCATCCAGCCGGAAGATATGGCCGAGCCGCTGACCGAGGCGGCTATGACCGAAGCTTACGACGGACCCGGCCTCATGGTCAACTCCGGCGCCATGGACGGCAGCGTCAGCAGCTGGCAGAAGGGCCGCAAAAACCCGGCCATCAATCGCGTAATTGACTGGCTGGAAGCGACCGGCAAGGGCGAGGAGGCGGTGAATTATCGCCTGCGCGACTGGCTGATCAGCCGGCAGCGCTACTGGGGCGGCCCCATCCCTATGATGTACGATGGCGACGAAATCGTGCCGGTTCCCGATGACGAGCTGCCCGTGGAGCTGCCGGAGGATGTCGACTTCGCGCCCACCGGCCGCAGTCCCTTGACCTATCACGAACCCTTCTTCAAAGTGGACGACGCCAGACGCCGCGAAACCGATACGCTGGACACCTTCATGTGCTCCTCCTGGTATCAGCTGCGTTATCTGTCGCCCGATTGCGATACGGCGCCCTTTGACGCCGACGAGGCGGCTTACTGGCTGCCGGTCGATGTCTACACCGGCGGCGCTGAACATGCCGTGATGCACCTGCTCTACACGCGCTTCTTCACCAAGGTGCTGCGCGATATCGGCGTATACGACGATGCCGCGGCCGCCATGCGCCGCCACGGCCGCGATCCCGATGGCGTTTTCGACGAGCCTATGACCGTGCTGCGCAATCAGGGCCAGGTCCTGGGCGGCGAGCGGCAGGGCGACTTCGCGCTATGCAGCGGGCGCGTCGTCGGCGAGCGCATGCTGGCCGAGCGTGTCGAAGTCGTGGATTGGAACCAGGTGCCGGCCGGCTTCGAAGGCTGGTTCGGCGAGATCGTCCACCGCACCGAGAATGTCCTGCACCTGAATATGGCCGGCCTGACGCAATTCGTCGAGGTCCTGCCCGAGGCCGAGATCGTCATCCCGCATATCGTGGGCGCGAACAACGTCAATCAGCTGCAGCATCACCTGGATATCCAGCGCATGTCCAAGAGCAAGGGCAATGTCGTCAATCCCGATGAGCTGGTGGAGAAATACGGCGCCGATGTCGTCCGCTGTTACCTGATGTTCAACTTCGATTGGCAAAAGGGCGGGCCCTGGAACGAGAACAATATCAAGGGGCCGCAGGGCTGGCTGCACGATATCTGGGAAATCGCTATGGCCGGCGCGCCTGCAAATGCGGGCGATCCCGCCGCCGAGCGCGATATCTCGCGCAAACTGCACCAAACCATCGCCGTCATCAACCGCGGGCTGGAAGAATTCAGCTTTAACACCGCCATCGCCGAGCAGATGAAGTTCAAGAATTCTCTCAAAGCGGCGCTGCGCGCGCAAGCAATCGGCGCTGAGTTCTGGCGCGATGTGATGAGCCAGGTGATCCGGCTGCTGGCGCCATTCGCCCCGCATATTGCCGAAGAGATGTGGCTGCGCCTGGGCTGGGACTACAGCGTTCACACGCAGCCCTGGCCCGAGTACGACGCTGACCTGGCGCGGGAAGAGACAGTCGATCTGGTGGTGATGGTCAACGGCAAACCACGCGCGACCATCGCGGTGACGGTGGACATCGAGCGAGAGCGGGCGCAAGAGCTGGCGCTGGCAAGCGAAGCGGCGCAGCGTTTCTTAAAAGGCGCTCCGCCAAAACGCGCCATTTTCATCCCAGGCCGAAACGGCAGTGATCCCAAAGTGAACATCGTCGTCTGAAATCACAGCAGCGCCAAGGTCACCCAGCAAGAGTACCTCATTCATTTACGTAGCTTAGCCGTATGGCACTAGCAGGTCAGGCGTGGAGTAGACACTCCGCGCCTGAATGTATACTAATGTACACAGCAGTTTGCAAGGCAAATGCCACGTTCACCGAGTAATGGAGACGCACGATGAAAGCCAAATTGATACTGTCCACCATGATCTTTGTTCTCGCGGGCTTGATCGTCAGCGCGCAAGGAGACAACACAGCGCTTATCAACCAATTGCTGATTTACCAAGGGGAAACGCAATACGGCACTGCCCACGTCGAACGCTGGACGCGCGCTTTGGCGGCGCTGGGCCATGGCACCCACGCCAACCCACTGACGCTGGCAGATGCCCAGCAATTGGCCAGCGAATACTCCCGTAGGCGTTGGCAGCCAGTCGTGGACGCGCTGCAGGCGCTGGAACAGACGCCAGAGACAGAGCAAGATCCGCCGTCAAGCAATGGCGGCAACCCATGGGATACGCAATATGGACCCAGCTGGGTGGATGGCACGAACTGCTTCTGGTGGGTCGATTCTGAAACCGTGCGCGTACGTGAATTCAGCAACTTCAATGCTTGGATCGAAGTCACGGAGAATGGCGGCACGCCCCCGGCCTGGAACAGTGCCCACGGCTACTATGTCGCCAGCAGCCGCGCCCCCTTGCCCCAAGTGTTCGAGTTCCAAATCGGTTCCGATGACACCTATCGTGTAACTCGCTTCTTGTCAGGCGGCAATGCCGGCAGTATAATGGAACATCTAAACGCCCATGGCGGGTCGTCGAGCATTTATCCGAGCGATACCGCCGCCTGCGCAGTCGCCTCGCGCTTCTTCACGCCGCAAGGCAACTTCAGGTAAGGGTGTTTATCATCCGACGAAGCAGCAGGCGGGAAAGGAGCAGTCCCATGCAACAAGGTGGAATGGAGATCGTCATCAAGTACTGCGCGACTTGAGGGCACCAACCCAATGCCGTCAGTTTGACGGACGAAATTTTGAAGGAGCGCGAAATCGAGTTTTACATCAGCAGTTGGAAGCTGATACCGTCCACCGGTGGAGTCTTCGATGTCTGGGTCAATGGCGAGTTGATCTTCTCCAAGAAGGAAGTGGGCCGGCACGCGGAACCCGGCGAAGTTCGCGCCGGCATCTTGAAAGCTGTAGAGGCTGTCAAATCCGCCGATGTCGAGTTGGCGCCCAAGTAACGCTTTCGCAGTTTCACGCAAACCAAAACCGCCCCGTTTGTTCGCTCAAACGAGGCGGTTTTATTTTTTCTCCTGGCAGTATTTTGACAGAAATGTAACTTTGTAGTTCAATAGGGGTAGGCTGTTTTGCGGATAAACAGCTGCCTGGCAGCGCCTTTGACTGACAGGCAAACACAATCATTTAAGCTGGAGGGAGCGAAGAAATGAAACGCCTTGTATTGTTTTCTGTCTTGTTGATCGCTGTACTCGCCATGAGTACGGGGCTCGCCGCCGCGCAAGACGGCCACATTGTCGAGCGCATTCGCGATCGCGGCGAGTTGATTTGTGGCGTGAACTCGGTGCTGCCGGGTTTCGGCACGCAGAACGACGCCGGTGATTTTGAAGGCTTTGACGTTGACATTTGTCGCGCCGTCGCCGCCGCCATTCTGGGCGATTCCAACGCGATCGCTTTCCGCCCGCTTGCCGCAGCCGAGCGCCCGACCGCGCTGGCCAGTGGCGAGATTGACATGCTCAGCCGCAACACCACCTGGACGCTCAGCCGCGATACCGAATGGGGCGCTACCTTCGGTCCCACCACCTTCTATGACGGCCAGGGCATCATGGTCAAGATCGACTTTGGCGTGAGCACCATCGACGAGCTCGGCGAAGAGAGCATTACCATGTGCGCCACCGCCGGCACCACCACCGAGTTGAATATCACGGACAAAGCCAACGCCCTGGGCGCGGACTGGGAACTGAGCACATTCCCTGATTTCGACGCCATCATGGACGCCTACGAAGCCGGCGCCTGCGATGCCTTCACCAGCGATATCAGCAGCCTGGTCTCGCGCAAAGCCACTTCGGCTGATCCGGCCGCGCATGTGATTCTGCCCGGCGCCATCAGCAAGGAGCCGCTCGGTCCTGTCAGCCCGCAGAACGACGCCAACTTCGCGGATATTATTCGCTGGGTTGTCTGGGGCCTGCTAAGCGCGGAAGAGTTCGGCATCGACAGCATGAACATTGGCGATTTCATGGACAGCGAAGATGCTGGCGTCGGCCGCCTGCTCGGCTTGGGCGACAACGTTGCCGGTGATTACCTCGGCATCAACGACCAGTTCATGGTGGACGTGATCACACAGATGGGCAACTATGCCGAGATCTTTGATCGCAACCTGGGTCCGGATACCATCTTTGGCCTGGAACGCGGCTTCAACGCGCTCTGGACGGACGGCGGCCTGATGTACGCGGCGCCCTTCCGTTAGACCGAAGTCCACCGCCACTGCCAAGCGACACAATATCGTGGCGCGCCATTAAACTGATGGCGCGCCTCTTTTTTTGCTCGGCCTCGCCTGCCAGCGCGGCCTCAATTGCCCGACGCCTGAGTGTGATTTGTCAGTTCCTGGCAGATTCTATACAATATGGGCTATAGTAGCTTTGGCTCGACTCAAGGATGTTTTTAATGCTTGAAAGCCAGCCCGTGGAGAGAAGCGCGGACGCTACAGCGCAAGAGAACCTGCTGCCAGCGATTTTTCGCGATGGCCGTATCCTTCAGGGTATCGCGCAGATCATCTTCGTCGCCATAGTCGTGCTCGTCCTCAACAACTTGCAGACCCGCATCAACACGGCGCTGGAATCCACCAATCAGTCGCCGAATTTCGAATTCTTGCAGAATCGCGCCGGCTTCGATATCGCTGACTCCGGCAGTTACAGTTCAAACGACCGCTACATTGACGCCTTCCGCGTCGGTTTCATCAATACGATTCGCGTCGTTTTGTTCGGCTTGGTAGCGACCACCGTGCTCGGCATCATGGTTGGCATCTTCCTGTTAAGCCGAAACTTCCTTTTGCGCACGATTTCGCGCGCTTATGTGGAAGTGCTGCGCAACACGCCCATCCTGCTGCAGATCTTCGCCTGGTTTTTCATCGTCATATTTGCCTTGCCACAGCAGCAGGAATCGATTGCTTTCCCGCAAGAGGGCATCCGCAGCCTGCCCTTGATGCAATACGCGCTTTCCTTGTTCGTGATTCTGGTCATCTGGCAGGCCAGCAGTTCCATGCGCCGGCCCGCCTGGCGCAACGGCCTGCGGCAAGCCAGCATTGCCGTAGTTGTGCTGGCGAATTTGCTTGGTCTCGTAGTCGTGGGCGCCGGTACGCCGATAGAATTCCGGCCCGGCATCTATATCAGCATCAAAGGCGTGGCGATATTCGAGTTGATTCCCTCGTCGCTCTTCGCCGTCTGGATGGTCTTCGTCGTGCTGGGAGCGGTGGTCGCCATGGCTTTGTCGCGCTACTTCGGCTTTATCACGGAGACGACCGGCAAGCCCATCCCCAAGACGCGTTACGCGCTGCTGACCTTCGCCGGTTTCACGCTGCTGGGCTGGTTGATCATTGGCATGCGCCCCACGCCAGCCGTCATCCCCGTCTTTGACGAGGACAGCGGAGAGTTCGTCGAGATGCCCTATGACGACGCCTTTGAGTCGGGCCTGTTGACGATTGAGCAAGAACTGGAATATACGCGCCAGCCGCTCATGTACCGGCCGCCGACGCTTGATCGCCGCGGCCGCAACATCGAGACCGGCATCGAAATCTCGCCTTCGTATTTGGCGGTCTTCCTGGGCCTGGTCATCTATACATCCGCATTTATTGCCGAAATCGTGCGCGCCGGCATCCAGGCTGTGCCCAAGGGTCAGCTGGAAGCATCGCGCGCCCTGGGCCTCTCGCAGGGGGACATGCTGCGATTGATCGTCTTGCCGCAGGCTCTGCGCGTGATTATCCCGCCGCTGGGCAATCAATTTCTCAATCTGTCTAAGAACTCGAGCCTGGCGATTGCGGTCTCATATACCGATATTTACCAGGTGACCAACACGATCATCAATCAGTCGGGGCAGTCGGTGACCGGCATCTTGATGGTCTTGCTGGCCTACTTGTTTATCAGCCTGCTTATTTCTTTGGGCATGAATTTGGTCAACCAGCGCTTCCAGTTGGTGACGAGGTAGGCGCTTGATGTCGGAACAGCGAAACGCGGACGCCAGGCAAACGATTATCCATTCGCAGGACGAAGGCTCGCTGCCGCCGCCCACGCTTGAAGTCGGTCTGGTCGGCTGGCTGCGGCAGAATCTTTTCGGCTCGCCAGCCGATGTCGTCGTTACGATACTGTCGTCGCTGCTGGTGCTGGCGCTGGTTTACGGCTTTTTTGACTGGTCCATCCGCAGCGCCAACTGGTTCGCCATCATCAACAATCAGCGCCTCTTCATGATGGAATCTTTCGAACCGGAGTTTGAGTGGCGCTTGGCTTTGACCGTGCTGCTTTCCGCCTTGTTGACCGGCGCCAGTCTGGCGGCTTGGGCGCGCCGCTCCTGGCCGATGCTGGCGGGCGTTTCTCTGACTTTGCTGGCGCTGCTGGCGCTGCTGCCGCCGATCATCGACGCCCTGATTCCGCAGCCGCTCTCGTATTTTACCGCCGGCAATGTCGAAATCGTCGACCGCGCCTCCACCTTGACGCCGCAGCGCGATCTGGCTTTCATCGCCCAGGCCGGCGAAACGGTGTCGCTGCGTCTGGCGCTGGATGAAGTGGCCGATATTGAGACGCTGAGTAGGCTGGCCGGTTTTTCCGACCGCGTCACCAATGCCTTGGCCAACGCCGCGCAAAATCGGCTGGCGCAGCAGGCAAAAACCGGCGCGACCTTTGACCGCATGATCAGCGGCGAATTGACCGAGGGGCTGGAAGAACGCACACGGCTCAATATCCGTACCTTTACGCGCACCAACGATATGCTGGCTTCTACCGCGCAGTATGTCGATTCCATCAGCGACCGCCTGACCTCGAATGACAGCGCCGTGGCCGATTTGCGACTCTGGCTGGGACGGCTGGAAGGCGCCGCCCGCGGACTGGATCCGCGCGCAGAGGCGATTCTGGCGGCTCTGGAAGCGGTCGAGGACGGCTTGACGAATTTGTCCATGACCGATCGCGTGCCGGGCGGCTTGCACGATGGCATCGCTGAACTCGGCGCCGTCACGCTGGCGAGCGAACAGCTGGAAGATTTGGGTGAATTGCTGGTCACGCAGCTTGCGGAAGACTTGATCGGCGAGCAAGATCAGAGCGACGACGATGAAGAATTGATCGAGCCGCTGCCGCGTGAAGCCGCCTTCCTGCGCGATATGTGGGTGCGCCTGCTAACGCCGCAGTCGGTGCTTGACCTGTATCAGCTGGGGCAAACCCCCATGTCGGTGGCCATCCGCGATGCGCAGACTTATGCGGTGCTGGCGGAAGCGCAGCTCAGCGACGCCGGCGACAGCGTCAGCTTCACAATCCCGGCGGAGGGCTGGTACATCTTGTCCAAAGACGCCGCGGACGGCGAGACCGGCACGGCCATTCTGGCGGCGGACGGTATACATCCCATTGTCGAGCGTACGCTGAGCGCGACCGAATCTCGCTTTGCGCGCCTGACCGATAACGAACTGGTCATCAGCGAGAACCGGCCGGAAATCAATGGCAAGAGCGCGTCCTTCGTCGTCTTGATCGACAATCAATTCCGCGGCCTGCGCGACTGGCAGACCTATCTGGCGCACTTCATCCCGCCGTTTTTCGAACAGGTCGAGCGGCTGCTGCTGCCCTTCTTTATCACGCTGACCTGGGGATTCGTCCTGGGGCGCGCGCTGGCGCATATGTCCGGCGAAAACTCCATCTTCAACAGCCGCGACAGCCGCTTGATGGTGCTGGCTTGGTCCACGACGCCGCTGCTGGTCTTGCTGGCGTATTTCGCCCTGCTGGACGGCCAAGGCGCGATTCAGGGCGCGCCGGCCACCGCGCTCAAGATTGCGGCCGCCGCCGGCGTGGTGTATCTGGCGCGCCGCATTGAAAATTGGCTGAACGGCGCCAATCCGGGAGAAGAGGCCGAAGGCTCGCTCAGCCGCCTGCTGATGTACGGCTGGGGCGCTTTCCCATTCGTTATGTACCTGATGGTGTCAGGCGTCCACGGTCTCTCCGGCGGCGCGCTGGGCAGCATAGTCGGGGGCCTGGTCTGGCTGCTGCTGATGTATTTCATCGGCTTGAATTATCGCAATGCGCTGGGTTATGCCTTGTTGATCGGCGGCTTCTTCGCCCAGATCATACAGTCCTTCGTGGTTAATCTGGTATGGGACGGCTGGAATAGCGAAGCGGTCGGCTCGGTCATAATTTGGCTGGCCATCGCCGCGGTCGGCGTCTTCGCGGGTCAACGCGGCGCCGCGCTCAAAAGCAGCCTGGATTTTAACTTGAAGCGCTACGGCTATCTGATTGCTTGCATCGTATTCCTGTTCTTATTTGTGGATACCAACACGCTCGCCGAAGACGCGGACGGCTCCGCGATGCTGCTGGCTGGCCTGGCGATTATTCTATGGCTGGCTTGGATGTTTTTCAGCGGGGCGACGCGCTGGAGCTCCAACCGCATCATCATCGGTTTGCTGCTGCTGACTTTCTTGTGGATGCAGACCTGGACCCAGGTCGACCGCTGGTCAAGCCTGTATTTCCTGTTATGGCTGGTGGCTGGCGCGCTGAGTTTCAAGCGCGGCGAAAGGGCGCAAGCTGAGCCTAAAAAAGTTGAAGACATGAAGCGCGGTCCCTTGTTCCAGCGCTACCCGGTCGAGGGCATGCTGGCGGCGGCGGCGGCCTGGCTGGCGGCTCTGCTCTTCTTGCCGAGCTTTATTGCGGGCCTGGACGCGCAAGGCATACTGCAGACTTCGCCGCAGGAATTGCTGCCGCTGTCGGACAAGCGCATCTGGGGCGGCTTGATGCTGACCATGCAGTTGACAATCCTGGGCGTCGGCGCCTCCTTCCCCATCGGTCTGGCGCTGGCGCTGGGGCGGCGCAGCAATCTGCCCGTCGTGAAGTACGCCTGCATCCTATACATTGAGGTGGTGCGCGGCGTTCCGCTGATTACGGTGCTCTTCCTGGCTGTGCTGATGGTGCCGCTGGTTGACCCGACCCTGGCCTCCATCGAAAACGCCGTGCGCGCCTGGGTGGGCATCACCATGTTTAGCGCCGCTTACCTGGCGGAAAATGTCCGCGGCGGCTTGCAGTCGCTCGACCGCGGGCAAACGGAAGCGGCGCAGGCCGTGGGCTTGTCCGCATGGCAGACGACGCTCTACATTCTGCTGCCGCAAGCCTTGCGCGCGGTTATCCCGGCGCTGGTCGGCCAATTCATCTCTTTGTTCAAGGACACCTCGCTGGTCTTTATCGTCGGCTTGGCGGAGATTGTTGGCATCGCCAATCGCGTGGTCGCCCAGCCGGAATTCCTGGGTCGGCGGCAAGAGACATTTCTGTACGTGGCGATCTTGTTCTTCGTCTTTAGCTACATCATGTCTTACATCAGCCGCAGGATCGAGGCGACCGGCTCGGGCGCGATTCGCGCGCAGCAACTGTGAGCTTGATCCAGCCGCCCTGGCGGAACATCGGAGGTTCTTATGGAAGATCTTAATCAGCAAGTCATGGCGGGCGACGAGCCGATTATCATTTGCAGCGAAATGAACAAGTGGTTCGGCGACTTCCACGTCTTGCGCAATATATCGCTGGAAGTGATGCCCCAGGAAGTGCTGGTCATCATCGGGCCCTCCGGCTCGGGCAAGTCCACCTTGATCCGCTGCATCAATCGTCTCGAAGAGCATCAAGACGGCCGCATCGTTGTCAACGGAATTGAACTGAGCCATGATGTGCAGAATATCGCCGAGATCCGCCGCGAAACCGGCATGGTCTTCCAGCAGTTTAACCTCTTCCCGCACCTGACGGTCATGGACAATATCACGCTGGCGCCGATGAAAGTGCGCCACTGGGCGCGCGACAAAGCCGAGCAGCGGGCGATGGAATTGCTGGAGCGGGTGGAGATCCCGGAGCAAGCCTTCAAGTATCCGGGGCAGCTATCCGGCGGGCAGCAGCAGCGGGTAGCCATCGCGCGGGCATTGGCGATGGAGCCCAAGATCATGCTCTTCGATGAGCCGACTTCGGCGCTCGACCCGGAGATGATCAAGGAAGTGCTTGATGTGATGAAAGAGCTGGCGCGCACCGGCATGACTATGTTGGTGGTCACGCATGAGATGGGTTTCGCCCGTGA
Source organism: Anaerolineae bacterium (assembly GCA_022823165.1). Classification (GTDB taxonomy): domain Bacteria; phylum Chloroflexota; class Anaerolineae; order Aggregatilineales; family Phototrophicaceae; genus UBA6055. The sequence continues at coordinate 48,035 of JAJDXR010000086.1, read as the reverse complement.
AGTGGCCGACCGCGTCATCTTCATGGACATGGGCCGCATCGTGGAGGAGGGGCCGCCGGAGAATTTCTTCAGCCCCGATATCGTGCATCATCCGCGTACGCAGGAATTCCTCGACCAGATTTTGTAGCCAGAGCATTGTCCCTCCCGCAGACAATGTGGGAGGGGCGAACGTTTTCCCTGTTATCCCTGGCTATTCAGCTTGTCCAGTTCAGCTTGCAGCGCTTGCCGCAGCGTATCCGGATCGGCGCTGGCGATTGGCTGGCCGCCGACAACGAAGGTCGGTGTGCTGCGTATGCCGAGCGCCGCGCCACGGTCCTGATCGAAGCTCACAGTCGCCACATGTGTGCCGGCATCGTAGCAGCTGCGCAGCGCCGCCGCATCCAGGCCGGCCTCGCCGCCCAGCTGAATCAAGGCTTCGGCGCTGGCTTTGCCTTGCTCAGCCCGCCGGTAAATGGCGTCGTGCATGGTCCAGAATTGCTCGTTGCCCTGGTCAAGCGCGCACTGCGCCACTTCGGCCGCGCGCTGGCTGTAAGGCGGCACGATGATGGGAATATCGCGGTAGACGAAATTGACCTGCCCGTCAAACTCCGCCAGCAATTCTTCGACGATGCCCTGCTCGTGCCAGTATTTGCAGGCGTGGCAGCCATAAGCGCCGTATTCGATCAGGGTGACGGGCGCGTCCGGGTCGCCCAGGATCGGATCCAAGTCCAGCCGCGCCATCGTTTCCGCGCTCGGCGGTTGATAGCCATAGAGCAGCGTATCGGGATAGAATGCCGCCCAGGCGAACCAGAAATGCGGGAAGGCGTTGATCGCTCTCAGCTGCGTCCCGGCCAGGCCGCCGGCGGTGGCGCTGCCGAAGATATTCCAGACGCTGCCGGTCTCGGCGTCGATGATATTGCCGTCTTCGACCTGGAAGGTGAGCGTCCGCCCCTCGACCTGGCGCTCGAAGAGCGCCGCCATGCCCACATCGCGCGATTGGTCTATGCTGGCGGCGTCCAGCGCGCTGACGGCGCCCGGCTGCCAGATGGCCACCAGGTCGCGCCCGGCCAGCGAGTCATTGATGACGACCGCTTCCGCCAGGGCTGAGAAGGGATAGGCCACGCTGGTTTCGCCGATAGCAGCGCCCAGTACCCGCTCGGTCGCCATCAGTCGTCCGTCAGGCGCGCCCATGAACAGGAAGGGCCGCGGGCTGCTGTCGTAGTTGACGTAGGGATTGCTGCCGTAGAAGCGTCCCTGCGTGGACAGCACTTCGCCCCCCGGATACTGCGCTTTGAAGGCGCCGTAACCGACCAGTTGCGACGGCACGATATCGAGCAGCGTTCCCGTGTAGCTTCCCACGATGCCCTCGCCGGTCAATTGCTGCCACAGCGACTGTGTCAGATCGTCCCACATGATCAGATCGCTGTTGCGCAGCAGGCCGCTGACGCCGAAGCGCAGGGTGTCGCCGCCGACGCGCCGGTCGAAGACGATGGCGCTGTTGCAGAGCGGGCAGAAGGTCACGGCCACTGGTGTCTCGCCGATGACATCGTTGGCGATCTCGTGGCGAGTCAAAATCGCCAGCGGGTAGGCGCGCGCGATGCCGTCGATTTCCAGCGCGATGACCGGCGAGCTGGCTTGCAGCCACTGGTCGGCTGTGGTCAGATCGTCAAAGCGCGGATTGTCGATGGGCGGGATGCCATCGCGCCCGACCCCGCCCGACATGATTTCGTAGAAGACGCCTTCCACGCTCTTGCAGACATCGGTGAGATTCCAGACATTCCGCCAATTGGCCAGCAGCGCTTCGTCATTGAAGGGGGCGGGTGGATCATCGCAGCTTAGCTGCGCCAGAGAGACGGCCGGCAACAGCGTGAGCACTAAGGCCAGGGCGATAGTTCCGAGTCTTTGATACATCTTGTAGTCCTTTGCGTTAGTCTGTGGAATCGAGGCCGCCGACTGGGCGACTCTATTCCGTTTCGCCCATAGTAGCGCGCTCGCCTTACGAATGCGTTACGCTTGGCCACTGCGCTTAATCAGAACTTGTTGGACCGGGCCCAGCCGAGTCGCCGTAGTCATCCAGCAGTGCGCTTCGAGGCTTGGCCGTCCAACAGCGTGGCCGGGTGAAAAGCGGCCCAGGCGAACCAGAAGTGGGTGGCGGCATGCGCCTGCCGCAAGGTCGTCCCAGCCAAGGGGCCCTCAGTGGCTTCGCCCAGGATATTCCAGCGGCTGCCGGTTTCGTAGTCGATGAAGCCGCCGCCGTCGTGGAAGAAACTCAGCGTCTGGCGCTTATCCAGCCGCCGTTCAAACATCAGCGCCATGCCGACATCACGCGAAGAGTCGATGTCGCTTTGATCCAGCGCGCTGACGGCGCCCGACTGCCAGAAGACGACGATATCGACATCGCCAACCCGGTCGTTGATGACCCGCGCCCGCCGCAGGCGCGGGTAACTGTAGGCCACCGGCCGCTCAGCCACTTCAGCGCCCAGCACACGTTCGGTCGCATGCAGCCGATCGTCAGGCGCGCCGCGGAAGAGGAAGGGGTCGGCGCTGCTGTCGTAACCGGCGTAGGGATTTCGGCCGTAAGCGCCCAGGGGACCTTGCAGGACTCTGCCAGCGGGATAGCGCTCGCGGAAGACGGCGAAACTGATCATCTGCGACTTCACGAATTCCAACCGCCGACCGGTGTGCTCGCCGACGATGGCGTAGCCGGTTAGCTGCTGCCACCAGGATTCGGTCGCGTCATCCCACATGATGAGGTCGCTGTTGCGCAAGTTGCCGGAGACGCCGAAGCGCAGCGTTTCGCTATCGACGCGCCGGTCATAGACCAAGGCGCTGTTGCAGAGCGGGCAGAAGGTTACCGCGACCGGGATTCCGCCTGCGACATCGTTGACGATTTCATGGCGCGTCAGCACTTCCAGGGGGTAGGCGCGCGCATCGCCGTCGACATTGATCGCGACCACAGGCGAATTGGCGGACAGGTGGTACACGCTCGCCACCGGCTGGAAGCGCGGATTGTCAATCGGCGGGATGCCATCGCGCGGCACACCGCCGGATATGACCTCGTCCAGGTCGATGATGGACTTGCTGAAATCGGTCTTCCAGCCGGCAGTGGGTCCCGCCATCATTGAATCGCTGAACCAGCCGAATGCGGCCAGCGCAATGGCTCCTCCGGCAATCAGCAGCGCTATCGTTCGCTTCGCAAATATCCGCGACATTCAGCCTCCTGATTAAACGCGTTAACGCGACAGCATCTGCCGGCGCGAAGGTCGCCAAGATCTGCTCCGCGGATCAGCTTCCGTAGACCAAGGTCTCGGGATGAAAAGCCGCCCAGGCAAACCAGAAATGCGGGAAGGCGTTTATCCAGCGCAGTTGGCTGCCTTCGAGTTCGCCGGCTGTGGCTTCTCCAAAGGCGTTCCAGGTCGACTGCGTCGCCTCATCGCGAAAACTGCCATCGCCATCGGCGACGAATCGCAGCGCGGCGCCGTCGTCCAGAGTCGCTTTGTACATGCCGGCTGTTCCAATATCGCGGGCATTATCGATGATGTAATCACCCAGCGCGCTGGCGACCCCGCCCTGATAGAAGATCACCAGCGGCGTATCGGCGACCACATCGTTGACGACGCGCTGGGTACGCAGGCTGTCAAAGGGGTAGGCGACAGCGACATCGCCGATTACGGCCGCCAGCACATGGTCAACCGGCGAATCGAGCCGCGGGTCAATCTCGCCGCGGAACAGGAAGGGGCGCCCCAGCTGTGTATCATAATCGCGATAGGGGTTGGTACCGTACTGACGGTTGTAGCCGGTAGCGCGCGACATCACCAAGCCATCGGGATGCCGCTCCGCGAAGCTGCCGAAGCTGATAACTTGTGACGGCGCGATCTCCAGCAGCGTCCCGGCGTAGGCGCCGACAAGCGCTTCACCGGTCAGTTGCTGCCACCAGGTCTCGCTTTGCCGGTCGAACATGATCAGGTCGCTGTTGCGCAGAAAACCACTGACGCCGAAATCAAGCGCTTCATCGCCCAGTTGGCGCTCAAATACGACCGAGCTGTTACATAGCGGGCAGAAAGTCACCGCGATGGGCAGGCCGGCGATTTCGTCATTGGCGATTTCATGCCACATTAGAATCGCCAGCGGGTAGGCGCGCGCCTCGTCCTCGATTTGCACGGCGATCACCGGCGAGCGTTGGTTGAGCCACTCGGCCGCGCTTTTGATTGATTCCATGGCCGGGTCGCTGACCGACGGGATGCCGTCTTTGACCGGATTGCCGACCAGGATTTCAGCGAAGTCCACGATACTTTGGCAGAAATCAGTCGACCAGTTGACCGTGCGCAGATGGGGTGGGCTGCAGTCGCTATCGTCAGCGTCTGAGATGAGCGCCGCGCCCAGCAGAATGACGCCGGCGATTAGTACAACGAGTCCTGTTTGACCCGAAGGGCGAGTCAGAGAATGAATAGCTCTCATGCAGCCTGCTCCTTGCTGGCGGTCCTTATCTATCAGGCTAAGGGGCGCTTATTACAATACCGTTACGCGCAAGCGGATATTGGCGCTCTGAAACCGTTGCGCTTGGGCGCCCTGGCAAGCCGACAGTCGACTTGGTTTAACGGCCTTGTCAGCGGCCGTCGCTATCGCTCTTTCCAGCAGTGGCGTTAATGCGCCTCGGCTTGATATTGTAGGGCTTGAGGGATACGGTAGAATTAACTGGCGCCGCTTGCGAAATTGTTTGGCGGCATCCGCAAGCGGCCGGCATTGCCGGCTTGACCAATGTCATGCGGCTGCCGCGGGTCTTTTACCAGCGCATCTGGCAATACTGAAGCGAGACACTGCAGAAGTTGGCGAAATTTCACGATGTCTAATCCGTCGCGATCGCTTGCGCGCTTGGGCGCCTTGATCACTGTCGCGGGCCTCGGTCTTGACTTGCTGCCCGGTACGCGCCCGGGCTTTAATTCCTTACAGATCATTGTCATATTGTCTGGTATTTGCGCGCTCCTGCTGGGCGTTGGCGCGTCGCGGCCTGGCTTGCGGAAAGCGCTGCGCAACCAAAGGAGCGCGCTCGCGAAGGCGGCGCTGATCTCGGTTTCACCCTGGTTGTATTGGAGCTGGCGCTAGGCGGCATCGGCTACGAGACCTACTTTCCCCAGGATATCCCCGAAGAATTTCTGCGCCCCGCGCCTTGGTGGACATGCGAGGATCCGGCTTGCCATTACCTGGCGAGTGAGATGGCGGATGCCTGCGAATTGGGTCAAATGAGCGGCCGCTACTGCATCCTGAATGCGCAAGGCTTCCATGATACGCAAGATTTTGTCTATAGCGACGACTTAGGCGAGCGGCTGCGGATTCTGATGCTGGGCGACTCCTTTACCTTCGGGGAGGACGCGGACATTGGGCGCTCGTATGTCGAGACGATAGAAGCGGCATTGCCGGGGGCGCTGGTCTGGAATACCGGCATATTCGGCGTCGGGACCAATCAGTCCTACGCGGCCTTCCAAATGTTTGCGCCGGAATTGCGGCCCCAGCTCACTATCTACGGATTCTATATCAACGACTTCTTTGACAATCTCTTCCCGGTGGATGGCTACTACGTCGGCATCAAAAGCGACGGCGAGGTCGTCACGTTGCAGCAGTACCATTTGGATCCCTGGGGGAATGTGACCAAGCTGGAAGCACAGAGTTTGCTGTATTATCGTTGGCGCGGCGTAGAAGCGCCCGCGAATGAATTCGAGCGCTTGCTTGGGTCTACCAGAATTGGCTCCCTCTTCGTGAGCGCAGTGGATTACGTGGGCAAACAGCTGGGGATCGCCCAGCGCGCGCAGCTCAGCCGCCAGGTTGAACTCACGCGCGAATACTTAATCGGGTTGCGCGATGCCAGCGCGGCCCGGGATTCAGCCTTGCTTATATTGCTGATTCCGAAAAAGACGGATATCGCAGCGCTCGGGACCGAATATCAGCTGGCTGTGGACTTGTTTGACGAGCTTGGCATTGCTTACCTCTCGCCGGCCGAAGCGCTTGATGCCGCTGCGGATTACGCGCCCGATTGGCATTGGAATAACGCTGGCCACCAAAAGGTGGGCGGCTTGCTGGCTGACTGCATTAAGCAGTTTATGAGGAGTGGTGAATTCAAGGAATGCGCTCATGTAACGCTGCCCTAAGCCGGGGAAACGGCTGGCAGCCTGACTGCCCGCAAGCGGCGTCTCGCTGAGCCTGATCGCTCATGCGCTGCCTTTGTGATTGTCGCAGCGAGCGCAACCGAGGAGCTGTGTCATACTATAGATGTCGACTGGTTAGCGCTGGCCAGATAGCTGGGGCTTCCAATTGCGTTCAACTTCGTCATGAGCTTGATCGTTGTTTTTGGAATTGGTATTGCTGTAATTGGCATCGGCATCGGACTTGACTTCCTGTTGCCGGGCGGAACTCCCGGCCTCAATCCGCCACTGTTGATTATTGTCGGCTTGGGGATGGCGCTCGCGGCGGCGTTAATGCGGCGAAAGCGGCCTGGCAGCCGGCTCATTTCGCGGCTGATTAGGAGCATCGCCACGGTTGCGATTGTGACATTGACAAGCCTGCTCGTCCTGGAGATGCTGTTATCGGCTGCGGGCTTGGCCAGCTATTACCCTTCCAGCCCGGCCGATTTTGAATTGAGCGTCATGCCCTGGTGGGTATGTGGCGACGCCGGCTGCCGCTATGATTAAGACCATGTGCAAAGCGCTTGCGCTGCATATACGCTAAGCGGCCGCATCTGCAGCATTAACAAGCAGGGCTACGCTGGCTCGAAAGACTTCGCCTTGCCGGCTGACTGGGAAAACAGAGCCTGCATCATCCTGCTCGGCGACTCTTTCACCTGGGGCATGAGCGCTGATGCAGGCAGTTCCTATGCCGAGACCCTGGTGAGATTGTTGCCGCAGGCTATCATCTGGAATACAGGCATTCCGGGCACTGGCAGCAATCAGGCGCGGCTGGTCTTCGACCACTATGCGCCGAGCTTGCGGCCGCAGCTAACCGTACTGGGATTCGTCGATAATGACTTTGATGACAATCTGATGCCTGTCGACTCCTGGGTGAATGCGCTGGATGCCCAGAACAGACTCATTCACCTGCGCAAGTACGAGATTGACGCTGAGGAACGGGTCATTGAGCTTGACCTTTACACGCTCGGTTATATTCGCGCTTATGGCGTATTTCCGCCCTCCAGCGAGCTGGAAAGATTGTTGGGCGTGACGCGCCTGGGTACACTGCTGCTGAGGCTGAAAGAGACCGCCGCGGCGCCGATGGCAGCGCCGGAAAAACTTGAGCGCCGCCGCCAGGTTACCCGGCAGCATCTGCTCGAGCTTAAGGCCGCGGTTTTGGCAAGCGGCTCGGAGTTGCTTGTGGTCTTGGTACCATGGCCAGCGGATGTCTCCACTGCTGGCAGGCGCTTCCGGATAGCGGAGGAATTAATGCGCGAACTTGAAATCCCCTATTTGAATCCGATCAGCATCCTGGATGCGGCAGCCGATTTCGCCGCCCGGCCGGATAGACACTGGAGCAACAGCGGGCATCGGAAGGTGGGCGAACTGCTGGCGGATTGCGCCCGGCGGTTTTTCGAGCGCGGCGATCTTGCGGACTGCGCTCAGGTTCCCGGTCCTAATCGATAGACGGCGGTCACAGTCTTATGGCAAAAGCGCGCAGCTTTTACGTCTGTTCCAACTGCGGCAAGCGCAGCGAGGCATTCTTGGGGCGATGTCCCCAATGCGGGAAATTCGCGACCATGGAGGAGCAGGTCGAGCTGACGAGCCGAAGCGCTGGCGGCGCGCGCGACTCCAGGTCTGCGGGCAAGCGGGCGCCGCAGCGGCTCGCCGACATCGAGATGAGCCAGGATACGCGCATCGCGCTGCCGATAGCAGAATTCAGCCGCGTGCTGGGCGGCGGTTTGGTGCCGGGCTCGCTGGTGCTGCTGAGCGGCGAACCCGGCATTGGCAAGTCGACGCTGGTATTGGAGCTTTCGGCCAAACTGGCGGCGACGACCGGTCCTGTTCTGTATGTCAGCGGCGAAGAGAGCGCCGGGCAAATCAAGCTGCGCGCCGAGCGCCTGGGGTTAAGCGCGCCGGAGCTGTATTTACTCACGGAAACGGATCTGAGTGAGATCATCAGCCAGGCGCAGCGCTTGAATCCAAGGCTGCTCGTGATTGATTCGATACAGACGACTCAAGACCCCGCGTTGAACTCGACCGCCGGCTTGGTGGCGCAGGTGCGCCAATGCGCCACAGAGTTGCAGCGGCTGGCGAAGGGCAGCGGCCTCAGCATACTGATTATTGGCCATGTGACCAAAGACGGCAACATTGCTGGTCCGCGCGTGCTGGAGCACATTGTTGACGCCGTCCTATATCTCGAGGGCGATCCTTTTCAGCAGTATCGGCTGCTGCGGGGCGTCAAGAATCGCTTCGGCGCGACCAGCGAAGTCGGCGTCTTCGAGATGAGCGGCGCCGGCCTGGCGCAGGTGCCCAACCCCTCCGAGGCTTTTCTGGAAGAGCGCGTGATTAACGCGTCCGGCTCCGCCATTGCCATCACGCTGGAAGGCACACGCCCGCTGCTGGTGGAGCTGCAAGCGTTGACCAGCCCCACGGCTTTTGGCAATCCGCGGCGCACGCCCAATGGCATTGACCTGAACCGGCTGCTGCTAATCAGCGCCGTCTTGAGCAAGCGCGTTGGTTTGAAGCTGTGGGAACAGGATATCTTCGTAAACGTGATCGGCGGGCTGCGCATCACCGAGCCGGCCTCGGATCTGGCCATGGCGCTGGCGATCGCCTCCAGTTATCAGGACCGGGCGCTGCCGGCTGATCTCGCCATTGTGGGCGAGGTCGGGCTCAGCGGGGAGGTGCGCCGCGTGGGGCAGTTGCCGGCGCGGCTGAATGAAGCGCGGAAGATCGGCTTCAGGCGCGCGCTGGCGCCCAAGCTGGGGAGGCGCGTCAGCGACCTGCCTGAGGGCATCCAGCTCATTGAAGTCCGCAGCGTGGCCGAGGCCTTGCGGGCAGTGCTGTCGGTCGACTCAGACTAGGGATATTTTCGGTTGAGCAGGCGGGCGTAGGGAATCGTCTCGCGGACGTGATTCAAGCCGCAGATCCAGGCGACCGTGCGCTCAATGCCGATGCCGAAGCCGGCGTGCGGTACGCTGCCGAAGCGCCGCAATTCCAGATACCATTCGTAGGCTTCGCGGCCCAAGCCCATCTGGTCGATATTAGTCGCCAGCAGGTTGAGGTCGTGGATGCGCTCGCTGCCGCCGATGATTTCGCCGTAACCCTCCGGCGCCAGCAAATCGACGCTGCGGCAGACTTCGGGCCGTCCCGCCACCGGCGTCATATAGAAGGCTTTGACCGCTGTGGGGTAGTGGTAGACGAAGACGGGCTTGTCAAACATCTCCGCCAGCGCGGTTTCATGCGGGCTGCCGAAATCCTCGCCCCATTCGATCGCCAGCTCGGCTTGCTGCTGCGGGTCGTCCAATTCGGCGCGCCGGGTTTGCAAGCGGGCCACGGCGTCATCATAGCTGATGCGCGCGAAAGGCGCGGTTATCGCCTCCAGTTTCTTGATGTCTCGCTCAATGATCGCCAGTTCCTGGGGATGTTTGGCCAGCACCCGCTCAACGACTGCGCTGACCAAACCTTCTTCGATATCCATCAGCTCTTCAAGCGAGCAGAAAGCGATCTCAGGCTCGAGCATCCAGAATTCGATCAAGTGACGGCGCGTCTTGGACTTCTCGGCGCGGAAGGTGGGGCCGAAGCAGTAGACCTTGCCAAAAGCCATGATATTGGCTTCGTTGTAGAGTTGGCCGGTCTGCGCCAGATAGGCGGTCTCGCCGAAGTAATCGACATCAAATAGGGTCGTGGTTTCTTCGCCGACGGCCGGCGTGATGATGGGCGTATCGACCAGCAGAAAACCCTGGTCGTCCAGCCAATCGCGCATGGCTTTGATGATGGTGGCGCGTATGCGCAGAATGGCCCACTGCCGGTTGCTGCGCACCCACAGGTGGCGATGGTTCATCAAGAATTCGGTGCCGTGGTCTTTGGGTGTGATGGGATAGTCATCGGCTTGCTGCAGCAGTTCCAGCCGCTGAATGCCGATTTCATAGCCGCCGGGGAGGCCGGGCGCGCGCTGATCGGCGCGAACTGTGCCGGTGATGATAACCGAGGATTCCTGCGAAAGACCGCGGACGATTTCGAATTCGTCGGGCCTCAGCTCTTTTTTGAAGGCCACGCATTGCGCTTGCCCGCTGCCATCGCGCAGCAAGATGAATTGCAGCCGGCCTTTGCCCGTGCGGTTGTAGACCCAGCCGCGGACCGTGACCTGCTGGCCGTCGTATCTGGCGATGTCTTTGATTTGTATCACTTGCGTCACAGGCTGATCCTTGCTTGTCGACATGCTTGTACAGCGCGATTATAGCACAGGCGCTAAGCGAACTTGCGCTGGCTGAGTTGCGCAGCCGGTGTATCCGTTGATACGACCCCTTGCCACCGAGGTCACAGAGGGAATAGTGGATACCGAGAAAAGCTGATAAGTCTGTTAGGCGGCGGCGGTTCCCGCAGTCTTGAGAAGGTAGATTTCGGGCATAGGTCGAAGGAAGGCCAAATTCTCTGTGTCCTCAATTTAACTCGATGAACTCGGTGGTAAAGTTTCAGCTTGCTGCTTCACATGCTCCGGCGCCATGAGCGCGAGGCGCGCGCCTCCGGCCGCATATCATAGCTGAGGCGGTGTCAAACTTCGATTAAGGTCCCCTCGGCCGCGCGCAGCAGGCGGTCCCAGACTGCCAGCCCCAACCCTCGCTTTTCCGGCGAGCGCGCCAGGATGCAATCCACCCCCGCGCCGTCCAAAGCGCGCATGGCGGCGAAGAGGCGCAGCGCGGCCTGCTCGGCAGAATCGCCCAAGCTCTCGACTTTGACATCGAGGTCGGCGAAAGCGGCGGCATCGGCGGCGTTGAGCATCAGGCCGACTCGCCTGCCGGCGGCGATTTGCGCGCGCATGGTGGCGTAGACGGCGGCATCGTCGTGGCCTTGAAAGAGCAGCAGCTCGGCGCGGGGCGAGTAATGCTTGAGCAGTGTGCCGGGCGCTGGCGCGGCTTCGGCATCGCCGAGAAATCGCGGCGCAAAGCGCAGATCGGGGATGAATTGACGCAGAGCCTCCAGCGGCAGGCCGCCGGGACGCAGCAACTGCGGCGGATCGCGCGTGAGATCCAGAATCGTGGATTCCAGACCGATGGCGGTCGGTCCCGCATCCAGCAGCACATCAATTTCAGTAGCAAGATCGTCAAGGACATGTTGAGCGGTTGTCGGGCTGGGGCGGGAGAAGCGGTTGGCGCTGGGCGCGGCGATTGCTACACCGGCCGCTTCGATTAGGGCTGTGGCGACCGCGTGATTGGGCATGCGCACCGCGACCGTGTCCAGGCCCGCGGTCAGGTTGGCTGGCAGCGCGGCCGACTTAGGCAGCACCAGCGTCAGCGCGCCGGGCCAGAAACGCCGGGCCAGTTCATGCGCCAGATCGGGTACATCGCGCGCCAGATCATTCAGTTGGTCGGCGTCAGCGATATGGGCGATCAGCGGGTCGGTGGCCGGGCGTCCTTTGGCGCGGAAGATCTTGTCCACCGCGTCTTCGTCGCGGGCATTGGCGCCCAAGCCGTAGACTGTTTCCGTGGGAAAGGCGACCAGGCCGCCGGCTTTGATAGCCCGGGCGGCAAGCGCGATGGCAGGCGCCGCCGGCTGCTCGGCGCTGACGCGAAAATGCTGCGGCTCGTTTACATTAGGGTCAGATTTTCGCGTCAACATGCCCCTCATGCGCCAGGTAAAATGCCAGCGTATTCTACCACAGAGCCGGGCGGCGACCTTACTTTGTAGATGGGCTAGTCAGGGCAATTGCATCAAAATAATCTTTACCACCGAGTACACCGAGGACACGGAGTTTAGGTTCTTTTGACAACTTTTCTCCTAAATCCACTGCTTAAATTGAGCGGGCCAGCCGCAACTTTGCCGATAAACTTCCTTCGCGTCAAAAAATTTTGCGACAAAATGCCGCGAAATCTCTGATCAATCGCATTTCTCGGTGCTCTCGGTGTCCTCGGTGGTTAAATTTCAGTTTAGTTTTGCTCGTCGCAGGGAACGCCTGTTTTGAAGCGATTGCCCAGCCTGGCCCCGAAGTCCAAAAATTGACAATCGCTTAAAAAGACGATAGCATTCGATTAATCATTGCGACCATCCTAGCTCCATAGAGGCTCTGCTGATGTTTCCTCTACCCGCAGCGCAACCGCACCGCCCTGCGATTCACAAGCGAATGCTTCTCCACCGGCTCTTCCTCCTGCCGCTGCTCTTCATCATCATCGCGCTGCTCAGCGCGTCCCTGGCACAGGCGCAGGATCCCACGCCAACGCCAGTGCCAGCCATCGACACGATAGAAATGCAAGTGACCGATGTAACCAGCAACAGCATCTCCCTGGCCTGGCCGCCTGTGAAAGGTATGACCCATTATTCGATTCAGTATTACAACGATCCCGAATATTTCGGGAATTACCGCATCCCTACTGGCAGCATTGACACTGCAAAAACCAGCTACACCCTCAAGGGCTTAAAGCCCAACGCGGAATACGACATTGAAGTGCGCGGCACATTTAGACGCGGCGGGACTACTTATGTGGGTACGGAATGGCGGCGCTTTTCCGTCACCACCAATGGCAGCACGCCAACGCCCGTGCCCGAGCCGGCGCCGCTGACCAAGCTGAATGTCATGTACAAGGGGCATGACGGAGACCCCAGATATGTCAACTTAAAACTGCTGTGGGACGGACCAACGCACACGGGACATTATATCGTAGCCGTGAATATCGAGGGCTTAAGCTACACCTGGACAAACAAGGGAAAGCGCTGGACCGCCCAGAAAATCTACGAGAATGAACTGGATTTCTGGGATATCCCTTTCGGCAGCGGCTATGACTTCAGCGTAACCTGGTTCCCGGGTCCAAACTCGATACATGCGAAGAAAACGATAAAAACGCGCTATGTGGCGCCCGCCCCGACCAAAACGCCAACGCCAACCATCACGAACACGCCGACCATCACCCCGACGCCGACGATTACACCCACTCCGTCGAATACGCCCACACCCACCAACACGCCCGTGCCCGGTCCCTTGCGCGTTACAAAAGTTACACACAAGAGATTTGTTGTCGAATGGGATGACATCACGGGGCTTGAACACCTGAGCTACGACGAAGTATCGAATCGCTTTCACAATAATCCCAAGGGTACGCTCTGGTATCATTGGACTGTGCAGCCGAAGCTCGCCTATGATGGGCGGAGTTTAGGTCCCTATATCTCGTTTAGCGCTTACGACATCAAGCCGGATACCGAATACACCGTCACCGCCACACTCTGCACTCATCCTTGCACTGGTCATTATCACGCCCAAGCCAGGGTTACCCTGCGCACGCTGCCAGCGCCGGATGCCGTGCCCACATATACGCCAATCCACATCCCGATAACGCTGCGGCCAAGCCCAACTCCCACTCTGACGCCGACGGCAACTTTCACGCCGACCATTACGCCGACGCCGACTGACACGCTCACGCCGTCCATCACGCCGACGCCGACCAACACGCCGACGCCAGGTCCCTTGCGCGTCACGGTTTTGGAACACGAACGATTCCACATTGAATGGGACGACCTCACCAATTTAGAGAGCCTGACCCACCAGGAGCGAATACACAGGTATAGCAATAATCCTAAAGGCACGCTCTGGTATCATTGGACGACCGTGCCAGCGCTCCCCATTGCCAAGCGCAGTTTAGGTCCCTACGGCAATTTTTATTCGATATACGACATCAAGCCCGATACCGAATACACCGTCACGGTGAAACTCTGCACTCATCCCTGCGATGGCAATGTCGTCGCCCAAGCCAGCGTTACCCTGCGCACCGCCCCCTCGCTGCCGAAGATACCAAAGCCCACTCCTTCTGGTTATGTGCGCATCCACTCGACAGATGTGCATCTTGTTACCTTCTCTTGGGACAAAATCGCTGACAATGCGCCAGAAAGCCTCAAGGGCTATCGAATGAGATATATCCCGGTCGTGGCGCCAAGAGGGGGCGGCGCTGAAATCCGCCAAACTAGCAGCGAGATAAGCTTTACTGGCCCGAGGAGAGGTGGCAATTTCGCGCCCGATACCGAATATGAAATCTGGGTGATGGCTTGCGCGGGCGATAACGAGGGCAGTAACTGTGGCATAGAATTCGCAAGAACATACAAGACGATCTTCCGCACCATGCCGGATGGTTGGGGCTTGGTCACTCACACGCCATTCGTGGAACCGACGCCAATCCCCACTGATACGCCCGCCGGGCAGCAAGACCAGGTCGTAGTGCCCAGCGATACGCCGACACCCACCACAACCAGCACACTGACGCCGACAGCGACCGACACGCCAAATACCATCAGTCTGCCGCAGCAATCGGAGTCAGATCAAGGGCAGCCGCAGCTCCCCACGCCTGACCCAAAGAAACTTCGCATCGTGTATTCAGACCATTTCACCCTCTATATCTTGGCTCGTGGGAGTGGCAGTGGCCTATATGTAAACTGGGCGCCGTTCCTCCACAGCTTGATTCCATTTTCCGTATACAAAAAGTATGTGATTGCCTATGCTGAACCTACCGATGGCGGAAAAACGATCACCAAGTCCTGGCATCAAGATAGCCCCGCAGAGAGTGGCTGGTGGTTCTCTGGGAATTTCGAGAGGGATACTGAATATCTCATTTGGGTGGATATCTGTGAAAGCCTCGACTGTAATACGCTTCATGCGCGCTCGGTGAAGACCGCCATACGCACTTACCCGGATCCAAACGCGCCCCCGACAGATACGCCAGCCGCGCAACAAGGCCAGCAAGTTCTGTCCAGCGATACGCCGACGCCAACTGCAACTGCGACACCCACCGCGACCGCCACGCCGACGAGTACAGCTACTCCAACAGATACTCCGACCGCGACGAGTACGCCAACAAGTACGCCGACGCCAACAGCGACGAACACGCCAAAACCCATCCGCCTGCCGCAGCAATCGCAGCAAGACGAACAGCCGCAGCTGCCCACCGATGGTACGCTGGGCATGATCTTCCCCAAAGTCTCCAAAGACCACATCACGGTCAAGTGGAGCGATATGGGCAAGGTGCTGCTCTACTTCGTCAGCATCAGCGGCGGCGGCCATTACGATTTTGTCACGCCAAATTCTGGCACGACCTCGCACAGCTTCGGCGGCTTGAAAACCGATACGCTCTATACCTTCGAAATCAACGCCTATCCGGAGAGCGGCGGTAAAGTCGTCGCCACCGGCAGCGTCAAAACCGCGCCAGAAGGTCCACCAACAGCGACGCCCGTCCCAACCGACACGCCTGTTCCAACAGATACGCCCGTTCCGAGCAATACACCGCTGCCGCCCATCAATGTCGCGGTCGCGGCGCAGGGCTATTCCGATGCCACCTTGTCTTGGAGCGCTGTCAGCGGCGCGACCGGCTACACCCTGGCTTATGTCGGCAGCGATATGTCCAGCGACTCCATCAGCCTGGGGGCGGGCGCGACCAGCCAGCGCATCAATGGACTGACGTCTGGCGTCACTTATCGCGTGACCCTGACGGCGAGCCTGCAAGACGGCGCTGAGCGCAGTGGTCAAGCGCATTTCGCCTTGGCGATCCCGCCGACTGACACGCCCGTGCCGACGAGTACGCCTACTCCCACGGCGACGCCGACCAGCACACCGATTCCGACAGATACCCCCGTGCCAACAGCGACTCCAATAGCGCCGACGGCTACACCCGTGTCGAGCTTGATTCAGACCTTGCTGGCTTATCAAGCGGAGACGCAGCATGGCAGCGCCCATGTCGAGCGCTGGACGCGGGCATTGGCGGCATTAGGGCACGGCAGCCACGCCAACCCGATGACCCTGCAAGAGGCGAAAGATATGGCGGATACTTACAGTCGCAGCCGCTGGCAGCCGGTGGTGGACGCGCTGGAAAACTTGCAGCCGGCGCCCACGGATACGCCTGTGCCGACAGCCACGCCGCTGCCGACGAACACGCCAATTCCAACAGCGACCAACACGCCTGTCCCGACGAATACGCCCGTTCCAACAAACACGCCACTGCCGACGGACACGCCAGTGCCGACAGACACGCCGGTACCGCCAGCCTACACCGTGCCGCAGAGCCTCATCGACACCTTGATTGGCTATACGCAGGAGAACTACGGCGATGCCCATGTCGAGCGCTGGAAGCGGGCTCTGGCGGCGCTGGGGCATGGCAGCCACGCCAACCCGATGACCTTGCAAGAAGCGAAAGACATGGCTGATCAATACACTGCCAGCCGCTGGCAGCCGGTGGTGGACGCGCTGGAGAAGCTGGCGGGCAATTAGCCAGCCTGCAATTTGCTTGATTTTTCGCCGATTTTGATGCGATTGCCCTGATGGGGTAGGGGCGAGCCGCCGGCTCGTCCCTACGGTTTAGGCCCTTGGCGACTGTCCGCAATTGAGGCGGGCGGAAGCTGGCGGTATGATTGCGGTATATAATGAGGCCAGGCGAAACATTGGAGGGTAGCAGCCATGACGATCTTGGTGACGGGCGCCGCCGGTTTTCTGGGCAACCAAACGGTAAAGCGGCTGGTGGCGCTGGGACGGCCGGCGCGCGCGCTGGTGCGGAAGCGGGCGAAAGCGGCGCTGCGCCTGGCGAATGTCGCCGAGCAAATCGAGATCGTCGAAGGCGATGTCACCCGCCCGGAGAGTCTGGCGCCGGCCATGCGCGATGTCAGCGCCGTGATCCACACTGTCGCCATCGCCATGGAAAAGGGTGGGCAGACTTATGATTCGGTCAATTATCGAGGCACGGTGAATGTGCTTGACGCGGCGCGCTCCGCTGGCGTCAGGCGTTTCATCAATATGAGCCAGAATGGCGCCAGCAGCCGGCTGCCCTATCGATTTTTGGCCAGCAAAGGCCGCGCGCAAGATTATGTCGCCGCCTCGGATATGGACTGGACGGCGCTGCGGCCCTCGGCGATATTTGGTCCGCAGGACGAGTTCTTCAATACCTTCGCGCGTCTGCTGAAGATTACGCCCTTGGTCTTCCCGCTGATCGGCGGCGGCAAGGCGGAGTTCCAGCCGGTGTCCGTTTATGACGTGGTGGAAGCGGTAATCCGCTGCCTGGACGATGACTGCACGATCGGCGCGGAATTGGCGCTGGGCGGGCCCGAGGTTCTCGCGCTCGGCGAGATTGAGCGGCGCATCATCCGAGCGCTGAATACGCGGCGTCTGCTGGCGCCGGTTCCGGTGGCGCTGCTGCGGCCGGCGGTGATCCTGATGCAGGCGCTTTTGCCGGGCTCGCCGGTCAGCACAAGTCTGCTGGATTTGCTGGCGGTCGCCAACACCGTGCCCGACAATGCGCTCGTCAGCCGCTTCGGCATGGAGCCGATTGCTTTCGCCGGCGAGCATATCCGCTATCTGAACGATAATTCTCTGGGCGATACTTTGGCCAAATTTTTCCGCAACGCGACTGTCAACTGAGGCGCAGCAGGTTGTCAAAATAGCGTTTCTGGGCGGCGGCTGAGGCGCCGGCGGAGAAGCGGACGCTGGCGTGTTCGGTGGCGGCGCGGCCCATTTGGTGTCGCAAATCGCCCTCACGCAGCAGGCGCAGCACCATAGCCGCCATCGCATCGGCATCACCGCTTTCGACCAGGAAGCCGGTGACGCCGTCCAGAATGGTCTCTGAGGGGCCGCCGCGGCGGCTGCTCACCACCGGTTTGCCACAGGCCATCGCTTCAAGATTGGCTTTGCCGTAACTTTCAAAATCCGAGGGGCAGACGAAGACATCCGCCGCCGCGTAGACCGCCTCGACATCGTCCCGAAAGCCGATATAGCGCAGGCGATCGCGCAGAATGGCGCTGGACTTGGCGCGCTCCAGGATTTCTTCGCGATAGCGCTGATCGGCGGCCACGCCGAAGACATCAGCGCCAGCTATGATAAATTGGGTCTGGGGCGATTCCGCCAAGACTTGTTCCGCCATTGCTTGAAAGGTGTGATGACCTTTGACCCGCTGGAAGCGCGCGGCCATCGCCACCACCAGCGCGTCTTGGCTGAGACCGAGCTCGCGGCGTAAGGCGGCGCCGTCCTGGCGCGGGTGGAAACGCCTGGTGTCGACGCCGGTGTAGATCACCGGCAGCTGGTCAGCCGGCATGAAGGGCGGGTCGCCCAGGAAGCCGGCGCGTATGGCTTTGGAGCGCGCAGCAGTCGGCAGCCCGCGGAAGAAGGCGCGCTGCCAGGGCTTGGGCCGGAACCACCAGCCCAAGACAGTCCAGCAGAGCGGGACGCGAGCGCGGCGCGCGGCCGGCGCGATCATGGGGAGGGTGTGATAATCGGCATGCACCAGGTCGATGCGTTCGCGTTTTAGCAGGTCGACGAAGCGGCTGACAACGCCGAGCCGCGCCCAGATTGCCGGCAGGAACCAGGTCGTGGCGCCGCGATAGCGGATGAAGTGCGTCCGGCGCCCAGCTTGCCGCCAGCGCTGCCCCAGCTGCCCGTCCCGCGGCAGCAGCAACTGACACTCGAAATCACTCGCTTCCAGGGCCTCGGCCAGCGTGAGCAAGTCGGTTTCGCCGCCGCCCATGCCGGTGTACCAGGATGTGAAGAGAATGCGCGGCATGGGGTTTACTCGCAGAGCGGCAGCACAAGATGCTGCTCGCGCTCGGCGCAGGTCAGCGGGCGCGGCGGATGGTCGGCTTCGATTCGGCGCAGCAGTTGGGCTGGGCTTTCGACTTGCCAAAGGCGGGCGACGCCGTTCTCGTCACGTGTCAAGAATCGCTGCGCGTCGTCGCTGTGGCTGTAGTCAGCGAGTGGGCGGGCATGGACGAATTGCTGATCGATGGCTGCGATGGCGGTATCCCAGACGGTTAGCTCTCGACCCGAAGACGCTAGCAGCAAACCGGGCCTCGGCAGCAAGCGCAGCGAGTCAAGAGCCTTAGACTGCAGCGGCAGAGCGCGCAGCACCTCCCCGGTCGCTGTGCCGACAATCTGTAGGCCGCCGCTGCGCAGCGCCAGCAGCAGGAATTCGCCCTCGGGCGTCAGCTCGCCGTAGGCGATATCCAGGAAGGTGTGGCGCCGGACGGCGTTATCGGCGATTGTCACCGCCGTGAGGCCCGCCAAGCCGTCCTCGAGTCGCAGAAAAAAGTAGAGTGTTTCGCCATCGGGGCTGAAGGCCAGGTCAAGGTCGGCAGTTGACGCGGCGCCCAGGGGATAAGCGCCCAGAGCCTGCCCGCTGGCTGCTTCCCAGAGCAGGGCGCGCTCAGCGTGGACGGTTGCGAAATGAGCGCCGCTGGCTGAGAAGGCGACTTGCAGAGGCGGGCCCGCGCTGCCGGGGCTCAAGGGCAGGGGCGCCTCGGACTCGGCTTGTAGCAGCCACAGCGCGCCGTCAGCCTGCACGAGCAGCAGCTCGCCAGCGGGGGACAGGCGCATTTGCCGCGCTTCGTCCCAATCGACGGCCCAGCTATGCAGTTCCGCCCCGGTTTCGAAATCGCTGACCGTCGCGCGGTCGCCCGCGATGAGGGCGAAGCGGGCGCCGGCTGTGCTGACCAGGCTGGCGTCGACGCGGCTGATAATCTCGTCCGTGCCGATGGATCGCAGCGTCGCGCGGCTGTCTTCAACCAAAAGCACGGTTTCGCCGCCGGGGCTGATAGCTGTGCCCGGCAGCGCGCCCGGGAAGGTTGCGATCGGCGATGCCAGGCTGCCTTGCTGCAGTCGCCACAGCATCGCATCGCCTTCAGCTGAACGCCCGATGACGGTATTGCCATCGGGGCTGAGCTCAATTTGCGTCAGCGTTTGGGGCGCGGCGGCAATTTCGCGGATGAGCGCGCCATCGGCGCTGGACCAGAGTACGAGTCGATCGTCGGTTGTCGCTGACAGCAGCGTATCCGCGTCCAGGAACAGCGTGGAAGCCAGGCTCGCGGCCAGTTCGTCGTCGAAGCTGCGAATCAGGCTGCCGTCCGCCGTGTTTATCAGGGCGGCGCGCTGCTGCCCGTCGCTGCTGCGGAGGCCGAGGAGCGCCTGGTCGCGGTGGAAGGTGATGAAGCGCAAGTCATCGGTCGCGGCGGTCAAATCGTCGCCGGCCAGCAGCGACCAGTTAAAGCCCTCGGTCACCGCCGCGATGCGGTCGCCGCTGGTCAAGTCCCAGAACGTCAGGTCGCCAGCGTTGGGATCGCCGGGGTATGCGGGCAAGCTGCGTCCGCCGCTGTAGCCGAAGCGGCCGTCGGCGTCGACGCCGCGGTAGACGCGCTCGCCGGCGGCGCCCGCAATGGGTTCCAGGGAGTCCGCTGACCACTGGCGCATCTGTGTGACGGCGCCGGACCGGCTCCAGCCGATGATGCGGCCGCCGTCGGCCGTCACCAGCAGATCGCTGATGTCCGGCGCATCCGCGTCGTCAGCGGCGAAGGCAGCCAGTTCCTCGCCGCTATCGCTGTCCCAGGCGACCAGCGCGGGGTCGCCGCCGGCGCTGTAGAGCAGGTCTCCGGCGAGGTCAAAGGCGAGCGCGGTAATCGCCGCCCCATGCCGTTGCAGACGGTGGACGGCGACGCCGCTCTCGGCAGCGCGAATGACGACTTCGCCCGTGGCGGCGCCGCTGACCAGCAAGCTGCCATCCGGGCTGTAAGCCAGCGCTGTGATTGACGCCTCGCTGTCGTCGATGGCCTGTTGCAGCGTCCAACTGGCGCTATCGAAGATTTGCAGGATTGGCGAGAATTGCCGGACGAGGGCGAAGCTGCCGCCACCCGGCTGAAAAGCCAGCAGCGCGACATCTTCCAGCGCAAGCCCGTCGACGCTTGCGATCGCCAGCCGCATGACGCGGTAGGCGCGTTGGGGATCTTCCAGCGCGTCTTTCGCCGTCCAGGCCAATGCCAGCGCGAGTTCGCGGTCGCCCGCGGCCAGGGCGGCCTCGGCCGCGCGCACGAGGCGCAGAGCGTCGGCATCGCGGGCCAGCCGGTGGATTTCGGTGGCGCGTATCTGCGTGGCGATGGCTTGCGCGGTTTGCGTGGCGCGAGCGGCTTGAGTGGAGGTTGCCGCCAGGGCTTGCGCGGTCTGGCTGACGGCTATGCCGATGCTTTCGCTGGTGGCCGCCAGTACATCGACCAAGCCGACGGCGCTGTCGCTGGCGGCGGTGGCCGCTGCGGAAGTCAGCGCTATTTGCGTACGCGCGACACTGGTTTGAGCAGCGGCGGCCCGCGCAGCCGCATTGGCGTCAAGAGCCGCGCGCAGCAGGAAGAAGCCGGCGATCAGCGCGATGATAGCCAGCAGCGCCAGGCTGAGCCGGGCGAAAGGAATCGTTGGTCCGCTCGGGGCGCGCTGGCGGCGGCTGCTGTGGATGTACTCCACCAATAGGGCGGAGGGCTTTATCGCGCGCAGGGCGTCATTGGCCAGCCACTGGCGGGCTTCGGCGACGCGCTCAGCGGGCAGCAACTGGCTGGGCCGGCGGCCGCGGCGCTGCCAGCGATCAGCGGCGACCAGCAATTCGCTGTGCAGCTTGACTTCATAGTCGACCGCGATTTTGTGGCGCAGATCCTCGACGCCATCCGCCAGATGATCTTGCTCGCGGAAGTAGACAAATGGATGGTCGGCGACGGCGGGATGCACCTCGACGTCAATATCGTCAGCGAGGATCAGACTCACGATGCGTTTGCTGTTGGTGACGGCGTACTGAATCAACTCGTTGCAGAGTTGGCTGGCCGCGGACTCGGGCGAAAGCACGATGCCGACGGCGTGGGAGCGCAAGACATCGGCTTTGAGCAGGCCGATATCCACAGCGCCGCCGCTGAATTCGTCG
The DNA here is from genome assembly GCA_022823165.1 of Anaerolineae bacterium. Lineage (GTDB taxonomy): Bacteria > Chloroflexota > Anaerolineae > Aggregatilineales > Phototrophicaceae > UBA6055. The sequence continues at coordinate 26,215 of JAJDXR010000086.1, read as the reverse complement.
TCTTCGAAACGACAGACGCTGCCAAGCGCCTTTAGCTGGGCGGCGATGCGCCGTACGACGACGATATCGACGGGATGGTATATGAAAAAGATGTCGAAGAAATGTTCGCTTTCGACCACGCCAAAGCCAGGCTGCTACTCTGTCTCGCTGCTAAAGTGAATATAGCATAGAAGCCTGCGCGGCATGGCGTTATCGGCGGGTCATCGGCGGCCGGGCCGGCAAGAAAAAAACCGCCGGCGGGGGCCAGCGGTTTTCTGAAGCTAAGGGTTGGAACGCCCAAGGCGCCCCGGCGCTTTATTCCTCGGCCTGATGGGAGATGCGGCCATCAAGCTCGGCGTTGATCGGGCTATTGGCTCCGATGTAATCAGCCACAACCTGATCCAGCGGCCGGCCGGCGTCATAGGCGTTCATGGCCTGGGTCTCGAGGATGGAGAAACCATCGCCGCCGCCGCGCATATAATCGTTGCTGGCGACCGAATATACGGCGTCCATATCCAGGGCGGCGAATTCGCTGTCTTGCATGACCTCGGCGCTGACGATGCGGCTGCCGGGTTCCTGAGTGGCGTCAAAGGTATAACGCAGCCCAGCGACCTGCAGGAAGCGCCCGGAGGCGCCATCGACCATCGGGTTGTTGTCCTCGTCGACCTGGACGCGGCTGACGCCATTTTCCAGCGCGGCCAGTACATCGGCGCCGGTCAGATCAAAGGTGCTGACCAAGTTGCCGAAGGGCAACACATTCAAGACCTCGCCCAAGGTCACTTCGCCCGCGTCAATATCAGCGCGGATGCCGCCGCCATTCTGCAGCACGATGTCAACGCCGGTCTCTTGCAGCACGGCATCGGTGATCACATTGCCCAGCAAGCATTCTTCAATGCGGCAGAGGCGCGGGCTGGTGCCGGTCAGCGCCATGCTGGTTTCGCCAACTGGCTGCGAGGTCAACTCTGCAATCGGCGCGGCCAAGGCAGCGATAAGCTCGCTGAGTTCCGGGTCGGGACTGATGTAACGGCTCAGCAAGATGGCATCGCCGTCCCAGTCGGTCAAAACACCCGCGTCATCAAATTCGACATCCAGCCGCCCCAGATAGATCGTCTTGGTATCCGCCTGGACGACCAGCACTGGCTCGCCGCTGGCGCTTTCGAGCACGGTGGGGTATCCGCCTAGCGCGCCGCTGTAGGCGTTGCTGAGGAAGGTGTTGGTGTGCCCGCCGACGACGATATCGACGCCGCTGACCGCCTGCGCCACCTCAAGGTCTGGCGCATAGCCGAGATGCGAAAGCAGGATGATTTTGTTGATGCCCTGGGCGCTGAGGTTATCGACCTGCTCTTGGGTGATCTCAGCCAGGTTTTCGTGGAAGACGAGATCCTTGCTGGGCAGGTTCAAGACCACGGTTTCCGGTGTGGTCAGCCCGATGACGCCAATCGACTCGCCACCTGCCTCCAAGACAACCGACGGCGCGACCAGACCCGCCAGATAGGGGTCTGCGCTAAAGTCGATATTGGCGCTGACAGTCGGCAAGTCCAGCCCTTGGACGAATTCCGCCAGCTTTTCGCTGCCTTCATTAAACTCGTGATTGCCGAGCACGATGGCATCATAGCCGATGGCGTTCATGATCTGTACGCTGTCTTGGCCGCGATGCTGTACGTGGAAGAGGGTGCCGGTGAAGCGATCGCCGGCATCCAGCAGCAGGCTGTTGCCGCCTTCCGCGCGGATTTGCTTGACGACAGTCGCTTGCCGGGCGGCGCCGCCATCGCCGTTGCGCTGCGGCTCGTGGTGACCATGCACATCGTTGGTGTGCATGATCGTCAATTCGTAGGCATCTTGCGCTGCGGCGACGCTCGCGAGCAGCGTGAGCAGCACAAGAACAAACAGTAGCTTGCGGTACATGAGATTCTCCCGATATTGGATACGCGATATGTGGGCGAGATTCGCTAATGCAGCGCGGAAGCTCACCCGATGTTGGCGCAGATTATATCGTATCAAGCGGCAGGATTCACCCGCGAAGTAGGCAACGGCCACGGCATACGCCTCAAATTGATGGAGTATGGGATAAGAAAGCGTCAAGCTGAAACTTAGCCACCGAGTACACTGAGTTGAAACGAGGACACAGAGATATTCATACTATTTCAGCCTAAGTTCAATATTGCTCACGCGGAAACCTTCGCTGTTGCGCAATTACCAATTCAGCTTTTCTCTGTGTTCTCAATCTTCTCGGTGTACTCGGTGGCAAAAGAACTTTAGGCGATTGCCCTAGGCAAATGGTAAATCAGTTGGCGCGTGGATTTGTGATCAGTCCGACTACTTGACACCAGCGTGGTTCGCTGGACGAATTGCGCAGCAGTTTCATGCCCAGCTTTTGCATGACGCGTTGCGAGGCGATGTTATTATGCTCGGTGGTGGCCACCACCTGCCGCGCCTTGAGCTCGGCAAACAGGAAATCCAGCAGCGCGCCGCCCGCTTCGTCCGCGTAGCCGCGATTGCGATGGGCGGGCATTATGCCCCAGAACAGGCCGATCTCGGGGCTGAGCAGCGCGTCCGAGGATTCGCCCTTTAGCGCGGCCCAGGGTATGACAGTGGGCACGATGCCCACCGAGCCAATGAAGCTGCTGCTGTCGGCGCGCAGCTCGAGGGCGTAGTCAGCGTAGGGCGGCTGCCCCAAGCCGGCTAATTCGCGGTAACTGTCGATAGTCCAGTCGAGCCAGTTTTGAGTTTTGGCGCGCGCTTCGTCGCCGCCGAATACATCGCGGCGGAAGCGCAGGCAGTCGTCGATGTCGTCAGGCGCAAATGGCCGTATGCGCAGCCGCGCTGTTTCAATGGCAGCGAGCTTCATGCCGTCAGCTGCGCAAGTAAGAGGCGCCGTTGACATCGACGATGGCGCCGGTGGTGAATTCCGCGCCTGCTGACGCCAGGAAAAGCGCGACATGCGCCACTTCTTCCGGCTTGGCCACGCGATTAAGCGGCGACTGCCGGCGGATCTCAGGTCCGTCGGGTTGCGCCAGCCGTTCGGCGGCCATGTCGGTCTCAACGAAGCCCGGCGCCACCGTGCCGATGAAGATATTGTGCGGCGCCAGCAGCTTCGCCAGCGATTGGCCCAAGCTGTTGAGGCCGGCTTTACTGGCGCCGTAGGCCGGGGCGGTCGGCTCGCCGCGAAAAGCGCCGCGCGATGAAATGTTGACGATGCGGCCGCCGCCCTGCCTCATCATCACTTGCGCCGCGCAATAGATGGCGTTGGCCGCGCCATACAGATTAACGCGCGCGATACGCGGGAAGTAGTCGACCCATTCCTCGTAGCTGGTTTCCGTGAGCGGCCGCTCTTCGTAGATGCCGGCGTTATTGACCAGAATGTCCAGCCGCCCGAAGCGCTCCACCACCGCGTCAACCAGGGCTTTGACCGCGGCCGGATCGCCGATGTCCGCTAGCGCGAGCATATGCCCGGCGCCTTCCAGCAGCGCCGCAGTGGCTTGGGCGGCGGCCAGATTGCTGTGGTAATGCAGGGCGACTTTGGCGCCGCGCGCGGCGAATGCCCGCGCGATTTCGCGGCCTATCCCGCGCGAAGCGCCGGTGACCAGGACCACCTTGTCATCAAAGCGCATGGCATTGCCTCTTTGTCCACATCGATAGCAGCGGGATTATAGGTCGATTGTGTCACAGGGAGTAGGGCGACTGCCGGCGCCGCCTGCAAAAAAACGCCCCTCCCATCTAGCAGGGAAGGAGTGACAGGGAAGGGCGTTTTGGCAGTTTTGCGCAGGCGCTAGGCGCAGTCGCCGGAAAACGACAGGTAATCCTTGCTGAGCCAGCCGACGATTCCGTAGTAATTTACGCGGTAGAAGAAGGTAGCGCGCTGGTCGGCAGTTAAGCGGACGTCGTTCAGTACGCTGGCGACTCGGTCGCTGCTTGTGGTCGGCAAAGCGCGCAAATTCAGAATATCGGTGGTGGTAACGGCGCAGTTGGAAAGATTCCAGATCGGTTCCGGGATAGCGCCTGACGCGAAGAAGGCCAGCGGCATGAGCACGACGCTGCCGGGGCGATCTACATCGGCGCATTGCCAGCCGGCTGCGGTGGTGGTGCGCAAGGGCGCTATATCGCGCGGCTCATTGGCTGCGTCAAGCAAGAGGATAGCGCCCGTGTCGTGCAGGAAACAGACCTGCAGCGGATTCGCTATCGAGCCGGAGATATCAATGGCTTGCAGCGCGCCGCTGTTAAGCAGCAACTGATTGCCCAGGGTATTGTAATCGAGATGGGTACAGTCAACTTCACTGCCGTTGTCCAAGCCGGCTACAGTTATGTGCCCCGGCAAATCCGCGCATGTTGAAGGCATCGCGGTTGGCTCAGGCTCAGCAGCTGTGTCGGTCGTTACATCAGCCTCTGCGCCGGTTGCCGCATCGGCCGCTGCGTCAGTGGCGCCATTAGCCTCGCCAAGCTCAATGACGCTTGACTGGTCTTGACCGCCGCTTGCCGTATCCCCGGAACCGGGCGTCAGATCAGATTGCGCGCTTTGAACCTGGAATCTGAAGGCGCCTGCCTGGTTCTCGGACGCGCCGATGTCGCAGGCCGCGGGCGCGCGCTCGATTCCGCGTTGGTCGGCAGCCAGGCAGTAGGCGGGGGAGGCTGCGTCGATGGCTGGACTGCCTGCTTGCGGCAAGTAGTAGGCTGGCGCTCCTGTCAGCAGCAGCAATTCGGGGTCAGCGGTCAAGCCATCGTGATTGCAGGAGGCGTCCTTAATGATGTTGCCCAGATTGGCGTTCAGCGAGCCGACGCAGTCGCCGCCTTCATTGTCGCTCAGGATGCTGTTGTAAAGCTGGAGCAGGAAGTCATCGACGATGCCGCCGCCGTCGGGAGCCCTGTTGCCGATAATCGTAGCGTGCGTCACGCTGCTGGCGCTGGCGCTGTAGACGCCGCCGCCGTCCAGGCCAGCGCTGTTGCCGCTGATGGTTGAGTTGTTGATGACGGCGCTGCCGCCCTCAATGTACAAGCCGCCGCCTCGGCCCGGCGAGATGTTGCTGTCTATACCGCTTCTTTCGACGAGGAGGCGGTTGGAATCGCTGATGAAGTATATGCCGCCGCCGGAAACGCGGTTGGCATCGGGCAGATCCGCCGCTGCCAGCCTGGTGTCGGCTTGGGCCTCCGCATCGGCTTCGGTATCGTCTTGCTCGTCCGCGACCGGCTCAAAGTCTTCGGCATTGGCGTTGGTTACATTGCCGCTGACCACGCTGTCGACCAGCGTGACATCGCTGTCGAGGGCATAGATGCCGCCGCCCAAGCCCTGCGCTCCGCTGCCGCTGACCACGCTGTTCTTTAGCGTCAGCGCCGCATTGCTTACCGCGATGGCGCCGCCGTTGGTTGGGCTGAATCCGCTGGACAGGGTCAGGTTCTTGAGTGTCAGCGAGCCGGCTGTGACATTGAAGATCTGCTTGCCGCCGCCATTGACGCTAAAGCCCTTGCCTTCAAGGACTATTTCTGATGACACCAACAGGGTGGAGTCAAGCAGGATCGCGCCGTCGTCCGTTCCGGTGACATCAAGTATGATCGTGTCCTGGCCGGCCGGCAGGGTCGCCCCGGTCGCTTCATCAATTTTCGCTTCAGCGCTTGCGGAGTCGCCGACTTCGCAATTGATGCGAGGCACGACCACGCCCGCTTCGTTCGCGGAGCGGATAGCGTTCGCCAGGCTGCAATCGGCGTCAACCGTGATATCCGCTGCTTGCGCAAGACCGATCGGCAGCAGGCAGACGGACATCACGATACAAACGTAAATCATAAGATTGAGTCTTGGGTTCTTCACGGCTGATCGCACTCCTCAACTTCGGCCAATCAATTTCTGCTGGCTGGCTGGCGCCGCCGCTTGATTACAGGGCGCGGCCGGGGCTCAAGCAAACAAGTATAAAGCGCGCAGTTGAATCCATACGCGCCAATTTGCACAGGTGAGACGCTTATCCAATCTCATTTAAGTACAAGTCTGTTATTCGCACAAACGCATGATGCACTTTCTGGCGGCGCGGCTGGTTGAGATTGGGGTTAATGGGGCGGCGATGTTGCCTGTCGAGCCGGTATCCAGCTAGCCCGATTCCGCCATCTTCTTGATCAGCGCCAGCGTCATCCTGGCATCGTCGAGCGCGTCATGGGCTTTCGTCAGCGCCAGGCCCTCTTGTCGCGCGGCGACGCTGAGTTTATGCCAGATATAGTTGCGACCGTTGTTTTGGCGAAGGCCTTTGAAGCGGGCGTACTGCTTCATGGCGCAGTCGCGCTTGCCCATGCGCAAATCCGGCAAGCGAAAGCGGGCGGCGGTCTGCTGCAGCATGCGCCAGTCAAAGTCCATGTTATAGGCTACAACCACTTGCCCGGCCAGCAGTGTCGACAGTTTGATGTAGATAGCTTTGAAACTGGGCGCGCCGGCCACATCCCGGTCGTGGAAGCCGTGAATCGCCGATGCGCCGGAGGGGATGGGAATCGTCGGCCGGATGAGCTGATTCAAGACCGTTGCGCCGTCGCCGTCGACAATGCCGATTTGCAGGATTTCGTCGGTCGCGCTCAAGCCGGTGGTTTCAGTATCCAGCACGAAGTATTGACGCCGGGTCAGATTCCGCGCCCACTGTATCGCTTGCCGGCGATGCGCCGGGTGGAAGTGCCTGGTCAATGCGGATTATGTCTCCCGCTTTTACAGTTGTCGATTATAGCACAGGCGGGGCGGGCAAGCCGGTCTGCGCGCGGGAGTGCTGTGTTTCAAGGAAGCGCACATAACTCGATATTAATATTGGGCGATCCACCACAGAGGGCACATAGGACACAGAGATTCTTCTATGTCTGGTGGGTTTTTCAAGTCCACCTCATAACCACTCCCGCACCCGGCCGCACTTGGGAACTGCGAGGCGATACGCTATAGTAGGCGCGGACTTTGACAGACGAAGATCAAGGGAGCGACACATGGTATATCGGGCAGCGGACAATCGCTATGATTCGATGTCGTATCGGCGCACGGGCCGCAGCGGGCTCTTGCTGCCGGCGATATCGCTGGGCATCTGGTGGAATTTCGGCGGCGTGGATCAACTGGAAAACTGCCGCGACATGCTGCGCGCGGCCTTTGATTTGGGAATTACGCACATCGACATCGCCAACAATTATGGCCCCCCGCCGGGCTCGGCTGAAGAGACTTTCGCGCAGATCTTCCGCCAGGACCTGGCGCCTTACCGCGATGAACTAGTCGTCTCAAATAAAGCCGGCTACCGCATGTGGGATGGACCCTATGGCGAATGGGGCTCGCGCAAGTACCTGATCGCCAGCTGCGACCAAAGCCTCAAGCGCACGGGCCTGGAATACTTCGACATCTTCTACAGCCATCGTCCCGACCCGGATACGCCGCTGGAAGAGACCATGGGCGCGCTTGACCACATCGTCCGCAGCGGACGCGCGCTTTACGCCGGCATATCCAGCTATAGGCCCGAAATGGCGCGGGAAGCCGCGCGCATCTTAAAGGAATTGGGTACGCCCTGCTTGATCCACCAGCCGCGCTACAACATGTTCGACCGCTGGATCGAAGACGGCCTGCTTGATGTGCTGGGCGATGAAGGCATCGGCTGCATCTGCTTCTCGCCGCTCGATCAAGGCATCCTGACGAACAAATATATCGGCGCGCTGCCGGGCGATTCGCGCGCAGTGAAGCTGGACTGGGGCGACCGTCTGCCCCAGGAAAAGATAGACAAAGTGACAGCGCTTGACGCCATCGCCCGGGAGCGCGGCCAGAATATGGCGCAACTGGCGCTGGCTTGGACCCTGCGTCACCCCGAGATGACCTCGGCGCTGATCGGCGCCAGCAAACCGGAGCAAGTCGCCGACGCCGTTGCCGCGCTTGACAACCTGGATTTCAGCGAGGAAGAGCTGACGCGCATCGAGGCGATCCTCAGCGCCTAGAGCTTGCTTGAGCGAGGGGCCTCCGCCGGTGAGTTTGCTCGTTATCGACCTCGGCAGTTCATCGGCGCGGACGCTGCTCTTTGATGATGACGCGCGGCTGATCGACGGCGCGATTTGCAGCCGCAAACACGACTTCTTCACCGATAGCGCCGGGCGCGCCACAGCCGATGCGGCTGAGTTGCGGCGCCTGGTCGAAACCTGCCTGGACGAGATCTTGAATCATCCGGCGGCGAGCTCGATTCGCGCGGCGGGCTTGGCCAGTTTCGCCGGCAACTGGCTGGGTTTGGACGCCGAGGGCGAGGCCTGTACGCCGGTGCTGACCTATGCCGATACGCTGGGTCGTTCCGAGATTCCAGCGCTCTTGACGAAGCTGGGCGGCCGCGCCGACGCCTATCATCAAGCCACGGGCTGCAGGTTGCATCCGGCTTACCTGCCAGCGCAATACGCTCAACTGCAACGCGCGCAACCAGCGCTTGAAGCGCGCATCAGCCGCGTCAGCGACATCGGCGGCTACCTCTACCGGCAGTGGTTCGGGCGCGAGGCGCCGGTCAGCTATTCGCTGGCGAGTTGGTCCGGTTTGCTGGAGACGGCGCGCCGTGACTGGCATCGGGAATATGCGCGGCTGCTGGTTGGCGAGAACCTGCTGAGCAAACTGCCGCGCCTGGCGGATTATGACCGGGCGCTGACGGGGCTGAGAGCCGAGTATGCCGCTCGCTGGAGGCCGCTGCGGTACACGCCTTTCTTCCTGGCGCTGGGTGATGGCGCCGCGGCCAATATCGGTTCGGGCGCGCTAGACAGCAGCCGCATCGCCTTGACCATGGGCACGACCTCAGCGCTGCGGGTGGTCAAAGACATTGAGCGTGTGCCACGCGGGCTGTGGCGCTATTTGGTCTGCGCCGGCCTGCCGCTGGTAGGCGGCGCTACCAGCGAGGGCGGCAATGTTTATCAGTGGCTGATGAAGGACTTGCTGCAAGACGATGGCGGCCTGGAAGACCAGCTCAGCGAGCGCCCGCCCGATGGCCACGGGCTGACGGTGCTGCCGCTGCTGGCCGGCGAGCGCAGCCCGGGCTGGCAGCCGAACGCCTCCGGCACCGTACATGGCATCCGCCGCAACACTGGCCGAGTTGATATCTTGCAGGCGCATCTGGAGGCGGTGGCGATCCGCTTGTCGCTGATTTTCGACCAGCTCAAAGCGCCGGGCGCGACGGTGGCGGCCGCCGGCGGCGCGCTGCAGTCTTCGGCGGCTTGGGCGCAAATGCTGGCGAATGTCTTTGATAGTCCGCTGCAACTGCTGGCTGAAGCTGAGATCACAGCGCGCGGTGTGGCTCTGATGATGCTGCGCAGTCTGGACGGCATGGACCCGGCCGCCAAGCCGCCGCGAATCGGCCGCGTCGTCCAGCCTGATGCGCAGGCTGTCAGCCTGATGAAAGCGGCGCGCGAACGCCAGGTTGAGCTTTACCGACGACTCTACGGCTGAGCGTCGGAGGCCTCCAGCAGCTCGGCGTAACCCGCCACAGCTTGCGCTGAATCGTTGCAGCCGCAGATCAGCAGCACTAGCTGCGCCTCAGCCGGCAGGCGGTCCTTGATGCGCTCGGCAGCCGCGAGGGTGCTGGCGGCGGCCAATTCCGGGCGCAAGTCTTCCTGTTGTATGAAATACTGCTGAGCGGCAATCATATCCAGGTCGCTGACCAGGATAAGATCCTCCAGATGCTGGCGGCATAGGTCCAGCGCCGCCTGACTAACGAAGGGCGCGCTGAGAGTCGCCGAAAGCGAGGCCGGCTTGATATTGACGATCTCGCCGGCGTCCAGCGCGCGGCGCATGGTTGGTGCCGTGTCCGGCTCGACGCCCCAGACGCGCGCCCCGGGCCTAAGCGCTTTTACCGCCGAAATGACACCGGCGATCAAGCCGCCGCCGCCGATGCTGACGATGATGTCGGTCATGGTTGGGCAATCGCGCATAATCTCCAGCGCGACCACGCCGTTGCCGGCGATTTGCTCGGCATTGTCGAAGGGGTGCAGGGCGGTGCGGCCCCTATTCACCCAGTCGTCGGCGCGGGCGAAAGCGGCGACGGCATCGGGCAGTAATTCGACCGTAGCGCCATAATCGCGAGTAGCGTCAATCGAGCCCTGCGGCGCGTTCTCAGGCATACAGACGATGGCGTCGACGCCCAGGATGCCGCTGCAATAGGCCACGGCGCGGGCGAAGTTGCCGCCGCTGACAGCGACCACACCCTGGCTCAGCGCCTCGTCGCCCAGGGCTAGCATTTGGTGAAAGGCGCCGCGCGTCTTAAAAGAGCCACTGTGCTGCCGCATTTCGAGCTTGAGGGAGACTTGGCAGCCCAGGCGCGCGCTTAAACCCGGCGATACGCGCTGGGCTGTGCGCAAAACATGGGGAGAGACCGCTCGCGCGGCCGCCTCAACATCTTGCATGGTTAGGATTTCGACTGTCATCTGGTCCTTCCACAACGAGCCGCGACTAACTGACTGCTGCCTGGCCGCGGCTCAAGAAGGCGAGTTGCTCCCTAACAGAAGATATTCGCCTGAACATAGTCGCCGCTGATCCAGCCTAATCTGCCACCATATTGGACATTGTACCAGTAGGGCGTTCGTGCGGCGACAAGCAGCCGCTCGCCCTTCTGGATGTGGCCGATAATATCCCCGTTTTCAGGACTGCGGCGGAAGTTGAGAACTGCCGTGGCCGTCACCGCGCAATCCGACAATTCCGGCGGCGCGGCCACTAAAACTACTGTGCCGGGTCGCTTGATCCAGGCGCAGGTCGAGTCGCTTGCCTGGTAGCTGGGCAATTCCTGGTAGCTGGGCGCGAGGCCGTCGGCTTCCAGCAGGATGATTGAACCGGGCTGCCCAAAACAGACTTGAGCGCCGAAGTCCATTTCGCCGGAGATGGCGACTGCTTCAAGAGCTTCGGCCGGCGCCGATAGGCCAGTCCTGTCCACAGCTTCGCAAAATGCGCCATTATTGACGGCGGTGACAGAGACCGAGTCGCCTGCGAATTCACATGACTGCGGCGTGGGATAGGTATTTTCGGGCACGACGATTGGCGCCGGCGCCGCCCGCTCTGATGATAGCCAGGGGTCTGCCGGCAAAGCCTGCGCTGGCTGCCGCAAGGGCGCGCTGCCATCCATCAGCGATTGGAAGTACTCATAGGCTCTGTCGCCGAAAGTGCTGCAATAGTTCGCGCTGGCTTCAACGGCGGCGGCGAAGTGAACGCCGCTCCAATGCCGCGATTGCCCGCAGGCATGGGCGAAATCAGACCAGGTGTCAAATGTCAGCGTCAGATCGCGGGCTGGCCTTAGTCCCGGCTCAATCCGCGACGAGCCGGCGGGGTAACTGACGCTCCAATCCAGCTCATCGCCGCCGCTGTAGCGCTGCAAAGCGCGGGCATGGGCATAACAGCCGCAGGTGCTGCCGGAGGGATATTCCGGGTGATCCGGCTCGGGCAGGTACGCTCTCCAGTCTTTGGCCGCTATTTCGCGCGCGCCTTGGCCGGGACCGCCCCATGCCGTCACAGGCTGGTCGCCGTACAGGTAGGCGATCGCGCTGTTCGGGCGGATGGCGTCATAGCGCAGCTTCTCCTGCCAAGTCACAATCGCGGCGTCCATCCAGGCTGAGGCCTTGAGGAAATAGCCGCGCGCGATATCGGCTGGCGACAAGCCCATTTCGCTTGCAAGATGGATGTAGGACAAACCCAAGGAAGCGACCTTGTTATCGAAGAGCTCGGCCTGCATCTTCATCTCATCGGTGAGTTCCGCCGAGATCCGCAGCACGGCGTCGGCTTGCGCTTGATAAGCCTCCAGATTTTCCGGATGGCTGGCAGTCGGCGGAGCGACCCGCAGTTCGCGCGGGTTGAATGGCGCCATAGGCTCCATATTGGAAAGTTGCGGCGTGACAAAGTGCTGCACCGTATACACACCCACGCCCTGCCGGCGCATACCCGGCTGCCAGCGGGATGGATCGCGCAGCTCGTAGGCGGAATTGACCGGCATATACCCGGTCGTGTCCTGGTAATTCCCTACTTGATTGACGCCATCGTGGAGCCTGGCGTCGTGCGCGGCTTTGCCGGCGACATTGCCTATGCCGACCGCTGAAATCAGATCTTCGCTCGCGTTATCCGGGTCCAAGCCGATATCGCGCATCATATCGCGCCAGACATTTTGGCGCTCCGGCAGCAAGCCCATCAGGGCCTGGTAAGCGCCGTGAAGCATCGCAGTGTTGATATTGGCGTCAGTCCATTCCGCCTCTGGGCGCCGCGGAATGCGGGAATACATGCCAACCGCCGTCGGATGGTAAGGCGCAGCCGCGTCAACCATGGCCAGCGACACGATGAACCGGAATCGGTTGATAAGCGTCGCGTCGCCCAGCGTTGGCGATATATCCGCCCCGATGACGGCATAGAGGCGCGGCAGCACCACCTGGTGAAGCGGATCCGGAGATGCCGCCACATTCGCGGCAAACTCCGCGCTGGGCAGGCTCTGTCCCAAGGTCAGGCCGCCCGACAGCAAGCCGCATAATATCATCAGTCGAAGGCAAGCTCTAGTTGAATCAAAGTATTTTCGCATTGTTGCCCTCCTCTACTTTTACTCCAGCATAATATTAGCGGTTTCTCTTCCAGTAACTTGACGGCCAGCCTACGCAATGCCAATGGCTCGCTTACGGACTATTAAGCAGGCGCCAGCGCGCGAAAAATATCCTGCGGAAGCTGTATTGCTTTATTGAGCGGGCAAGCTGAAGCGCTTAGCGTAAAAGCGCGCGCAAGCTACTGGAAGTCTATTGCGCGCGTGCTGGCGATACAGCTGCTGTCCGGCTCTGTATGCGGATCCACGAGGAAAGCCTTGGCTATGCGCACGGCGCAGCGATCCGAGCGCAGAACGCCGTGGCCCACATGCGGCCAGACGAAACTAAAAGCCGCCGAGAGCGTCTCTCGCGCTTGCTCGGCATAAGCAGCCGGCGTGATGGGGTCGAAGTTGCCGGAGAGCAGCAAGGCCGGGATATCGCTTGTCACTGGCGCATTCGCCTGTGGCGGCCGCGCCTTCGCCCCCCACAAATCGCAGAGCCTTGACAAGGTCGCCGCGCCTTCGACCGGGTAGCGCAGGTAGCCGCTCAGATGCGGGTGCGCCTGCAGCATGCCGGCGTAATCGCGGTTTTGCGCCGAGCCGTATTCCTCCTGGCACTGCACGGTATAGTGCATGCCCAGGCTGAGGGAAGTCATGGACGCTTCGTAGCTCAGGCCGATGCGTACCGGGTCTCGGGTACGGCCTTGCTGCAAGTCATAGACCAGGCGCGGGATCAGCTTGATGGAATCCACTTCATAGAGCCAACTGAAGACCCAGTCGTAGAGGCGATAGCCGCTGACCTCGATGTTCAACTCCTGATTGCCGCGCGGCTGATACTGCGCCACCAGCGGCTTCTGGTTCAGTTGGTGGAAGAGCTGGTAAAACAGCGTTTCAAAGTCGGGATAGCGGGCGCTGCAAACGGCGGAAGCCTCGCAGGCCGCGAAAAGCGCCGACAGCGCTCGTTCGGCATGATAATAAGCGTCCAGGTAGATATCAGCCTGCGGCGGATACACCGAGTCAAGGATTACGCTGCGCAGATATTGCGGATAATCCCGCATCATGGTCAGCGCCAGCCGCGAGCCGTAAGACACGCCCACCAGATTCCACTGCTCGTAGCCCAAGGAGAGCATCACGTTGACGACATCGCGGGCAATGTTGACGCTGTGAAAGGTGTCGAAACGCACACCCTTAGCCGAAAGCCGCTGACGGCATTCCCTAAGGATATCGAGCATGAGTTCAGCATAATCGGCGTGGTGGCTCTGCAGGATCTCATCCAGGCGAAACAAGGCTTCGCGACAGTAAAGCGGTGGATTGGAAAGCCCGGCGCCGCGCTGATCGATGACGATAATATCGCGGTCGCTGGCGAAGGCGCGCAGATATTTGTTGAAGGAGGTCTGTAATAGCTGCGAGCCGCTGCTGCCGGGACCCCCAACCAGATAAACCAGCGGGTCGGGCTGGGGCGCGCTATGCCGGCTTTGAATCGCCGTAAAATAGATTTCGACCTTCGGGTCGCTTGGACCGTCATAATCTTGCGGCAGGGTCACATAGCCGCAGCGCGCCACATGCCCGGCCGGGACTGTGAGGCAGTCCGCCCGCTCAAGCAGGCCCTGCGCTTGAGCGGGGGCCAGCGCCAATGGCAGCAGAAGCGCAACAATGTAGAGTCTCATGATCATGCGGCGGCCCAAAGTCCTTTTGTCAAGTTAAACACATCTGGCGCTGCAAATCAAAACTTGGCCGCGCGGGGGCAGGACAATCGCACCAAAATCATAATGCGCCGCTCGCCACGGAAATGCTGAAAATCCAAGGACTTTTGGTGAGGCGCTCGTTGAAAATGGTCTGCAAATTTCGGACGAAGTACAGAATCGTCCCTAAAGATCACCAATGTTGCGGGGAAAATCGTCGATGTCAGCGCAATTTCAATTTGATGCGGTTGCCCTGCGCTCGGCGTCAGGGCAATGCTAATATGTATTCATGTCGTAAACTGTAAGGCTTGTCCGGTACTGGCCGGCGCGCTACCGCCCGGGGGCCTACCCCCTCAGTCCCCCATATCAATGAGGGGAAGCTGGTTTGGCTATGGGCGATTTTGAGCAATGCCAGGTCGTCAACGACAACAGGCGGACTCTCCCGCATCGGACAAGCCTTGTAGGTCGCGCGCCATGGCTCGCCCCCTACGGCTAGGGATGTGGCGCAAGCAGCACAGCTTAGAGCTTGACTTTTATGCCCTTGGTCTTTTCGCCATATTTGTATTGCGAATTTTCCCGAGCGTCTTCGGCTCTGAACTTCAGCTTCACGGTTTGGCCGCTAGCAAGCCCGCATAAAGTGAATTCAACATAATTGCCGCTGTCAGGCCAATCGCCAATTGGTGTGATGCCGCCACCTATCTCAGGCGATTGAGTCTTATGCCAATCCCAGGGATTAAACCACTTCTTGGGATAGCGATCATATCCAGCCACTACCCCTGCTTGGTTCTTACCATACCAGAGCCGTATGGCATAGTCACGAAGGTTTACCCCATCAATTGCAGTAAAAGACACATCAATGCACTTTGATGCATCATAACTGATACACTCGCCCGTCTCTGGATCACATAGCCGACCACCAGCTTTATCATTCACCCCATGCACAAATGTCTGAGGCGCCGGGGCGGGCAGCCTTTCTTGCGCAAGCGCGGGGAGCGCGCTGACGCCCACAAGCAGAAGAAGAGCGGCAATTGGCAAGAGCCGAGTGAATAGCAGCCTCCTTCTATCAGAATGTATGTATTGGAATTTCTTTGTGCAAATCATGAATATATTCATACAATTTATCCTATATTTCTTTATATTTCTCAGTATATCACAAAAAATCACAACGCAAGTTAATTTTGCCCAACACATCAGAGCAATCGCGCCAGAATCAGTTTATGTCGATTGCAACATAATTCTAGCGATGGGAATTTCCGGAAGAATCCCAGTGTCCTCGGTGTACTCGGTGGTAAAAATAATCTGATGCGATTGCTCTGCTGGCGCCCACTGCGCTATTCCATTTAAGCGCGCTTGGCTATAATGCGGCGCATGAGGGAGGCAAGAACAGACTCCGCCAAATACTGGCGCCGACGCGGCCTGCTCGTCATTCTGGCTCTGGCCGCTCTTGCGCTGTTGCTGGCTATGGACTTGCGCAGCCGCGGTTTGGCTTGGCAATTCATGTGGTCGCAAACCGGCGAAGAAAGCGCCCCGGGTCAACTGCGCGGCTTGGTGGAAGTGGCCGGCAACCTCATCCGCGCGCCGCTTGAGACTGAGCCGCTGGCGCCGATCGACCACAAGGCGGCGATTCCCTACGGCATCAATACCTTCCTCGAGCAAGAAGTCGAGCGCCCCAAAATCGAGGCCAAGCTGCGGATGATCAGCGACGCCGGCTTCGCATGGCTGCGGCAGGAATTCCCCTGGGAAGACCTGGAAGTGGACGGGCGCGGTCAATTCAGCGACTCGCGCGATCTCAACGGCGACGGTCGGCCGGATGTGCCCGATACCTGGGTCAAATACGACCAGATCGTAGACTTGAGCGCGTCCTACGGCTTGCGGCTGATGGTTCGCTTGAGCAATCCGCCAGCCTGGACGCGCGCCAATCCCGACGAGGGCGACAGCGCGCCGCCCGACGATTTGCAAGATTATTTTAATTACGCGCGGGCGGTGGCGACGCGTTATCGCGGACGCGTCAGCCACTATCAGATTTGGAATGAACCGAATATCTACCCGGAGTGGGGCAATAACCCCATTGACCCGGCCGGCTACGTGGACATGTTATGCGGCGCCTACGCGACGCTCAAGGCGATAGACCCGGTTATCGTCGTCATTAGCGGCGCCATAGCCCCCACCATCGCGCTGGATGGCAACCGCGATTTGAGCGATCTGGTGTTCTTGCAGGAGCTTTATGATCTAGGCGGCGGCGATTGCTTCGATGTGCTGTCGGCACAGGGATACGGCCTGCGCAGCGGACCGACTGACCGGCGGCTGCGCGCCACCAGCGTCAACGTTGGGCGGCACAGCTATTATCGCGATATCATGGTGCGCAACGGCGACGCCCACAAGCCGATTTGGCTGAGCGAGGCGGCTTGGAACGCCACCCTCGATGCCGACTTGCCGGCCGACCAGATCTCGCTTTATGGCAATTATGGCAACGCGACGCAGGAGCAGGCGGCGCGTTATATGCCGCTGCTATACGACCGCATCCAGCAGGAATGGCAGTGGGTCGGCAATGTGATGTATTGGTTCTTCACGCGCAAGGACCCCTTTGAAGCCGACCAAGCCTTTTATTATTTCCGCATGGTGGAGCCGGATTATCAGCCTGAGAAGCCGACGTTCACGCCCCTGCCCGTTTACCACAGTGTGCGCGACTACATTCTGGAGACTGAGCCGGCGCTGTATCGCGGCGCTTATCAAGCCGAGACCTGGCAGATAACGGGCGCCGGCGAAGACATCGTCGACCCGACCGCCCGCTTCGGGCGCGCGGTGGAATTCGCGGACGGGCTGGCTTTCAAAGCGCGGGGGACGGCGCTTGATATTCGCTGGCGCGCCCCCGAGGACGTGGCCTCCAGCTGGCGCGTCAGTCGCATTCCGCTGTCGGACGGGCTGGCGCAATCCCGTCAAGTAGCCTTCGGCGCGGGCCCGCTGGTCGTCGATGAGATCAGGGTTTACGATCGCGGCGCCAATCGCCTGTTAGCCTGGCTGGCGCTGGCCGCCGCCGGCGCGCTTGTGACGCTGGCGACGATTCTGCTGGCCTGGGCGCAGCGCGCGCGATGATCAACGGGAGCCGCCTACCACCTGGGCGCGGGGCTGATCAATGGCTGCGGCTGCTGTCGGCCGGCTTGATCCTGGCGATTCTGCTGCTGGCGACAGCGCTTCGTTTTCAGCGCCTGGGCGAGCAGTCATTATGGTATGACGAAGGCGTCGCTTACGCGCATTCCCTGCGTACGCTGCCGGAACTGATTGAGATCTTGCCGCGCAACGTGCATGTGCCGGCTTATTTCACGCTGCTCGGATGGTGGCAGGATGTGACCGGCTCGTCGGAATTCGCCCTGCGCGCACTGTCCGCCTTGTGCAGTATCCTCAGCGTCGCCTGGACTTACGCCTTGGGCCGGCGACTCTATCATCCGCTGGCGGGCTTGTCGGCGGCTGCGCTGCTGACGCTCAACAGTTTTAATATCTATTATGCCCAAGAGGCGCGCATGTACGCCATGCTGACGGCGGTGGCCGGCGCCAGTATGTGGCTCTTTGTCGGCTGGCTGCGCAATCAAGCAACGCGCGGCAAGCGCCGCGCTCCAGTGAAGCGCATGGTCGTCTTGGGCTTGGTCAACGCGCTCGGGATTTACAGCCACTATGCCTACGCCCTCATTATTTTGACGCAGGTGGCGCTGGCGGCTTTCTGGCTCTGCTTTACATACCTTAGCCAACGGCCGGCTGAGCGACTCTCGCCCCCTATCTGGCAGCGCTTGCTAAGGCTGCTGATGCCCTACCTGCTGACGATGGTCCTGTTTCTGCCTTGGCTGCCGATAGCATTGTCGCAGTTGGGGCATAAGCTGAGTTTCACCGAACTTCAGCCCGCCAGCCAGGTTCAGTATCAAACTCTGGGATACATAGCCATCGGCAGCGCCATCGAAGCGAATGTCGGCTTGGTGACCGTCGCAGTCGGTCTCTTTCTGCTCTTCGGCCTGAAACCGTCGACATCCCGCAAGCGCGACTGGTGGAGCGATTATCTGCCGGCGGCTTGGGCGCTGCTGTCGCTGGCGGGTTATCTCGTCGTCGGCTTGGCGGATAGCTTTCTGCGCTTTTTATTGCCGACGCAGCTTGCCTTCGCCCTGTGGGCAGGGCGCGGGGTCTGGCTGCTGTGGAGGTCCCGCATCGGCCGCGGGCTTTGGCTCCTGCGTCAAATCCCCAGGGCCGCGGCCGCTATGGCATTGACCGTCTTTTTCATAGCGCTCCTTCGAGGATTGGAAGACTTATCGCATCATCCTGATTTCCGGCGGGATGACATGCGCGGTCTGGCGCGGCGGATGGAAAGCGACCTGCAGCCCGGCGACGCCGTGATCGTCAGCGCCCTGGGCTTAAAGGAATTGCTGGGTTACTACTATCAGGCCGGCGCCCCCGTCTTCGGCCTGCCAACGGTGGCGGATGACGACATAACGAAAGCCCAGGTCCTGGAAATCATCGCGGCGCACAATCGCCTGCATGTCATCTTTTACGGCGCCGACCAGCAGGACCCCAACCTGGTGATAGAAACGACTCTCAACAACCATGCCTTCGAGATCAGCGACCGCTGGGTCGACGACCTGCGCTATGCGCGCTACGAAACTATGTCAACGCTGGGCGAATTGATGGCAGCGGGGCAGGCGCTCGGTGACAGTATCGTTTTGCAGGCTTACGCTCTGGGCGCCGATGTGGTCAGCGCCGGAGACGCGCTGGCCGTGCAATTGGTCTGGAGCACGAGGGCGGCGTTGTCGCAGCGCTACAAGGTCTTCCTGCAGCTGCTGGACGCGCAGGGGCGCTTGGCGGCGCAGCGGGACAGCGAGCCCGCCGGCGGCTCGGCGATGACGACCACCTGGCCGGTCGGCGCAGCCATCGTCGACAATCACGCCCTGCAGATTCCATCCGATCTGCCCACGGGCGAATACACGCTGATCGCCGGACTCTACGATATCAAGGACCCGATGGCGCGCCTGCCGGTCGCCGGCGGCGCCTATATCAATTTGGCAACGGTTACGGTTCAGTAGAGCGAAGAGGGCTCAGCCGTTCCGGTCGTGTACCAATTCACCCGCGACATAGGTCGCCTCGACCGCGCGGTCGTCGGCGCAGATCATCAGCGCGAAGAGCAGTTCATCAATTGACTCGGCCGCTTCAGCGCGCAGCTCAAGCAGCGGCGTCGCCCGCGGATCCAAGACGGCGATATCAGCGGCGTAACCCGGCTGCAATTTGCCGACGCGGTCGGCGATGCCCAGCGCCTGGGCGCTACCGAGCGTAGCCAGGAAATAGCTCTGCGCCGCCGTCACTGAGATGCCGCGCAACTGCGCCATCTTGTAAGCTTCGTTCATCGTCTGCAGCATGGAAAAACTGGTGCCGCCGCCAACATCCGTGCCCAGGCCGACCGTGACCGGACGCGCGGCGTCCCGCGTCTTGGCGATGTCGAAGAGTCCGCTGCCGATGAAAAAGTTGGAGGTGGGGCAATGGGCGATTTTGGCGCCGGTCTCGTGGAAGCGGCGCAGCTCCCCCTCGGACAGGTGGATGGCGTGCCCATAAATCGCCCGCTCCTCCAGCAGCCCGTAGTGGTCGTAAATGTCAGTGTAATTGGCGCGCTCAGGGTAGAGCTCGGCGGCGCGCGCCACTTCGGCGCGATTCTCGGATATATGTGATTGCAGGCGGACCTCAGCGTACTCGCGCATTAAGGCGGCGGCCAGCTCGAGCTGCCGCGGGCTGCTGGTGAGGGCGAAACGCGGCGTCACGCTGTATAGACAGCGTCCGCGATTGCGCCAGCGTTCGATCAGCGCTTTGGAGTCGTCATAGCTCGATTGCGCCGTATCCAGGATCTCCGCCGGCGCGTGGCTGTCCATCATCATTTTGCCGGCCAGCAGCAGCATATTGTCCGCTTGCGCCGCCTCAAAGATGGCGTCCACCGAGCCGGGCGCGGAGGTGCAAAATACCGAGGCGGCGGTCGTGCCATTGCGCTGCAGCTCGACGATGAAGAAGGCCGCGATGCGCCGCGCGTGCGCCGGGTCATTGAATTTCGCCTCGGTGGGGAAGGTGTATTTGTTTAACCATTCCAGTAGCTGCGTTCCGTAGGAGCCGATGATCTCGACCTGCGGGTAGTGGATATGCGCGTCGATGAAGCCGGGCATCAGAATCGAATCGGGATAATGGCGGATCTCAATATCATCGGGCAGCAGCTGGCTGATTGCGCCATAGTAGCCGACGGCCTGGATGCGGCCGCCGCGAATCCAGATGAGGCCGTCCGCTTCGTAGAGGGCGCAATCTTCAGGCGGGTTCAAAAAGGGATCGGCGACCGGGCTGTAAATTGCCCCGCGCAGGGCCAGGTCTTTCATGGCGAGTCCAGTCTGAGGCTGGTGACATCTTCCCAACCGCCGCCGCTCCAGCTGCGGATCATGGCGGCATGAACCTCGGCCACCGCCAGCGCGTCCCTGAAATCCGGCGCGCAGGGCTGCCCCTGCGCCACCGCCTGCAAGAAATGCCGCGCCTCGATGATTTTCATGTCTTCGTAGCCCAGGCCGCTGCCGTCGCCGGGATTGAAGTTGCCGTGGAAGGGGTAGCGGTCGCCGCCAACCAGCCGGATATAGCCGTCGTGGCCCCAATCGGCATCGGGCAAGTAGAGCTGCAATTCATTCATGCGCTCAAAGTCCCAGTTGAGCGCGCCCTGTGTCCCGTTGAGCTCGAAAGCCATCTGGTTCTTGGGCCCGAATATCGTGCGGGAGACTTCGAATGCGCCGCGCGCGCCGTTCTTGAATTCGACCAGAGCGCCCACATAATCTTCGTTGCTGACCGCGCCTTTGGGGTCGTCGGGGGCGCCGCGCGAATAATGCGTGCCTTTGCCCGGTATAGGGATGGGGCGTTCGCTGATGAATGTATGCGAGTTGCTGACCAAGCGCTTGACGCCGCCGCAAAGATAATGCGCCATGTCGGTCACATGCGCCATGATATCGCCGAGTACGCCATAGCCGGCGATGTCACGGTCGAAGCGCCAGGAGAGCAATCCCAGCGGATCGCTGCCGTACATACTGAAGAAGCGCCCGCGATACTGCGTCAGCTCGCCCAGCTTGCCCTGGTCGATCAATTGCTTGGCGTGCAGCACCATCGGCGCCCAGCGATAATTGAAGCCGACGAAGGACATGACGCCGGCGCGGCGGGCGATGGCTTCGATCCGCGCGGTCTCTTCGGGCGAGCGCCCAACCGGCTTCTCGCAGAAGATGTGCTTGCCGGCTGCTGCGGCGGCGGCAACGATTTCGACGTGCAGGTTGTTGGGCGTGGCGATGTTGACGATATTAACATCGGGGTGCTCGACGACGTCTTGCCAGCGGGTAGTCGCGCTAGCGAATCCCAGCGCATCGCGAGCGGATTGCGCCCGCGCCTCGACAGTGTCGGAACAGATGACCAGCCGCGCCGCCGCGCCATCAGCCGGGAAACGCTGCCGCGCCAGGCTGTAGGAGCGCGCGTGTACCTGTCCCATCCAGCCCATGCCGATGACGCCGATACCTAGCGCTTCTTTCTGCATATTGTCTCCTGTGAATTCTGCTGGTTGGCGGCGGCGTCCTGCAGGGCGGAGCCAGGCTTAATCAGGCGCTTCGATGTGAATGCGGAAGCTGGATTTTGGATTCTCGCAGTAGACCCAGGCGCGCGTCTTGCTAACCAGTGTAACGCTGATGCGCTGATAGGCTTCGCCTTCGTACTCGTCCAATTGCTCAAGCTCGTCCGGCGTGACCTCGAAGAGTACGCCGTCAACGGTCGAGCCGGACTGGGGCTGCAGTATGGAATAGACGAAGTGGATGCCGGTGAGCTTGGCCAGGCGATAGCCGCGCAGGGTGTCCGGCAGGCCATCGCCCAGGGTGCGCCCGAGCAGCCTTTCCTGGGTGGCGGGGTCGCGCAGTGTGCCGTAGGTGAATAATTTGTGCATGTCGGCTCGTTAGTAAATCGGCTACGATGATTAATGCTCTATGACTGGAAACTCAGACTCGTACACTATAGCAAACTTGCCCTGTCGTTGCTTATGTTCTTCCACGCGAACAGGACTGTCCAGTCCATTGAAGTGCTGTTCCAGGAGCTGGAATACCTCGGTTTTGTATTCCGTATCCGGATTGCCGCGCAGGTGGTCGCCTTTTGTCTCAAAAATGTTGAGGCTTATGTCACCGAAGGCTACGAAATCCGGGTAAATCCTGTCTCGCCGCCAGCCAAGCACATAGTATTCCCGCTGGACTCTATGCCACCATTGCAGCGGCTGCCGCTCCAAATGAAAGGCAAAGTCTTTTTCCAAATCCGAGTCAAATTGTTTCTCGAAAACTTTGTCGAAAAGATTCAATTGCACTGGCGTACCGCCGCGTTCCAGGGTGTGGTCTCTATCTCCAATCAGCAGTGGGATATCGTCTGGTAATCTATGACTCGGCTCGGTGTATAGATCAAATTGAATCAGCCCATCTTTGAGTTTCCTCTCGAAAATTGCTTTGGACAAGCGGTCGCGCTCCGAGCGCAAATGCGTCTTCAACTGTTCGGCATATCCAGCGCGATTATCAAATATGTCTTCATCCGACCGGCCGCTTGCCCTTAACTCATCAAATAATTCAAAGACGAATTGAGCCGCCCGCCAAGGGTTTGGCACAACATCGGACAGCCGCCGCGTAAACCAGGATACCCGCAGCGTCTTGTTAATTGCATCCAACTCTTCCTTAGCGGAGTAAATGGGACTTGCCTTATCAACATCAACCTCCACATGATGCATGACCGGTGGTTCGTGGAAGTAGTTTTGGACTGACGGCGGACGAACATCGTCCCAATTAACTTCCGCCAGAATGTCTTGAAGATGATCCAGTTTCCGCCAACCATTGCGATCCCGGTGCAGCACTTTGGGAATCTTGATGTCCAATCCTCTAAATGGCTCTCGCCTCGGAATACAGACCTTGCGCCGAGTGGGGTCGACGCCTTCCACGCTTTGGACTTGATCCATCAAGCCGGTAAGGCCTTCATCTTGCAAGCCTTGTCTCACTTGATCTACCGCTTTGAGCACATCAAGATTCCAGCAGTAGACGTAAGAGCGATCCAGTTCTTCAATGCCAGTGAGGCGGGCATGAGGCTGGCGTAAAATGCGGCCCACCAATTGCGTCAGGGCGGTTTGCGAGCGCGTATTGTCGAGCAGTACAAGCAAGTAGGCGAAGGGACAATCCCAGCCTTCCATCAGCGCCGCTTTGGTGATGATCCAGCGAACTTCACTTGTTTCAGACAGCAAGTCTTCTCGTCCCAATTCATCGTTTTCGGCGGATTTGACACGGATTGCATTGGGGGGAACACTCAGGTTTTGGACTAGAAATTCACGTACATCTTCCGCATGAACGCGAAAACCGTCTCGCTGGTCGCGCCCTGTTCGTTCCACGCGAACCACAGCGATAGGCCGGATGTAGCGGTCTTCCTGTTGGCGCAGACCTAGCGCGGCATTGTCGATTCTGGTCAATTCACCTTCGGCGGCCGACAAGGTATCCTTCCAGTCGGATCTCATTTGGCTGACAATCCGCACCGGCATCTTGATCATTTCTTCGGCTTTGAGTTCCACGCCCGTGATATCCACCAGCAGATTGCTGATTTTCGGGTTGGGCGTGGCGGAAAACTCAAGCACCAGGCGCGGGTTCAGGCGATTGATGGAGTTGGCGAAATCCTGCGCGCCCTCTAGCCTTTTGCCGTATGCCTTATGCGCTTCGTCCAAAATGACAACGGGGCGCTGCAGCTTAATCACATTAAAAAGACTCTGTTTGACGGGACCGCCTTCCGCGTCCAGATCAGGGAACTTACTGAGAAGTTCCGCAGCATAAAGGGCGTGATCGCTGTTGGGAAAAAAGGCGTTGTATCGTCCCGAATCACGGAAAAAGCGCAGAAAGTCCTTGCCTTTTTGACGGTTTGCGGACGGAAACATCAAGAGCATTACGCAGAGGTAATTGGCGATATCGGCCGGCTGGAAGCGATTGTCCTTTTCCAGCATCTTCACGCGCCCGCCGCTGGCTCGTTCCAGGCGCTGACGATAGGGATGTTCTCGATTCCAGAGCGCGTCCTTCGTTTGCCGATAGATGGCGCGCGTCGGCACGATCCACAAGACAAGGCCGCGCGGATATTGAATCCGGCCCAATGCCTCAGCCGCGAGCAGGGTCTTGCCGCCGCCCGTCGGCACTTTGAAGCAGACGTGCGGGATGGGACGCTCCACGCCGTCAAGCCGCTCGGCATATCGTCCATCAGCGACCTTGCCCACGTCAGCCAATTCTTGCCATGTTCGCCGAGGGAAGTCAAGCGTATCGTCGGGCATGGGCAAGCCCGCGTCTTGATAGCGTTTTGCTTGCGCTTGACCTTCGCGCTCGTTGCGCGTCAGAGTCTCAAAATAATCGTCGAAAGCTCCCAGCGCTTTGGCTTGATAATCCTTGAGTTCCACGATCAGACCCCGAAGCCCAATTCATAGGGCAGTTGGCAGAAGGTGAGTTGCCATTTGCTCAACACGCTCTGGCTGATATATGTCGCCGCGGCGAATACGACAGCCGGGCGGCCCTTCTCTCGAATGCGCTCGGCGCATTCCAGGTTGAGCGCCGCGTCGCCTCCCCGCAGAAAATCAAGGCTTGGCTCATAAATGAGATAATAATCGCGTTCGCCATCGCTGTAAAACCGTCCATCGTCGTCCAATTTTTCCAGGTCATCAGGCAAAGCGGAAATGCCGGTCGCCGTATGCAGCAGGTAGCTGGCAAGCGTCGCAAAGTCGGGCAAGCGCTCGCCAGTGAGCAAGCCGTCGATTTCAATCGGCTCGCCCAGCGTACAGTAAGCGAATGAGCCGCCCAGCCCCTCTTTGAGCAGCTTGTCCTTAGCGTTCGGGACGCCCCGAATGACGCGGCGGACGCGCTCGGCGGTAATGCTGTCGGCATAGTCTTCACATTCCACCAGGATGAAACGGCGATTGCCACCGTCCTCTTTGTTGAACGCCAGCACGGCGTGGGCGGTGGTGCCGCTGCCGGCGAAGGAGTCGAGAATGATGTCGGGCCCGTGTAGAACAGATGTTCTTGGGCTGGGCTGGGCTGGGCTGGGCTGGGCT
Source organism: Anaerolineae bacterium (assembly GCA_022823165.1). Classification (GTDB taxonomy): domain Bacteria; phylum Chloroflexota; class Anaerolineae; order Aggregatilineales; family Phototrophicaceae; genus UBA6055. Next base: position 941 of record JAJDXR010000086.1, on the reverse strand, counting down.
GGGCTGGGCTGGGCTGGGCTGGGCTGGGCTGGGCTGGGCTGGGCTGGGCTGGGCTGATTCCAAAGGCAATATTTACAAGATTTTGAATAAGTTTCGTCGGCTTTGGATTGTTGAATGTTACGGAGTCTTTACCCAAGACATTTTGCAGCTGTTTTGTCCCTTTGTCTGTAGTATCTGCAAAGTCCGCCAGCATTAAATCAATCGGTACAATCCCTTTCGATATCGAATCTTTCAGAAAATTCTTAAGCCGAGGATAGCGCAGCTTCCCATCTTTTCCCCACCATAACCTGTTTTGTTCTACATGCTCAGAGTGAGTTTGCTTGCTGTATTTCCACGCGTGAGTTGGGTGATTTATTTCCGTTCCGCTGTGTGGATTGATGATCGGATAAACTAAATTTGGGCGCTGACTTTGGGTAGCTGGATTCACATAGGAACTGGATACCCAGCTACCTCGAGGATCGTTATCAGGATTCTCATAAGTCTTGTTAAGTTTTTCGTCACGCTGAACTCTTATATGAGAAACAGATTCTGATTTTCTATACATGACAATGAGTTCGCGTTGGTTCGAAAATAGTTTTGCATTGTTGCTTCTGCCGTATCTGTGCTGCCAAACAATGTTTGCTACAAAATTCTCTTCCCCAAAAATCTCATCCATCATCATTCTTAAATGATGCGCCTCGTTGTCATCAATGCTCACGAATATGACACCATCATCTCGCAATAACTCCCGCAGCAAATGCAAGCGGGGCCACATCATGCAAAGCCATTTGTCATGCCGCTCCATGTCTTCACCATCGACCGGGCTGTTTTTCCTGAACCATGCTTGCATTATAGGGCTGTTGACGCGGTCGTTATAAACCCAGGCCTGACTGCCGGTATTGTACGGCGGGTCGATGTAAATGCACTTCACCTTGCCGGCGTACTGCGGCAGCAGCGCTTTG
>JAJDXR010000057.1 GCA_022823165.1 Anaerolineae bacterium | reverse complement strand
AACCTGACGGCAAGTGCAACAGAGAGCAGATTGCGTCGCAAGGCGCGAGGGTGAAAGGGCGCGGTAAGAGCGCGCCGGCAGCGGCAGCAATGTCGCTGGCCAGGCAAACCCCATCGGGAGCAAGGTGAAACAGGCGCCGGGGAGCGGCCCGTTCCGCAGAAAGCGCCGGGTACACCGCTAGAGGTCGGCGGCGACGCCGATCCCAGATAGATGATTCCCCCAGACAGAATGCGGCTTACAAGGTTGACCCGGTTCAATTGACCCCTCCGGCAGCGGAGGGGCCATTTGTTAGGATGCCCGGCGCGCAGCCGGCGCTAAATGCGCGGTCGCCAACCTTGGGTCAAATCTTTGCAGGAGTCTAAATGAGTATTTCCAGGCAGCGCCCCAATATCTTGTGGATTTGCACGGACCAGCAGCGCTATGACACCATCGGCGCGCTTGGCAACGCCGCTGTTTCAACGCCGAACCTGGACCGGCTGGTTCGCAACGGTCTGGCCTTCGAGCGCGCTTACTGTCAGAGCCCGATATGCACACCCAGCCGCGCCAGCTTCTTGACCGGCATGTATCCCAGTTCGATCCGCGTGAATCGCAATGGCAATCCGGATTTCCCAGACTTTCCGCCCTTGATCAGCAAGACGCTGGCTGATGCCGGTTACACCTGCGGGCTGATCGGAAAATTGCATTTGACCAGCGCCTACGGGCGTATCGAGACCCTCGCCGATGACGGTTACAGCTATTGGCAGTATAGTCACGCGCCTCGCGACGACTGGGATGCGGGACACGACTACGCCGACTGGTTGCGCTCAAAAGGGGAAAATCTGGGCGAGCTGACGCAGGATCCGGCTGGCGTGCCGGCGCATTTGCATCAGACGGCCTGGTGCGCCGAGAAGGCGATCGAGTTCATGCGGGCGAATCGCTCGCGACCCTGGTTCGCCAGCGTAAACATCTATGATCCGCATCCGCCCTTTAATCCGCCGGCGGCTTATCGCGATCTCTTCGATCCCGAGGACGTCAAGCCGCCCATATTTCAGCCCAGCGACCTGGCGCAACAGCAGAAGCTGGCCGCGGTTGACTTCCAGTCCGTCGCGCGCGACCCGTCAGAACTCGACATCAAGAGCCCGATTCTGCCGCAGCCGCCCGCCAGGCATCTGGTCGAGGCTGACACCGCCGGCGAACGCGACGCGCAAACGCTGATCGCCGCCTATTACGCCATGATCAAGCTCATCGATGATCAGGTCGGGCGGATGCTGGCGGCGCTGGAGGAGAGCGGGCAGCGCGACAACACCATCGTCATTTTCAGCAGCGATCATGGCGAGACCCTGGGCGACCACGGCTTAATCCAAAAGGGCTGCCGCTTCTATGAGGGGCTGGTGCGCGTACCGTTGATTTGGTCTTGGCCGGGCGCATTTGCAGCGGATTGCCGCAGCTCGGCGCTGGTCGAATTGACCGATATCGCGCCGACTCTGCTCGAGGTCTGCGGGCTGCCTGTCCCCGGTTACATGACGGGGCGCTCGCTTCTGCCGATCCTGCGCGGACAGCAGCCGCCTGAGCGACACCGCGATTTCGTCCGCAGCGAGTATATTGACGCGCTTGACCTGCCGGATGGCTCAGTGGCGACCATGTACTTCGATGGCCGTTACAAACTGGTTTGTTACCACAACCACGGCCTGGGCGAGCTGTATGACCTGGAGACAGACCCGGAGGAGTTTACAGACTTGTGGGCTGAACCGGCCTATCAGCCGCTGAAGGGCGAGTTGCTCCAGCGCAGTTTCGACGCGCACATGACTTCGCTTTACGCCGGCCCCAGCCGGATAGGACCGATGTAATATCGGCTGTCCAGCGCGGACGCCGCCGGGGCGCCTACTTGAAGAGGCGATATCTTAGCAGGGTCCAGGCGGCGATGGGCGCATCCGTCCATTTGATCTTTTTGCCTTCATCGTACTCGCGGCCGTAATAGGAAATCGGCACCTCGACGATGCGGATTCCCTGTCGCAAGACTTTGGCGGTGAACTCGGGTTCAAATTCGAAGCCGCGGGCTTTGATCTTCATGCCCTGGACGATTTCACGCCGGAAGCACTTGTAACAAGTTTCCATGTCGCTAAGGATGGCGTTGAACAGAATGTTGGTTAATAGCGTCAAGCCCTTATTGGCGACCATATTCCAGAAATTCATCGCCTTGCGCGGCCCGCCCAGAAAACGCGACCCGTATACCACCGTGGCCAGGCCCTCTTGTATCGGTTTGAGCAAGAGCGCATATTCGCGCGGATCATATTCGAAATCCGCGTCCTGGATGATGATGACCTCAGATGTCGCCAGCTCGAAGCCGCTAACCAGCGCAGCGCCTTTGCCTCGGTTGCGCTCGTGATAATGGACGGAGACGCGGCTGTCGCGCTTGGCTTCCAATTGCCGCAGGACATCGCGCGAGCCGTCGGTCGAGCCGTCATCCACTATGATGAGCTCGTCGACGATGGCCTCATCCAGTACGCGCATCACCACATCTTTGACTGTGTTGACTTCGTTATAACAGGGAATGATGACGCTCAAAGAAGGCTTGGGCGCGTTGGGATTGGGTGGTCTGGACGGGGGATGTCTCATCGCTGGCTTACCTGGGACTGGCGGAATCAATGCAAAGCAAGGGTCTGTCGAGCATTATAGCATAGGCGTCATTTGGTCAATCAAAATGCCGGCGCTGCGACTCTGCTATTCGATATCGGGCGGAGGCTTGCTGATAAAGGCGGCGCTGCTGGCGATAATGCGGATAAGGCTGTGGCTGGAGCGCGCCTGATACAGACGGGCGTAGTCGGTAATGGCGGCGTAGGCATCGGGAAACTGATGAATCGCCTCGCCGACCAAGCCAACCTTTGCCATTAGCGCAATGCAGTCTTGTCGCTCGGCGATGTCAAACTCGGCGCTTAGCCAGCTCATGGGCGCTTCCAGGTAAGCGACATCGGAAAAAAGAATGTAAAAGGCGGGCAGGTTGCGCTGGCCCTTATAAACGCTGAGATAGAGCCGCGAGAGCCGGCGGTGGTAATGATAAATCTGGCAGCGATAGCGTTTGGGATCGCTAATGTTAAATACATTCTTGCTGCCTCGTTCGGTTTTGACCATGTCGCTGCCTGCCGAAAATAGCTGCCGACGCCGCGGCAAATGTAGTGCATTCCGCGCTTTCTCGAAAGTCGGAAAGCGCAGCTTGTCAGCAGTCACCCTGCATCTGTCGCCGGCGCTCGGGTTTGTCTTCGCCGGGGAGTGGTTAATTCCGCGGGCTTGATAACTTCGCCAAGTGAACAAGAAATCTCTGCGTCTTCAGCAAGATCAAGTAAGTCACGACAAATTAGCCACCGAGTACACCGAGAAAAAGAGGACGCCCAGTAAAGCAGTTTAGAAGCGCTATGGCAGCGACAGTTTCCATTGGCAAGATGGCGGCGCAAATGGCGGAAGCGTTGGCAATTAAAATAGCCTCTGTGCCCTCAAAATCACTCGGTGTACTCGGTGGCAAAAGAATTCGCGCCATGTCCGCAAAAGGATTATTTTCACGATAGGCACAACTCCCTTCGCCGACCTGGTTAGACAATACACGTCAATTGTGTCAGAATCCTCAGCGACAGGTCATGGTAGCCGGCGGCTGCGGCCAGCCGCCCTGGCGGGAGGGAGCAGGATATGAGATTTGAAGGCAAGGTAGCGCTGGTCACGGGCGCGGCGACAGGTATCGGCGGCGCCACCGCTGTGGCTTTTGGCGCCGAGGGCGCGGCGGTTGTTTTGAGTGATGTCAACCAAGCAGCGCTGGACGAAAGAGCGCGCGAGATCCAGTCGGGCGGCGGCCAAGCCCTCGCCGTTGTGGCGGACGCCTCCAAAGCGGTTGACGCGCAGCGCGCCGTCAAAGAGGCGATCGCGGCTTACGGGGGCATCGATTTCCTGGTGGCCAGCGCCGGCATCCAGACCTACGGTACCGCTGTCGACACCGACGAAGACACTTGGGACCGAACGCTGGCTGTCAACGCCAAGGGTGTCTATCTGGCCGCCAAATATTGCATTCCCGAAATGGTGAAACGCGGCGGCGGCGCCATTGTTAATGTGGCGTCGGTGCAGGGTTTGTTCAGCCAGCCCAACGTGGCGGCCTATTCGGCGTCCAAAGGCGCGGTCATCGCGATGACGCGCACGATGGCGATTGATCATGCCGGCGACAATATCCGCGCCAACAGCTTGTGCCCCGGCTCGGTCGATACGCCGATGTTACGCGCCTCCGCCGAGCTGTTCAGCCCGGATGATCCGACCAGCGCGCTGAAAGAGTGGGGCGGTTTGCACACCTTGGGCCGCATCGCTCAGCCGGAAGAAATGGCGCAGGTCGCGCTCTTCCTGGTCAGCGACGCCGCCTCCTTTATCACCGGCGCGGCTATCGTCGCCGATGGCGGATTGACCATTCGCCTTTAAAGACCGCCTTGAGCTTCAAGCGCGAGCAGGCGATTGTATTTCGCCAGCCGCTCGGACTGGGTGATAGAGCCCACCTTGATGTAATCGCCCGCCCAGCCTGCCGCCAGGTCGGCCAGCCAGTCGTCTTCAGTTTCGCCGCTGCGGGCGCTGACGACCACCCGCCAGTCCGCCCGCCGCGCCAGCTTAAGCGCTGCCAGCGCCTCGGTCAGCGTACCCATCTGGTTGACCTTCAGCAGCAGGCTGTCAGCGGCTTTCAGGTCAATCGCGCGCTGGATGCGGTCCGCATTGGTGCAGAGCAGGTCATCGCCCAAAATCATGACCCGCCCCGGCAGGCGTCGGCGCAGTTGGACCCAGCCTTCCCAGTCCGCTTCCTGCAGCCCGTCCTCGATGCTGATGATCGGGTAGTCGGCGCACCACCGCTCAAGCGTGTCAATCATCGCTTCGCGCGTCCGCAATGCGCCGTCTAGCTGGTAGCCCGCGCTGGAATAGAATTGCGAAGCCGCGACGTCCAGCGTCAGCGCTACCTCAGTTCCAGGTTGGTAGCCGGCGCGTTCAATGGCTTCTACAGCTGCGCTCAGCATGGCTTCGGACGATTCAAAGGGCGGCGCCAGGCCGCCTTCGTCCGCCCGCAACAGCCGCATATCGTAGCGTTCCGCTGTCAGATCAGCCGCCGCGCGAAATATGTCTGACAGGACTTCCAGCGTCCGTTGGATCGTGTCCGCCGCGGGAACAACCAATTGCGTATCCTGGATGGTCACTTGGCCGCCGCCGTGCGCGCCGCCGCTGAATAAGTTGATCATCGGTCGCGGCAATCGCGGGGTCTCTTTCGCCAGCCGCGCCAGATGACTATAGAGCGGCGATTGGCGCTGGGCGGCTTGCGCGCGGCAGAAAGCCAGCGAGACGGCCAGGATGGCGTTAGCGCCCAGACGCGCTTTATTGGGACTGCCGTCCAGGTCGAGAAGCCTTTGGTCAAGCGCGGCTTGCGATTCGAATTGGCGGCCTGCCAGCGCCCGGTTGATTTCGCCGTTTATGTTGGCGACGGCTTGCAGACAGCCCAAGCCGCCGTAACGCGCTTTATCGCCGTCTCGCAGCTCCAGGGCTTCCGCCGCGCCGGTCGAAGCGCCGGATGGCACGGAGGCCGACGCCGCGCCGCCATCGGCAAGCCTGCAATAAGCCAGGACCGTGGGTCGCCCGCGGCTGTCGAGGATTTCAAGGGCGGATAGCGACTCGATTTTACTCATCGCGCCGCCCCAGCTGCGCTTCATAATGTTCCATCAGAGTTTGCGGCTCCCAGTTATCTTGAGCTAGCAGGTCCAAGGCAATCGCCTGCAGGCGGCTGCGCTGCGTTTGATCCAGATATTCCAGCGGCGAACGCCCCGCCATCCGCGCCAGGAAACAAGCCAGCGTATGTCGCGCCGCCTGATCCGCGACTGCCGCTCTCATCTCCGGGGTCAAAGACTCGCAGTAAGCCCGCCAATAGGCTCGCGCCATTTGCATAAAGGCGGTTCGGGATTGCGGAAGAAAGCTGGCTTTGGCCAGAAAATGCGCGCAAGAAAAGCCGATATCGAAGGCCGGATCGCCGAAATGGATAACTTCAAAGTCCAGCAGGATCAGCTTGCCGGCGGCGATCAGTATATTCTTGGGGCTGTAGTCGCCGTGAACCAATGCCAGGCGGCGGGCGCGCGTGTCCGCTATTAGCTGCTCCAGGAAGTCGCGCGCGTCAGGGACCTGAGACGCGGTGTAGCTGTAATAAGGCTCGAGCCGCAATTCCTCGAAGAAGCGCCGGTCGGCGAATTCGTCTCTTAACTCGGGCCGGCAATCGGCGGCGCTGTGGATCTTCGCCAGCAGACGGCCGAAATCCTGGGCTTGCTCAATGCTGGTCTTGCCCGCCAGCAGCGCGGTCTTCCAGTTCTGATGCGGCTGCGGCGCCGCGCTCATGCCCAGAATATGCTGCTGCTCGTCAGCGAATACAAATTGCGGAACCTGCCCGGGAATGATACGACCCAGCCAGCGCAAGCCGGCCGCTTCGCGATGAATTCTTTCGGGCGCGCTGAACCAATCCACTTCGACGCGCAGCTTGGCCAGCGCTTGCTTCAGCACCCAGTCTTCGCCGCTTTCGCGCTGGACGAGCACGGTGCGATTGGAAACGCCGCCGGCCAGGGCGCGCAGTCTGGGCGACTCGCCGCTGTTGATGAGCGCTTGTCCGCGTAGATAGCGCAGCAGGACAGCCGGGTCTTCAATGTTGATGCGGCCAGCTTCTGTCGTCATAGCCGACGCTCGCCGCGTCTCAGCTCACTTCTAGGACCGGGGCGCCCAATATGTCCCACTTGGGGCTGACGCCCAGTCCGGGAGCGTCGGAGGCGGCCATACGTCCATAGTCGCGCTGCGGCGCGCCGTCGGCTGTGCTGACCGTGACGTAGCTGTTGAAGTCGGTGGCGGTGAAGAGAAACTCGGTGGGCGTGCTATGCGCCAGATGCGCGATGGCGGCGGTGGTGATATCGCCGCCCCAGCTGTCTTCGATGGTCATCGCCAGTCCCATCTCCACGCAGAGGTCGCGCGCCAGGCTGGCTTTAGTCAAGCCGCCGAACTTGCTGATCTTGATGTTGACGATGTCCATGGCGCCATCGGCGTGGCCGCGCAAAAGCATGTCGATGCCGTCCACATTCTCGTCCAGCACAAAGGGGTGGCTCGTGCGGCGGCGAATGGCCAGGCACTCTTCGTAGCTGAGGCAGGGCTGCTCGATGTAGACATCGATATCGGCGACGCCGCGCACGACGCGCGCCGCTTCGTGCATCAGCCAGCCGGTGTTGGCGTCGGCAATGAGTTTGTCGCTGGGTTCCAGCAGATCAGCCACCTGGCGGATGCGCTGGATATCCGCCTGCGGGTCGGCGCCGACTTTCAGCTGGAAGCGGCGATAGCCTTCGGCGCGGTAGCCGGCCACTTTCTCAGCCATCTCTTCGGGCGACCCCTGCGAGATGGCGCGGTAGAGCAGGAAGTCGTCGCCGTAACGCCCGCCGAGCAGCGCGCAGACCGGCTGACCGGTAACCTGGCCCAGAATGTCCCAGCAGGCTATGTCGATGCCCGTCTTGACGTAGGGGTGGCCCTTCATGGCGGCGTCCATGCGGCGATTGAGGACAGCCAGCTGGGTCGGGTCGCAGCCCAGCAGGTGCGGCGCCAACTCGTTGATGCCGGCGCGTACGCCCGCTGCGTAGGCGGGCAGATAGAAGGGACCCAGCGGGCAGACTTCGCCATAGCCCGAGACGCCGCTGTCGGTGTCGACGCGGACGATGGTGCTGTCGAAGACTTCGACCGATTTGCCACCCGACCACTTGTAGCTGCCTTCGCGCAAGGGCAGGTCGACTTGATAAGCGGCTATACGTGTGATTTTCATGTGGCGCACCTTGGGTTCGGAATCAATATGAACAGAATCTAGCGCAGATAACAATTGCGGGCAACTATATTAATAAGTGGCAGGCGAATAAAAACGGGGTTCGAGTCTTGTCTGGATCATGTAGAAAGGGCAGGTCACGCGCGCGGTCATGGCGACCGGGTTTGGCGGACGGTAGGGTAACCAGTTGCTTTCAGGCAGCCGTTGAGTCCGATTGCTCGGCAAGCCATTCCTTATCGACTAGAAGTACGTAGTCGTCGTGTTCCGCCAGGTTGATTTCAGCCTTTGCCAGCGCTTCTTCTTGCTGCTGTTCCAATTCCGAGTGTTTAATGCCAAGCCGTTCTATAGCTTCAATCTCGGCAAGGATACCTTCAAAGCGCCGCTGATTCTCGATTAGTAGCTCTGACTGGGTGAGGGCGTCGATGAAACTGTCCATCCCTGGCTTTTTGATATTCTTTTCGTCAGCAACATCCTTATTCCAAAAGTCGCGGCGGTTGGCAAGTAGGATTTCCCAAAGGCGATTATCTTCTGTACGCAACCAATACTCAACCGAAATGTAGCGGAGCAGATCGCTTTCCTTGACTGAATGATGAAAATACGCTGCTCGGTGCGTTCCAAGATGTCTATGAACTAGATTGCGAGACGTTTCTCGATAGTCTATAAGTTTTTTTTCCAGGTATGTCTTGGCTAGCGCGCTGTTTTCAAGCGCCAGCAGACATCTGCTGTACAGGGAATCCAAGAGCATGGCTTGTTCAAGGTTTTTCTGCATTAGTTCGTTATTTTCCGAGTCAGGCGAGCTGGCTTTCAATGTGTCGATTTCTCGCCAAATGTGTTGCTGTGCTTTGAACAATTCGAGAACGGCGGTACGCGCCATGAATTCCCTATTACCTTCACCTTTCATATCAAAAGCATTGTCAGCTGCGTGGATTGCACCTTCCAACTTGATCTGGCGTTCTTGAGCGAATTGTTTTGCAATTGCTACGTCGAGAGCCTTTATCGCTTGCTCTAGGTCGTTGATTCTTTTCAAAACAATCGCCGTGGATACTACTGTCGTTGCGATATTGAGTACTCCAATGCCACCGACGATTGTCACGAGATTGGTCAGAGTACTAAATTGCTGCATGATCTGGTTGTGTCGATTTGCAGCGACGACGGCGTCCAGCGCGCCGAAAGCCACGCCGGTCAGGCTGCCACTGCCGACATTCAGTAGCGATTTCAACACGCCACCCGCCAGATTCGAATTGTTGGCAATCTGCGCGCCTTCGCGCAGCCACATAACAACTTGCTTGCTGCCAGTCTCGCGGATGACGCCGCCGACTCTCTCCAATGCGCCGGTTGCCAGTCCCTGGACGATTTCGGGCGGGACATCAAATACAACTTCAAGCGGCAACATCTTAATTCCCTTCACAAGCGCTAACACTAATGAGCGCGTATTTTAGCAATGGATTGGCGCTGTCGCCACGAGCATCTGCGCTAACGTTTGCTACACCTCAATGGCCGCGATATTCTATGGCAACGACAGCCATAGGAGTCAAACATGTCATTCATCGACCGCGTAGACCCCGAACTGCTACCCGCGCTGGACCTCTTCCCCGCCGAGCTAATGACCGCCATCGGCGATGACCCGCCGGCGGCCCGCGCCATGCTCGAACCCTTGCTGGCCGCAATGGCGGAGATGCTGCCGCCCAGCGAGGTCACGATTGAAGAGCGCAGCATCCCCGGTCCCGACGGAGACATCCCCATCGCCATCTATCAGCCGCCCGCTCCCGCGCCGCGACCCGGGCTGTTCATGATCCACGGCGGCGGTTACATCGTCGGCACGGCGCGCGAGGATATGAACGGCATCGGCTACGCCGAACACGTCGGCTGCACAGTTGTCTCCGTGGACTATCGCATGGCGCCTGAGCACACCTACAAAGCCAGCATTGCCGATTGCTTCGCCGGCTTGAACTGGATGTTCGACAATGCCGCCGAGCTCGGCGTCGATTCCAGCCGCATCGCCATCGGCGGCGGCAGCGCGGGCGGCGGCTTGACGGCCGGTCTGGCGCTTTACAACCGCGATAACAAAGGACCGGATGTCGCCTTCCAACTCTTGGTCTATCCTATGCTGGACGATACGCATGAAACGCCTTCGGGCTATGAAGTCACGCATCCCAATGTTTGGAATCGCGAAGTCTCGCTCAAGGCTTGGAAGATGTATCTCGGTGATGAGTATGGCACGGATAATGTTTCACCCTATGCCGCTGCGGCCCGGGCTACCGATCTGAGCGGGCTGCCGCCGGCCTTCGTAACTGTCGGTACCGAAGACCTCTTCCGCGATGAAGACATCAATTACGCTCAGCGACTGATGGCGGCCGGCATCCCGACTGAATTGCAGGTTGTACCGGGTATGTTTCATGGCGGCGAGGGCTTTGTGCCGACTGCGGGGGTAAGCCAGCGAATGCGTCTCGGCTATCTTGACGCTCTCAAGCGCGCCATCGGCTGACCGGATAGCTTTTAGCGACCGCCAATTCGAGCGCGATCTAATTTACGGAGACTGCCCCATGCCCTTCATCGACCTGGTTGACCCCGAACTCCTGGACGCCCTCGACTTCTTCCCGGTCGAGCTGATGACCGCCATCGGCGATGACCCGCCCAAGGCGCGCGAAATGTTCCAGCCCCTTTGGGACGCGCTGGCCGACGAGTTGCTGAATTCTCCCGTTACCATCGAAGAGCGGACCATCCCGGGCCCGGATGGCGAGATTGGAATTGTGATTTACCAGCCGCCGACGCCGGCTCCTCGCGGCGGCCTGCTCTGGATTCACGGCGGCGGCTATATCGTCGGCTCGGGGCGCAATGACCCGCATGGCATCGGCTTCGCCGAGCATGTTGGCTGTACGGTTGTCTCGGTGGATTACCGTCTGGCGCCGGAGTCTACCTACAAAGAAGCCATCTCGGACTGTTTCGGCGCGCTGTGCTGGCTGGCGGACAACGCGGATGCGCTGGGCGTCGATCCGGCGCGCATCGCCATCGGCGGCGCCAGCGCGGGCGGGGGCTTGTCCGCTGCGCTGGCGCTTTACAACCGCGACCATAAGGGTCCCGATCTTGCCTATCAGTTGTTGATTTACCCCATGATCGACGACAGACACGATAGTCCCTCAGGCCATGCCATCACACACCCGACGGTCTGGAATCGCGCATTGTCCCTCAAAGCCTGGAAGATGTATTTGGGCGCGGAATACGGCAGTGACAAGGTGTCGCCCTATGCGGCGGCGGCGCGCGCCGGCGATTTGAGCGGACTGCCGCCGGCGCTGGTGACTGTGGGTATGCTGGACTTGTTCCGCGACGAGAACATCGACTATGCGCAGCGGCTGATGGCGGCCGGTGTGCCCACGGACTTGCAGGTCTATCCCGGCATGTACCACGGCGCCGAAATGTCCGTCATGGACGCGGCCGTCAGCACACGTATGCGCGCTGCCTACCGCGACGCGCTGCTGCGCGCCATCGGCTGAGCGCTCGCCGCGTTCACTTGAATATCAGCAAGGGGCTTGGCGTTTGTGTGACCCTGGAAGGACTCGAACCTTCAACCTAACGATTAAGAGTCGCTTGCTCTGCCAAATTGAGCTACAGGGCCCCTAATAAGCCTCGCTTCAGAGGCTGCATTATAGCCAGCGCATTTGGTCGCGGGCAAGGGCGAAGTGCCGTCGGCGGCGTCTCGACCGTCCTACGAAATGTACAGATTCCCTTCCAGTTGTTTTGCTAAAGAGTTTCGGTTGTTACAATGGGATTGACGCCATGCGCGGCTTTCAGGCGGTTGTCCACATTGTGGACCGAAAAGCGAAACTATGACCAAGCGCATTCTCATCATCGGCGGCACCCGCAATATGGGTTATTACCTCTCCAGGCGCCTGGCTGAGGCCGGCTATGACCTGACGCTCCTGAATCGGGGCATCACGCGGGATGACTTGCCGGCGTCGATTCACCGCCTGCATGTGGATCGCGCGAATCACAAGCAGATGCGGCGAGCGCTGCAGGGCAAGCGCTTTGATGTCGTAATTGACTTTGTGCTCTACAACGGCGATGAGACTCGCACAGTTATCGAGTTGTTTCGCGACATGATCGAGCATTACATCGTGCTCAGCAGCGGTCAAGTATACCTGGTGCGCGAGGGGCTGCAGCGGCCCTTTCGCGAGCAAGACTACGAAGGCGAACTGATGGCTGCGCCCGAAGAAGTCTCCTACGACTATGAAGAATGGCGCTACGGCGTACAAAAGCGGGAAGTCGAAGATGAGCTGCAGGCGGAGCATTCTCGTTCCGGTTTTCCCTTTACCGCGCTGCGCCTGCCGATGGTCAACAGCGCCCGCGACCCCTATAACCGGCTTTACAACTATTACCTGAGATTGCGCGATGGCGGGGCGATCCTGGTTCCCGACGCGCCGAAATTTGTTCTGAATCACATCGATGGCTTGGATGTGGTCAAGGTTATCGCGGATCTGATCGAAGGCGGCGCCGGACGGGGAAAAGCCTACAATATCGCCCAAGACGAGCACATCAGCCACAGCGACTTCTTGAGCGCCCTGGCCGCAATCATGGGCGCGCAAGCCCAACTGGTGACGGCTCGGCGAGGCGACCTGGTGGCGCACGGCTTCCTGCCGGATTGCGCGCCCTTCAGCGAGCGCTGGATGAGCGCGCTGGATAACCGTCTGAGCAAGGACGAGCTTGGCGTCGCTTATACGCCCTTGGTCGAGAGTCTCAAAGCGCTGGTGGCCTATTACGATACGCATCGCCTGCCGCATCCGCCGACTTATCGCCGGCGCCGGGCTGAATTGCAATACGCGCAAAGCCTCGCCCTTCAATCCGGTTCTTGAATGCCGGCGGCTTCCGCCGCCTATTCCACGCGACCGCCTGGAATTCGGATACAATTATACTTGTGCTGATTGTTGACGGTCGTTTATACAATTGTTAGCAATCAGGGCTAAGCTTCCGTTGTTGACCATTGAGTAAGGATGTCGCTATGAAATCAACTGCAAGATTTATCGCTTTGCTGTTGATAGGGTTGGTCGCGCTTAGCGGATGTTCCGCTGTGCGGTCGATTCTATCAGGTAGCTCGGGCAGCGCTCCCGCGGCTTCATCGGGCGCGGCGGTGGCGGCAGAGCCGGCTGCGCCGAGATTCAAATTTTATGAGTCATGGGCCTCGTGGTGACCGACCTGTCGGCGTAATCAGCCTGCCGTGAGCGGGCTGGAAGAGAGTTTTGCAGGCCGGGTCGAGTTTATCGTATTGAACGTCGATGATTCGACAACTGCGGGTACGCGCAATCAGTTGGGAATTACAGCGCAGGCGCAGTACCTGCTGGTCAACTCCGCGGGCCAGATCGTCGCGCGCTGGTTCGGGGTGATTGACGAAGCGACGATCGCCTCCGAATTAGAAGGACTGCTGCAGAGTTAGCGCCGGGGGGCGGAGATTATGCTCTGCCCCCGGCCTCATCATTCCCCCTCGGCTCTCAAAGGCCCAAGCGCCGGCACAAGAAATGGAGGCTGCGCCTGCTATAATCGGGCTAATTTTGATGTCGTGACAACCGCGTTCACGGGAGTCATTCGTGTTGGTGCGTCGAGGTCTTTCCCTGCTCGCTTTGGCGATTGTCGCAAGCGCCTGCAACTTGAGCGGGCCCCAGGTTACTCTCACCTTGGCGCCGATTAAAACGAGCACGCCGATAGCGACTGATAGGCAAGAAGAGCCGCCCCGAACGCCAAGCGCGCTGACGACCCCGACGCCAGCGCCAACCGCGGCGGCAACATCAACAGAACCCGCGCGGCCGGCAGAAACGCTTCAGCCGACGCCGACCAGGATTCTGATATCGACAGAGTTGCCCAGCGCCACCCCGTCGGCCGCCAACACCGAAGCAGCGCGCTTGTCCCAGCGGCTTGAACCCGTCACACCGACAGCGCGCGAATTGCCTGCGAACGAGTCGACGTCTACAACTTCGCCGCTGCCGACAGTCGCCGACACCGAAGCAGCCGAGCTAGTGGCGACGCCGGAGCTGAGAGCGACAATTCCGCCGACTTGGACCGCGGCGTCCACATTGCCGCCCACCAAGACACTTGAAGCGCCGCTGCCCAATACGGCGACGCCCTGGGAACAAGCGACCGCCGGCAGTGATGAAGACTTAGTCTTAATGCCGCTGGTTTCCACGCCGGATTCCCGGTTTGACGTCTCTGACAAGCCGTCGCCCACGCCCACGCCTACCATCGTCCAGCCGACCGTGGCCGTTCGGCGGGACTTGCTTCCGCCGCGGATTCAGCCGCTCCCGCAAGTGGCTTCGTTCAGCATTAGCGGCGCTTCGGTGTATCAATACGATGTAGGCGCCGGTCAAAACTTCAACTTCCACAATATCCAGCTCGGCGACGGCCTCAGGCTTTTTCAGCAGAATCCGGCCGACCCCAATAGTTTCTTGCGCACCGACCACAAGGGGGTATTGCGCTACCGACCGAGTGGCGCCCCGCAGGAAGGTGAAATGACTTATTCGCCCTTCCATGCCGGTTACGCGAGCCAGGTCACAAGCTTCGAGCGGAACAAGAACCGCATTGTCGAATTGGACTGGTCGGCGGACGGCAGTCAATTCAGTTTCCGCATCGACACGCCGCCGGGCCTGGATAACTCCAGCGCCGGAGTCTGGTTCTGGCAGCCGCGTCTGGACAGCCAATATGACCCGACTTATCAGCTGATTCGCGATTGCCCCGAGCCCGACACCCGGTCTTGCGCGATGGTGGATCCCAGCAACGCCTTTCACTGGAAGACCATTGGCGTCCAGTGGTCGCCAATACCCGGCAATAACAACCTGCTGCTGACTCTGCAGTTGCCGCAGGAAGGGCGCAATGCGCTGGCGATCGCGCAGGCGCGCCGGGATCCGCGTAATGCGGACAAGGCGCCAAACTTCGTCCATTACGATTACGGGACCTGGAATCCGGACGGGCTGGGCATCACCGTGAGCGGGCGCCGCCCCAATGACAGGCGAGTAATCATAGGCGAAGCCGACCAGGATCTGGCTAACGAGCGCGTTGTGCTCGATGGCTCCGCTCGCGGGCTGTGGCTGCGTGACGCGGTACGCTTGCCCGACGGGCAGTACCGCGCGCTGGGCCGGCCCGGCGGACCCGGCAGCGGACCGGTCGCGCTTTACGATCAGAATGGCAACCGGCTGTCGGACTTCATGGGCTCAGCCGCTCCGGATGATAGCCGCTGGTTCCCCGACCGCAGTGCCGTGCTGGTCTCGGTCCAGGCGCGGCAGTACACGGTAGCGGCCGATGGCGGGCTCATCACGGATATCACTGGGGCAACGACCAATCCGCGGTTCGACGCCAGCCCGGTAGAGGCTGACCGGCCGATTCCGGATGCTGTCAAGGCGGATAGCGAATTCTCTCCGGGCGAACAGTTGCGCATTGCCGTGGATTACCTGAATCTGCGCGGCGAGCCCTCCACCGGCAGCGCGATTCAGCGCAGCCTGGTCTATGGCGATTACGTGGCGATATTCGCCGGACCGTACGACAATGAGGGCTATCGCTGGTGGCGCGTGCAGACGGCCGATGAGACCTTTGGCTGGCTGGCGGGTACGATAAATGGCGCGGCCACGCTTCAGCGACAACTGTGACGCGGATTGCAATTTGAGAGGTAGGCCATGACGCGAGCTCATGCCAGGTCCGCGACTGAGAGCGGCGCCCCGTTGGTCAGCATTGTCATCCCGACCTTCAACCGCCAGCACTTTGTATTGGACGCAATAGAGAGCGGCTTTAATCAGAGCTATGCCAATTGCGAAGTTATCGTGGTCGATGATGGCAGCCAGGACGGCACAGCCGATTTTCTGCGCGAGACCTATGGCGATCGTATTGTGCTGGTCACGCAAGCGAATCAGGGTCCGGGTATTGCGCGCAACAGCGGCATCGCGGTCGCCAGTGGTGAATTCATTCATTTTCTGGACGCGGATGATCAGTTGCACCCTCAGAAAATCGAAATCGGCTTGGACATATTTCGGCGCTGGCCGGAGGTTGCGGTTGTATTTTCGCATTTTCAATTTGTCGCTCATGATGGTGAGACGCCGGTCGAAACGCCGCCCTTTGATCAATACACGGATGACGTATTCTGCGAACTGCTAAGACAGACGGGCTGCAGAATCTTGACCAGCTCAAGCATGATCCGCGCGGAGGCGCTGCGGGCAATCGGCGGTTTTGCGGATGATGTGGACTTCCGCAGCGCGGAAGATTGGGATTTGTTCCTGCGTCTGGCCAGGCGGTATCGCTTTCATGGCATAGACCGGCCGCTGGTATACCGGCGCATGCACGACAGCATGATCTCGGACGACCGCCTGCATGGCGCGCTGGGGCGGCTGAAAACCATGCGGAACGCCCGCCAATATGGCTGGGAAACGTGTATGACGCCGCTTGAATTCGACCGCAAATTGGCGGCGCGGCATCATGTATACGCGCTTTATTTGTGGCAGGCGGGTCAAGCTAAAGCGGCGCGGGGGCACTTTCTGCAGGCCGCGGCGCTCTGCCCGCCGGAAGCGAAGCAGCGTCGCTTGTTCGCGCTGTATACCTGGCTGTTGCCGCCAGAAGCGGTCGATTGGACCCTGGCGCTGGCGCAGCGATTGCGCCGGCTGATGCGAGGGGCGGCCGCAGAGGCTTCGAAAACCTGAGGCGCGCGCCGCTGCGGCGCGCGTTGAATCGAATCGGCGCAGTTCGCGTATAATAGTGAGAAACGTATGCAGCCAGAGGCAAACGATTTATGCCAGCAACGGTGGACAGCCTTAGATACGACATCGAGTCGCTGACGAAGTCGGGCGCATTCAGCGAGATTGTCGACCGCTGCCATGTCGAACTGACGCTGGCGCGGCGCGAAGGCAAGCACAGCGTCGAAGTTATCGCGCTGCTTGGCTTGGCGCAGGCGCAGTGCTCGCTGGGGCATTTTGATTTTGCGCGCGACTACGTCAATCAAGCGGTGGACGGCGCCAAGGCCATTCGCTCGGTCGGCCTTATGGTTGACGCGCTGCTGGCCCGCGCCCGCATCGCTCGTGAGGGTTACTTGCAGACTGGCGAAGCCCTGGACGATTACCGCAAAGCCGTCGACTATGCCTTTGAAGCCGGTGATATGCGGCGTTACGCCCGGTCCGTGCTGGGTATGGGCGAGATAGCATCCAGCCCGGATGAGTCGAGCAAGCACGCCTGGAAGGCCATTGATATTGCGCGCGAAATCAACGATGACCGGCTGGAAGCGCGGGCGATTTTGCTGCTGTCCAACGCCTTTATTCGCAAGCATGAATACAGCAAAGCCAACGACGGTTTGCTGGTAGCGCTGCGTAAAGCCCAAGCCGTCAAAGATCGCTTGCTGGAAAGCGTCATCATCGGCCAGCAAGGCCTAGTTCTGGCGCAAGATGCTGACAGCTTTGAACGCGGCTGGGAGCAGCAGTTGACTGCGCTGGAGGTGGCTCGCGGTCTTGAAGCGGTATTCCACGAATTCATGCGCCTGTATATGCTGGCCATGACCCAGACGGCAGCCAAGGACCTGGACGAGGCGCGCCGATATTTCGATCAAATGCTGGCGCTGGCGCAAGACATTCAGCACCCGCCCTATGAGATGTATACCTTGGGTCTGCTCGGGCAGTGGCAGGAACTGCGCCGGAATCCAGACAGCGCCAGCTCGTACTACGGCCGCGCTGTGGATATGGCGCGCGCGGTCGGCAACCCGCAGAGCGAAGCCCGATACCTCTACGCGCTGGGTTCGGTCTATATGTCGCAGTGGGAATTCGCGGCGGCGCGTCAAGAATTCAACCAGGCGCGGGCTATCTACCGCTCGCTGGACGACGGGCCTAACGCGACCCGGGTTCGCGCATCGATTTATTACACTTATCTCCTGGCTGTGGCGACGCGTATATTGCGGCTGCTGGGCGCGCGGCCCTCCGGCGATTGACGAAAGCGGCGCGGCTACAAGGTCAGTGTGCCTTCGCGCCACAGTGTCGTCAGCGCGATCGACGGGTAGAAAACCAGCGGCGGCAGACTGTCTCGCGTGAACCAGCCCACCTCGGCCGCATCATCGCCTGCTTGAGCCTCGCCTGAGATTACCGTCGCGCTATAAGCGATTACGATATCGGCCAAGCCGTCGTCGCGTTTGGGATACACCGCCAGCAGCTTGTCGATGCGCGCGTGTAGACGCGTCTCTTCCAGCGTTTCACGGATGGCGGCGGCTTCCGGCGCTTCATCGTAATCGACGAAGCCCGCCGGCAGCGCCCACAAGCCTTGGCCGGGATCGACTGCCCGCTGAATCAGCAGGACGCTGTCGTCCCGTTCAATGAAGACTACCACGGCGACTTTGGGATCGAAATACACCGTCTGCTTACAGGATTCGCAATACGGTCGCAAGCGTCCGCCCAGAAAGCGCTTGCTCAGCCGGCGCCCGCAAAGCGCGCAATAGTTGGCGATGCGGCTCATCGCGGGAGGGGCCGGCGCCGCTTGCCCATTGACTTTGCGTCGGCGCGCAGGTAGACTGCGGAATCGCGAGCCGGAGTGGCGGAATTGGCAGACGCGCACGACTCAAACTCGTGTACCTTCGGGTGTGTGGGTTCGACTCCCACCTCCGGCATCGGTGCCCCCCAGACCTCAATTAGCATGACCATCACCGGCGGAGACTCCACTTGGACTCGGTTTCGCCTGCTTGCATATTCTCGTAGCGCGCCAGGGTAAAGAGCCAATCGGACAGACGATTCGCGTAGGGCAAGACGAACTCGCCGATGTCTTCAGTTTCAGCCAGGGTGACCAAAGTCCGCTCGGCGCGCCGGCTGACCGCGCGCGCAACTTGAAGGGTGGCGGCGGCTGCTGCGCCTCCAGGCAGGATAAAGTTCTTCAGCGGCGCCAGTTGGGATGTCATCTGGTCGATTGTTGTCTCCAGCCATTGAACGTCGGCGGATGAAATCCGTGTAATCCAGTCGGCTTTGGATTCCAGCGGCGCGGCCAGATCGGCGCCCAGATGGAATAGCTGATGTTGTACTTCAGCCAGCCAATTATCACCGCGCTCGCTTGGACCTAGGGCGCGCGCCATTCCCAAGAGCGAGTTGAGCTCGTCAATTGTGCCGTAGGCTTCGACTCGCAAGTGGGTTTTCGACACGCGTTCACCCCCAAACAGAGCAGTTTCGCCAGCATCGCCAGTTTTGGTATATATCTTCAAGAGGCGGATCCTCCCGTCATATTCCGGCCAATGGCAAGTTATCGCGCGCTCGCTGTGAGCGCGTCAGGTATTTCTTTGGCGCCTGAGCGCCGCCAGCGGGCCTGGATGATTACCAGCGCGCAACCGGCAAAAATCAGCCAGATGACTTCAATGGTGAAGAGGTACCTTGGCAGCGCCAAAAGCACAGAATGCGCCAGCACGGTATAAAGCGCGTATCCCATCACCGGCAGGGACAGCGGCCAGCGCCGCCGTAACATGATCATGCCCGGCAGGCCAAAAACGATGCCCAGCAAATGAAACAGCCAGGTCAAGAGCTTTGCCCAGAAGCCCTCAATTTGTGTTATTTCGCTAAGTTCGGCCAGGGAACGGCCGCTATTCAGCCAGTTAAGCGCCGCCTCCCTGATGCTGACATTTCCCAGATGCGTCGTCCCGTGCGGCTGCAGCAGCGAATAAGCCAGCTCATTGGCGCGCAGCGCCAGCAAACCGGCGGGATCGGCGCCGATGATTTCGCCAATCCGCTCCAGGTAAAGCGCCGCCGGATGATGATACCGGCAATCAACTTCGCAGCCTTCGGGTACTTCCGCTTCGGCGCCGGCCAGCAGCAAGGCGTCATTCTGCTGCGGTGAACCGTCCTCACTTTCCGCGCCGCGCCAGACGGTCGGCAGCAGACGATCGCTGACAAATACAAAGCGGTCCCATAGCGCCAGATTGTAGACGGTCCAGGTCAACAAGATAGCCAGGTAGACGGCCAGAAGCAGCGCGATATGTCGGCGCCAATGACGCAGGCAGGGCCGGCGGCGCAACAGCGCTATATGTAGCGCCAATCCCAGCGGGAAGAGGATGGATACGGCGCGAGTCAAGGTTGCCAGGCTGAATGCCATTGCCGTCAGCACGATGGCCGCGCTGGGAGACAGCCAGCTTGCGCGGCCATCGCCCACGCCGTTGACATAGTGTTCCACAAAGAGCCAGAGGCCGCAGCTGAGAAAAAATATGAAGAGCGTCTCGGTAGCGATGTTCGAAGGCTCGAAAACCAGTGCTGGATGAAAGGCTGCGAGAGCGGCGGCCACGAGGCCCGCGCGCTGGCAATGCAGCGTCCTTGTTATGCGAAACACCAGATACACTGTCGCGATTGATGCCAGGCACTGTAGCAGGCGCATCGCTACGACGGTTTCCTGCTCCGCCAGAAACTGCTGAAACAGGCCAGCGTAGAGGATATATGCGGGGGGCGTCGGTATGCTGTTGTTGATGAAGGGAATGTTGCGGATCCAGCCGTGTTCTTGTCCGCTGAAGAAACCCCAGCCAACGGCAAGATACCAACCACTGTCGCCGCCTGTCCCGACAAAGTTGGCGACGATCGGCTGCCCGGCCGCATATGCCAGCCGCAGCAGCAGTCCGACGAACAGAATGACCCAAAGCCAACGAGAATTGCGCGCCTCAGCCTGCATAGCCTACGGTTCTTGCTCTAGGGTCAGTATAGGGCGAATGGTAGTATAGGGCGAATGGTAGTATTGCGCAGGGCAAAACGCAAGGATGGCTAGAGGTTTGCCCAGCTGGACACGAGTAACTGCTTTTCGATTGTCAGCCATTGTATTGACGGCTTTGCTCTTTCGCGTTGCTTTGCTGGCGCTGGTGCGCAACCCCGGCTTGCACGATCCAATTCACTATTTCAATCTCGGTCGCCGTTTGGCGCAGGGGCAGGGTTTTACTATAGATTACGTCTGGCATTACAGCCGGATCCCGCCCAATATCAGCCACGGCGTAGACCACTGGATGCCCCTTGCCGGTTTGGCTGCCGCGGGGGGCATCAGGCTGGGCGGCGTATCTCCCATTGCGGCCTTGACAGTATTTGTCGTCGCCGGCTCGCTAGTTCCGCTGTTGACGTTTGTTGCCGCGAAACAGCTTGACCTGTCCGACGAAAGCGCGCTGATAGCCGCGCTGCTGGCGGCATTCATACCCGATCTGGTATTGAGCTCGCTGCGGACTGATACCACAGCCCTGAGCGCGGTATTTATTGGCGGCGGCATCCTTCTGCTAAACGATGGCTTCATGAGCGGTCGCATAGTCAGTTTCATGTTTAGCGGCGCTCTTGCCGGCCTTGCCTACCTAACGCGAAACGAATCGCTCATTTTTATGCCCCTGTTAGCGGCTGTGGCTGCCTTAGGGCTGTGGATGAGCGACGGCCGATGGTCGCTTCGATCGACTGCCAGCGCCATTTGCCTAACGCTTCTGGCTTTTGTGATCATCATCACGCCCTGGCTCCGGCACTATTATCAGGAGACGGGCCTGCTGGGCACGGCGGAAACCAGCCGTATGTTCTTTATGGTCGAGCAAACCGACCACTATGCCTATCAAACTGCGATCAACCTGGAATCAATGCTGCAAAGGCGGACCCTTGGCGAATTGCTTTATTTCAGGCTGTTTCAGCTTGCGGCCGCCATCAAACAGATCGTGGTGTCGCTCGCTTTTCCGCTGAACATCCTGGCGCTTGCGGGCGCTGTACGCTTACTGCGGAGGCGATTGCCGGCGCGGCTCTCAGCCTTGGCCCCCGCGTTAATTTGGCTGCTGGGGATATTGCTGGTTTACCCGCTGCTGCTGCCCCTAAAAAGCCAGGCGGGCAGCTTCGAAAAAGCATTTCTGACTATCGTTCCACTACTGATACCGCTGGCGGCTATACCCCTGGATCGGAAATTTCACCGTTCCCGGGGGCGCTGGGGTTTCGTCGGCATCGCTGTTGCCTATCTGATCGTCAGCAGCGTATTGCAGTTGAAGTGGGAGACCGAGTTTGCCGATACTTATTACGGCAGCATACAGGTGCTGGTGGACAACCTGGAAGACTTGCCCGATGTAACGGGTGACGGCGAGATTCGCCTGATGTCGCAGGATCCCTACGTGATGAGTTATTTCGGCTACGCCTCGGTGATGACGCCGCTGGCATCGCGCGAGGACACGCTGGCGCTGGGGCGCCGTTTCCAGATTGACTATCTGATGATGCCCGCATCGCGCCCAGCGCTGGATGCGCTCTACCTCAGCGGAGAATCCGACCCGCGTTTCGTCTTGGCGGCGCGCATGCCCGATGCCGGCGTGATACCCTTTGAATTATATCGATTGGCCTACGACAGTTGACTGCTGAATGGGTTGACCTACGGCAAGCGCGTAAGTAGGGCTGCCGTCGCCATGTCCTCGACCTCATAGTCTACTATAATGACTGGCACGGGGTGGGGAGCTATGAAAGAGTCGCAAGCCTACATAGAGCGCATCACGCGCGTCAATCGCGACTTCCAGCGGCTGGACCTGGCGGTCGATAAATCGCTGTCATCGCTGCGCGCGGGGCAGGCGCTGCTCGTGCGGCGCATTGACAAGGACTACGAGGCGGAGCAATGGGACCCGTATCTGCGCGAGCTGTGGTTTCCCGTCGACATCCACGCCAGCAATATACTCGTCATTGAGCAGCCGGCCAGATCACATTTTACGCCTGGGCAACTGCTGAGCATTATCGGCCCGGTCGGGCAGCCCTTTCGCTTCCGGCAGAAGCTGCGCAGCATTCTGCTTATTGCATACCATACGACGCCGGCGGCTCTGCTGATGATGCTGGCGCCGCTGTTGGAGAGAGAAGTTGGCATTACCCTGGTGCTGATGGGTACGGCGCGCGATTACGAAACGGGGCATCTGCCGGGCGAAATCGAGATTATTCAGGCGGATGATGATTTGAGCTGGAGTGACATGGTCATGACACTCGGTTGGGCTGATCAAGTATTTGTGGCGGTCGGCCCGGGGGACGAACTGGAGCATCTGGGCGATATTATGCGGGTGATACGCCGGCGGCGCAATAATATACCGGCGAATTATGTGTTCGGCGTGCTGCAGCGGCGGCTTCCCTGCGGCGTTGGCGCTTGCCATGCCTGCATGCTGAATTTGCGCGGGACGCAGAAGCTGCAATGCGTCGACGGTCCCGCCTTTGATCTGACCACTTTGCGCCTGAATTAGCGCCGGGGCTGTCGATGGCGATTGAAATTACGCGACCCGGCAAATACAGCCTGATTGTTTCGACGCCGGTGATGCCGGCGGCCGGCACACTTGGCTTTGCGGATAGCTACAAGGGTTTGATTGATTACGACAAGCTGGGCGCGCTGGTGACGAACCCGGTGACGATCGAGCCCTGGAATCCGGCCTCGGGGACACGCGCAATTCCCCTGGACGCTGGTATTCTTTTGCACACAGGATTGCCGAATCCGGGCTTGAGGAAAGTGATCGGCCGCAACCGCAAGCTGTGGGCGAAGCTGCCGATTCCGGTGATATTGCATTTGGTCGGCATCAGCGTGGCCCACGCGCTTCAGGCCGGCAGTATGCTGGACGATGTCGATGAGATCGCTGCGGTAGAGCTGGGTTTGAGCGATGGTATCGAGTTGAGCGACGCCTTGGCTTTGGTCGAAGCCGCCGCCAAAATGGAGAAACCGCTGCTCGTCCGCATGCCCTTTTATGAGTGCTATGAACTGGCGCCGCCGCTGGCTGAAGCCGGGGCGGACGCGCTGGTGCTGACGGCCCCGCCGCGCGGCACTGCTCGTGACGACCACGCCGGGCGTTTGGTCAGCGGCCGGATATACGGTCCTTTGATTAAGCCGCTGGTCCTGCGCATGGTCGGAAGGCTGCGGCGGGAGATAGCGGACGAGATCCCCATAATCGCTTGCGGCGGCATTCATTCGCCGCAAGACGCGCGTGACTACATTGACGCCGGCGCCGTGGCCGTACAGGTAGATACCGCGACCTGGGCGCAGCCGAAAATGCTGGAACGCATCGCGCGCGATTTGGGCGGCTGGATCGCCACCCGCCATAAAGACGCGCTGCTCGACGAATGGAATCCGGACATGGGGCAAACCGAAGCTATCGAGCGCCGCGCTGCCCCGCCCGAGGCCGGCCCTGACCTGCGCCCGGGCCGAAAGCGCTAGCCACGATGCCGCAGTACGACTTCCGCTGCAATGCTTGCCGGTTGCGCTTTGCTGTCAGCTATCGCAGCTACGCGGACTACGACGCCGCGACGCTGATCTGCCCCGAATGCGATTCAGACGACTTGGCGCGCCTAATCACAACTGTGGCGCTGTCCAAGCCCAGCCGCGATTATCGCAAGATGTCCGCCGGCGAAATGCTGTCCGTTTTGGAATCGGGCGATCGGCGCCAGGCAAGCGAGCTGTTCAGGCAGGTCGGCGGCGAGCCAACTGCGGATAAAGCCGCGCCAAAGCGCCCCGACGAGCCAGCGGGGGGCGGGGCAGCGACCGGTTCCGGCTAAAGATACCAATCGCGCAAGGCGTCGCGCACCTCGTCAATGATCGCTTCCCAGGGGTAAGCCGAGTCGCGCTGAATCGTCAGGCAGTCTTCGCTGATAGTCAGACGGTTGATGCCTTCCACGGCTGTGTAGAGCATCTGCGCGATGGGCGAGCCGAGATCGCCGGCCGCCGGATTCTCGTAGCGTTCTTCGTCCGCGCGGGTCAAGACCTGATTGACATAGATCTCGGCGATATTGGCGTCATCGCCGTATTCAACTTCCACTGTGACATATTCGGACATGGGGTCTATCCGCTCATGGTTTCAGCGGCCAGCTGGCTGCTGCTGCGTGATGCAATGGATATTCCCGCCGCCCAGCAGAATTTCGCGCGCGCTGATGCCGACGATCTCGCGCTTGGGGAATAACTTCGCCAGGGTTCGGCGGGCGTCGGCATCGTGTCGGTCGCCGAATTGGGGCAGGATAATGGCGCCGTTGGCGATATAAAAGTTGATATAAGAGCCAGCCAGGCGTTCACCCTCGGGCCGCGGAAAGGCCGAATCGACTACATCAATGCCGTAGGCTTCTTCTTTGGTCATCGTCATTGGATCAGGCTGGTGGATCTTATGCACTTCCAGGCTGCGCCCAGCCGCATCGCGCGCTGACCTCAGCGCATCGTAAGCCTCGGCCGAGCGCTCATACTGCGGGTCGGAGCGGTCATCGGTCCAAGTCAGAGCCACCACGCCGGAGCCTACAAAACAGCATAAATTGTCTACGTGGCCATCGGTCTCGTCTTCATAGACGCCGCGCGGCAGCCAGATGATGTGATTGACGCTGAGATAGTCCGACAGATGCTGCTCAATCTCGGCGCGTGACAAACCAGGATTGCGATTGGGATGCAACAGGCACTGCTCGGTGCTGAGCAGCGTTCCCTGGCCGTCAACATGGATGGAACCGCCTTCCATGATTAGCGGCGCCTGGTAACGATCCAGCGCTTCGATTTCGAGCATTTTAGCCGGGACGAGGTCGTCCTGGTCCCAGGGATAGTACATGCGCTTCATCAAGCCGCCCCAGGCGTTGAATTGCCAGTCAATGCCGCGTACATTGCCGCTGTCATCCACGACAAAGGTGGCGCCGCAATCACGCGCCCAGGCATCGTTGCTGGAGAGCTCGACCACCCGGACTTGCGGTGGCAACTGGGCGCGGGCATTCTGAAACTGCCCGCTGTTGACGCCCATGGTCACGCGTTCATAGCGAGAGATTTCTCGCGCTACTTCGGTGAAAGCGGATTGCGCCGGTTTCCCCCCGAAGCGCCAGGTATCGCGCCGCTCGGGCCAGAGCATCCAGCAGCCGGCATGGGGCTCCCATTCGGCGGGCATGCGGAAGCCGTCGGCTCGTGGTGTTGACTGTAAAAGCGTCGACATGTCTTAGTCCAAATGTGATCAGCAATGCGGCGGATATTATGCCTTGCGCTCAGCGGCAAGCGCAAGTCCAGTTGGTATCGTCATAGTAAACGGCGCGGGAAATGTCCATCGCTTCGGTGTACAATATAGTTGGCCGGTCAATTCTGGATTGATGAACGATGTCTGAAAGCCTGCGCGCGCTTTCGCCGCTGGACGGGCGCTATGCCGACAAGACTGCCGCTCTGCGACCCTTTCTCTCGGAATGGGCGCTGATAAAGTACCGGCTTGAAGTGGAAGCCCGCTGGCTGATTACCCTGTCGGAAACTGACGCGGTTAGCCATGTCCGGCGCTTCACGGAGGCTGAGAAGTCTATTTTGAGGTCGCTCTACGCTGATTTCGACGATTGCGCCGCGCACCGCGTCAAAGCCATTGAAGCCCGCAGTAAACACGATGTCAAGGCGGTCGAATATTATATCCGCGAGCGCTTGCGGGCCAGCAGCTTGAGTGATGTCGAGGCGTCGGTTCATTTCGCCTGCACCTCGGATGATATCAATAACCTGGCTTACGCCATGATGTTTCGCGATGCCATGCGCAGGGTCTGGCAGCCGGCCGCGCAGGCGGCCCTGGCGCAGATCGTGTCGCTGGCGCGTGAGACCGCCGCAGTCCCAATGTTGGCGCGCACGCATGGGCAGCCGGCCACGCCGACGACGCTGGGCAAAGAGCTGGCTGTTTTCCGGCATCGCCTGTCGCGTCAATTGCGGCAGATTGAGACGCAGGAGTATCTGGGCAAATTCAACGGCGCGACAGGCGCCTATAATGCCCATCGCGCCGCTTATCCGGACGTGGACTGGCGCGAGTTGTCGCGGCAATTTGTGAGCGGGCTCGGCTTGGCTTTTAATCCGCTGACTACGCAGATCGAACCGCATGATTATTTGGCGGAGCTGGCGCATGCGCTCATGCGCTTCAACACGATTCTGCTCGACTTCTGCCGCGATGTCTGGAGCTATATTTCACTGCGCGTCTTCCGGCAGCAGGCAGCCGCTGACGATGTCGGGTCGTCGACGATGCCGCATAAAGTGAATCCTATTGACTTTGAAAATGCCGAAGCCAATTTGGGACTCAGCAGCAGCCTCTTGGGGCATTTGGCGAGCAAGCTGCCGGTCTCGCGATTGCAGCGCGATCTCAGCGATTCTTCCGCATTGCGCAATTACGGCGTCGGCATCGCCCACAGCGCCTTGGCGCTGCTTTCGGTTCAGAGCGGGCTGAAGAAACTTGCCATCGACCATGACGCGCTGAAGGCCGACCTTGAAGACGCCTGGGATGTATTGGCTGAGGCGATTCAAACCGTCTTGCGCAAGCAGGGATACGCGGACGCCTACGAGCAGCTGAAGAGCCTGACCCGTGGCCGGCGGGTTACGCGAACCGACCTGCATGACTTCATCGCCAGTTTGGACCTGCCCAGCAAGGAAATGACGCGGCTCCTGGATCTCAGGCCGGCTACTTATCTCGGCTTGGCTGAGGAGTTGGCTTTAGACGCCGTTGGAAATCAATAGACGCCAGGCGCTAGCCTTTGCGGTCGCCAAGAACCAAGGAGTCAAGCATCATGTTTCGACCATTCCTTCGCCAAGAAACCCAGCGGCTGACCATGGGGCAGGCTCTGATCAAGTTTTTGCAGGCGCAATTCACCGAATACGACGGCGAAGAACAGCGTTTCATTCCCGCGATTTGGGGGATTTTTGGGCACGGCAATGTCAGCGGGCTGAGCCAGGCGCTGTGGGAATACGGCGCGGACTTGCCCTTTTATCAGCCGACCAACGAGCAATCGATGGTGCATGCCGCCTCGGGTTTCGCGCGGACGCGCCTGCGCGCGCAGACCTTCGCCTGCACCACCTCGATAGGTCCCGGCGCCACTAATATGGTGACAGGCGCCGCCACCGCGCATATCAACCGCTTGCCGGTGCTGCTGCTGCCGTCTGACTACTACGCCACGCGCTTCCAGGGGCAGGTGCTGCAAGACATCGAGCATCCGGTGTCGCTGGATATGAGCGTTACCGATTGCTTCCGCGTCGTGAGCCAATTCTTCGACCGCATCACCCGCCCCGAACAGATCTTGTACGCCGCGCCCGAAGCCATGCGCGTGATGACCGATCCGGTTGATGCGGGACCGGCCACTATCGCCCTGCCGCAAGACATCCAAAGCGTCGCTTTCGATTACCCGGTCAATTTCTTCCAGAAGAAAGTCTGGCGCATTGAGCGTCGGCAGCCCGATCAACGCCGGCTGGCGGAAGCGATTGCGCTGCTGAAGGCGGCCGAGCGGCCCTATATATTGGCCGGCGGCGGTGTGCATTATTCCAAAGCCTGGGCCGAACTGCGCGAATTCTCGGACGCTTTTGGCGTTCCGGTTGGCGAGACGCATTCCGGGCGCGGCGCGCTGCAGCAAGAATCGCCGCTGCTCATCGGCGGCAGCGGGCATACCGGTACGCCGCTCTCGGGCAAGTACGCGGCCGATGCAGATTTGGTCTTCCTCATCGGCACGCGGCTGGCGGACTTCGCCACCGGCTCTTATTCCGCCTGGCAGAACCCCGATGTCAAATTCGTCAGCATCAACGTCAGCGGCGCGCATGCGCATAAATTGGGCGCGCTGCCCCTGGTCGCGGACGCGCGCGACACCCTGCGCCAGTTGCTGGCCGCTGGCAAACAGGCCGGAATCAAACCCAACGCCGGTTATGTCGAATCGGTGGCGGTGGACCGTCAAGCCTGGCTGCGGCAGAAGCGCGACTCGGTCTACATTCAGTATCCTAATGAGCGCATGAGTCAAGCGCAGGTGATTGGCGCGCTCAACGACTTTATGGAGGCCGGCGATACGCTGGTATGCGCGGCCGGCACGGCGCCGGGCGATCTGCATCAGCTCTTTGAAGCGACCGCCGGGCGCATCCTGCACCTGGAATTTGGCAACTCCTGCATGGGTTACGATATCCCGGGCGCGATCGGTGTGTGGCTGGCGCGCCCGGATGCCGGCGAGGTCTACGTATTTCTTGGCGATGGCAACTATTTGCTGCATCCCATGGAGCTGAAGACGGCGGTGCAAGAGGGCGTCAAGCTGACGGTCATCTTGCTGCAAAACGACGGCTTCCAGTCCATTCACGGGCATCAGAAGGTGCTGGTCGGCCATAGCCTGGGCAATGAGTTTCGCCGGCGCAACCGCGAAACGGGCCGCCTGGACGATGGCGAGTTCGTCGAGATTGATTACGCCAAAAACGCTGAGAGCCTCGGCCTGCGCGCCTGGAATGTGAAGGGCGAGGCGGAATTGAAACGCGCATTGGCCGACGCCCGCCAAGAGCGAGGCTCGTGCATGATTGTGGCGCAGATCGAACGATATAGCCGCTTGCCGCGCTCCGGCATCTGGTGGGACGTCTTCGGCGCGGAGGTCACGGATGACGCCGCCACCCAGCAGCTTGTTGACGAGCGTGAAGAGGGCCGCGCGGGCCAGCGATTTTACTGGTAGGCGCAAACTGAGGCTTCAATCGACTTCAACAAAGGCGCGAAAAAGGCGCGAAGCGATGCCCGGCAAACCTTATGACCTGGTGGTATTCGGCGATACCTGCGTCGACTTGATCCTCAAAGATGCCGATGTCGCGCCGGAATTCGGTCAGGTAGAAAAACTGGTGGCCGAATACGACCTGGAAATGGGTGGCTCTTGCTGCATCTTCGCCGCGCAAGCCGCCAAACTCGGTTTGAAGGTAGCGCTTGTCGGGCGCGTCGGCGCCGACGCCTTCGGCCAGCTCGTCGTCGACACACTGTCGGCGGCCGGCGTCGACACGCGTTTCATCACGGTCGACAGCAGCCTGCGCACCGGCATCACGGCGCATCTGGTGCAGGGCGATGACCGCGCCATGTTGACGCACCCGGGTTCCTTGAGCGCGCTGACGATCGACGATGTCAGCGACGATTTGTTGGCCTCGGCGCGCCATCTGCATTACGGCAGCCTGTACCTGCAGACTGGCTTGCTGCCGCATTGGATCGACATTTTGGCGCGGGCGAAAGCGCTCGATTTAAGCGCCTCGCTGGATACCAATTGGGATCCGGAGCAAGTCTGGGATCACGGCTTGTCACAGGCGCTGCCGCTGATTGATGTCCTGCTGCCGAACGAGCAAGAAGCTCTTCAGCTCAGCGGGCAGTCCGACTTTGGCGCGGCCATCGCCCATTTGCGAGCGCGTGTGCCGCTGCTGGTTGTCAAGCGCGATATAGCGGGCGCGCTTGCCTGGCAGGGCGACAGCGCATTTGCGCAGGCGGTTTTGCCGGCGCTTGCAGGCGGCGATGGCATTGGCGCCGGCGACAGTTTTGATGCCGGTTTTCTGGCGGGTTGGCTGGCTGGACTGCCCGTTTCGACCTGTTTGTCCATCGCCTGCCAGTGCGGGCGGGCTGTGGCCGGCGCCGTGGGCGGCACGGCGGCGCAACTGCGGTTATCGCAAATCGCCGAACTTCAACCGGTCTGAACGAGCTAGTGAGCGGGCGAATCTCCGCCGCCGTTATCGGACGCGCCTGCGCCATTGTAGCCGCGGCCGACGCCGCGATACTCAAAGCCAATGGCGCGCAATTCTTCGGGGCTGTACATATTGCGCCCGTCGATCAGTATCGGACGCCGCATTGATTTCAAAACGCGCTTCATGTCCAGGTGCTTGAATTCGTTCCAGGGCGTTAACACCAGCAAGGCGTCGCTGGCTTCCGCGGCGCCATAGGGGCTGTCGCACAGGGTTATCCCGGTCACATCGCGGCTGGCGTTGCCCATGGCCACCGGATCATAGGCTTTCACCGTGGCGCCTTGATTGAGCAGCGAGCGCGCCACCGTCAAGGCCGGCGACTCGCGAATATCGTCCGTATTTTCTTTGAAAGCCAAGCCCAGAATCGCGACTGTCTTGCCGCTGACGGAGCCGCCCAGCATTTCACGGGCTTTTAGCGTGATTTGGCGGCGCTGAAAGGCGTTGATCTCCATCACCGCGTTGAGCAGCTGCGGGTGCATGCCGTGTGTCTGCGCCATATTGGCCAATGCCTTTACATCTTTGGGGAAACAGGAACCGCCAAAGCCGACGCCAGCCTGCAAGAAATGGGGGCCGATTCGCTTGTCGATACCCATACCGCGCGCGACTTCGGTCACGTCTGCTCCCAGCCGTTCGCAGATGATACTGATTTCGTTGATGAAGCTGATGCGCGTCGCCAGGAAGGCGTTGGAGGCGTATTTAATCATCTCCGCCGTGCGGATGTCGGTGATGACGATGGGCGCGTCCAGCGGGGCGTAAAGCTCCGCGACCGTCTCAGCCGCAGCCCGATTGGTCGAGCCCAGCACCGTGCGGTCCGGGTGCATGAAGTCGGCCAGCGCCGAGCCTTCGCGCAGGAATTCCGGGCAGGACACCACGGCGAAGTCGACAGGTTGCGGCTGATTGCTGCTGATGATTTCGGTGGTCCAATCGCCCGTGCCGACGGGAACGGTAGACTTGTTGATGACGATCAGGGCGCGGCGCATAGTCTTGGCGATAGTCTGGGCCGCGGCGCGGACGTACTGCAAATCGGCTTCGCCATCCACGCCCGAGGGCGTGCCAACGCAGATGAAGACGAACTCCGCCTCGTGCAGCCCTTCTTCGTAGGCGGTGGTGAAGCGCATTCGTCCCGCCTCGGTATTCCGCAGCACCGTCTCAGCCAAGCCTGGCTCGTAAATTGGCATCCGCCCCGCTTGAAGCATCTCAATTTTGCGCTCGTCGATATCAACCAGCGTGACCTTGTTGCCCAAATCAGCGAAACATGTACCGGTGACCAAACCCACATAGCCGGATCCGATTACGCAAAGTTGTCGCATAAGTTGTCACTCTCACTTTTGATTTGGCGCTGTCTCAAAACACAGATTGGCGCTGTCTCGCAACGCAGACTTGTACACTGGCAGGTTACGGTATCCTCTTAAGCAGCGCCAGCTTACTAAAGTATAGATGGCATTTTCAGGTTCCGCTGCCGGCGGATGGCCTTCATGCCGCGCGACCCGCCGGCGCAATTTACTTCTACATTTTGCAAATGTCCTTGCTATACTGTTGCGGCAGCTTGTCACACGGCGATGGAGATGATTGCGATGGGGACACAGGTGGACACACTCACGGCGGCCAATCTCTATCAGGCGCGCATAAAAGACGGTATTCCGCCGGAACTGAAAAAGACGCCCTTCCGCAATATCCGCGATCTGCTTTCCATGCACAGCATGACATCCGGCGGCAAGACCTTTCTGATTTATTACGACAATGACGAGCGCGCTCAAAAGCTTAGCTACGCTGAATTCAACGCGCGCGCGCATCAAGCGGCCAACTTCATGGTCGAGGATCTGGGTATTCGGCGGGGAGATCGCGTCGCT
The DNA here is from genome assembly GCA_022823165.1 of Anaerolineae bacterium. Classification (GTDB taxonomy): domain Bacteria; phylum Chloroflexota; class Anaerolineae; order Aggregatilineales; family Phototrophicaceae; genus UBA6055. The sequence goes on along the minus strand of JAJDXR010000057.1, from coordinate 3,781 downwards.
ACCATCGCCTACAATCATGCCGATACCGTGCTGATTTACTTCGCCTGCTGGGTAATCGGCGCGGCGGTAGCGCCACTGAATGTCGCCGAGGATGACCGCCGCATCGCCTTTATCTTGCGCAATAGCCAAGCCAAAGTCTGCTTTGTCCGCGAGGAGTATCTCGAGCGCGCCCAAAATATCGTGCAAGGCGCGGACGGCGACGGCGGCGTAGCGAACATCGAACAGATCATTCAAGTCGGCGGGGCGCCAAGTGATCGCTTCATCAACTTTCATGAGGCATTGAAAAACCGCCCAACTACTTATCTGGCTGATGAATCGGGCGCCAAATCAGCCGATGTCCCGATGAGCGAGGGCGGCGCCGCCACGGCCGGCCTCGATGATGAGGCGCTGCTGGTTTATACCAGCGGCACAACCGGCAGTCCCAAGGGCGTCATTCTTTCGCAGTACAACTTGCTCGTGGATGCGCAGGGGATCAGCCAATGGCAGGCGATCACGGGCAATCAGCGCATGATGTGCGTGCTGCCCATTCACCATGTCAACGGCATAGTCGTGACCATCATCACGCCACTCTATGTCGGCGGCTCGACCGTGCTAAATCGCCGTTTCAGCGTCTCGCGCTTTTGGGAGCGAATCGTCCGCGAGGGCGTGAACGTAGTAAGCGTGGTGCCGACCCTGCTGCAATTTTTGCTAGAGTATGGCGAACGCGAACGAGCGCAGGGCAATACGATATTCGGCGGGGGCGTCAGCCGGCGAGACTTGAGCCATTTCCGGCATCTGATCTGTGGCGCGGGCACCTTGTCGGTCGCGCTGGCTAAAGCCTTCAGCGAGATGTTCGGCGTCACCATCATCCATGGCTATGGCCTGAGCGAAACGACCTGTTATTCTTGCTTTTTGCCGATCGGCTTGTCATGGTCCGCCAATCAGCGCTGGCTGCTGGCGCATGATTATCCCAGCATTGGCTGTCCCATCGAGCCGAACGAAATGGCCATCTTTTCCGCCGATGGCAGCGGCCTGCAATTGGGCGAGGGCGAACGCGGCGAGATTTGCATACGCGGCCACAATGTGATGCAGGGCTATTTTAATCGGCCCGACGCCAATGCCGAAACTTTCAAATTTAAATGGTTCCGCAGCGGCGACGAAGGCTTCTTCCTGCGCGATGAAGCCGGCCGGCAATTCTTCTTTATCAGCGGTCGCATCAAAGAGCTGATCAATCGAGGCGGCGTCAAATTCAGCCCCTTTGATATCGAAGAGGTCTTGCTGGGCATTGACGGCGTCAAAGTGGGTTTGGCGGTGGGCTTCAAGAATGACTACTATGGCGAAGAAGTCGGCGCTTATGTGGTGCTGGAAGCGGGCGCCAGGCTGCACGAAGCAAGCATAATCGCCGGCTGCCGCGCGCGGATGCCCTTCGAGAAATCTCCCAAAGTCGTAGTCTTCGGCAGTGAGATTCCGGTGACGTCCACCGGGAAGTATCAGCGGCTAAAGCTGCAGGACCGCTTCGCCGAATGGGAGCATACGCAATTCGGGCGCTAGACTTCGCGGACGCGCGCCAGTTTGCGCCGGCGCCATTCGGGCAGCGCCAGCAGGCTCAGCAAGCCATTCATGACCACGATCACCGTGCTGCCTTCGTGGCCGAGTACGCCCAGCGGCAAGGGCAGGTCGATCGCGAAGACGCCCAGGCTCAGCAGCGCGATCACCCCCAGCGAGAAGGCGATATTCTGCCATACGACCTGTCGCGCGCGCGCGCTCAGCCGCAGAGCGTCGCCGATCCGCTCCAGCCGGTCGCCCATGAGCACGACATCGGCAGTTTCCAGCGCGACGTCGGTACCGGCCGCGCCCATGGCGATGCCAATGTCAGCCAGAGCCAAAGCGGGCGCGTCGTTTATGCCATCGCCGACCATCGCCACTGGCCCGTATTCGCGCCGCAGTTGCCCAATAATTGAGGCCTTCTCGTCCGGCAGCAAGCCCGCGTATACCCGGTCAATGCCGACCTGCCCTGCGATTGATTCGGCGACGCGCTGGTTGTCGCCGGTTAGTATCACCGGAACAATGCCGCGACTTTTTAGCGCTGCGATTGTGGGCGCCGCGTCAGCCCTGCGTTCGTCGGCCAGGGCAATCAATCCCAGCCACGCTTGGCCGCGCATAACCGCTACCACCGTCTGACCCGCGGCTTCCAATGCTCGCTGCCTGGCGCTCAAGTCATCCGGCATGGGGGGACCGCCCGACATGCTTGCCAACCGTCCGACGCGTACTTTCTGCCCGTTGATCTTGGCTATCACGCCCTGGCCGGGCAGCGCTTTGAACTCGGCTGGCTCGGAAAGCGCCAGCGCCGAGCCGCGCGCTCGCCCTACGATCGCTTTAGCCAGCGGATGCTCCGAGCGGGCTTCGGCTGAGGCGGCGACGGCAAGCAATTCCGATTCAGAAACATGAGCCGCGCAGACAATATCGGACACACGCGCTTCGCCTATTGTGAGCGTACCGGTTTTGTCGAAGGCGAAGACCTTGGCCCCGGCCAGCAGCTCGAGGCTGGCGCCGCCTTTGAACAAGACGCCATCGCGGGCTGCCGAAGCGATGGCGGAAATGATGGCGGATGGTACGCTGATCACCAGGGCGCAGGGCGATGCCACCGTCATCAGCACCATAGCGCGGTAGAAGTTGCTCTGGAAGTCGCTGAAGCCCAGCGCCGGCGGCAGGAAGATGAACAGCGCGACGGCCAGAATAACCAGCATGGCGTAGCGCTGCTCAAAGCGCTCAAGAAAGCGTTCAGTGGGCGCCTTGCTGTCTTGCGCTTCTTCAACCAACTTGATGATGCGCGACAGGGTCGTCTGTTCGGCGGCTCGCTGCGCGACTACGTCAAGTATGCCGGGTCCATTCAAGGTCCCGGCGAAGACCTGGTCGCCGGCCGCCTTGTCCGCCGGTATGGACTCGCCGTTGACCGGGCTCTCGTCTACCGCCGACTGGCCAGCCAGGATTAGGCCATCCACTGGAATTCGCTCGGCGGGTTCGATCAGCACCGTGTCGCCGATCTCGATGTCGCTGATCTTGAGCTCAAGCGCTTGCCCCGCGCGCTTGACCCTGGCAACTTCCGGATACAGCGTGAAGAGACTGCGAATGGCTTTGCGGCTGCGCCCGATGGCGTAATCTTGCAGCACATTGCTGAGGGAAAACAGGAAGAGCAGAATGGCGCCTTCATGCCACTGGCCGATAGCGGCCGCGCCCAGAGCCGCCAGCACCATGATCAAGTCAACATCAATTTTGCCCTGGAGCAGGCTCTCGATGGCGGATGAGACGCCGTAGAAGCCGCCGGCGGCGTAGGCGACCAGATTGAGCGCCAATATGAGGTTCGCGGGCACAGCGGCGCGCTCGGCCAGGAAGCTGAAACCAATGGCGATCAGCGTCAGTACGACCAGTCGCGGCGCCAGCCAGTCTTGATTGCGCCAATCCGGCGGCGCGTCAAAGCCAGCCAAACGAGTCTGTGAAGTGGACATCCGCGCGCTCAAGGATTTATCACCGTTAATTTTCATGGTCGGATAGTAACAGATAAAGTTTAACAGCAGTTAATGAATTATGCAACCGGGCTGAAAACGAGAGTCCTAAATTGCGTGGAAATAATTCTCTTTGCGAACACGACACAGGTTTTTTCGCCACAGAGTTGATCGCCCGTAATTCGGGACAGCCACAAAACCACAACCCGGGCGCGAATGCGGGCAACTAGCTTCTTCCAGGGATTCGTAATTTTATCCGACTCGGGTCATACGGGAGCCCACCGTGCCTACCTTGATGA
>JAJDXR010000094.1 GCA_022823165.1 Anaerolineae bacterium | reverse complement strand
TCGTTGCGCTAAGGCGCTTCATCGGACCTTGAAACTTTTTGTCTATGCCTGGAATCGGCGGCAGTTACATCTTCAACAGTATCCCAAGTACAAGGCTTTCCCCATGCAATTCATATATCCTTGAAATTCACCACTCCCCTCGCTTCGCAGCGCAATCAGCGGGCAGCGGTCAGAGCGTCTTGCCGCGCTATGCCGGGACTGCTATGCTACGCTGCGTGCATAGCTACCAGCGAATGTCCCATGGAGATTAGACCAGCGCAAGCGGCCGACCTGCAAGCTGCCGCCGAACTCTGGTATCAGCGCATGGCCATGCTGCGCGAAAATTCAAGTTGGATTGAATTCGCGCCTGATGCCATTGACCATTGGCGCAGCCGAGCAATGGCTTGGATTGATGCCGTTGAATTCGGTTTCTACATTGCCGAATCGCGGGGGCGGATTGTTGGGCTGGCGCTGGTTACTGCCAAGGCAGCGCAACCGGGCTTGCATCCCGAGCGTATTGGCGTCTTGGCGGAGCTCGCGGTTGACCTGCATCAAGCGCGCAGCGGCTTGAGCGGCTCTTTGATCGAGGCGGCGAAAGCCTGGCTGCGGGCAAGAGACATAGCCGTGCTTGACGTTGACGCCCCGGCAAATTACGCGGTGGAAGACGCCTTCTGGCGCGCGCAGGGCGCTGCCTTGACCGCGCGCAGTTACCGGCTGCGCTTATGATCAGACTCGCGCTTGAGGCCGATGCGCGGCGTATTGGCGAATTGTGGCAAGAAATGGTCGCATTCCATGCTCAATTCGACGCCTCCACCTTCAGGGCCGTGGAGAATGGCGCTGAATTGTATCAACGCCGGCTGCTGGAACGCTTGGGCGATCCGCAATCTCGTGTTTTAGTGGCGGAAGCGGCGGGCGTGGTTTCAGCCTACGCCAGCGCCATGATCGCCGACATCACGACCGAGATGTTTCAGCCCTTGCGCTGCGGTTTCCTGGCCGACATTTACGTTAGCGAAGCCTATCGGCGGCGCGGCTTGGGACGGCAGCTGGTCGAACGGCTGTGCCTCTGGTTTCGCGACCAGGAGGTAAGGCACTTTGAATGGCACGTCAGCGCCAGGAATCAGGCGGCTTTGGCGTTTTGGGAAGCCATCGGCGGCGAGCCTACGATACTGCGCATGCGCGCTGACGTTTTGGGAGCGAACAAATGACCGACTTACTCTACCTTGAAGACAGCTATCTCAGCGAATTCACGGCGACAGTCCTAAGCCAGGATCATGAACAGAACGGCGTATTGCTGGACCGCAGCGCCTTTTATCCAGGCGGTGGCGGTCAACAGCCGGACCAAGGCGCGCTTTGGATCGGCGAACGGGCTTACCGAGTCACCAGGCTGCGCCCTGGCGGCCTGCACATTATTGACGGCGAATTGCCGCCTGTGGCCAGCACAGTTCGCGGCCACATCGATTGGGAGCGCCGTTACCGGATCATGCGCACACACACCGCCATGCACATATTGTGCGGAGTAATCTGGCGCGATTACCAGGCCAGCGTCACCGGCGGCAATATGGACATCCTGGCCGGGCGTATGGACTTCGAGTTTGAGCGCTTGCAGCCGGAAGTCATCGCCGAGATTCAAGCGAATATCAATCGTGAAGTTGAGGCTGCCCGTGATGTGAGGACAAAGATTCTGCCGCGAGCGGAAGCCTTTCAGATTCCAGACTTGATTCGCACCAAAATTAACTTGCTGCCGGAGAGTATCCTGGAAGTGCGCGCGGTTGAGATCGTCGGCCTCGACCTGCAAGCCGACGGCGGCACGCATGTAGCCAACACCAGCGAAGTCGGCCGTATCGCCATCACCAAATACAAGAGCAAAGGCGGCATCAACAAACGCCTCTACGTGGAGATCGGTGATTAATGCGCTATCTGCATCCAGTGCAAGCGCACGAGCAATTCCTGGCGAGCGGCGTCTATCGCTTTAGCAAAGATGGCAAAGCGCTGGACAAAAACGAATTCTGGTCCATCCACAGCCATGTCGACGGCGAGCGCTTCATCCGCGTCGACATGGATGCCCGGCGCGAAGACGGCAAGTCCATCCTGGCGGAAGCGCTGCTTGACAGCCGCGGCAAATTGGCTCGGCTGGATGTCCGCTGCGAAAACGGCAGCGGCGACGGTGGCATAAAGCGCCTGCGCGCTAGCTACCAGGTCATGGAAAGCCGACTGCAAGTGGGCTTCAATCTAAACGACGCCGAGCGCCAATATGTCGAAGTTGAGCTCCCGGCCAGAACGCTGTTTGATATCCCGCTATTGATCTTCCGCGGCGAGACGATTCGCGCCCTCGCCAGGAATGAGGCCGCGTCCCAATCCATCTTTGTGCCCATGTTCGAGCATGCGCAGCTCTTTCCCGGCGCCCTTCAAAGGGTGGGCGCGCCAATAGCTGCGGATGGCGACGATGTCTTGCTTTTGGGCGCGCGGCAGATTGCGGCGAGACGCTATCGCTACCGCGACCGCGCGGCCCTGTATTGGATTGACGAGCGCGGCGTGATTATCAAGCGCGCAAACGCCTTCAAGCAGCAGGAATTCGTCGCCCAAATCAGCAACTATGTCTCGCCGAAGCATTAACGCGCTGGCTTGCGAAGTCTCGGAATCGGGCAATTTGCGCGGGCAATTTGCGCGGCAATTTGAAAGATAAGCGACATGATAAAGCGAATGCAGATTTTTTTCGGGCCGCGCAACTTCCGCGCCTTTGTTGCCTTGCTGGCTGTGACCGGCTTGGCCAGCCTGGCGCTGAATGTCGTCTCCGACGCGTCTGGCCTGGCGCCGGCGCTGCAAACCTTGCTGCTGCTGATATTCGTCGTCGGCGCCGCCTATCTCGTGATGGATCGCCTGCCAGCCGAGGAGCGCAGACGCTGGCTGGCGGTGATCCTGCCGTCTATTCTGGTGATGGGCATCGGCGCGCTTGCCCTGCCGCAAGCATCAGGTTTATTCATCGGCGCCGGCCTCGGCTGGATGGTGGCGGGCATCTTCATCTTCCGAAACGCCGGCGGACCGCGCAGCTACAAGGCGGCGGTCAAAGCCATGCGCAAAGGCGACTACCAGACGGCAATCGCCGAGATGACCGCGCAAATCAAGCAAGAGCCGCAGCGCGCCGAGCATTTTCGTTTTCGCGCTGAACTGAATCGCTTGTCCGGCGACCTGAAATCAGCGCGCCGCGATTATCAGCGCATGATTGAACTGGATAAGTCTTCCGCAGTCGCGCGCAACGGCCTGGCTGAAGTGGAATTGCAGGCCGGGCGCTTCGACGCGGCCAGACAGGCGGCGCTCAGGGCACAGGAGCTGGCGCCCGAAGAATGGGTCGCCGCTTATAATCTGGGCATGATAGAAGACCGGCTGAAGAATTATGCCGCGGTGGCCCGCGCTATCACGCGCGCGCTGGAGCTAAAGATGCCTGATTCTCGACACAGATTGCTGGCGCATCTATACTTAAATCGGGCCTATCACGGGCTGGGCGAGTATGACGCGGCCGCTCAGGCCTTGGATGCGCTCAAGAGCGAACGCGCCGGTCTGGAAGAGTGGCAAGTGATAATGAGCGCGGACGAAGCGCAAGCCTTGCGCGATGTGCTCACAGATGACATTGAAGCGGCGCGCCGTTTAATTGAGAACGAACCTGAAAACGAGCCTGAAAACGCGCCCGCCGCCGAATAGAGGAGTCTCCGTGTCCTTTCGCCGCCGTATAGCCTGGGTTGCAGTGATTGTCTCAGCCGCCTTCGCGGCGCTGGGATTTATTGTCTTTGCGCTAGGCGTACTCATCGAGCTGGCGGACGGCATCACGCAGCCGCTTGACCCCTACATCTCCCCGGTAATGCAGATGTCGCTGGCCGGGCTCTGCCTGTCGGCGACTATGGTCTTGCTCGGTTTTCTGCTGGTGGGCATCCTGCTGGCGCGGCAATCCCGGCATTACGGCGCCGGTTATGGCGAGGCTTATCGTCTGATTCAGAAGATGCAGTTCCCCCAGGCGATTCAATTGCTTGAGCGCGTACTGGCGGGCGGCAAGATCACGCCCGATCTGCTCATGCTGCTCACCAGCGCCTACGCCTATAACGGGCAACTGGCGAAAGCGCAGGAAACAGCCGACCGCGCCGTCGAGATGTTCCCGGGCGACGCCGGCGCCTATATCACGCTCGCCAACGGCTACCGCATGCAAGCCAGCTATGGGGAAGCGGCTATCGCGCTGCAGACCGCGGCGCAGTTGACGCCGGCGCAGCCAATCGTTTGGGCTGAGCTGGGATTCGTCCAGCAACTGTCGGGCGAGCACGACTCGGCGATTGAGTCCTTCAAACACGCGGCGCTCTATTCCATGCCGTCGATGTATGCCGTGCGGGTCAATTACCACTTGTCTCGCCACTATTTTAAAGTAGGCGAGCGGGAAAATGCCGATAGCGCGACCGAACGAATGATCGCGACCCAGCACGGTCTGCAAGCCTGGAAGTCGACCCTGCGCGCGCTTGAAGGCACAGCCTATGGCAGCCTGCTGCATTACGAGCTGGAAAAAATTGAAGAGGCAATCGCCGAGAAGCAGGCCAAACGGAAGAACGAGACATGATGCTCTGGCGAGACTTTGCGCGGCGCGCGCCCGAGTGGGACGCGTCGGTCAAAGCTTCTTTGGCTCTGGCGCTGCTCCTGTTTCTATGTATGTTGGCGCTCGGTCTTGGCGGACCGCCCGAAGTTCGCCTGCCGGCTAGGATAGGCGCCTTTGGCGTTCTGGTGGCCGGACAGTTGCTCTTCCTTTGGGGCAATCGACGCGAGGTCTCGCCCTATCACCAGGCGCAGCAGCACTTCATCGCCGGCGAATTCCAGGCGGCCAAATCGATTCTGGAATCGGCGCTGGCAACCTCGCGCGAGTCGGTCGATGCGCTGGTATTGCTGGGCAACTGTTACCGTCATCTGGCGCAATATGACCAAAGCCGCACCGTCCTGGAACGGGCGCTGGCGCTGAATCCCCGCCATCATTTAGCCAATTTCAGCCTGGGCAAACTCTGTCTCATTCGCGGTGACTACTCGGCCGCTCGCGAAGCGATTACGCTGGCCTTGCAATTGGGCGCGCCGGACATAGTCCGGTTTGAGTTGGGGCAGGCTTGTTTTCTTGCCGGCGATGAAGAGTCCGCGCGGCGCTGCTTCAATGCCTTGCTGGCAGATTCGCGCGCTGAGCAGGAGCAATCGCTGCTGCTGGCTTATTACAGGCATTATCTTGACGATGTGGAGCTGCCCGATGCCAGCCTGATAAGCGCCGGCCTGGAGCAGTGCCGGGAGGATGCGGCCAAGTATGCCGGTACCAGTTATGGCGCGCATTTGTCCCAAGTCATTCAGCGGCTCGAAGACTGGCTTGCCCTCGAATAATCCTCGCCAGCGCGATACAGCTGAACACGCGCCAGGCCCCTGAGGGGAGTGGTGAATTTCAAGGATATATGAATTGCATGGGGAAAGCCTTGTACTTGGGATACTGTTGAAGATGTAACTGCCGCCGATTCCAGGCATAGACAAAAAGTTTCAAGGTCCGATGAAGCGCCTTAGCGCAACGA
>JAJDXR010000074.1 GCA_022823165.1 Anaerolineae bacterium | reverse complement strand
GGTGGAGCGTTATTTCAACAAGATCAAGCATTTCCGCCGTGTCTTTTCTCGATTTGAGAAACTGGATACATCTCATCTTGGTTTTCTGCATTTTGTCGGTACGCTTATCTGGTTACGATAGAATGTCAACAGAACCTAGCTTACGATCACTTCATTGCTTTACTCGTTGCAATCTCTTTTACTCGGTGTACTCTGTGGCAAATCATTTGCATGACTTGCTTTGCTCTACTTCTGTGTACTCGGCGGTTAAAACATTCTGGCGCGATTGCTCTGCTCAATCCGCGGAATGCCTGAATTTGGCGCGCCGAGCTGGTAGAATGGCTGCTGTAGCGACGCCAAAAGTGAACTGAAGGAATTTGCCCCCATGCCCAGAACCATTCAGCCAGACGACCTGCTAAACCTGCGCTTCCTGAACGGCGCCGCGCTGTCCCCGGACGCTTCCCAAGTCATTTACACGGTCAACAAGATAGATGCCGGTGATAACAAAGAATACAGCGCCCTGTATCTGCTGGATCTGGCCTCAGGCGCTTCGCGACAGATGACCGGCGGCCGCTCCGTCAATACCGGGGCGCGCTGGGCGCCCGATGGCGAAGCGATTGCCTTTGTGTCGAATCGCGCCGGCCAGCCACAGCTCTACCTGCTGCCCGTGGGCGGTGGCGAAGCGCGGCAGCTGACCAACTTCAAACGCGGCATCGGCGGCGGCCTGGCTTGGTCGCCGGACGGGAGCAAGATCGCCTTCTGCGCCAAGCCCGATGCCGAATCAGCCGACTTCTCCACCGAGCCCTATCGCGTCGACCGTACGGTTTATCGCTTTGACGCCATCGGCTATCTCGATGACGAAGTGAACGATATCTACGCGCTTGATACGGCTTCGGGCGAGACAACGCGCTTGACCGACGATCGCAACCACAACAGCAACCCACGCTGGGCGCCGGATGGGCGCAGCCTGCTCTACGACGCCAACATGCAAACCGATGCCGCGCGCACGCTGACTCCTGACCTAATGACGGTCGATCTCGCCGGCAACCAGTCAACCCTGCTCGCCAATTGGGCCAGCATCGCGAGCGCCAACTTCACGCCCGATGGCGCGCGCATCGCCTTTGTGGGGCGGCCCGACGACGGCAAAGCAATCGGCAGCAAGTCGGACCTGTACCTGCTCGATTTAGCATCGGGCGCGCTAGACTGCCGCACTAGCGGGCTTGATGTCGGTGTTGGCGGGCGCATCTCGCTGGATATGCCGGTCGCCTCACTCGGCCAGTACAACCTGCTGTTTTCCGCCGACGGCAACTCCGCTTTCGCCACGGTACAGCGCGGCGGCACCGACCATATCTACCGAGTCGCGCTGAATGGCGCCGAAGCCTTTGAATCGGTGACCGGCGGCAATAGCGTCGATTTCCCGTTAAGCCTGCGCGGCGAGCAACTGCTTTACGCGCGCACAACCCTCAATTCCCCGCCCGAGCTGCACCACCTTGACATCGCCAGCGGCGCCACCCGCCAGTTGACCCGGCTCAACGCCGATTTCCTGGCCGCGATTGACATGCCGGAGACCCAGCGCTTGCATTGGCGCAGCGTCGACGGCGTCGGCGTCGAAGGCTGGTACATGAAACCGCCTGCCGGCGCAGCGCCCCACCCGACCATCTTGTACATCCACGGCGGTCCCCACACAGCTTACGGCTACGGTTTTCATTTCGACTTTCAAATGCTGGCCGGCGCCGGCTATGGACTGCTCTTCCTCAATCATCGCGCCTCCACCGGCTACGGCGATGCCTTCTCGACCGCCATCAAAGGCGATTGGGGCAATCTGGATTACAAAGACCTGATGAGCGGCGTCGATCAGGCCATCGAATTGGGCTTGGCCGATGGCGATCGGCTGGGCGTCTGCGGCCTGTCGGGCGGCGGCAACTTGACCTGCTGGATCATTGGCCAGACGGCGCGCTTCAAAGCCGCGATTCCACAAAACCCAGTGACCAATTGGCGCAGTTTCTACGGCACCAGCGACATCGGCATCTACTTCGGCGTGGAGCAAATGGGCGGTCATCCGCAGGAGATTCCCGAGGTCTACGAAAAATGCTCGCCCATCACTTACGCGCATCGCTGTACGACGCCCACGCTAATGGTGCAAAGCGAACTGGACTGGCGCTGCCCGGCCGAGCAAGGCGAGCAATTCTACACCGTGCTCAAAGCCAACGGTTGCACGGTCGAAATGCTGCGGCAGCCGGGCGGCAGCCATGGCGCCTCGATCAACGGGGCGGTCAACTTGCGCCGCGCGCACAACGACGCCATGCTCGACTGGTTCGGCCGCTATGTGCTGGAATCCTGAGGCGGCTGCCGGCGCAAACCTTTGAGCAAGCCGCGGTCCAGCTCGGCCAGGCGGCCCGGGCCCAGCCGCTGCAACTCAGCCCGGACATGGTAGGAATCACGGCGGAGCTGGGCCACGTCAATGCCCTGGCAGACCTCAGGCAGCAGATGCAGCCACTGAACGCTGCGCTGCAGCATTTTCAGCGCGCCGCGATAGTTGCCGCGCTCAATCTGATAATAGGCCACCCCAACTTGCAAGATGGCGCGATACAGGTCCCGCACTGGACCCGAGGTTTCAAGCCACTGCGCCTCGAACAAGTCATGCTGATGGTAGAATTCGCCGCGATTGAAGGCCCGCAGGCCCTGCTCCGCCAAGGGCGGCAATTCATCCCGACATTCGCATTCCAAGCGCGCCATCAGCGCCGGGTCGGGAATACGAGCGAATTCAGCCACGAGCTCCTGGATCTGCGCGTCGAGCTCAGCCCAGTCCAGCGCCAAATCCGCCCCGCTGCGGAGAGCCGCGGCTCGCGCATCGGCATCGTCGCTCACGACGCACAGCGGGATGCGCCGCGTCGCCGCGCTGTTCCTGCAAGCGAGCGTGAGCGCCTGCCAATCCTCGCGAGCGGCGTCAATAAACGTCATGGCCGCCCGTCGTTCGATCAAGCTGTCCGTGACCTTTTGCGCCGCTCCCAGCGAAAAGGTATCGTATCCGGGGAGTAGCGGGAGCTGCCGCGCAAAGCCATCGCCAGTGGAAATGTAGAATATCGCGGGGCGCTTGCCGGCCGGGTAAGCCGGAGCATTTGGCAAAGCTGTCATGAGCAGTCCTGGCAAGCCTGATTAATCCAAGGACCAGTTTCTTTTATGGCGCATATCCGCCTGTCCAGACCCCCAAGCATGCTGGATTTCGCGCGCTATCGAGGTTCAATACGCTTGACAGGCGGCGGGATAAACTAATATAATCCTTAAGATATAGATTATCTACACATCATACACATTGCTGGACTGCCTAACAACAAAGGGGAGCGAATTTAGCATGTTGCCTGGCGGATACCTCAAAAAGCGACTCCTCCGCATCCAGGTGGGCTACCTGCTGTCGGAAGGCCCCGGCAACGCCAAAGAAATTCCAATTACTTTTTCGCAGCCGGTACAAGTCGACGACGACTTGTATTTGAACTCTCTTGATGGCAGCCTCATGTTGACGCGCGCCAAAGACGGCATCCTGGTTCAGGGCGCTTTGCAGGTCACCCATAGCCGTGAATGCGACCGCTGTTTAGAGTCTTTCACGCATCGTTTTGGGCTGGATGTTGCGGAGCTTTATGCCCTGCGCTCAAACAGCGGCAAGAGTGAATTTTTCATAGATAGCGACGGTGAAATCGATCTTGCCCCGCTGCTGCGGGAGGAGGTGCTGATTGAAGAGAGCTATCGCGCAATTTGTAAGGATGGCTGCCGCGGTTTGAACGCAGCCAGCGGCGTCAATCTGAACGATCTGAACGATCTGAACGAAACGGGTGAATCGCGGGTAGTGGAAGACGGTCTTGCGATTGATCCGCGAATGGCAGTATTGAAGCAATTACTATCGTAGCCACATGCCATAGGTGCGCGCTATACATGGGGTGTTAGCGTATCTTGCAGGCAAGGGGTGTTGCAGTGAACGAGTATGATGAAAGGTTTGAGTCGGATATCGACCTGATGACCTACCTGGAAGATGAAAAAGGCGACAAGACCAGTTTCGAGTTCTTCCTCGAAGACGCCGACCTGGACTTGTTGGACGAAAACTTCGAGGAAGACATCGGGCTGGAAGACGACGAAGAAGATCACGACCTGGGTGAAATAGCCTCCAGCGACACGGTCGGCTTGTACCTCAAGGAAATGGCGCGCGTCCCTCTGTTGACCACAGAGGAGGAAGTCCAGTTGGCGATGCGCCAGGAAGCGGGAGAGCTGGCCGCCGGCCAATTGGCCGAGGCGCCCCACCACGAGCGCCGCGCCGAGTGGCAATTCCTGGTTCAGGACGGCCTGAATGCCCGCGACCATCTGATAAAAGCCAATACGCGGCTGGTTGTCTCCATTGCCAAGAAATACATGTCGCGCGGCGTACCCTTCCTGGACTTAATCCAGGAAGGCAACCTCGGCTTGATGAAAGCGGTGGAGAAATTCGATTATCACCGCGGCTACCGTTTCAGCACCTACGCCACCTGGTGGATCCGGCAAACGATCACGCGCGCCATCGCCGATCAAGGGCGCACGATCCGTGTGCCGGTGCATATGACCGACCGCATCCGGCAGCTCTATCGCGTCGCCCGCGATCTCGAGCAAGAGACTGGCTGCAAGCCCTCTGTGGAAGAAATCGCCGAGGTGATGGAGTGCGAACCGCGCAAAGTGCAATGGATGCTGAGAGTATCCTGGCGCCCACTGAGCCTTGAGCATCCCGTAGGCAAGGACGACGACAGCGAATTGGGCAGCTTTATCGAAAACGACCGCGAGCCGAATCCCTCCGACAGCGCCTTCAGCAAGCTGCTCAAACAGAAGATAGAAGAACTGCTCAACACCCTGACCCCGCGTGAAGCCCGTATCCTGCGGCTGCGTTTCGGCCTGCAAAACGGCCACTGCTACACGCTGGAAGAAGTGGGGCAGAAATTCGGCTTGACGCGCGAACGCATCCGCCAAATCGAGGGACGCGCGCTGCGCCGTCTGCGACATCCCCGCCGCAGCCGCAAATTGCGCGACTATCTCGACTAGCTGAGGCTAACTGCTCTAATCGCATCCTCCAGATATCGCCAGGCCCGCGATCCTGTGAAATGGTGAATAAAGTGGACTTGTAAATTCCGCCAGGCAAACAAGTAAACTCTGTGCTCTCTGTGTTCTCAGTAGTTTCAAGTTAGTCATACAAATCCTGCGGATTACCCCAACTTCAATGTCGAGGCACCCTTCCCTGATGATTCGGGGAAGGGCCGGGGATGGGGTAGAAAAACGGCATTTGTAATTGTTGCAGGCGAATCAAGTCGGTAGATATGTCTGAGCTTGTCCTGGTGAGGCACAGCATCAGCGCTCATAATCCAGTCGAGGCGGCTGCGGATTGGCGGCTCACAGCCGAAGGGTTGCGCCGCTGTCAGCGCTTGGCGCTTCATCTCGCGCCCTATCAGGCGCAGCGCTTGTATAGCAGCCCCATGCCTAAAGCGCTGCAAACAGCGGAGCGGGTTGCGCGGCTCCTTGACGGTCTGCCGGTCAGCGAATGTCCCTTACTCGCCGAACACAGTCGACAATCTAACGCGCCCTATGGGTCAGCAGCGGACTTCAATGCGAGGATGAAACGATTGTTCGCCGCCCCTGAGGAATTGGCCTTCGGCGACGAAACAGCATTCCAAGCCAAACTTCGTTTTCAACGTGGCGTCGACGCCATACTGGAAGCGGCGAACGGCGCGGAAAATATTGTGGTCATCAGCCACGGAACGGTGATGGTATTGTTTACCGCGCGCTACAATCCCGTTGACAGCTACCAGCTTTGGCAAAGTCTCAATATGCCGGCGCTGATTGCGCTGGATTTGCCGGATTTCCGCATCAACCGAGTGATCGAGGATGCCGGCGCCCCTTAAGCGCCGATGGCGGCAAGCAGGCTCAGCTCCTTTTCGCGAGGCAGATCAGCCGGCTTGGGCGCGTCTTGGGGCAGCGTCAGCGCCCATTTATAAGTATCTCGAATCGTCCGCGCCAGCGGCCGGCAGGTCAAGCCAGCGCCCAGCGCCTTGTTGATATTGAAGGTCATGAAGCTTTCCGCCAGCGCCTCGTTGACCCAAAGCGGCAGTTGCATAAACTCGCCCACATCGTTTTCGCGCAGGAACTCATCGCTGACGTGCAGCCAGCGCACATCACTCCCCAGCGCCTGCTTGATCAGCGGCAGCAGCTGGCCGAAGGTCAGCCGCTCGGCTGGGCCGGTCACGTTGTAAATTCCAGTCGCGCGCGCCTCAATGCGCCGCAGCGTGAAAGCCGCCAGGTCGCGCGCGTCAACGAACTGCAGCGGCTGGTCTGCCGGCGGCGCGATCGCCGGTCCTTCCCTAGCTGCCCGCGTCACCCAATAGGTAAAGCGATTGGTCGGGTCGCGCGGGCCCACGATCAGACCCGGGCGGATGATCAAACTGCGATCGGGGAAAGCGGCTTGTACCTGCGCTTCGCAGAGGACCTTAAGCGGACCATAAGTCTCGCCGGTGACCTCTTCACACGTAGGGTCGTTCAGGGTCAATAATTCTGCCGCTTCAGCGCGATTGGCGGCGCCCTGCGGCGGATAGACGGACAGGGTCGAGATGAAGCTGTAACAGCCCACCGACCCGGCAAGCGCCTCCGCCGACAGCTTGACAAGACGCGGTACATAGCCGCAGGTATCAATGACGGCATCCCAGCGGCGCCCGCCCAGGCGATCAAGATCGGTCTCGCGATCGCCTCTGATTTGCTCCGCGCCGACGATCGGCTTCGGGCTGCTCTTCCCTCGATTGAAGAGCGTCACACGATGACCGCCGGCCAGCGCCTCAGCCGCCAGCGCCGGCCCCAGAAATGTCGTGCCGCCGATGATCAACAGCTTCATGAGCTCTCCTTCGCTTCGCAGCTTGATCTTGCCGCCCACCGCTGCTGCCGATTCGCGTCTGCGCTACGGCCGTTCCTGTTGACGCCGGCGACGCCTGTACGCCGCCCAATCTATGCTAAAATCGCCACTATGGAAAGGACCTTTATCCATCTCAGAAGCGCGGCGCTTCTGTCAGGCTTCGTGCTGCTTCTGTTGGCCTGCAACGTCGGCACCAGCGGCAATGCGCCACCGACTCTGGCGCCCTTGCCCACCTTCACGCCGCCAGCCACCTTGGGATACGCCGCCGCGCGCCCGGTGGTTATCGACGAGATCGAAGTCACCGCCGTCCCGCCCAGGGAGGAATTGCTGCCAACATTGCTGGCGCAGGTCGAATCCGACCGGCTGATGGCGCATATCCGCAGCTTGCAAGACTTTCGCACGCGGCACATCGGCTCGACTCAAACATCAACCAGTGAAGGCATTGGCGCCGCTCGCAAGTATATCAAGGATCAGCTGGAGATATTCGGATCGGCCTCCGGCGGCAACCTTTATACCTTCGAGCAGAGCTTTGAGGCAATTGTCACCGATATCATACAGACGAGGCAACATAATATCATCGGCGCCATCAGCGGCAGCGAAGTCAACGCCGGCACCCTCATCATCGGCGCGCACTACGATAGCATCGGCACACCGCGCGGCGATGGCCAAGCCTACGCGCCCGGCGCAAACGACAATGCCTCCGGCGTGGCGGCGCTGCTGGAAATCGCCCGCATCTTGAGCCCCGCGCAGTATCGGGCGACCATTATGTTCGTCCTCTTCTCCGCGGAAGAATTCAACCGACAAGGCAGCATTCCCTTTGCCGTCTGGGTGCGAGACAAAGAAATTGATGTCATCGGCATGATTAATGTGGACACAATCGGCAATGCGCACGACTTCAACGGCAATCGCAATGACCGCCAGCTGCGCGTCTTCTCCGCCGGCCCCAACGAGGCCTCGGTCTCGCGCAAGCTGGCCCGCGCAGCCAATTTTCTGGGCTACAATTACAGTCTCGACCTGGATTTGATCGTGCAAGACGAGATTGACCGCGTCAACCGCTACGGCGATCACTTTTCCTTCAGCGAATTGGGCTATCCCGCCATCCGGCTTATCAACGCCTATGAAGAGAAGCGCAACGCTGACCCGACCGATACCATTGAATTCATAGAGCCGGAATATCTGCGCCACGCCACGCAGGCCATCCTGGCGATTGTGCTGTCGCTGGCCGATGGTCCGCGCCCGCCCGCCAACATGGTCTTGCGCGCCCGCGACGACGGCAAGCATGAGTTGGTTTGGGAGCCAGTGGCGGATGCCGCCAGCTATATTGTCGCGCTGCGTCCGCGCGATTCCCTGATATATCAGCAATTCTCATTCGATGAAACCAAACTGGCCTGGGACGGTTTCACGGACTACGCTGCTATCGCGATCGCCGCCAAAGATTCGCGCGGCCTTATCGGTCCCTTGTCACATGAAATCATCCCGCGTTAGGCGTCGGCGCAGCTGGTAGATTCCAGGCGAGGCTGGCGCCTTTGCAGATGCCCTTGGAAAACACCCGCCACAGAGGGACTATGCGCGTCATCCACATCATCAAAGTCACCCGCATTAGCGGCGCGGAACGGCATCTGCTTTTGCTGCTGTCAGGCCTAATTCAGCGCGGCGTCGACGCTCGCCTGGTAGTCCTGGTCGAGCCGGACAAACTCATGGACGACATGTTGGCGGAAGCCCGCGAACATGATATTCAGATAACGCGCCTGGTCATCCGCCGCGATTACGACCTGGCCCTGCTTTGGAAGCTGCGCGCGCTGCTGCGGGAGCAAAAGCCCGACCTTGTACACACTCACCTGGTTCATGCCGACCTCTTCGGTTTTGTCGCCGCCAAGACCGCCGGCGTTGGCCGCGTGATCAGCAGCCGTCACAACGACGATCAATTTCGATATCGTCCGCGCTGGCGCAAAATGCATCGTCGGCTATGGCGCTGGGCTGACGGCGGCATCGCCATCTCCGATTCCATCAAGCGCTTCGCCGTCGAGGTAGAAGGCGCGCCGGCGGAGAAAATCACGGTGGTCCACTATGGCATCGACTTCGCCTGGCTCAGTGATGACGATATCTCCGCCGCCCGCCGGCAACTGCGCGCTGACCTGGGGCTGGCGCCGGATGCGCTGCTGCTGGGCATGGTTTGTCGTCTGGTGGAGCAAAAAGGCATTCCATACGCGCTGGAAGCCATGCGGCGGACCCGGGCAGGTTATCCCGACGCCCATCTGCTAATCGCCGGCGATGGCGAAAAAGCGGACGAGCTGCGCCGGCTGGCTTCGGCGCTGGGCATCGCCGACCGCGTACATTGGTTGGGCTGGCGCAGCGACGCCGCCGATCTGATGGCGGCATTTGACTTGCTGCTGGCGCCCAGCTTGTGGGAAGGCTTTGGCCTGGTGCTGCTCGAAGCTATGGCGCGCCGCGTTCCGGTCATCGCCAGCCGCGTCGGCGCCATCCCGGAAGTGATCGTCCACGGCGAGACCGGCCTTCTCATTGAGCCTCGTGATGTGGATTCCCTGGCGCAAGCCATGGCGCGCCTGCTGGAAGACCGGCCGCTGCGCAAATATATGGGATTGCTGGGCGCCGCCCGCCTGGAAGAGCGCTTCAGCATCGAGCGTATGGTCGAAGCGACGATGGCCGTCTACCGGCGCGTTCTGGGGTAGAGGCGTACAGCACGCGTGGCACAGCAGGGGCGTCTCGGCGAGACGCCCCTACAAGTCGCGCTGGATGAGGCGGGCGGATTTGCCATAAGTCTCGCTCGCTAGCATAATCGACTGGAATGCCGACGACGAAAACGCCACCGGCACAGTGGGCGCGCAGTGGCGCCGAGCAAAGCATGATCAACGTTTATCTCTCTTATGCGCCGCAAGACAGCCAAGGCGCTGAAGAAGCGCGGCGCATTTTGCTGGCCCAAGGTCATCGCCCCTGGGTTGATCCCCAAGCCACGGGCGCCTCCGGCTGGCGGGCGGAGGCGGAAGCGGCCATCAAAGCGGCTGACGCGCTGGTCCTGCTGCTCACATCAGCAGCCGCGCAATCCGTCGCCGTAACCTACGAATGGTCGCTGGCGCTGGGCTGCGGCATTCCAGTCTTCGCCCTGGTCTTTGACGCGGCGGACGAGCATCCACGACTGCAACAGGTTCATCGCTACCAGCGAGCCGCTTTCGCCGACGAGAATCACTTCTGGGATCAGTTCGTCGCCGACTTCAAGCAGCGCCTCGACGCCGAGCGTCAAGCCGCGCAGCCGGCCTCCGCCGAGGCGAGCGACTTCGATTTGAGCGTCATGCCAGAGCAGCCGGGTTACTGGCTGGTCATGCGGCGCGGACCGCTGCTCAATCAGCTCTTTCGCCTGGAACGCGAGGTAGTCAACATCGGGCGCGATTTGGCCAACAACATCGTCATCCGCGACGCGCAAGTCAGCCGCTTCCACATGCGCCTGACGCTGCAAGGTCAGACCTATCTGGCAGCAGACCTCGACAGCAGCAACGGCACACGTGTCAACGGCGCGCAAATCAGCGGCCGGGTCTCGCTCAACGATGGCGATTTTCTCGCCCTGGGCGATGCGATTGTCTTAACTTATAACCTGGTGTACCTGGATTAATCAGACAGCTGGCCTAGGACCACCGCCGGATTGCCGGCCACGATAGCGCCCGCCGGCACATCCCGCCTGACGACGCTGCCCGCGCCGACCACCGCGCCCGCCCCAATCGATACGCCTTTCAGAATCAGCGCATTCATGCCAATAAAGACATCGTCGCCGATGCGTATCGGCGCAGTTCTGGCGTCCAGCGGCGCTTCCAATCGCCGCTGTGCGTCCAGGGGATGAAAGTCAGTATCGGCGATGACGGTGTTGGCGCCCACCCAAACGCGGTCGCCGATGCTGATAAGCTCGTCGCAGACCAATGAGCCGCCGGTCATGCCGAAGTCGTCGCCGATCGTCAGCTGCGCGCCGGCGCGCCGTGTACTGATGATGACCGGATGGTTGGGTCCCAACGGGTTGCTGCGCGCCGTCGAGCGCAGGTTCAGCCACCGCCCGATGCGGATTTCGCTTTGGCCATGCCGCTGGATGATGGGCAGCCCATAACAGCGCCAGCCAGCTCCGACCGTCGCGCCCCGCAGGGCCCACCAGGCGCCGGGCAGCATCAGCAGCCGCCGCAGCTCATTGCCGGCCTTCCAGGGCATCAGGCGCGCCTGCCGCAGTGACTCGCGCGAAAGCAGCGCGGCCGGATCCTCGGCGGTGTTCTCAGGTTTCTTGTACATAATCATCAATAAGTCTCGAATGGCTCCGCGCTAAGGCACGCTGAAGACGACATCAGTCGCCTGCACAATATCGCCGCCGCGAACCAGCGCCAGCCGCAATACGTAATTCCCCGCTCGCAAGGAATTGGCGTGCAAGATTTCCAATTGCCCGTTAATCACCGTGCGGCGCTGCGCGTTGCCCAGCGGCGTCCAATCGGCGAATTGCCCGCCACGGATATACATATGATAAAACTCGGCCTGCCCCGAGTCGTAGCGCGCCGTGCCCACGATAGGGATGACCTGGCTAACCGGCTGCCCGCTGACCGGCTGCTGAATTTGCAGGCTGGCGCCGACGCTGCCGATCGGGCGGGAGTCGTAGACGCCCGGCCAGCAATCCACCGTCGGCAAGAAAGCCAAGCCATGCTCACGCGCGTATCGCTCCGCTTCCACCGAGTCGGCCTGCGAGGTGCTGGGACCCCCGATGAACCACAGCGTCTGCGCGCCCGCGCTCAGGGCTTCCTGCGTATGCTCAACCGGTACGCGGCAATATTTGGGCGGGATCGGCTGCCGCTCGCCCGGCGCCACCCGGAACTGGATGCCAGCGCCAACTTCCGGCGGCAGCGGAAACGCCAGCGTCTGATAAACGCCCGGCGCTACTTCCTGCACCACCGAACCCAGAACTGGAATCGGGGTCGGCTGTCGCGCCGCGTCTTGCGGATAATCCAGGGCGCCATCAGCGTTGGGAATGCCGGCCGGCCCGTCCAGGGTCCACTCGTTGATAGTAGCCGGGCAGCGGGTCGACAGCTCGATTAGACGGCTCACATCACAAATCTGGCGCAGCGTCACCCCCGCCGGGGGAAACGGCTGATCGTTGAGCAGCCGGCCCTCGGTCGCGAAGGCGCCCAGCAAGTCTCGATTGCCGTAGATGCCGGTCAGCACATTATTCCAAATCGGCGCCGCGCCGGTGAGCCCCGACGAATTGATCATCGGGTCGCCGTTATTATTGCCCACCCACACGCCGACAGCGACATTGCGCGTATAGCCGATGGTCCAGTTGTCCTTGATGTCGTCGGTGGTGCCGGTCTTGACCGCGGCGAACAGGTTCTCGGTACGCAGGGGGCTGTGCAGTCCCATCGCCTCCGAACGCGCCTGATTATCCGCTAGCATGTCCGTGATGACAAAAGCCACGCGCGCATCCAGCACGCGCAGGCTCTGCGCCGCGCGCGCTACTGTGGTGGACGTGACCCGGCCGGACGGGCAGCCGTCCTCGTACTGATAGATAATCTGATTGTCGCTGCCGATGACACAGCGGATTGAGGTCACCGGCGCGTAAACACCCTGATTGGCGAAGACGGCGAAGGCGTTGGTCAACTCGATAAGGCTGACTTCGCCGCCGCCCAGCGTCAGCGACAAGCCGTATTGCGAAGCGTCGTCGCTCAGCGCGCTGATGCCCAGACGCCGCAGCAATGCCAGCAGATAATCGACGCCCGCCTGTCGCAGCGTCTGCACCGCCGGGATATTGTAGCTATTGGCCAGAGCCGCGCGCATCGTCATCGGCCCGTGGAAGGTATTGTCAAAATTGCGCGGCGCATAAACCGGCAAACCCGGCAGCGCGATTTCCGCGCGCGTATCCCAGAGCACATCAATGGTGGACATGCCTCGTTCCATGGCGGCGGCGTAGGTGAAGGGCTTCATAGTGCTGCCCGGCTGGCGAAAGGCTGTCGTTACATTGACGCTGCCGTCGATGGCGTCGTTGTCGTAATCGATACTGCCGACCATGGCGATGATCTCGCCGTTAGCGGGTTTGGTAACCACAACCGCCGCATTGCTGACATTTTGCGCTTGCAGCAGCGCTACTTGGGCCGCGGCGGCTCGCTGCGCCAGACGATTGACGCTTTGATCCAGCGTGGTGTAAACGCGCAGCCCGCCGCCGGTAATCTCTTCCGGGCTGTAGCCCAAGCCCAGCATCAGTCGCTCCAGCTCGCCCTGGGCATAGACGGTAAAATGCGGCGCGGTCAGCGAAACCTTGGCCGGCACAAAGGTCAAGCCTTCTTTCAGAGCGGCGCGCGCTTCAGCCTGCGTGATAAAGCCCTCTTCAAGCATTTCGCCCAGAACCTGCCGCCAACGCAGATCGACCGCCGCCTGCACAATCGGGTCGGGATTGAGCGGATCCAGGTTAGCCGGCGCCTGCGGCAAACCCGCCAACATAGCCGCCTCGCCCAGGTTCAACTGGTCAACGTCCTTGCCAAAGAAAGTCTGCGCTGCCGTCTGCGCGCCGTAAGCCAGATTGCCGTAATAGATCTCGTTGAAATACATCTCGAGGATGTCTTCTTTGCGTTTCGACTGCGTAAGCACAATCGCCAGCAAGATCTCCTCGGCTTTGCGGGCGACGCTGCGCTGGGCGCGTTTCTCGAAATCAAAGAAGACATTGCGGACGAGCTGCTGCGTGATGGTGCTGCCGCCCGGGGTAATCTCGCCGGCGGAAGCCCCCAGATAATTCAGCGCCGCCAGCGCCGTATGGCCGACATCAATGCCGATATTCTCAAAGAAGGAGTCATCCTCAATGGCGATGGTGGCGTCAATCAGCGAGCGCGGGATGCGCTCGAAGCTGACGTGGACGCGCCGCCCCTCGCCAAAGGCTTCATACAGCTCGTTGCCATGGCGATCGTAAATGAAGCTGCTTTCAAAGCCGCGATAATTATCCACCTCGGCCACGCGCCCCGTCCACTCGGATTCCACCTGCGGCAGGAATATCATGGCCGCAGCCACTGTCAGCAGGCTCAAGCCGCCGCAGAACGTGACCATTAACCCGGCCAGCATCCAGAAGCAGCCTAAAGGCAAACCCAGCAGTCGGCCTTTGCGCCGGCGCTTGCCCGGCAAGCTCGAACCTTCCGGCGGCGAGCGACGCGGCGGTGGCGGCGGCGCGGGCGCGTAGGAATCGGGAAACTCTGTCGGCGGCAAGGTCGGGTCCGACGCCGAGCGCTGCGCTGGATAGGGTCCCCTGGCTGGCGCCGACCCGTTTGCCGAAGCAATCGGAGGGTTGCGCTCGACCCTCTTGGGCGCCGACGCCTGCGCGATCTGGTTATAAGCGGGCAAAGTCGCCAGCCGGCCGGCATCCCGCCGGGCGTCGCGGGGGGTGGTCTCATCCAGCTCGGAAACAGGCGGCAGGGGAAAAGGCGCGTCCGGAGTCAGCTCAACCTTGACCTGCTCCGTGGTCGTCGTATCGTCGCCTTGCCGCCGCCGAACTTTCATCGGCGCGGTCGCGTCCAAGTCTTCCGTATCAAAGCCGCGGAATCCGCCACCGTCCGCCATCGCATTTCCTGACGCCCCTTTGCCGCTATTTTAGCAGAATAAATCAGGTCTCCAGGAGATGCTGGACACTTCGTCCAGGACAAACCGACGCTGCGCGAGTCGCTGGCGGCATCTGGATAAGCCGCGCTATGAATGATAGAATCCGCGCATAAACCTCAGGGAGCAAGTCAATGAGCAACTGGCCGGACGACATCCTGCGCCCAGAATTGGAACTCTCCATCGTCGTCCCCATCTACAATGAAGAAGGCAATATCGACAAGCTGCACAGCGAACTGACCCAGGCGCTGATCGCCACCGAGCGCGACTACGAAGTCATCGCCATCAATGACGGCAGCCAGGACGGCAGCTACGACCTGCTTAACGCCGTGCAAACGCGCGATCCACGCTGGCATATCATCCACTTTCGCCGCAACTTCGGGCAGACGGCGGCTCTCTCAGCCGGCTTCGACGCAGCCCGCGGCCAGATTGTCGTCACCATAGACGCCGACCTGCAAAACAATCCGCGCGACATCCAGGCTTTGCTCGACAAATTTGCCGAGGGTTACGACATCGTCAGCGGCTGGCGGCAAAATCGCAAAGAGTCGCTGTTTCTCCGGCGCATTCCTTCCTCAATGGCCAACCGCCTGATCTCCCGCAGCACCGGCATCAAACTGCATGACTACGGCTGTACGCTGAAAGCCTACGATTTTGACGTGGTCAAGGGCGTACAACTCTACGGGGAATTGCACCGCTTCATACCAGCGCTCGCCCGGCAAATGGGCGTCCGCGTGGCCGAAATCCCCGTAACCGATCGAGCGCGCCAATGGGGCAGCAGCAAATATGGCTTCAGCCGCACCTTCAAAGTCGTACTTGATCTCATCGTGGTGGTCTTCATATTGAGTTACTTCAACCGTCCGCTCTATGTCTTCGGCGCGGCCGGATTCCTGGTCGGCGGCATCGGTACGCTGCTCGGCGCTTATCTGACCGTATTCAAGCTGCTGACTGAGAACAAGATTGGCGATCGCCCGCTGCTGCAGTTGGCCGCCCTGCTGATGGTGCTCGGCGTACAATTCGTCAGCACCGGCATCGTCGCCGATATGATCATGCGCACCTACCACGAATCGCAGCGCAAACCCATCTATTACATCCGCGAAAGACGTCGGAGCGAACCCAGCGAGGCCAGCGCCGACATAGAGCCGGCCTAAGTTTCCGGCGCGTCAAAGTCAGCCGGCCCGTCGTAATCGTGGAAGCGAATATCCCAGACCGAAGGCTCGGTTTCCGCAGCCCCCAGCGTCTCCAGCATGGTGATTTCCAGCGCGGCGAAGCGGCCGTCTTCGGGCCTGATGAAGGCGCGTATGGCGACATCAGCCTGCGGATCAATGAAACCAAAGAGCAAGCCGGAAACCCCCGCGCCCGCCGCCCGCCCCCGAACTTGCCACAAGGCGTCTTCGTCCGGCGACGCATCGCCGGGAGCCAACTGCGGATCCTGCAAGGAATCCATGACGTATTCGATGCCGTCGCCCGCCGCCAGCAGCCGATTGGTATCAAAACCTTCCCAGGCCGGCAGCAGGTTCCAGGGCGCCCCACTGGGGAAGCTGAGCCACTGACGGTCGTCCAGCGAATAAATGTCGAGCGCCAGGGGGATAAAAAAATTCAGCAGCGCGCTGATATGCAATTCATTGGGGCTGACGTACTGCGCTTCGGCGCTGGTCAATGTCGCCGGCAGCGTATTGACGCCATCAAAGGACAGCGCCAGCGGATAGGCCGCGCCCGTCTGCTCAATTGACAGCTTGAAGCTGTCAGCCGCCTGCAAATGGTCAACAGCCGCGGCCAGCAATGTTTCCGCCGTCATGGTCGGCTCGGACTGCGCCCATGACCAACCAGCCCCCGGCCGTAAACCTGTCAGGCCGATGAGCAGCCCAAGCAGCAATCGTATGGCAACCAGCCTTGGACGAATCAAATGTCCAGTCATTACCCAGCTTTACGCAGGGCGCCTGTAAACGTTGCGAACCATCTATCTATCTACTCTGTTTAGTCGCCAGGCGATGGCAGCGCTTGCCCCTCGACAACCGAAAACTCAAGAGCTTGACTCTCCAACAGGCTGCCGTCCGCCAGCTCCGCCCGCGCGGCCAGCCGGTACTGCCCGGTTTGCAGCGCCCACCACGCTTGCCAGGGCGCCCGCAGCGCGCCGCCAACATCCTCGCCGTTCAGCAGGAAGCGCACGCTTCGCGCATCCGCCGGCGCCATGGCCGCCAAACGTATGCGCTGCGAATCAGACGGCAGCTGTGCTGACAACTCGTAGACAGTGTAGGGATCGGGCGAGCTTATGCGCAAGACCCCGCTGTCGTCAGCCAAGTCGCGGCTAGCCAGCGGCGGCTGAGGAAGCCCCTGCGCAAGCGCCCAGCGGCGCGCTGCCTGAGGCAGCGCCAGGAAGACTTGCTCCAGCCGCTGCGCCGCGGCCGTGTTTGACGTCGCCAGACCGCCAGTCTGACGGTCCACGACAAATGGTCGGTAGAAGTTGTCATACGCTTGCGGCTCAGTGCCCTGGATGAACATCTCCTCAATGCGCTGGGGGCAATAGTCGCCCGGCAGCAAACCGCTGATTCGGCAAACTTCCCGGCGGCTGATGCCAGGCGGTTCGACAAACTCGCTACGAGGCTGGCCGCGCGTAACCGTCCGTAAAAAAAGATTGTATATCGGACCCGCCCCGCTGACCCCGCTCACATCCAGCATGGGGGCGTTATTGGCATTGCCCACCCAGACGCCCACCACCAGATCCGGCGTATAACCCAGCACCCAGTTGTCGCGGAAATCGCTGGTGGTGCCAGTCTTTGCGGCCGCGGGAAAACCGACATTCAGCGGGCTGTTTTCGCCAAAAGCCGGCAGGCGCGCATTGTTGTCGTTGAGGATGTCCGTGATGATATAAGCGACGCGCTCGTCCATGAGCCGACGCGTCAAGGGCGGCGCTTCATAATGATAGACCTGCTCCCCCCCAGCGCCGGTAATGCTCAAGATGAACTGAGGCTCCACGTCGTAACCGCCGTTTGCCAGCGCGGCGTAAGCCTCCGCCAGATCAAGCAGGCGCGCCTCCCCGCCGCCCAGGGTAATCGATAGATCGACGCGGGCGTTGTCTCGCAAATTGTCCAGCCCCAGCTCGCTGACAAAACGCAGGAAACGCTCAATGCCGATGTGCTCCAGCGCTGCAACGGCCGGGATATTGTAGGACGACGCCAGCGCCTCGCGCGCCAGCACGGGACCGTGTTCAACAAGTCCGTAGTTCGCCGGCGCGTAGCTCTCATTTTTATTGGTGATAAATGCGCGGCGAATATCCAGGATCATGGTGGCGGCGCTGTAGGCGTCGCTATAGTCCGGGTTCATGGCCTCGGCATAAGTAAAGGGTTTGAGTGTGCTGCCCGGCTGACGATAAGCCAGCGCCGCGTTGACCGCGCCGTCAATCGCGCCGCCGAAATAATCGGGACTGCCCAGCATAGTCAGCACTTCGCCGCTGCGCGGATCCAGCGCCACCAGCGCGGCATTGTTGACCTTGGCCGGGCGCGCGCCATGAGGCGGGCTATTGAGCGCCCGCAACTGAGCCCGCGCGATATCCCGCGCCTGCCGCGTCCAGTCACGGTCGACTGTTGTGACCACCTCCAAGCCGCCCCGGCGCAGCGCAGCGCCAAAGTCCCGCTCCAGAATCCGCCAGACTTCGATGACGAAGTGCGGCGCTTCAATGGGAAAGGACGCGGCCGCGAATTGCAATTCATCCGCCAGCGCCGTGCGCGCTTCTGCGCGGCTGATATAACCCTGCTGGGCCATCAGCCGCAGCGCGACCGCCTGCCGCGATTTGGCGCGCTCGCGCTGCGTCAGCGGATCATGAGTGACAGCGTTCTGCGCGATCCCCGCCAGCAGCGCGCATTCAGCCAGCGATAGATCGCGCGCCTGCTTCTGAAAATAAGCGCGAGCGGCAGCATCAAGGCCGTAGGCCAGGTTGCCGAAGTAGACCTGATTGAGATAAAGCTCGAGGATCGCATCCTTGCTGAAGCGACTCCCCAACTGCAGCGCCAATGCCAGCTCGCGCAATTTGCGGCGCCAGTTTCCCCCGCTTTCTCGCTGCGGGTCGAGCAGCAGCAAACGCGCCGTCTGCTGCGTGATGGTGCTGCCGCCGGCCACGATCGCCCCGCCGCGCAAATTCAGCCACAGCGCGCGCGCAATGCCCACCGGATCGACGCCCGGATGCCGATAGAAGTTGGCGTCTTCAGTGGCGATGATCGCGTTCTGGCAATGCTGAGGTATCGCGGACAAGGGCAGGACGCGATGGCGCCCCTGCTGCCGCGGCAGGATCTCGTAGAGCAGACGCCCGCGCCGGTCGTAAATCCGCGTCGACGGCAGCGCCAAACCCGCATCCAAATCGTCCAGAGACGGCAAGTCGTAAAGCGCCCAAACGCTGACTCCGCCCACCACTACGAGCAGCATGAGCGCCGCAAACAGAATCGCTCTCCACAGCCGCGCGCGCCGACGCATCGCAATCAGCATAGGCCTGACTTCGCGAGCATTAAAACTGACGCTGAATCAAGTAATGCGCCCATTGCTCCAGCAGATCGCGGTTATGGCTTCGAGGCAGCGCCGCCAAATGTCCCAGCGCCTCTTCGACCTTTCGGCGTGATTGCGCCTGCGCGTATCCCACCGTGCCCAGCTCGCGCAGCAAATCGATTACAGCCTGCACCTCAGCAGGCACGGCCTCCGCGGCGCCCAGCGTTCGCAGGATAGCCTGCCGCTGCTGAGCATCAGCCCGTTCCAGCGCCTTAAGCGTCAGCAAGGTGGTTTTGCCCTCGCGAATATCGGAGCCCACCGGCTTTCCCAGTTGCCGCTCATCGCCGACGATGCCCAAAATGTCGTCTTGAATCTGAAAGGCGGCGCCGCAAAGACTGCAGAAGCTGGCGATCGCCCTTGCCGCCGGCAAGCCGGCATCGGCATCGTTCAGCCCAATTGCCGCGCCAGCTCGACCGGCAAATTCATAGAGCGCGCCCGTCTTCTTCCAAAGCATGTCGATGACTGCGGGCTCGCTGATCGCCAGCGCCTCGCCCGAATACTGAACATCCAGGGTTTCGCCTTCCACCAGCAGCGGCGTTACCCGGCTGGCCAAATCCTGGCCCAGCTGCAATACAATCTCGGCCGGTACGCCAAACTCCAGATGCGCCTCAAATAACAGAGACCAGGACCAGGATTGCTGCGCATCGCCGGCCAGCATGGCGATCGTCCGGCCATAATGCTCGGCCTCAGCCGGCGCCCAGCCAAATTCTTCCTCCGCGCGCCCGGCAAAGTCGCGATGCACGGTGGGCAGGCCCCGGCGCGTATCATCGCGGTCGATCACGTCGTCGTGCACCAAAGTCCAGGTATGATAAATCTCGATGGCCGCGGCCACCGGCAGCGCCCGTGATTCATCCCCTCCCAGCGCGCCGCAGGCCAGCATCGCCACCGCCGGCCGCAGCGACTTGCCCCCGCCCCTCAAGTAGCTGAAGACGGCGTCGCGTATATGCGCCGGGCGGAAGCGCCGCCGGAAGCGCTCCTGCCACAGATACTCCAGCAGCAGCGCTTTGCGGCCGTCGACAGCCGCCAGCAGAGCGCTGAAATTCTTGCCATCCGCGCTGTCCGACATCGCGGCTCCAAGCCTGTTTAGCCAACCCAACTTCATTGTATCATCTTGCTCTGTCGCGCCCTATGAGCAGCGGATTCATACCAGCGGTCGAATCTCGATATCGCATACTTCCAGCGACTGCTCGCCCGAGGCGGCCAGCAAACCTCGCTTGAACCGGCCTTGCGGCGTGACGACCGCGTACTGATTGTCGATCCAGGCGATGAAACCCAAGGGACCCCGCGCCACGTTCTCCGCTTGGTGCGCGACCTCGCCGTCCACCGAGAAGATTGCGCGCCCAGCCAGCCAGTCGATGCGGTAGCTGTGGAAGTCTCGCAGAAGCCCCGGGTCCAGCAGCACCTCGCTGACGCCGATCGCACGCTGACCGATGGGCCAAAGCGCGTCGTAGAGCGGCCGGCAGCGCATGAGCAGGAAACCCGGCGGCGCCAGCGGCAGCAGCGCCAGAAAGCGCCAATCGCGCGTGTTGATCGCCGCCGCCTTCCAGCCCGAGCCGACGATGCCCTGCGCCAGCGCGATGTCGTTCCGCGGACTCGTGAAGAAAAACCAGATCGCTTGCGGCAAAGTAAACCCGCGCTGCCCAGGCATGAAGGCCTGATTCCAGAAGCCGAAACCAGCCGTGCCGCTTAACTCCCCCTTCGCTCGCGCGCGCAGACTCAGGCGCAGCGGCGGCCTGTTGCTGAAGTCCGCGCGCCTGCTGTAGTCGCTGATTTGCGCGTCGCTGTAGGCGCGGCTGCCGGCGCGCGGCAATACAAGGCGGATTCCGGAGTCGCTCGCGCGAACGCTGCCGCCGCCCAACTCAGTCACGCGCCAGGGTTCCGCGCTTGGCGCCATGCCTTACCTCACAGTGAAATTGCAGCTTTCTTCTTCAAATTCAGTGGCGGCGCCGGGACCGTAGGCGCCATAGCCGTCCTCAATGGCGTTGCGCCAGGTCACGCGGTAAGTGATGGTATAGTCGCCGGCCGCGAGCGGTCCATAAGGCACATACCAATAGACGACGTACTGATTGCCGCTGGGCTTGGGATTGCCGCGGTACTGATTGACGGCCCGGATCAGCTCGCCATTGACGCGCAATTCATGGGTCGCGCTGGCCATGTGATCGCGCACGAAAGCTTCGGTCGTGGCGAACCAAGCCCAATAAATCTTAATTGTGGAGCCCGGCGTGAGATCCGCTGGCGCGCGGATGCCAAATGACGAGTCATTGCAAAAGGCGAAGACATTGACATCCAACCGCGGCGGTCCGGTCGGGTCGGAGGCTGAGGCGGCGCTGGACGTCGCGCTCTCCTCCGGCGGCGCGGCTTCCGTAGGAGCGGCTGCCGCGGTAGCGGTCAGGGCTGCGCCAACCAGGGCGGTGGCTGTCATCCGCATGGCATCGACATCCGCGATCTCGACGTTGAATACCAGTAAGCCATCTGCCCCTGCTTCGTCCCCCGCGCCGTCCGCATCAGCCAACTCCACCACCACCCGCGTCTCGCCACTGAGCGTAATCGTTTCCTCGCCAGCCGCCTCATCCGCGGAAGCCTCATTGTCGAGCTGCAGCAGCGACTGGCTGATCCAGCCCTCGTCGCCATCCGCGAGCAGCACGCGATACCAGTCATCGGCGTCGTTTGCGCCCAGCACTTGTAAGCCGCTACCCGGCTCCAGGCTGTCAATGATTCCGAAATTGGTGCCGGGGCCACGCCGGATATTGGCGCGCCGCCGAGAGCTCACGACGCCGAAGACAGTTGGCGTTGCTGTCGGCGTCGCGGTGGCTGTGGCTGTGGCGGTAGCCGTCGGCGTGTCGGTAGCCGTCGCCGTTTCAGTTGGCGCGGCGGTCGCAGTCGCCGTGCTGGTCGCTGTCGGCGGCAAGGGCGTTTCACTGGGCAGCGGCGTCGCCGTCGGCGCCAGCAGCAAGGCCTGACTGCATGCGCTGAGCAAGGCGCACATCAGCACAGCCGCCATCGAAACGCCAAGTAAACGGGCGCCAGCAGGCTGAAGTATTCTGTTCGTCAAAGCGAACAAGGCGCTGTCTCCGCTAATTTGCCGCGCGACTACTCAAGTCGAAGTCAATTATAAGGCTGGGCTGATATGCGCGCAAAAGCGACAAGAACGGCTTGCCCCTGCCGCACGGGATTGACTCTTGATTTCCAGCCGCCCAGAGGCTATGCTGAATAGCGTATCAGTGCCTGTAGCTCAGTGGATAGAGCACTGGTCTACGGAACCAGGTGTCGGGAGTTCGAATCTCTCCAGGCACGCAGCCATGAACCAGCCGCCGGGCTGGTTTTTTCTTCTGCGCTACACCTGTCGGCGCAACTGCTCATCAATCAGCCATCAGCCGTCTGAAAGGCTTGGAAACGCGGCGCCTCGCCCGGTACCGGCGAGTTGACGAAGGCGCCGCGCTTGATGACCGCCTCGCGCCCGCCCAGCGACTCAATCTTGCGCTGCTGATCCCGCTTCGCCCGCCGGTCAACCGCTTCCGGATCCAGTATCTCACGCAGCTTCGCTTCGTATGCGCGCAGCAACTGCGTCGCCCGGTCGCCAGGATTCAGCGCCAGGTCTTCCACTTCAGCCGGGTCAGCCGCCAGGTCGAAAAGCTGCGCCGGCCCACCGACATGATAGATGTATTTGTAGCGTCGGTCGCGCAGCATATAATAGGCGCTATGCGAACCGATCGCGTGGTATTCCGAGAATACCGTCCGGTCGCGAGAATCAGCCGCGGCAATCTCCCATAGCGATTCGCCCGGCAGCGACTGATCCATCTCGTCGCCGGCGCAGCCCAGCGCCTCCAGGACAGTGGGATAGCAATCAACCAGCGAGATCGGCGTGTCCACTACCTTGCCGACCGGCACATCTGGCCCGGACATGATAAAGGGAATGGCGCAAGCCTCTTCGTACATGGTGAACTTGCCGAAGATGCCGCGCGCGCCCAGGTGCTCGCCGTGGTCAGAAGTGTAGATCACGCGCGTATTTTGCCGGAGATTCAGCGCATCCAGCGCCGACATCACCTGCCCGATCTGCTGGTCGAGAAAGGTGCATATACCGTAATACGCGGCGTGCAATCGGCGGATGATGGCCTCGTCAAAGGACTGCTCGCAGCTAAAAAATCGCCGCATATAGTCGTAAGTCGGGTGTCGGGGCCAATTGGCGTCTTCCCATTGCGGTGGAAGCTGAATGGCTTCGCGCGGGTAGCGCTCATAGGTCTCCGGTGGCGAAAACCAGGGCGGATGCGGCGTAACAAAGGACAGAAATAGCGCCCAGGGCTGCTCGTCCTGCTGATGCTCCTTCAGCCAGCGGATGGCCTTGTCGCGGTTGCGAATATCATATTGCTGGTAAGTGGAATCGCGCGGTCCGGCTTCTTCAATGCCCGGGCGCCAATCGCGCTTTACCGAGCCATCGCGGATGCCGCTGGCCGGGTCGCCGATGCCGTCAACCACATGCAGCGGTTCAATCTCTTCGCTGAAGCCATTGTCGTCTGCCGAGCTGCGAAAATGCAGCTTGCCGATAGAATCAACGCGGTGACCAGCCGCCTGCAAGCGATGCCCCCAGCCGGCCACGCTGCCGTCATAAGGAAAGCCATTGTCCCAATTGCCAATCTGATGCACATAGCGGCCCGTAGCCAGCGACGCCCGCGCCGGCACACAAATCGGACAGTTGGTATAGGCCTTGCTGAATCTCGTGCCCGCGGCCGCCAAGCGGTCCAGGTTGGGCGTCTGCGCCAGCGCATGCCCGGCGCAAGCCATGGCCGCCGCCTGATGCTGATCGGAAATGATAAACAGCAAATTGGCCGGCTGCATGGCGATTCCTTCACTCAACTTGACCGCGCAGCCCAAATCTTAGCGCATCGCCGCGCCGCCGGGCAAGGCGGCCGAATCGCTCGCTGCTGTAATTGTGACCTCAGTTTCTAATTTCTATAGAACCTTGTAGGGGCGAGCCTTGGCTCGCCCGCCTGAACCAGGGATTCTGTTGCGGGCGACCCGGCGGGTCGCCCCTAGCGATTGTCACCTGTTTGGGTTTAATTTCTTGTGAGAGCGCAACAGTGAATGATGCCACCTCCTTGTGCCTGCGGCACGTCAGGCTTGTCAATGCTCGGCCAACGCAAAAATCGGCAAGATCTACCACGCCATCCACACCGCAGCTTGCTTAGCGCCCGGCGCGGGGCTACACTTCAGCCGATTGTCACTCGCCAGAGGCTCTGCGCCTATGCCACATACAATACATGCCCAAGCCCTCGAAATACTGACTCGCGACATCTTCGCCGCCGCCGGCGCGCCGCCCGACATCGCCACCGCCGTGGCCGAATCGCTGGTGACCACCAACCTCTTCGGGCATGACTCGCACGGTGTGCTGCGCGTGAAACAGTATATCAAGATGATCCGCGCCGGCATGATCAAACCGGCCGCGCGTCCGCGCATCCGCAAGCGTTTCGGCGCCACCGCCATGGTCAGCAATGGCTACGGCTTCGGGCAAACCGGCGCGCGCTTCGCCGCTGAGCTGGCTGCTGAGCTGGGACGCCAGCACGGCATCGCCGCCGTGTCCCTCGGGCAAACGACGCACATCGGGCGCTTGGGCGAATACACTCAGATGATCGCCGCCAAGGGCCTGATCGGCATTGGCTTCACCAGCGGCAGCATGTTCAGCGGCTGGGTCGCGCCTTATGGCGGTCGCGAGAAAGTCTTCAGCACCAATCCCATGTCCTTCGCCGTTCCTTGCGCCGGGGAAGGCGCGCTGCTGCTCGACTTCGCCACGGCCGGCATGGCGCATGGCAAGGTGCTGCTGGCCCGCGCCAAAGGCGAGCCCGTGCCCCAAGGCATGATGCTCGACAAACACGGCCGGCCCAGCACCGACGCCAGCATCGTTGACGATGGCGCCGTGCTCTTGGCGATGGGCGCTTACAAAGGCTCGGGCCTGTCGATGATGATGGAGATCATTCCCACCCTGCTGGCGGGCAAGCGCCCCCTCGTCTCGCCCGATTTCCACTACGGAAATCCCACCCTGCTGCTGGCGCTTTCGCTGGAGGCCTTTGACGAGGACAGCGATTTTGTTCAGCAAGTTGAGGCTTTGAAACAGCATGTGAAAAAGGTGAAGCCAGCCGAGGGCTTCGACGAGGTATTGCTGCCCGGCGAGCCGGAAGCGCGCTCCTACACCCAACGGGTGGAGTCGGGCATTCCGCTGCCCGAAAGCGTCTGGACCGATCTGCGGCGCCTGGCGGACGATTTCGGCGTCAGCTTGCCGTCGCCCAATGCAGCGAAGTAAATCTGACGCTACAATTGCTGGAGATTGTTCGCGTTAAGCAGAGAAGGAGGCCCGCGCAATGTATCAGCCCAAGCCGACCAAGGGGAATACCGACTGGTTTGTGAACGACCGCTTTGGCATGTTCATTCATTGGGGACTATATGCGCTGCCGGCGCGCCACGAGTGGGTGAAAAACCGCGAAGAACTGACCGACGAGCAATACGCGCCCTACTTCAAGTATTTCAATCCCAAGCGCTTTGATCCCGATCGCTGGGCGGAGCTGGCGCAGGCCGCCGGCATGAAATACATGGTCATCACCTCGAAACATCACGAGGGCTTCTGCCTATGGGATTCACAGCACACCGATTACAAAGCGACCAACACGCCCTGGGGCAAAGATCTGCTTCAAGAAGTCGTACGCGCCTTCCGCAGCCGCGGCTTGAAGATCGGCTTCTACTATTCGCTGATCGACTGGCATCATCCCGATTTCACCGTCGACATGCGCCATTCGCAGCGCAACCATCCCGACCGCGCCGCGCTCAACCAAGGCCGCGCCATGAGCAAATACCGCGCCTACATGAAGAATCAAGTGCGCGAGCTGCTCACTAACTTCGGCAAAATCGATGTGATCTGGTACGACTTCTCTTACCCGGGGCCGGATGGCAAGGGGCGCGACGATTGGGACAGCGCCGGATTGGAAGCACTGAGCCGCTCGCTGCAGCCCGAAATCATCATCAATAACCGGCTCGACCTGCCCTCGTCGGCCGACATCTACACGCCCGAGCAATTCCAGCCGCGCGAGTGGGTGCATGTCGATAGCCAACCAGTCGTCTGGGAGACCTGCCAGACCTTCAGCGGCTCCTGGGGTTATCACCGCGACGAAGCCACCTGGAAAAGCCCGGGTCAGCTGATTCGCATGCTGGTCAACACGGTCGCCAGCGGCGGCAATCTGCTGATGAATGTGGGGCCGACCGCCCTGGGCGAATTGGACAGCCGCGCCGAAGACGCCCTGCGCGTTTATGGCGACTGGATGCATCAGCACAGCGAGTCCATCTACGGCTGCACAGCCAGCGCGCTAAAAGCGCCGCAAGACTGCCGCCTGACACAGAATGGCGACCTGCTCTACGCGCATATCTTCGCCTATCCTTTCCGCCATCTGCACATCGACGACATCGGCAATCAAATCGAATACGCCGAATTCCTGCACGATGGCAGCGAGATTCACTTCAGCGTGGACGAGTCAAATTCCGCCACACTGCAGCTGCCGGTGATACAGCCGCGGACCGAAGTCCCGGTGATTAAGCTGTATTTGAAGTCGTAAATCTGCGCCATGAATGAACGCTCGGTAGGGGCGAGCCAGTGGCTCGCCCACCTAAGCGCAGGCTATTCCGCGGATGCGCTAGCAGGCGACCTGGCAGGCCGCCCCTACAAGCGTCAATGCTGGCGGTCTCTAGTCCAAATACGCGACTTCCAAAAACTGATTGACGGCGACATCGCTCAGCGTCTCTTGAACGCCGTTGGGCCAGCGGACGCTCAACTCGCGCGCGTTCGACTCGCCCAGGCCGAAGTGCAGCGCCGTGTCATTGCCCGCGCCCAGGCTTGAGCCGCTCTTGACCTCTTGCAGCAGTTGGCGGCCGTCATCGGTGGTAACCGTGACCCGCGCGCCGATGGCATCGCGATTCACATCGCCGCCGCCAATCAGACGAATGTTGAGCCAGTTGTTGGACTTGCCGATGGCGCCGGTATTGCGGTAGAGCCGGTAGCCCTCGTTCCAGTTGCCCAGCACAAAATCAAGGAAGCCGTCCTTGTCATAATCGGCGTAGGCCAAGCCCATGCTTGGCTTCAAGTTGACCAACCAGTCTTGTGGCGTGGCGTCAGCGAACGTGCCGTCGCCGCGATTCTTGAATAAGAAGTCGCGATACTCGAACATCATGCCCTCGGGCCCGGATTCGATATCGAACTGGATGAATTCGGTGGCTGTGAGGTAGAGATCCAGCCAGCTGTCGTTGTCATAATCAAAGAAGACCGTACCCCAGCCAACCGCGCTGCTGGGGCCAACCACCACGCCGGCTTCTTCCGCCATATCGTCAAAGCTGCCGTCGCCCTGGTTCTGCAGCAGCACCATGCCATTCACCATGTCGGAAAAGTAGAAATCGAGATCGAGGTCGTTATCGTAATCGCCGACCGCCAGCCCCATGCCATGGATGAAGGTGCGGGCGCCCGCTTCGATGGAAACTTCGCTGAAACACCAGCCACCGCAGCCGGCGCCGTCGTTGCGCCAGAGGATATTGCCCAGCATATTTTTGAACTGGTCGTTGACCACGTAAATGTCGGCGTCGCCGTCGTTGTCGTAATCGGTGAAGCTGGCGCTGAAGCCCGCGCCCAGCAGCAAATCGTAATCCAGCAGGCGGGTGACGTCCTCGAAGCTGCCATCGCCGCGATTGCGAAAGAGCGTATCGCGCGCTTCATCGTGTTCGCGCGTGATATTGGGGTCGCCGCACTCGGGGAAGCAGGACCAGTTGACGACGTACAAGTCCAGAAAGCTGTCGCCATCGTAATCGCCCCAGGTCGCGGTTGTGCCCTTGCCGGCATCGCCGACGCCGGCCCGCGCGGTCACATCGCGGAAGCCGCGACCGCCGTCGTTGCGGAAGAGCGTGTTGGCGCCGTGATTCAGCACATACAAGTCGAGCCAGCCGTCATTGTCGTAATCAGCCCAGACCGCGCCGCCGGTTTCGCCGTCTTCCAGCGCCACCTGCGGCGACAGCTGGGAGACGACAAAGGCGCCCGCGCCATTATTGCGATACAAGACGCTGGGATCGCGATTGCCAGTGACGTAGAGGTCGAGCCAGCCATCGCGGTCATAATCGCCCCAGGCTTGGCCGATGCCCAGGTAGCCGCTGGCGAAGTCATCTTCAAAGAGTTCCCAGTGGCCGCGATGGGTTGCGGTCAGGCCGGCGGCTTCGCTGACATCAACGAAAGGCTCGAGCTTGCCGATGGCGGTGAGCAGCGTGACGCAGAGAATCACTATGGCGAGGTGTGCAGCGGACTTCATGCGACGATGATAACAGAAGCTGAATATTATCTCTGTGCATCTGTGGTGAAATTTAGCCCTTGACGCCGGATGTCGCGATGCCTTCGACAAAATAGCGCTGCCCGAAGATGAAGACCAGCAGCACGGGAATAACCGCAATGGTGGCCACGGCCATCATCAGATGCCATTCGGTATTGCCGTAAGCGCCTTGATACTGCACCAGGCAAACCGGCAGGGTCTGTACATCGGGAGTGCGCAGGTAGAGCAGCGGTCCGAAGAAGTTGTTCCAATTGCCGATGAAGGCGAAGATGGCCAGGGTCGCCAGCGCCGGTTTGGACAGCGGGATGAATATCTGCAGCAAGATGCGCGCATGCCCGGCGCCGTCGATCTTGGCGGCGTCGATCAGCTCTTCCGGTATCGTCAGGAAGAATTGCCGCAGCAGGAAGATGAAGAAAGCCCAACCAAACCAGGGCGGCACCATCAGCGGCAGATGCGTATCCAGCCAACCCAACTTGTTGAACAGGATATACTGAGGCACCACCAGCGCTTCATTAGGCAGTAGCATGGTCGCCAGCACGATGGCGAAGAAGAAGTTCTTGCCCCGGGCTTTCAAGCGCGCGAAGGCATAAGCCGCCAATGTACAGGAGACCAAATTGCCGATGATGTTGTTGACGGTGATTTTGAGTGAATTCCAGGTGCAAGTGGTGAAGTTGACGTAGCCGTAACCGTACCAGCCGTCGGCGAAATTCTCCCACTGCACGGTTTCCGGGATCAGACGCGGCGGAAAGGCGAAAACCTGATTGAGCGGTTTCAGCGCCGTTGACACCATGACGATGAAGGGCAAGATAAAGGCGATGCCGAGCGGAATCAGCAAGGCGAAGGTGATGATGATGCCGATTGCGTGGCGGCCCTTGATGGACTTGCGCCAGGAGACGTCTTGTTTGCGTTTGCGCGGCGCCATCAGGCTTCACCCTCGTAATAGACCCAGCGCCGGCCCACGCGGAACTGAATGCCGGTCAACGCCATGAGAATGACAAACATGATCCAGGCGACGGCGGCCGCCACGCCCAGCTGCAGGAATATGAAGGCGTTCTCCCACAGGTACCAAATCAAGACGTTGCTGGATTCGCCGGGACCTCCTTCCGTCATTACGCGGATTTCGGTGAAGTTTTGGAAGGAACTGACGACGGAAATGATGATGACAAAGAATAAGACCGGCGAAAGCATGGGCAGCGTGACATTCTTGAACTTCGCCCAATGACCCGCGCCGTCAATCTCAGCTGATTCGTAGAGTTCTTTCGGCACCCCCTGCAAACCCGCCAGCAAAATAATCATGTTGGGACCGACCGAGAACAAGCTCATTAAAATCAACGACGGCTTGACCCAGGTCTTGCTGAATATCCAATTCGGACCCTGGATGCCGATCTGCTTCAAGCTGTAATTCAGGATGCCCAGGCGAGGATTGAATATCCAAATCCACACCAGCGCCACGGCCACGCCGGCCGTCACCGTCGGCAGATAATAGACGGCGCGGAAGAAGGGTATGCCCGGCACCTTTTGATTGAGCAAAATCGCCAGCAGCAGCGCAAACGAGGTGCCAAAAACCACCCGCCCCACTACTATGTAGAGCGTATTGCCCACCGATGTCCAGAATATGGGATCGGCAAATAATTTCGTGTAATTCTCCAAGCCCACAAATTGCAGGTTGTCCAGCGAGATGCGCCAGTCTGTGAAGCTCAAACCCAGCATGCCGAAAACGGGACCGATACTGAAGACCACCAAGCCGAACAGCCAGGGCAGAATAAACAGATAGAATATGCGCTCTTCGCGCCGGGCGGAGGCCGAGATTGCCGGGAAGTATTTTCGCAACATAGATTCAGCGCTCGCTATTTTGGTCTACGAAATTGAGGGAGACTGCGGAGCAATCTCCCTCAGAATTGTGCAGTCTACAGCAGAGAACTACATGTCATCGGCGACGGCGTCGAGGGCAGCCTGGCCCTGTTCGGTGATGGCAGCGATCGCTTCATCAACGGAAGATTCGCCCAAACGAAGCAGTTCCGCTTGCGTTGAAAGCACGTTGCTCACCTGTGCGGCCGCCAGCGACTGGAAGGGCGGGCCCGTCACCGCATAATCGAACATCGCTTCCAGGAAGTAATGCCCATTGGGTGGCGCCGGGTCGGAATTCAGCCAGACTTCCAGGCCTTCCGGACGGGCCGGTGAACCGCGGCCCGAGAGGCTCCACATGAAGATCATGCCGTCAAGCGAGAGGTATTCGCGCAGGTAGGTCCAGGCGGTGTCCGGCTTGTCGCTGGTCGGCGTGATGCCGTAGCCGCTGCCGAAGGCGCCGGTATAGCGCGAGCCGTCCGCGCCCATCGGCGTGGGCGCGACATCCCACTCGAAGTTCGCCAGCGCGCGCATGCTGGGCGTACTCCAGGTGGCAATATGTCCCATGGCGGCGACGCCGGCGCGGAAGGGCTGCGAGTTGGGGAATGACTCCGCTTCTGTAAAGCTCGCCCCGACCTTGTCTTCATGGATCAGTTTGTACCAATGGTTGAGCGCCGCGCGAACTTCGGGCGTATCCATCGTCATTTCAGTTTCATCTTCGTTCATGTGGACGCCGCCCCAGGCGCCCGTGAAGAAACCGCCGCCGCCGTTGCCAAGGTCGAGACGGCCGTCCCAGCCCCAGACGCCAGCGTCAGGATCTGTCAACTCGACTGCTGCGGCCGCCATATCTTCCATGGTCCAGTCTTCGCTGGGGTAGTCCATACCCGCGGCATCGAACATGTCCTTGTTGTAACCCAGGATGATCGGACCGTGGTCGTAGGGAAGCGCGTGGATGCGGCCGTCGACGCGGTACAGACGCACCGATTCTTCCCACATGCCATCGACATTGAATTCTTCGTCAGCCGTGACGATGTCATGAATATCGATGATGATGCCCTCATGCGCCCAGGGCGTGGCGCGGCTGCCGTGGACGTAGA
Organism: Anaerolineae bacterium; assembly: GCA_022823165.1. Classification (GTDB taxonomy): domain Bacteria; phylum Chloroflexota; class Anaerolineae; order Aggregatilineales; family Phototrophicaceae; genus UBA6055. Next base: position 29,489 of record JAJDXR010000074.1, on the reverse strand, counting down.
TGATATCGGGCAAGGTGCCGGCGGCTGCCCAAGCCGGAACCACGTTGTTGTGGTCAGCCCAGGTGTTGTAGGTGATGTTGATCTTGATGTCCGGATGACGCTCCATGAAGCCTTCATCGTATTCGGCCTGGCGGGGGCGGAATGCCGCTTCCCAGTGGCGTCCAAAGGTCAATTCGACCTGGTCCTGGGCGCTGGCGATGCTGCTCAAGGGACCCAGCCCCGCGAGCGCGACGCCGGAACCGCTGGCGGCCGCGAGCTTCAAAAATGCGCGGCGTGAAAGTTTTTCAGTGCTCATGTGTTTTTCCTTTCCATAGTTATTCCCGGGCAAATTAATATCTGCTTCCGCTCATCACAATTGTCAAAGGCGCCTCCTTCGACAAGATCTCAACACAAGGCAATCGACATGCGGCGCATTATGATTTTGGCGCGCCGATGCGGACGTGTCTCAGATAATAGTCGAGGAATGCGAATTTGTCAAAGAGGCAGTCGACAAAGGCGATCTCGTTTGACTGAAGCACCTGAAACGCCGAGAACCCGCCTTGCCCACGCGGGCATACAAGTTTATTATCTCCCAATGCGCGTCAAGCGCCATCGCCGTCATTCGCGGACAGTAGAAAGCTTGTCGCTCTTTTCTTATTTTCCGGCGCAGCAAGAATCAAAGCAGGCCTGACAAGGCGCTATGCCACAGCCCAAGGTCATTCATCAGCCGCAGACACGGCGCGCCATACAGCGAGGAATCGCCACGCTAACGCAGGCCGTAGCGCCGACGCTGGGACCGCTGCCGCGCCGTTCGGTCACGCAGAACCTGGACAAACTGGAGCTGCTGGACGCCGGCGGCGTGATCGCGCGGCGCCTCATCGCGCTGCCGCAGCAGGACGAAGACGTCGGCGCCATGCTCTTGCGGCAGGTCATGTGGCGCATGCATCAACAGGCCGGCGATGGCGTCGTTACCACAGCCATCTTGTACGAACAGATCTACAACGAGGGGCTGCGCTACATCGCAGCCGGCGCCGATCCCATGCGCCTGCGAGGACGCTTGACGGAATTGCTGCCGCGCTTGATTGAGCGCCTGACAAGCGACACGCGCTTTCTCAGCGGCGAAGACGAGCTCCAGGCAGCGGCGTTTTCCGTCTGTTATGACGAGGAAATGGCGGGCATCCTCGCTGAAGTTTTGCACAGCATCGGACCCCATGGACAAGTCGATGTTCGCGAGGGCCACGGGCGCGGCATGGAATACAATTATGTGGCCGGCTGCTATTGGAAAGGCGGCGCGCAATCGAAAGAAATGCTGCGCGGCGGGCATCGACAAGTCGCCGAGCTGCACGACGCCTCGATTCTGGTGACGGATATGGAAATCGAGGAGCCGGCCGAGCTGGTGCCGCTGATGCAATTGGCGCTGCGCGGCGGCATCAAAGATCTGCTGCTGGTCGTAGCGTCTATCTCGGAGAAGGGGCTGTCGGTCGTCCTGGACAAGCGGATTAACGACAAGATCCGCACGGTCGTCACGACGATAGATGAATTTCATCCGGGCGATTTGCATCAGGCGCAAGCCGATATCTGCCTGCTGACCGGCGGTCGGCCGATTCTGCTGAAAGCCGGCGATTCGCTGGAAACGGTCAAAGCAGCTGACTTTGGCGGGGCGCGCTGGGTCTGGGCGGACGACAAGAACTTCGGCTTCGCCAGCGGCAGGGGCGATCCACGCGCGATTCGCGAGCAAGCGCGCCGCTTGCGGGAGACTTATCGCGAGACAGAAGATGATGACGCCCGCGCCCGAGCGCTGAGTCGCCTGGGTAAACTCAACGGCGGCCTGGCGACAGTCTACGTCGGCGGCATCGCCAAAGATGAAATCCGACAGCGCAAAGAATTGGCCGAACGCACCATTCGCGCTTTACGCGGCGCGGCCGCCGGCGGCGTGATTCCCGGTGGCGGGGTGGCGCTGGCTGCCTGCCGCGACTGGCTGCTGGCGGAAGCGGAATGCTATGACGACCTGGAGGGCCGCGCCGCCTGCTTGATGCTGGCCGATGCGGCGGAAGCGCCCATGCGCCAACTGCTGGCGAACGCCGGCTATGACCCCAGCGAGATTATGGCGCAACTGACGCTGGACGACAGCAAGGGTGGCTTTGATGTGATGAAGCGCGCTTTCGTCGATGTGGCGGGGGCCGGCATCGTCGATGTGGCCGAGGTTCAGGTTGAAGCCCTGCGGCGCGCCGTGTCAAGCGCGGCGCTGGCGCTCACGATTGATGTGCTGGTCTTGCATCGCGATCCCGAAACCATGACGGAGCCCTAGATGACAAGCATCGAAGTCATGCAGCGCGCGCACAGCTTGATCTCCGCCGGCGGCGCCATCTACGCCGCGCGCCAAAGCGGCTTGTATCGCATCCCCGCGCAAGGCGAAGCGCAAAGCCTGTATCGGTCCTGGCTGCCCGATCAAGACATGCCGACACTTGCGCTCGCCATTGATGCCGGCGGCGACCTGATATTGGCGGGTATACACGGCAGCGTCGCCCGCTCGACTGACGGCGGCGCGAGCTGGCAAGCGGTTCAGCTGCGCGCGCCAGGCCCCCTTGTGACTTGCTTGGCTGCCACGCCGAACTTCGCTGCGGGCGGCTGCGTCCTGGCCGGCACATTCGCGGACGGGGTATATCGCTCGACCGACGGCGGCGCGACCTGGCTGGCGGTCAGCCACGGCTTGTTCGATCACAACATCTACGCCCTGGCGCTCTCGCCGCGCTTCGCCGAGGACAGCGTGGTCTACGCCGGCACTGGCAGCGGCATCTATACAAGTGAGAACGGCGGACGCTGGTGGCGGGATGTTTCTATGCCCGCTGGAGACGAAACCGTGCTGAGCCTGGCGCTGGCTGAGAGCGGCGCGCTCTACGCCGGCTGCGAGGCGCACGGGCTGCTGCGCTCCCATGACGCCGGCAAAACTTGGGAGACGGTGCTCAAGACTGAGGGCGCGGTGAACGCGGTTGAACTGATCGATGATTCGCGCATTATAGCGCTGGTGGACGATCGCGTCTTGTACGCTAGCGACCGTGGCGCAAGCTGGAAAGAAGTGATCGCTAGTGGAGTGGACTGTTTGTCGCTTGATGGCGAGTCCATTTTGCTCGCCATGTCCGATGGCAGTATCCACCGCGAAAACTGGTAGCTCGTTCAAATGATTACACATTGGAAGCATGCAGAGGAAAACTGATATGACCTTTGAACCAACACTTGAATCCGTCAGGACGCATGAAGTACCGGCCTGGTATCACAACGCCAAGTTAGGCATCTTCATCCACTGGGGGCTGTACTCGGTGCCGGCCTGGGCGCCTCACGGCGGCGACATCGGCGAGGTCTTTGAGAGCGGCGATATGAGCAACTGGTTCCGCCTCAATTCCTACGCCGAATGGTATTTGAACACGCTCAAATTTGAAGACAGCCCGACGCGAGCATGGCACAACCAGAACTACGGCGCGGACTTCGACTACGACGACTTCGCCCCCGGGTTCAACTCCGCGCTCAGGCGCTGGCAGCCGAATGATATGGCGTCGCTCTTCAGCGAGGTCAACGCCCGTTACGTGGTCCTGACTACCAAACATCATGACGGCTTCACGCTTTGGCCCAGCGATATCCCCTGCCCGCGCAAAGCGAATTATCACACCATGCGCGATGTGGTCGGCGAGCTGACGGAGGCCGTGCGCCAGCAGGGCATGAAGATGGCGCTCTATTATTCCGGCGGGCTGGATTGGGCTTTTAACGAGGCGCGCGTCAATGATGGTCCCGATGTCTTCGGCACAATTGTGCAGAGTCCCGAATTCGTCGACTATTCAGTGGCGCATTGGAAAGAACTGATCGACCGCTACCAGCCCGCAATTATGTGGAATGACATCGGTTATCCGGCCGCGGCTGACCTGGGCGAGCTTTTCGCCTACTATTACAACAGTGTGCCCGAAGGCGTCATCAACGACCGCTTCACGCAATCGCGCGAACAGCGGCAAAAAGAGGGCGGCAAATTGCTTGTGCCGCAGGGACCGCACTTCGACTACATCACGCCGGAATACGCCACCTTCGACGAGATCCAGGCCGTCAAGTGGGAATGCTGCCGCGGCATCGGGCACAGCTTCGGCTACAACCGCAACGAAGGCGATGAGCAGCTGCTGGCGGAAGACGAACTCATCCACATGTTCGTCGATATCGTCAGCAAGAACGGCAATCTGCTGCTTAACGTCGGGCCGATGGCGGACGGGACCATTCCCGAAAACCAGGCCGAGCGCCTGCGCAGCTTGGGCCGCTGGCTGGATCGCAATGGGGAGGCCATCTTCGACACCCGCCCCTGGACGCGCGCTGACGGGACGACTACGCAGGGGCTGGATCTCCGTTTCACCGCGGCCGACGATGCCTTGTACGTCACGCTGTTGGGCAGTCCGCCTGAAAGCGAGATCGCCATCGAAGGGCTGGATGCGCCGGCCGCGGCCACGATCCAGCTGCTCGGCCAAGACGCTGACCTCTCGTGGCGGAAAGACGGTTCGGACCTGCGCCTCACGCTGCCGGACCTGCCTGAATCGCAGGCGCATTCGCTCAAGATAACCGGCACGGGTGATTGACTTGACCGCCAAAGCTGAAGACTTCGTACAAAAGAATCTGCCCTGGAATTTCTCGGTCAATCTGATCGACATCACCTTTATCACGCTGGCTTTCAGCTTGATTTCGCGCGAAACGATCATGCCGCTGCTGATCGACAATCTGACCGATTCCAAGATCGCCATCGGTCTGGTGCCGGCGATATTCAGCATCTCCTTTTACCTGCCGCAACTTTTCGCGGCCAATCACGCCGAACGGCTGACGCGCAAGCTGCCCTTTGTTATGTTCATCGGCGGGTTGATGGAGCGCGTGCCTTATGTCTTTGCCGGTATCGCCGTATATTTCTTCGCCCAGGACTCGCCGACGCTGGCTTTGCTGGCGGTTTATCTGGTGATCGGCTTGGGCGCGTTTGGCGCCGGCGTCGCCACGCCCGCCTGGTTCACCATGATCGGCAAGGTGCTGCCGGTCAATCGCCGCGGCATCTTCTTCGGCGTCAGCGACGGCCTGGGCACCTTGATGGGTTTCGTCGGCGCTTATTTCGTCGGCGTCATCCTGGATGATGTCGCCTATCCGCAGAATTTCGCCACGCTTTTCTTTGCAGCCGCCTTCTTCATGGGCATATCCTGGATCGGCTTGGCGCTCAACCGCGAGCCGGAGAGCCCGGTCGTCAAAGAGCACATACCGCTGTCCCACTATTTTCGGCAGTTGCCGGCGGTCCTGCGGCGCAATGTCAACTTCCGCCGCTTTCTGCTGAGCTACTCCATCGGCCGCTTCAGTTTGATGGGCGCCAGCTTTTTTATCGTATTCGGCAACGATCGTTTTGACCTGAGCGGCGCCGAGGTGGGCGTGTTGACAGCCGTCTTGCTGGGCAGCCAGGCGGTGATTCAACTGGCGCTGGGCTGGCTGGGCGATCGCCGCGGCCACAAGCTGAACTTGACCATCTTCGCCTTCGCCGCCGCCGCCGCCGCGCTGGCCGCTTCGCTGGCTAGCGATGTCATCACCCTGATCCCGGCCTTCTTCCTGCTCGGCACAGCCCTGGCTGCCGACCGCATCTCGCATCTGAATATCGTGCTCGAATTCGCCGTGCCCGAAGACCAGCCGACCTTCATCGGGCTGACCAATACCTTGCTGGCGCCGGTCGTCTTCCTGGCGCCGATAGTTGGCGGCTGGGTGGCTGACAACAGTTTTGAGGGGCTGTTTAACCTGATGTTGCTCTGCGGCGCGGTCGGCGGCGTCCTGCTGGCGCTTTGGGTGAAGGAGCCGCGACACGTCCCGCCCAGGCCCATGAGCGTGGACAAAATGAAGAGCCGTCAATGACGGACAGCGCCGCTGATAATTCAGCGCAGAGTCATATCGAGAAAGACCGCAATTGGAATTTCACGGTCAATGTTCTCGACAATATGTTTTACGCGCTGGCCATCAGCCTGGTCTCGCAGGAGACCATCATGCCGCTGCTTGTCAACCGTCTCACCGATTCGGAGATCGCCGTCGGCTTGATCTCGGCTATCTTTAGCTTGTCCTTCTTATTGCCGCAGCTGCTGGTCGCCAATCATGCCCAGGGTTTGCGACGCAAATTGCCCTTCGTTTTGCTGCTTAGCGGCTTGATGCAGCGCTTGCCCTACCCGCTGATCGGCCTGGCGCTGCTGCTCTTCGCCGTGGAGGCGCCGGGACTGGCGCTGGCGCTTTTCTTCATAGGCATCGCCACCGCGGCTCTGGGCGGAGGCTTGGTCACGCCGGCCTGGTTCACCATGATCGGCAAAGTCATTCCCACCCGGCGGCGCGGCATATTCTTCGGTCTGGCCGACGGCGGCGGCTTGCTGATGGGCATCGCCGGCGCCTACTTGGTGGGACGCATCCTCGACGCCGTGGCCTATCCGGCTAACTTCAGCTTGCTCTTCCTGATTGCGGGAATTCCACTGGCAATCTCCTGGTTTTCACTGGCTTTAACCCGAGAGCCTGAAAGCGACGATGTCAAGCAGGCGCTTCCGCTGCGCCGCTATTTGAAGCGACTGCCGGCTGTCCTGCGCGAGCACGTCAACTATCGGCGCTTCCTCACGGGTTACGCGCTGCTGCGCTTGAGTATGATGGCGATTGGTTTCTTCATCATCCTGGGCGACAAAAGATACGTCCTGAGCGGCGCCGACATCGGCCTGCTGAACGCCATTTTCATCGGCTCGCAGGCGGTGCTGCGGCTGAGTTTCGGCTGGCTGGGCGACCGCTGGGGGCATAAACGCAATCTGGTGATTTCAGCTGTGAGCATGGCTTTGGCGGCGGTCTTCGCGCTTGGTTCCGCCAGCGTCATGGGGCTGATACCGGCTTTTATCTGCCTGGCCTGCGCTATATCCAGCGACGGCGTTTCACACCACAACATCGTGCTGGAATTCGCCACGCCCGCCGAGCAGCCGACCTTCATCGGCCTGACCAATACGCTGATCGCGCCCGTTACTTTTGCGGGCCCCATCCTGGCGGGTTGGCTGGCTGATAGATTCGACATTAACGCCCTGTTTCTGGCGTCGCTCTTATGTGGCGTTATCAGCGCGGCGCTGCTATTTTGGCGGGTGCGAGAGCCGCGGCTGACAGCGTCCAAGCAAGCGTACGCGCGCGAATAGAGAATCAAGCGAGAGACGACATGACGACATACCAGGCAGCATGGGAATCGCTGACGCGGCACGAAGTGCCGCAGTGGTTCAGCGACAGCAAATTCGGCTTGTACGCCCATTGGGGCATCTATTCCGTACCCGGCTTCGGCAACGAATGGTACGGCAAATGGATGAACGACCCCGCGCACGAAATCTATCGGCAGCATGGCGAACGTTTCGGCTCGCCGGCCGATTACGGTTACACGCGCTTCATCCAGGGCTTCACCGCCGAGCGCTACGACCCGGAGGAATGGGCTGATCTCTTCGCCGCCAGCGGCGCGCGTTACGCCGGCTTTTCGCTGGCGCATCATGACGGCTTCGGCTTGTGGGACAGCGATGTCTACCGCTGGAATGTCGGCAAGATGGGGCCGAAGCGCGATCTCTACGGCGAGCTGGCGACGGCACTGCGCCGCCGCGACCTGCGCCTGGTGGCGCCCTTTCACATCATCCGCGGTTTCAACTGGTTCCTGGCCGGCTGGAATCAGTGGGATCAAACCTTCGACGAAGCCGCTATTAAGCGCGGCCAGGCGGAAGGCTGGGAACTCTTCGACCCGGACTATGCCGACTTCTATTGGGTGCAGCAGACCAGCCGCTTCGAGGACTTCTTCCAGCAGTGGCAGCTGAAAGTGCGCGAAGTCATCGACAAATATCAGCCCGATATGATGTGGTTCGACGGCGGCAAATTCCGCGAAGACGGCTACGAAGACACAGCGCTGGAGATTCTGGCGCATTATCTGAATCAGGCGCGCGGTTGGGGCAAAGAGGTGCTGGTGCTCAACAAACTGCCGGTCAGCATGCAGTACAACTTTCACCCCGATTTCGGCGTGATCAACTTCGAAAAGGGGCGCGATCGCCCGCCAATATACGAGCGCCCCTGGAACGACGACATGCGCATCGGCGACCAATCCTGGGGTTGGGTCGAGAACCAGCAATACGCCAACGGTCACACGCTGCTCAGCAAGCTGATTGACTGCGCGGCGCGCGGCGGCACCATGATGCTGTCGCTGTCGCCCCAGCCGGACGGCACTATCCCCGACGGACAGCGCCAGCCGCTGCTGCGGATGGGCGACTGGCTGCGCTGGAATGGGCAGGCGATCTACAACACAGTGCCCTGGACGACGCCCGCGGAAGGCGACGAAGCCAAGCTTATCGTCGAGCGGCGCGGGCATAAATTCTGGGAATACGACAATTGCAACGCTGACGACCGGCGCTATACCCAATCCAAAGACGGCAAGACGGTTTACGCCATGACGCTGGGCATACCGGAGCGGTCGGTGAGTTTTGAGGCGCTGGACGAGTCGGTAGCGGTTGAGAGCGTGTCGCTGCTGGAGTCGGATCAGCCGGCGCAGTGGGCGCAGTCGGCTGCGGGTTTGACGATTGACGCCAGCGGCCTCGACTTCAAGACTGATTTGGCGGCCGCCTGGCGCGTCGAGTTGCGATGAGCTGGTCTCAGCGCGAGATGCCGTCGACAGCCGCGATAGTCGCGGTCTTGGACGCGCTGGGTTTGAGCGGCGCGCACTTCGCCGTGCATGACCTGCCGAGCACGTTTAGCAACTTCACGCATCGAGTCGCCGCCGAAAGCGCGGACGGTCAAGCGCGTAATATCGTCATCCGGCGTTACAACCCGGCCAATTACGAAGCCGGCCACGACAAGCACCTCTGCGAATTTCACGCGCTGCAAATGCTGCATGGACAGGGCGTACCGGTCCCGCCGCCGCTGCTGCTGGATGCGGACGGCGCGATCTTGGGTTTGCCGGGCATCGTCACCGAGTACGTGCCGGGCGCGCCTATCGAGCTGCCGGCGGAATCGCAGCGTTGGGGACGGATGGCGGCCAAAGCGGCGCGTATGCTGGCGCGCATCCATCAGACGCCTTTCAGCGAATCCGACAAGCGCTTCCTCATGGATGACGATGTGGAAGTCGCCTGGTTCCTCAAGGGCGGCAGCGTGCCGGACTATATGCGCGCCGACCCCGATGGCGAAGTCGTCTGGCATCTGCTAAATGACCGCTGGGGGCGCTGGACGCCGGCCGAGCAGCGCTTCGCCCACACCGACTACTGGGCGGGCAATATCCTCTGGCGCGGCGATGAGATCGCAAGCGTGCTGGATTGGGAGGAAGCCGGCTACGGGCATCCCGCGGCCGATGTGGCTTATGCGCGCCTGGGCTATTGCATTGAGGGCGAACCGGAAGCCGCCGTCGAATTCCTGCGCGTCTATGAGGCGACAGCCGGCTGGCGCCTGAATCGCGCCGACCTGGCGCTATTTGAGTTGGCGGCCAGCGCCCGCCCCATGACCGATCCGGAAGACTGGTTCGCATATCCCTACATGGAAGCAGGCTTCCGCCGCTTCATCGCGGGGGCGAAGGAAGTGCTGCTGGCGGCCGACTACTCCACATCGAGATGATAACGCTGGTCGCCGACCTCGGCTTGCAGGCGGTGCAGCTCGGCCTTTAGCCCGGCCACCAGATCGGCATGTGCCGGGTCAGCAACGATGTTGTTCAGTTCATAGGGATCGGCTTCCAGGTCGAAGAGTTCCCACTCCGGCTCATACGTGCCCTCAATGCTGCCTTCGGTACCCAGGGCGTCGGCGTAATAGTAGATCAGCTTGTAACGCATGGTGCGGACGCCGTAATGCGCGTAGACGTTGTGGTGTGTCTTGTGCATCCAGTAGCGATAATACATGCTGTCGCGCCAGTCGTCGGGCCTGTCGCCGCGCAGCAGCGGGGCGAAACTGCGCCCCTGCATGTCGTCGGTCGCCGATAGTCCGGCCAGATCGAGGTAGGTCGGCCCGAAGTCGACATTGAGGATCATGTCTTCGTTAACGCTGCCGGCGGCGATGCCATTGGGATAGCGCATGATATAAGGCATGCGCAGCGATTCTTCGTACATGAAGCGCTTGTCGTACCAGCCGTGGTCGCCCAGGAAAAAGCCTTGATCCGAGGTGTAGACGACCACCGTGTTCTCAGCCAGACCCTCGGCGTCCAGGTAATCCAGCAGGCGGCCGACATTGTCGTCAATGCTGGCCACCACGCGCAGATAATCCTTGATATAGCGCTGATAAGCCCATTTGCGCAGCTCCATCTCGGGCAGGTCGCGCGGGATCTCCGCCTTGAGATCCAGGGGACTATGGTGGACGCCCATGCGCATCTCGGCGGCTTCGGCGGCCGAGGCGCGGTTGGCGTAGTCGTCGTAGAGCGTTTCCGGCTCGGGAATATCTTCGTTGAGGTACATGTCGGCGTGTTTTTCGTCCGGCTCCCAGTGGCGATGGGGCGCTTTGTGATGGCACATGAGGAAGAAGGGACGCTCCGGATCCCGCGCCTGCAGGAAGTCCAGACTCATGTCGGTAATCAAGTCGGTCACGTAGCCTTTGACCGGCCGTTTCTCCGAGCCGGTCTCGGTCGGGAAGATAAAGGTCGGATTGTGATACAACCCCTGCCCGGGCAGGACGGCCCAGTCATCGAAGCCGGTCGGCTCATGCGCCGGGCCCTGGCCCAGATGCCACTTGCCGAACATGCCGGTCTGGTAGCCGCTGGCTTGCAAGTCCTTGACGAAGGTCGGCAGCCGGTTATCCATGTGCGTGCTAAGCGTGGTGACGCCGTTGATATGGTTGTAAGTACCGGTGAGGATGGCGGCGCGGCTGGGCGTGCATATCGAGTTGGTGCAGAAGCAATTGTCGAAGCGCATGCCTTCGTCGGCGATACGGTCGAGATTAGGCGTCCGGTTGATGCGGCTGCCGTAGCAGCTCATGGCGTGCGAGGCGTGGTCGTCGGACATGATGAAGAGGATATTCGGGCCTTCGTTTGGCATCGGTTTAGGATTCCCTTCATTTTGCTTTTACCGCCGCGGGTATAGTGGCAAGCGGTGACGCGCACCTATTCAATATAGGGATGATCCGGGCGAGCAAGCCCCGCAGCCCTTGCAATTCGCGCTTGAAATTTGTCCGCCGCTAGGACTGGTCGTCATCGGTCCAGCGGCGAAAAATAATTCCCGCGTCGCCGCGCTGCTGGAGCATGGTCAGCCGGTCAGGGTGATTATTGAATCGCATTGCTAAATCCCAGCCAATGTCTTCAGGCGCTTCATTCCCGTCCATGGTTTCTACATAGATTGTCCCGTCGAAGATATCACCCTGGAGAACGACGCGATAACTCTGGCTGGGGCGGCGATATTCGACGGCGGCCGGAAAGACTGTCTTTGACGCATTCTCAGCCCAATACGTCTTCACATAGCCGATAAGCGCTCGGCTATTCACGCCATCAAAATGGCATAGCGGCGGACAGTCGGGGTCGTCGCCATAGAAGAATATCGCGCTCGTATCGGCATTCTCATCTTCGATTATCGCCAAGGCGACGCTCGCCGGGTCCTGCCCGCCCCGCGCTTCTATGGCTCGCTCAAAATCGCGCCGATTAAACTCGGGACGCATCTTGACCTCCGGTGGACCTCAGGCCTGCCGATTGCAACAATAGTATACAGGGGAGACATTTTCGTCAATTCTCGCGCGCGTTTCCAAAGATTACAGATAAGGATGACTTTCCGCCAGCAAGCCCTCCGCCTTGAGCAGGTCCCAGAAAGCCGCCGGCACGTTTACGGACATCGCCTCGACATTGGTTTGGACGCGCCGGGGCTTGCTGGTGCTGAGCGCCAGAGCCACGATGCCGGGATGCGACTTGCCGAACTGGATGCAGACTTCGGCCGGTACTTGCCCGTGCTGCTCACAGAGCGAGACGAACTTCTCGCGCCAGGCGAATTTCTCTTGATCAGCCGGCTTGGCTGGGTCGAGCTTGACATAATTGAAGAACTCGCCGCCGGTCAAGAAGCCGGCGTTGAAGACGGCCGAGTTGATGATGGCTACGCCCTTTTCATGCAGCGAATCCATGAAGTCCAGCAAATCGGCCGGATGCGAGTAGAGCGTGTAGCTGTTGGCGAACATGACCCAGTCTAAATCAACCTGCGCGTCAATCTCATGAATTGACCGCCAATCCTTGGCGCCGACGCCGATGCCCTTGGCCTGCCCCTGCGCCTTCAACTCTTGCAGCGCCGCGTAAGCGCCCAGGATGTCATCGAAACGGCGCTGGCGATCGGCCGGCGAGGCGGCGGCATCGAGATACTCATCCGGGTCGTGCACCGACACCAACTGCGTGCTGTAATCGCCGCCCAGCAGTTCCAGCCCTTGCTCGAAGCATTTGAGGATGCCGGCGTAGCTGATGTCCTGCACGGCATCGTGCTGCAAGCCGAACCAGGCGCCGGGCTCAAAGGTCGGCTCGGGCGCGGTCAAGGGCGCGCGCAGCCAAGCCAGCTTGTTGCTGATGATAACTTCGTCATCGCCCAGGCCCAGGTCGCGCAAGCAATCGCCCATGACTTCCAGCGCCAAGCCCGCGCCATATTTGCCCGCTGAATCGATGACGACCGGTTTGGGCAGATGCTCAAAGATGGCGCGCATGGTCGCCAGCTTCGATTCATAAGAAAACTCGCGGAAGAGGTTGCCCAGCGCGGTTGAGCCGAAGACCAAGGGCGGCGTCATAAGACCGGTGTTGCCGAATGCGACTTGCTGCATGGTAAACCTTTCAATGTAAACTGAAGAGGCGATCATATACTTTGCGCATCGCAACTACTATCGGTAGCAGAGTGTCATGGGAATACGCATCCATTCACGGCTATCACGGAAGCGATGTACAGTTAAAGTCACTTCTTCTCCTGGCAAGGAGATTTGTTCAACATATCTGTTAAGTTGCTGCATGCCTTGTAATGGAATACCATCAATCTCCGTAATTATATCCCGTGACGCTAGAGAACGACGGTCGGGTGGTTTTCCCATGCGTTCCCACTCATGAGCAGAAAGTTTTCGCTCCGTATACCCTTGCAGTTTTTGAGCCTCAGCCTCTCCGTGACGACTGACTTCCAATAACAATAAGCTGCCAGTTAATTCAAACGGACTGCCCGAGTTATCACTCTCACCGGTTAACTCAAGTGCAGTAATTCCAAAGTAGTTATGGCTGGAGTAAGTTGCGTTATTCTTATGTAAAGAACTGTAAAGTGGGTATTTCGACGTGCGCACTCTTATTCGCGCAACCTCATCAATATATCGTACGCGAAGTACAGTAAGGGTAACCTCTTGTCCAGGAAGGGTATGAACATCCAAGTAGCTGATCATATCGCTGAAGCCCTTAACATTATATCCATCTATTGCTGCAACAACATCAAAGATGTAAGTATTGTCGCTGCTGCCTTCGTCTTCAACCGGAAGCACACACGGTCTTATTCCGCACTCTGCGGCGGGACTGGCAGTGGAGATTGTAGTAACCAAGACGCCTCGTAGATCGCTTGGCAGATGGAAAACATCGACATACCAATGAGAAAGATCCTCTCCATATATTCCGCTGTAACTATATGTCACCCTTCCTTCAGAAATTAAAGATTTTGCAACGCGAATGGCAAGTTTCGCTGGAATCGCGTAACCGTTACCCGTGTTACCGCCATTTTCGGTAAAATAACCTGCAGTGTTGACCCCAATGAATTCGCCAGTAGAGTTTAACAGTGGCCCACCGGAATTGCCGGGATTAATGACAGCATTTGTCTGGATCGTACCTCCGACATTTACATTCTCAGGATCTCTCAGCGTACGATTCAGACCGCTGATAATGCCACTTGTCAACGTCCAGTCATTTCCGAAGGGGTGCCCAATCGCTAGTACTGATTGACCGACCACGAGCATATCAGAATTACCTATTGCGATTGGATGCAACTTACTTGGCTTCAAATTTATGTGAATCACAGCGACGTCAGAGTGAAAATCTAAGCCGACCAGCGCCGCAAATTCGCGTGTGCCGTCAGAAAACTCTACCAGAATCTGTAATTGATCCTCGACCACGTGTGTATTGGTAATAACGTGGCCTATTCGATCAATCACAAAGCCAGAGCCAAAACATACTTCGCCATCAGTTTTCTGCACGTGAATGGCGACAACCGCCGTGCGCGCCCTTCTGTAGGCATCGATTGCCCAGCTTGAGCTAGGTATTGCCTCGGTCATCTCAACCCCATTTCCTTGCAAAAAACGTATATGCGAAGTTTCGCTGTCGCTATGGAATCGGACATACATACAGCTCTCGACTGATTTGCTTGACAGTCATGGGTCGCTAAATTAGACTCTCCGCAACCGTTTACGCCAGCGCAAGTATAGTGAAAGCGCCGGCTGGTAGCAACGAACTGAGTACACGAATATATGGGACGCAGTCCAGGAGCGCGCGAATGACCTCTGCAAGCGACAAATACGAACCGACTTGGGAATCGCTGAGCCAGTATCAGATTCCCGACTGGTATATCGACGCCAAGTTCGGCATCTTCATCCATTGGGGACCTTACTGCGTGCCCGCCTTCGGCAACGAATGGTATCCGCGGCGCATGTATTTGAAAGACGACCCGGCTTTTGAGCATCACCGGCAGACTTGGGGCGACCATCAAGAATTCGGCTACAAAGACTTCATCCCCCTGCTCACCGCCGAGAAATTCGACGCCGCGGACTGGGCGCAGCTATTCAAGGACGCCGGCGCGCGCTTCGTCATGCCGGTGGCCGAGCATCACGACGGCTTCCCCATGTACGACAGCGATTTGACCGATTGGTGCGCGTCGAAGATGGGCCCGAAACGCGATATTTGCGGCGAGCTGGCCGATGCCGTGCGCGCGCGGGATATGGTCTTCGCCGTGTCGTCGCACCGCGCCGAGCATTGGTGGTTCTTCGACGGCGGCCGCCTCTTCCCCTCCGATGTGCAGGATCCCGCCAACGATGGCTTGTACGGGCCAGCGGTCGTGGCTTCGAAGGACAAGAGCAATCGAGCTGACTGGAAAGACAAGGACTGGACGCCGCGCCCGGACGCCAAATTCCTGGAAGATTGGCTGGCCCGCTGCTGCGAGTTGGTGGACAAGTATCAGCCGCAAGTCGTCTGGTTCGACTGGTGGATTGAGCAAGTCGTCTTTGAGCCTTATCTGCAGCGCTTCGCCGCTTACTATTACAATCGCGGCGAAGAATGGGGCAAGGGCGTGGCCATCAACCACAAATACGATTCCTATCCCGAAGGCACAGCCGTCTTTGATATCGAGCGCGGCCAGCTCAGCGATGTACGCAAATTCTTCTGGCAGAACGATACCTCGGTTTCGAAGAACTCCTGGGGCTATATCAGCAATCACGATTACAAAAGCGCCGGCGACATCATCGCCGACCTGGTCGATATCGTCAGCAAAAATGGCGCGCTGCTGCTGAATGTGGGGCCGCGCGCCGATGGCACGATTCCCCAGATCGAGCAGGACATGCTGCGCGAGATCGGCCGCTGGCTGCAGGTCAACGGCGAGGGCATCTACGAGACGCGGCCCTGGCAGGTCTTCGGCGAAGGGCCAACGCCCGTGCCCGAAGGCGCCTTCACCGATACGGCGCGCGAGGCTTTCACCGCCGCTGACATCCGCTTCACGCAAAAGGGCAATACGCTCTACGCCTTCCTGCTGGCTTACCCGCAAGGCCAGGCCCTGATTGAGTCGCTGGGAAGCGGCTCCGCGGACATCGCCGCCGTGCGCATGTTGGGCGCGGACGAGGCCATCAGCTGGACGCAAGCTGACGATGGCCTGCGACTGTCCGTGCCAGCGCAGCCGCCCTGCGACTACGTCTGCGCTTACGCGATTGAGTTGGCAGGCTAAGATCTTATTCACCACAGAGGCAATGAGGACGCAGAGATGACTGAAATGGAATACTTCAAACCGGAACGCGGGCAGCGGCCCGGCGCCAATCAGGACCCGCGCCTGGATTGGTGGCGCGAGGCCAAATTCGGCATGTTCATCCACTGGGGCGTCTACGCCATTCCGGCCGGCGTCTGGAAAGGCGAAGACATTCCCGGCATCGGCGAGTGGATCATGCTGCGCGCCGAAATCCCCATAGCCGAATACGAGCAGCTGGCGCCGCAATTTAATCCAGTCAAGTGCGACGCCGACAAAATCGTCAAGCTGGCCAAAGCGGCCGGCCAGCGCTACATCGTCCTGACCTCGAAGCATCACGACGGCTTCTGCATGTACGGCAGCGCAGAGACCGACTACAACATCGTCGACGGTACGCCCTACGGAAAGGACATCCTCAAGGACCTGGCCGAGGCCTGCGCGCGCGAAGACATCAAGCTGGGCCTGTATTACTCGCAGACGCAAGACTGGCATCACCCGGACGGCTTCGGCAATACCTGGGATTTCAACGAAGACGAGCAAGATTTCGCTGACTACATCGACAATTATGTCAAGCCGCAGGTGCGCGAAATCCTGAGCAACTACGGACCTATCGCCATCATCTGGTTTGACACGCCGCGCATCATCGCCCGGCATCAGAGCCAGGAATTGCTGGAGCTGGTGCATGAGCTGCAGCCGGATTGCCTGGTTTGCGGCCGGCTGGGCAATCAGCTCGGTGATTACGCCACCGCGCAGGACAACGCTATCCCGCCCGATTTGCGCGCCGAGGTCGACTGGGAGACGCCCGCCACCATCAATGATACCTGGGGCTTCAAGACGCATGACCACAACTGGAAGTCGACCACGCAGTTGATTCAAAATCTGGTGGAAATCGTCAGCAAAGGCGGCAATTACCTGCTGAATATCGGGCCGGACGCCGAGGGCGCCATTCCCCAACCCAGCGTCGAGCGCCTGCAAGCGATGGGCCTTTGGCTGGAGGCGCACGGCGAATCCATCTACGGTACGCTTCCGGGTCCGCTGCAGGGACAGGACGGCTACCGCACGACGCAGAAGGGCGATGCGGTTTACCTGCACGTATTTGACTGGCCTGCGAGCGGACGCCTGGCGCTGCCGGAGCTGGACGTAAAGTCAGGGACCTGGCTGGATTCTGCTGTGGATGCGCCCCTATCTGTAAACTGCGTTGGCGACAGCACTACAATCCTGGGTCCCGCGGCCGCGCCCAACGAGCATGTGACGGTGATTAAGCTGACGAAGTAAGCCCAGCCAGCACCTTCCACGGCCTGAAAGGAATATCGCGCAGGCGGATGCCGACGGCGTCATATACCGCATTGGCGATGGCGGCCGGCGTGGGGTTCTGCGCCGCCTCGCCCGCCCCCAGAAATGGCAACCCGGGGCGATTCACTATCACCGTCTCGATTGTCGGCGCGGCCGAAAACGGCAATATCGGATAAGTTTCCCAATCGACGCTGGTGATGCCGCGCCGGTCGAATTCCACCGCTTCGTAGAGCGTCCAACTGGCCGCCTGCGCGAAGCCGCCTTCGAGCTGATTGCTTAGCCCGTCGGGATTGACCACTTGCCCGGCGTCGGCCGCTATGATGGCGCGCTGCAAGCCAATTTCGCCATTATCGCGATTGACACGCAACTTGACGACGATGGCGCAATAGCACTGCAGATTCTTGTATTGCGCCAGCGCCATGCCCCAGCCTTCAGCGTCAGCCTTGACCCGCGCGCGATTCGACCAGTCGGCATGTTCAGCGGCAGCCAGCAAGACGGCGCTGGCGCGTTCGTCGCGCAGGTGGCGCAGGCGGAATTCCAGCGGATCACTTGCCGCCGCCAGCGCCAACTCGTCCATGAAGGATTCGATGGCGAAGACGTTGGCGTAAGCGCCCAGGCTGCGCAGGGCGGATACACGCAGCGGACTGTCGGCGACGGCGTGACGCGCGACCCGCACTTGCGGCAGCGCGTAGACGGGATCGGCATTGCGATGCGCGCCCGAGTGATAGCCGCCCATCGCTCGCGGTCGCTGCGGCGCGAAAGGCTCCGCCAGATGCCGGGCGGCCAGCAAACCCGAAGTATCCAGCCCGAGGGCTGGGCGGGTCGAATGCGGGTAACTCCAGACATCGTGATTCCAGTCGATGATCTCGCCCTGCCGGGACAGGCTGGCTTGCAGACGCAAGCGCATGGCCGAGCCGTAGGGTTCCCAGGCGTGCTCGTCCCAGCGCGTCCACTTCAGCGATATCGGCCGGCCCGGCAATTCTCGCGCCACCAGAGCCGCGTCCAGGGCGACATCATCGGCGCCATTGTGCCCGTAACAGCCGGCGCCCTCGGCATGAATCACGCGAATTTGCCCCTCGTCCAGGTCGAGCGCCTGCGCCAGCGCGCCGCGCAAAATGAAAGCCGCCTGGGTGTGCGACCATACCGTCAGCTGCGCATCCTGCCACAGCGCCAGCGCCGCCGACGGTCCCAGCGACGCGTGCATCTGAAAAGGACGCGTATAAGTTGCGCGCTTCGTGCTTGCAGCCGCTTCCGGCGGACATATTTCAGGAATCCTATCCGCAACGACGGCGCCAGCTTTCACCAACTGTGACTGCCGCGGCTTGCTCAGCAGGTCAGCGCAGGTCTGCTCCGCCGGCGGCAGATCCGCCTCGTAGCGCCAGGCAGCGCTTGTTCGCGCTTTATCCGCCGCCCACAGCGCCTGCTCTTCGCGCTCGGCAACCACAGCAATAAACTGCCCATCCTGCACCAGTTTAACCAGGCCCGGCATCTCGAGCACCGCGTCGCGATCGAAGTCGACCAGGCGGGCATGATAACCCGGCGGTCTGACGACGCGGGCATGCAGCATGGCGGACGGCGCCAAATCATGCACGTAGCTATCGCCGCCGCAGACCTTGCTCAAGAGATCAAGACGTTTTGCCGAGCTGCCCACAAGGGTGTAAGCGTCGGGCGGTTTCAAGGGCGCATCCGGGCGAACGGGCTTGTTAAATCTTTTGCCTGCCAGCAGCTGCCAGTAATCGGTGCTGCGTCCGCTGCGCTCGTCAGTGATGAGGCCGTCGACCACGCGCAATTCAGCCGCGGGCGTCAGCGAGTCCAACTGTTCAAAAGCCAGCGAGAGCAGGTGCTCCCGCGCCGCGGCCGCCGCCGAGCGAATGGCGACCCCGCTGGTCTCCAGGGAGCGGCTGCCGGTGGTGCCGCCTTCGTCCGGCGTTCGCTGGGTATCCGCCATGACCAGTCGGATGCGCTGCAGGGCGACATCCAGCTCTTCCGCCGCGATCTGCGCCAAGGCGGTGGCGATGCCCTGCCCCAGTTCAACTTTGCCGCTGAAGACGCTGATGCTGCGGTCCTCATTGATTGTGATCCAGTTGTCAATTTGCGGATACGTTTCCAGTGAAGGGCTGGTTCTGATATGCGCGCTCGCTTCCGCCAGCGGTTCGCCCTCGACAAGGCGCAAGTTTGGCGCTTCCAGGCGGCCGATGCGCAGCTTGATGGCGCGCCGTACGCGGTCGTATATGCCGCAGCGACACAGATTTCCGGAAAGCGCCGCGCGGATGTCGGCATCGGACGGATAACGTACGCGGTTCAGCAAGCCTTGGGCCGCGATGATCATGCCCGCCGTGCAATAGCCGCATTGGGCGGCCTGCTCCTCCAAAAATGCCTCTTGCAGCGGATGCAGTTCGCCGCCCTCGGCCAGCCCTTCGACGGTAATGATTTCCAAGCCGGCGACATGCCCGACCGGCAGTTGGCAGCTGGGCGCGTCCACGCCGTCGACCAGCACCTTGCAGGCGCCGCAAAGCTCCGTGCCGCAGCCGTATTTGGCGCTCTTCAAGCCCAGGTCGTTGCGCAGCGCGTACAGCAGCGGCGTTTCGGGGCTGATATCAAGCTGGCGCGGCTCCCCATTGACGATTAGTTCGATCACCTGGCTCCCCTTTATAGCGCTGACCCACAGTCGAATTCGCGCTCGCCGCCGGCTAAGAAAAAAGCCCGCTGAGCGGGCTTCCAAGAGCGGAGAAGGTGGGATTCGAACCCACGTACGGTTTCCCGTATCCGCTTTCCAAGCGGACGCACTAGGCCTCTATGCGACTTCTCCATTTGTCTCTACTTCAGCCAATTATAACAAGACAGGGCGCTTCTTCCAAGTCATAATCGCCATCCTCCAGTCAGCTATGCAGCGCTCCGCGACCGTGCTGAGCCGCCTGCCTAGCGGCCGAAGATCGGCGTCGGCGTCACCATGGCCGGGATGATATAACCGGCGGGATGTCGGCCCGGCTCGCGCTGGCTCGAAGGTCGATTCACATTCTCCATAAAACACAAGATGCCATCCACTATAGCGCGCGCCAGCAAATCGGGGTCCTCGGTGAGCACGGCTTTATCCGCCAGCATATAGCCCATTTCCAGGATCATGGCGGGCGTCAGCGGATGGATCTTGCGCCAGGTGTGGTTGTCCGTCATATCGTCGGTCAAGTTGTAGCTGCGCTCCAATGGCACGTAGGCGCCGAAATTCTCGGCGATGCACTCGCGCAGAAACGCGTCCGCGCCGAATGCCGGCCGCGCCTCGGAAATCGCCACGATGTAGCCCGATACGTACTCGCCAAAGTCGTAGCAGGTATTGGCATGGATCGACACCAGCGCGTCCGCCCGATAATTATTGAGCCGCGGATCGAATTCATCCAGCATTTCCACCGCGTAATTCATGCTTTCCAGGCTGGCGACCACGCGCGTCGCCACCGCAAAGTTGATGTCAGCTTCTTCCAGTATCGAGTTGCCGTCTTCGTCTACACATATCGCGCCGGGGTCGCGCGCGCCGGAAGCGCTCTTGCCGCGATGTCCCGAGACAATGCCGATTCGCCGCAGCCAGCGCGGCGTCTGTACCGGCGTGGGGCGGCCGGCGGAAGCCCCCGCAATGATCGCTTCGCTTTCGAGCTGCAAGCCCTGCACCACCGCCGGATTGACATATTCCGGATTGACGAAAAACATCAGCAAGGTAGCGACAAGCGCGGTACTGACCACCACCACAAAAATTGTGCCCAGGAATCCGCTCGTCATGCTGGCCGGATGCGGACGCCGCAGAAGCAGACGCCGCCGTATACGCCGGACCTCAGGCGCCGCCGCATCGGGCTTGAGGCTGATTTCGCTGGCGCCGTCCGTTGAAGTACCAGCTGTGGACGCGGAAAAATCCGGCGTGCCGTTACCAGCAGAGTCAGCCTCTGGCACCGGCTTGCCTGGATTCGCTCTAGCCGCCGCCTGCCGCATCATCTCGACGAAAATCGCCGATGCTGAATGCTCGGGTTGGTCTCTATTTGCTTGGTCTTTGCTGTTGTCCTCGGGCATGGTGGCGGCTCACTGAATCAGACGCGACAGAATAGCGCACCACCATTATAGAGGGATTCGATTTTAGGGCTCGCATTCCAGCCGGTAAGATTGCCGCTCGGCGCAGGAGAGCTCGCGGATGTAGCGCATGTCGCGCGCCCAGTCGATCAAGTCGTCAGCGCTTCGCTTGATGCGCCAGCGCCGGACCACATTGTCCTGCCCGGCGGAGACAGCGAAGGTTTCATCCGGGCTGAAGATCACTTCCTGGATCCAATCGCTGTGATTTTCAAAGCGGTTGAGTTCTTCGCCGGAAGCGATGTCCCACATGCGCACGGTGGTGTCGGACGAGGTAGTCAGCAGCGTGGCGCTGTCCGCAGAGATGGCGATGCCGAAGGTATTGCCCGCATGCCCCACAAATTGCTGAATTTCTTCGCCCGTTTCGGTATTCCACATGCGCACCGAATCGTCCCAGGATGTGCTGATGATGAATTCCATATTGGGCGAGAGCTTGGCGTAGTTGACGATATGCGAATGCCCTTCATAGATCATCAATTGCTCGCCGCTTTCGACATCCCACAGGCGCACCGTGTAGTCATCGCCGCCGAAATCACCGCTGGCGCTGACCATGCGCGTGCCGTCCGCATTGATATGCACACCGTTGACCGAGTCGGTATGGCCGCTGTATTCGCGCAGCGTCTCGCCGGTCTCAAGGTCCCACAGCCGGATGAGGCCATCGGTGGAGCCGGACAGGAACTGCGCGCCATTGGGCAAAAGCTCAACCATGTAGACGCGCTCGCCCGGCACGGCATACTGTTGAATTTCAAGACCTTCGGTCAAATCCCAGCGGCGGATGGCGCCGTCCCAACTCGATGACAAGAGCTGCTGTGAATCGGGCAAGAACTTGACCGAGTCCACGGTATTCTCGTGCCCTTCCAGCACCAGCAGCTCTTCGCCGCTTTCCGCGTCCCAAACGCGTACGGTGGCGTCCAGATCTTCTATTGAGGCCGGGAAGCGCAGGGGGCCCGAACCCGAAGCGATCAGACGGCCGTCCGGGCTGATATCGGCTGCCCAGCTCCAGTCACTGTGCCCGGCGTAAACGTGTGACTGGGCGCGGTTTTTCAAATCCCAAAGGATGGCGGCGCTGCCCGCCGGATTGTCGCTGCCGTCGGGGAAGTGGTGCTCGCCGCCCAGCGCGACCATCATGTAATCGCCCGCCGGCGTATACTCAATATCCTGGATCGCCAGCCCAAAATCGACGTAGCTGGCGACAGGCACCGCCAGGTCAACATTCCAAATCTTGATCGACGCATCGGTCGCGGCGGTGGCCAGCGATTTGCCGTCAGGCGAATACTCGATATTGGGAATATTCTCGCGATGGGCGTAAATGCGCTGAATCTGCGCGCCGGTTTGAGCGTCGAAGATGCGCACGTTGCCGCCCAGCGCTGAATTCCAGGTGGATGCGGCTACCGTCCGCCCATCGGGACTGAATTCGACATCGCGATAATAACCCGGTCCTTCCGGCGGAATCGTCAAGAGTTTTTCGCCGCTGGCGACGTCCCAAATCTGCACGGTGTTGTTTGCTTCCGTGCGGTCGCTGGTGGCGATGCCGATAGCCGAGGAAGCGCTGGCCAGACGCGCGCCGTCCGGGCTGAAGCTCAGTTTGATCACGTAGTCGATATGGGCCTGCAGCGTATGCAGCGCCTCGCCGCTGGCGGCATCCCAGAGGCGCACCGTGGTATCCGCGCTGGAAGACGCCAGCGTCCCGCCATCGGCGCTGAACTCCACATCGCTGACGACCGACTCATGGCCGCTGAGGAGGTGAATCTGGTCGCCGGCGGCAATATCCC
The DNA here is from genome assembly GCA_022823165.1 of Anaerolineae bacterium. GTDB lineage: Bacteria > Chloroflexota > Anaerolineae > Aggregatilineales > Phototrophicaceae > UBA6055. The sequence continues at coordinate 6,427 of JAJDXR010000074.1, read as the reverse complement.
AGACGCCAACGGTGGCGTCAGCCAGAGCCGCGGCGATCCGCGCGCCGTCCGGGCTGAAGGCCACGGCGCTAACGGGGCTGCCGGTTTCAATGGTAGCTAGCGCTTCGCCGGAATTTGTGTCAACCAGATAGATGACGCCTTCCGTTCCCGCGTAGGCGCTCATCGCGCCGTCGGCGGAAATGTCTACGCCCAGGATTGAACGCGGAGAGTCCGTAAAGCGGAAGCGCGGACCAGCCGAGAAAGCGGACCGGCCCAGAATGCGCAAGACTTCGGCTTCCGGCGGATCGAATACATGGCGCGCGGCAATCGCCACCGGCAGCGCCAGAGCCGGGTCATTCTCGCTCAGCGCCGTGCGCGCATTGGCCGCCAGCGACAGGCTGAGGTTCTTCTGTTCATTGATTTCAGCGACTTGCCTGGCGTCTATCGCGATGAGTCTTTGTTCGTCGGCGCGCTCGCGCTCCGTCTCGGCGACCAGGCGCTGCTCCTCGGCCTGGTTGCGCTGGTCAAAGGCGAACAGGCTCAAGATGACGGCTATCACCGCAGCTGCGCCAAAGATGCCGGCCGCGATGCGCATATTGCGCGCCTTCTGCCGCTCAAGCTCGCGCTCGCGCTCTTGCCGCGCTCGCTCGATAGCGTCGCGTTCATCGCGGGCTGCCAGACTGGCGGCCATGAAATCAATTTCCAACTCATTGAGTTGCAGCGATGAGGTCTCCACCCACTCTTCAAAGGTCAGCAGACGGTTGCCCTGCATGAGATAACTGGGATCGGCTCTGGACGCTTCCCAATCCGTCACCGCATGCAGCAGCTCCCGCTCCATGCGGACATCCTGGCGGCTCTCCGTCAGCCACTCGCGCAGCCGTTCCCAGCGCCGAATCAAGGCTTCGTGCGCCACCTCAACGGTCGCGCCGCGGGTTGCCTCATCGCGGTCAAATGTCAGCAGACGATAGCGGCCAAAGCGATCAATCACATCTTCGACGACTTCGCGGTCGCCCAAAGTAAGCAGCTCGGCTTGCAGGATGCGCCGGCGCGTGTCTTCCTGCCCTTCGCCCAAGGTGACCAAACGCAGGAACATCTGGCGCGCCATGTTCTGGCCTGATTCGTTGAAGCGGCGGTAAACTTCTTCCGCGCGCTTCGCCAAAGCGCCCAAGGTGCCGCCGATATCCCGGTAGGCGGCGTTGGTGAGCAGAGCGTCTTCACGCCGTTCAAATAATTCCGTCAAGGCGTATTGCAGCAGCGGCAGCGCGCCTGGCTGTTCTCTAACGTCATCAATGATGGTTTCGACCAAATCGTCTTCCAAGACAGCGCCAACGCGCCGCGCCGGTCCCTCGATTGTCTCCGCCAATTCTTCGTCGTTCAGCGGCAGCACCAATTCAGTGCGCGCGCGAATCAGCTCGCCGAACCCTTGATACATCAGCGGGCGATCGTAGAAGTCGGCCCGCAGGGTGGCGATGATGATGACCGGACTGCTTTCCGCGTTGACCGCATTTAGTATTAAATCCAGGAATTGCTGCCGATCAGCCTCATGCTCGACCTGTGTGAACAGCTCTTCAAACTGATCAATCATCAGCAGCAGTTTGTTTTCACGCGATGGCAGCGCCTCGTAGACGCCCATCGCCAGGCCGTCAGCGTGTTCACGCAAGGTGTCGACCACGCCGGGCAAGGGCGAAGACGACACGCTCAGTAGCGCCGAGGCCAATTCTTCCAGCGGCACCTCGCCCGGCACCATCTCGGCGTAGAACCAATGCTCCGAGCCGGGCACACGGCCGCTGCGCAGCGCTGGCAGGACGCCGGCTTTGACCAAGCTGGACTTGCCGCTGCCGCTAGGGCCGATCACCGCCAGGAAGTTATGCTCCACGACATCCTCTTGCAAGCGGTCCAGCACCTGCTGAATCATCGCTGCGCGCCCGAAGAAGTCGGCCGCGTCCGCTTGCTGGAAGGCGCGCAGACCCTTGTAGGGGTTCTTGGTCTCCAGCAATTCGGATTCAGCCAGATCCCATTCCAGCACTTCCAGATCCAGATCCAAATCAATGGCGACGGCGCCTTGCCGCAGCGTCTGCTGGAATTCTTTGACCAAGGTTATCGCATCGGAGTAACGCGCCTCCGGATCTTTCGCGGTTGCGCGCTGAATGATCGCGTTAAACTGCGGCGGCAAGTTGAGCTCGTCGTGATCAATCATGGGCAGCGGTTCGTTGAGATGCTTGTAAACCAGGGTCGCCAGGGTCAATTCGGCAAACGGCCGCTTACCTGAAAGCATTTCATAGAGCATGATGCCGAAGGCATAGACATCGCTTTGGGGACCCACTTCGCCGCCGCGGATCTGTTCCGGCGCCAAATAAGCCGGCGTGCCTTCGATATTGCCGCCGCCGCCGGAATCCGCGCCGACTTCTTTGGCGATGCCGAAGTCGCTCAAATAAGCGTTGCCGTCTTCGTCCATGAGGATGTTGTCGGCTTTAACATCGCGATGAACGACGCCGCTGCGGTGGGCGAAATGCAAAGCTGAGCCGATTTGCTCCAGCACTTTGCCAGCCACGTCGGATGGCAGTTTGCCTTGCGCGTCGATGATATCGCGCAGACTGCCGCCGCGCAGATAACGCATCACCAGATAGGCGCTGTCAGGTTCGCGCCAGTAATCATACAGAGGCACAATATGAGGATGCTCCAGGTGCGCCACTACTTGCGCCTCGCTCTCAAAGCGGCGAATGAATTCGGGCGAGTTGGCGTACTTGGGCAGAATGACCTTGATCGCTACTTCGCGCAGGACGGCACTCTGACGCGCGCGATAAACGACGCCATAACCTCCCTGCCCCAGGAGATCCTCTATCTCATAAGACTTGACAGATTTACCTGTTAATTCCAGTATTTCCATAATTTCACCCCGCGCGAATCGGCTGAAATCTTACTTAATTTCCTGACAGTATATCACACTTAGAGTCTCGCCCCCGTTTCGCCGCGGATGTCTTCATCAAAGCGCAAGCCGCTTGAGGCGCCAAGGTTATGCTGTCGCCGCCGATCTTGGCGACAGCCTGCGCGCGGAATTACCTGCATTGTCGGCGAGAGTAAAGCTCGGCAGCTAGAGACTTCCCCTAGCAATTGTAGTTCCACACGCGCAAATCGCAAGAAACGCGAAGCGACCAGGATGGTAAATTGCGTTCGCGGAAGCTGATCAGCAAGATTTTATGCGGGTCGTCATACCTTTGCGGTCTCTTCCAGCGTTGGCGACAGGTCACAAGCTCTTGCAAGTCACGGCGCAATTTGACACAATGGGATATTAAGCCAACAGCAAATTGGGCCAAAGGCTGCAGTCGTGGCGTCTGCCCTGGAGTATCTGGTACTTGGTCGCGAGCAAGACGAACTTGGCGACTCGCGGTGTATGTTACTGCTGTTCAATGGCGCGCTCCCGTCGCATGACCCCTATTTTTACACTCGAATTATAGACTTGGAGCCCATGACCGACGAAAGCGGCGTCGGGCAGCCAGCGCTTGCTCTGCTGGAGTATGACGGTCCGCAACGGTTATTGGTGGCGGCCCAGCCGGCGGACGAGGCTGAGTCCTTCAACGACCACTTCGTATTCATTCCCATCAGCGCAGTCGCCGAGTCGGCATTGCAATTCGAAGATTGGCTGGGTCTGCTGCCCGAGGCAACCGGCGATATCAATGTCACGCTGCCGTCGCTGCCCCCGCCGGATTTCAATCCCAGCGACAGCCAAACCCGCGCCCATCACTTGCAGGCTATGCTTGACCTGTATGCGCGGGACGGCTTCGAGTCGCTGCTGTCTCTATTGGGCGCGGTCATTGATGAGAGGCAGCTGATTATCAGCGGTTTCCCGCTCGACTTTCGCCTGCGTCTGGCCTTCATCTCCGCCATTCAAGCGCTGCTGCCCGGACGCCTGGCCTCATGTATCACCTTCGCGAGCCACAGGCCGGTAAAATGCCACAGCAGCCCCCAAATCGTTTTCAGCGAAGACGCCGCCCCGGATCCGGCTTTGAATGCTGATGAGGCGGCGGCCCTGGCGCTTGATTGGCGGGAAGACCGGATCATACGCGAAGCTGCCGATCACCCGTATCTCGATGTCCTGCGGCTGGTGTGGAGCGGGGACGCGGCAGAATTAGCGGCGGACATTCAGCGCATGGCTGTGGCGGAACCGCTCGCGGCGCGGCCGGCGGATTTATCAGCCGAACTGCGGGGCTTGGCAGAGAGATTCTGGGTCGACCGTCATGTGCGCGGCGGGGATGAAGTCGCCACCGAGGTCTTAATCGCCATCCTGGAAGGCTCTGACGCGCCGGGCAAGAATCTGCGCCGCCTCTACATAGAAAAACTGCTGCGGAACGCCCTCAACAACCGGGATGCGACCGCGGGCCGTTGGGTGGCGGAAGCGCTGGAAAAAGACGCCGAACTTGAGGCGGCGCTGTTCGCCCAGTTTGACGAGCTGTTGGAAGAGCAGCCCGACGCCATCTATGTCTTCATTCGCAACCGCTTCATTCATTTGGGCGTAGACGCGGCTTGGCTGCCCCACCTGCACCATGCGGCGCGGAAATCGCTGGAAGTCGCCATCCAGGAAGGCGATGTCGGCACGCTGGCGGGCTGGCTGGAATTGATAGCCCACGAGCCGCATGGTTATCAATTGCAGCAGATTCTGCGCGACAGCATCCTTGCCGCCGCCAAGCGCGCCTACAGCGATGGCGAATTAGGCATACAGCTGATTCTGATCGCCGCCAGGCGCGTACCGGATATCGTGGACGATCTGTATGACGATCAAGCGCTGATCGCGGCTCTGGATTACAATGTTCGCGTCGCCCTGCAAAACGCTTCAACGGAAACGCTGGACGCGCTGATTAACGAAAAGCCGGAATTCTTCCTGCTGGCGCTGTTTCATGGCGTCAATACCTCCGACCAATTGCTCGTGTCCGCCGCCTCAACGCGCAAACTGCTGTCACTCGCCAGCGCCAAGAGACGCGCCGCTTTGCCGGCGGTTTATCGCGCGCCGGCGCTCATTCGGCATCTGGCGACGCAAGCCAGCCACCAACTGACGGATGAAGCGCTGGATATCCTCTTCGCGCATGTCATTGATGGCGACGATCGTCAGCTGATGGCTGAGACCGTGCGCCATCTGGCCGACCATGAGCTGCTCTTCCCGCGCCTGGGCGACACGCTGGAGCGCGACAGCCTGCCGCTGGATAAAGTCCTGTCCATCATGAATGCGGCCGGCAGCGCCAGCAAAGCGGCTCCGCAAGCTGTGATCGACACCTACTTCGACTTGCTCGACTACTACCAGTGGGAGCCGCAGACGCAGCGACTGATGGAGGCGCTGACGCGTGTGATGGCGAAGCATCACGATGCGCGGGTCTCCTATCGCCATCTGTGGACGCTCTTCGGCGCCTGCCAGGAACTGCAGGTCGAGGGTCCCGCGCGAGTTGCCATCGCGCAGTTATTGACTCAGTTTTCGTCTGAAGCAGATCTCAAACTGGTCGTCGACGGCTTGACCAGGATCTGCGGGCAAATCGGCTTCAGCGACAGCCTGCAAAAAGCCGTCAACAATTGGTGGCGGGAGTATACGCACGATTGCGCCATGCCGCAGTTGCAACGGCTCCAGCGCGAGCTCGACGGGCAGCGGCACATGGAGGCGCAAAAGCACATTCTGATGACCGTGCTGGCGATGCGCCGCTGGCTGCACAGCCGAGGTCCCGCCGAGCTGACCGAAGCCATCAACAGCGCCTATATCATGCTGGAGCATATCACCGAGGCCTTTGATGTCGCCCACCTGGCCGAGACTGACCCGCGCACAATCCGGCGCGAGGTGGATGTCCTCAGCCGCGAGCTGTCCGCGCAGCAGCGTCACATCCTGGCGAACAACCTGCGCAATCTCGCCCTACGCATTACCCAGATGGCCGAGCGCCGCAGCAAGCCGTCGCTCATCCGCAGCGACGACACGATTGATCGTCAACTCACACACGGAGAAGCCAATCCACAAGGGTCGGTCGACATGCTAAAATGGATAGCCGGCTATTTGGACGGCGCGCATCCGCAGAACCCCGACTGAAAGCGGCGGCGTTCGACCTGTAATAATTGCGGCAGCAGGAAACAATCTCATGCCGACACTCGACTTCAAGGGCAAGAATCACATTTACGCCCACCACTTGACCGTGCCCTACCGGCCGCTGCGAGTGGACGCGTCGCGCTCAATGCTCGCCCCCACCCAAACCCGCCCCCAAAATGAGGGCGGGCTTAACACAGACATCCCGCTTACAGACCAGAATCTCATCATTCACGGTGACAATCTGGAAGCGCTCAAAGCGCTGCTGCCGCAGTACGCCGGCAAGGTGAAGTGCATTTACATCGACCCGCCGTACAATACCGGCAGTCAGGCCTGGGTTTATAACGACCGCGTCAACAGCCCTATAATGCAAGCATGGTTCAGGAAAAACAGCCC
>JAJDXR010000085.1 GCA_022823165.1 Anaerolineae bacterium | reverse complement strand
AAGTAAGTCATGCAAATTTCACAGCATCGGGTCAGCCAAGGCTGACCCCTACAGGGTTCAAAATATAGTCGAAAGTTGTAGGGGCGAGCCTTGGCTCGCCCGCACAAACACGGAAATTCGCTATTTTGTGATGATCTACCTATATTCTTATTACTTACTCGCACTTACTTCTGTGCTCACTGTGCTTAGATTCAGTGTGAGAAGTCCGCGATGACCGCCCCCAACTTCGCCAGCGGCACGGTCTGGACCGGCGACAACCTGCCCGTCATGCGCGGCATGAACAGCGGCTGCGTCGACCTCATCTATCTCGACCCGCCCTTCAATTCCAACGAGGACTACGCCGCGCCCATCGGCAGCCGAGCGGCCGGCGCCGCCTTCAAGGACACCTGGACGCTCTCCGATGTCGATGTCTATGAACATGGCGAATTGGCTGAGCGCAGCCCCGCCGCCTACGCCGTGATTGACACGGCGCGCCAGACCCACGGCAAAAGCATGATGAGCTATCTGATTATGATGGCCGTGCGCCTGATGGAGATGCGGCGCATCTTGAAAGAAACGGGCAGCATCTACCTGCATTGCGACGATACCGCCAGCCATTATCTCAAGCTGCTGATGGACGCTATTTTTGGCGCGCGCTATTACCGCAACTGCATCATCTGGCGGCGCGCCACCTCGCATAACGACCCCGGCCGCTATGGCCGCATCTGCGACCACATCTTGTATTATGTCATGTCGGACGAGGCGACCTGGAATGACGTAAGGCAGCCGCGCGATGCCGAATCGCTGGAAAGCGCCTACCCCAGCCTGGACGAACGCGGCCGTTATCGCAGCGCCGACTTGACAGGTCCGAAGCATAGCACCGATTCCATGGCGCCAAGCAGCTTGCCTTGGCGAGGTTATGATATTTCAAAGAGAGGCAGAGTATGGTCAGCGCCAAAGACCGGCGCCTACGCCAAGTATATTGAAGAGCATTTTATCCCTGGCTACCGCAGTATTAAAGGCGTGCGCGAACGGCTGGACGCTTTGGACGCGGCCGGCTTGATACATCATCCCAAACGCGGCAAGTGGCCCGGGCTCAAGCGCTATGCCGCCGCCGACGCGGGCACACCGCCGCAAAACTTGATTCTCAACCCCATCGGCTTCACCAATTACAGCGTCAACAGTAAAGAGTATTTGGGTTTTCCCACGCAAAAACGGCTGGCGATGATGGAGCGAATCATCAAAATTTCCAGTAACGAAGGCGACCTGGTCTTCGACCCCTTCTGCGGCTGCGCCACGACGCTGGTCGCCGCCGACCGGCTGGAGCGCCAATGGGCTGGCATCGACCTGTCGCCAATGGCGGTGCGGCTGGTCGACCAGCGCATCCGCGATGACCGCGGCGCGCTCTGGGGCGGCGCTATCGTGCGGGATGACCCGCCCTTGCGCACGGACTTGGGCAAGCTGCCCAATTATCACACACACCGCCATCGGCTTTATGGCGAGCAGGAAGGCGTCTGCGTCGGCTGCGAAGTCCATTTTCCCTTCAAAGTCATGGAAGTCGACCACATTCTGCCGCGCAGCAAAGGCGGCAGTGACCATCCTGAGAATTTGCAGCTGCTTTGCTCGCATTGCAACCGCAGCAAAGGCGATAGGACCATGGCGGAATGGCGAGCGGCGCAGGAACTAGCCAACTAATACAAGGAGAACAGAACATGAGAATCGGAGTAGATGTAGGCGGCACCAACACTGACGCGGTCTTGATGGACGGGACGAACGTCGTCAGCTCGACCAAAACGCCCACCACCGCTAACGTGTCGGAAGGCATCGCCAAAGCGCTGCGCGCGGTCATTGCCGATTCAGGCATTGATACGTCCGCCATTGACGGCGTGATGATCGGCACGACGCACTTCACCAACGCTGTGGTCGAGCGCAAGCATCTGACGCCCACCGCCTGTATCCGGCTGGGATTGCCGGCCACGGTCTGCCTGCCGCCGATGGTCGATTGGCCCGATGATTTGCGCGAAATAGTCGGCGGTAACGCTCATCTGGCGCATGGCGGGCACGAATTCGACGGCCGTGAAATCTCCGCCTATCAGCCCGATGAAGTGCGCGAGATCGCTGAGAAAATTCGCGACGCCGGCTTAAACGCCATCGCCATTTCGTCAGTGTTTTCGCCGGTGAACGCCACCTTTGAAGAGCAGAGCGCCGATATCGTGCGCGAGGTCATCCCCGACGCCAACATCACGCTCTCCAGCGAGATCGGGCGCATCGGCCTGCTGGAGCGGGAGAACGCCGCCATTATGAATTCCTGCCTGCGGCAACTGGCCGCGCGCACGGTCGACGGCTTCAAGGCGGCGCTGGACGAACTGCAAATCTCCGCGCCTTTTTACATCAGCCAGAACGACGGCACACTGATGAATGCCGAATTCGCCAAAGAGTATCCCGTGCTCACCTTCGCTTCGGGACCCACCAACAGCATGCGCGGGGCGGCTTTCCTCAGCGGCCTGCGTGATGCCATCGTGGTGGATATCGGCGGCACAACCACTGACATCGGCGTCTTGCAGCACGGCTTCCCGCGCGTGGCGGCGCTGGCGGTGGATATCGGCGGCGTACGCACCAACTTCCGTATGCCCGATACCTACTCGATTGGTCTGGGCGGCGGGAGTTTGGTTAGCCCCCACCCTAAATCCCTCCCCCATAAAGAGGGAGGGACTTCAACGACGCAACAGGACTCCCCTTCCCGCACTTTGGGGGAAGGGGCCGGGGGATGGGGGGATGTCAAAGTCGGCCCGCGCAGCGTCGGCTACGAACTGACCGAGAAGGCGCTGGTCTTTGGCGGCGATACCTTGACCGCTACCGATGTCATCGTGGCCGGCGGCTCGGAGGACATTGGCGACAAGAGCGCGGTGGCCGGTCTCGACCCGGCGCTGGTGACGGCCGTGCAGGCGCGCATCATGGAGATGATCGCCATCGCCGTCGACCGCATGAAAACCAGCGCTACGCCGGTGCCGGTCATCGTGGTCGGCGGCGGCAGCATCCTGGTCACGGGCGAAATCGAAGGCGCTTCCGAGATAATCAAGCCCGATCACTTCCCGGTGGCCAACGCCATCGGCGCGGCCATCGCCCAGGTCGGCGGCGAATGCGACCGCATCTTTTCGCTAGCCGAGTTGAGCCGCGATGAGGCCCTGGATCAAGCCAAGGGCGAAGCCAGCGAGCGCGCTGTCAATGCCGGCGCCGATGCCGCCAGCATCGAAATCGTCGATGTGGAAGAGGTGCCGCTGGCTTACCTGCCCGGCAACGCCACCCGCATCATGGTCAAAGCCATCGGCGATCTGGTGGAGGCGCCCCCCTCGGTCCCCTCAATGAATGGGGGGAAGTAATGCGCATCATAGACGAAGCGGTCCTGGAAGATCTGGCGCTGGGCGCGGCCGTGCTGGGCACCGGCGGCGGCGGCGACCCTTACATCGGCAAGCTGATGGCGCGGCAAGCCATCCGCGATTATGGTCCGGTTGAGTTATACAGCTTGGACGAACTCGAAGACGACGACCTGGTCGTGCCCACGGCCATGATGGGCGCGCCGACGGTCATGGTCGAGAAGATGCCCAACGGCGACGATATCGTCAACGCCTTTCAGAGCGTGGGCAAATATATCGGCAAGCCGGTCAAAGCCACCATGAGCATTGAAGCCGGCGGGCTGAACTCTGTCGTGCCCATCTATTGCGCGGCGCGCCTGCGCGTGCCCATGGTCGATTGCGACGGCATGGGGCGGGCATTCCCTGAGTTGCAGATGGTCACGCATACCATACACGGCATCTCGTCGACGCCCTTCGCCATGTCCGACGAGCGCGGCAATACCGTGCTGATGGAGACAATCAGCAATTTGTGGACGGAGACCTTCGCCCGCAGCGTCACCGTCAACATGGGCGCCATGGCCATGATCGCGCTTTACGCGGCGACCGCCGCCGAATTGCGCGAGGCCGCCATCCCCGGCACCATCACGCTGGCGGAAGAAATAGGCAAGGTAGTGCGCCGCGCCCGCCTGGAAGAAGACGAGCCGGTGGAAACCATCCGCGAAGCAGTCGGCGGCTACCTGATCTTCAAGGGCAAAATCGGTGATGTCGAGCGCCGCACCGAAGCCGGTTTCGCCAAGGGCGACGCCATCATTGACGGCATCGACGAATTCGCCGGGCAGAGCCTGCTCTTGAGCTTCCAGAATGAGCATTTGGCCGCCCGCATCGACGGCGAGTTCAAAGTGACCGTGCCCGACTTGCTGGCGGTGCTGGATGTCGACACCGGCGAGCCCATCACCACCGAAGGGCTGCGCTACGGCTTCCGCGTGGCGGTCATCGCCATCCCCTGCGCCGACAAATGGCGCAGTCCCAAGGGGCTGGAACTTGTGGGGCCCGCCTATTTCGGCTACGACACCGAGTACGTCCCGGTTGAAGAACGCTATGGCGCATGAGCATACGGGCAGCCAAGCCATCAGACGGGGAATATCGCAAGCGCCACCAAATTGGTAGGGGCGACCCGGTGGGTCGCCCGCGCGCAACCTGCTGACGGCGCGAGACGAACAGGGAGCAAAATACACCATGCGACTTCTGCACGAAGAGAATATCGAAGACATTGCGCTGGGCGCGGCGGTGCTGGGCACGGGCGGCGGCGGCGACCCCTACGTGGGCAAGCTGATGGCGCGCGAAGCCATTCGGCAGTACGGGCCGGTCGAGCTGTATACACTCGACGAGCTGGATGACGATGACCTGATCGTGCCGGCCGCGGGCATGGGCGCGCCCATCGTCATCGTCGAGAAGCTACCCGCGGGTGATGACATGATCCGCGCCTTCAAAGCCCTGGGCAAATACTCGGGCCGCGAGCCACGCGGCACCATGAGCATCGAGGCCGGCGGCTTAAATTCGGTCATGCCCATTTACGTCGCCGCTCGGCTGCAAATCCCTATGGTCGACTGCGATGGCATGGGGCGCGCTTTCCCCGAGATTCAGATGACGATTTTCACCGCGCACGGCATCACCGCCAGCCCCTTCGCCATGTCGGACGAACGCGGCAACGTGCTGCTGATGGACACGGTCAGCAATCATTGGGTCGAGACCTTCGCCCGCTCCTGCGTGGTGCACATGGGCGCGGAGGGCATGATCGCGCTCTACTCGGCGACAGTGGCGCAGCTGAAAGAAGCGTCGATTCATGGCACGATCACGCTGGCCGAGGAAATCGGCGCGACCGTGCGCAAGGCCCGCCGGCAGGAAGCCAATCCGGTCGACGCCGTGCGCCAGGCCGTCGGCGGCTTTCTCGTCTTCCGCGGCAAGATCACCGATGTCGACCGGCGCATCGAGGGCGGCTGGAATCGCGGAGACGCCAAGATGGCCGGCACGGGCGACTTCGCCGGCAGCGACTTGCTCCTGGACTTCCAGAACGAGCACCTGGTCGCGCGAGTCGACGGCGAATTCGCCGCCACCACGCCCGATCTGATCGCGGTGCTAGACAGCGAAACCGGCGAGCCAATCACGACCGAGGCCCTGCGTTATGGCATGCGCGTGGCCGTCATCGCCTTTCCCTGCGCGCCTCAATGGCGAGAGCCGGCCGCGCTTGCGCTCGCTCACCCGCGCTACTTCGGCTACGATGTCGATTACCGGCCGGTCGAGGAGCGCTTCGGCGCTTGAGTATACGGGCAGCCAAACCATCAGGCGGGGAATATCGCAAGCGCCACCAAATTGGTAGGGGCGACCCGGTGGGTCGCCCGCATTAAAGGCGAAATTTATCGGACGGGCGTCTCAGCGAGACGCCTCTACAATTGACACAGATTATGACCCCTACCGGGTAGTTGATATGCGAATTTGCTACGGGCGACTGAACCGCAGTGTCTACGCGCGGCGGTGGGTCGCCCGTCACGGGATATGTATGTAGGGGCGAGCCATTGGCTCGCCTGAAAGGTTAAGGCAGTGCGATTGCTGGACGAGGCCAATATCGAAGACATCGCGCTGGGCGCGGCGGTGCTGGGCTCGGGCGGCGGCAGCAACCCCTACATCGGCATGCTGGTAGCGCGTGAAGCCATTCGGCAGTACGGTCCGGTCGAGCTGGTCACGCTGGACGAGTTGGATGACAAGGACCTGATCGCGCCAGCCGCCGGCATGGGCGCGCCGGTGGTGGGCGTGGAGAAGCTGCCGGCTGGCGATGATCTGCTGCGCGCCTTTGCAGCGCTAGGCAAATACAGCGGGCGTACGCCGCGCGCCACCATGAGCATTGAAGCCGGCGGCATGAATTCGATCCGGCCAATCTACCTGGCGGCGCGTCTGGGCATTCCGGTGGTCGATTGCGATGGCATGGGCCGGGCTTTCCCCGAGATTCAGCAGACGGTGCTGACCGCCGCCGGCATCAGCGCCAGCCCCTTTGTGATGGCCGACGAACGCGGCAACGTCTTGCTCATGGACGCGATCAGCAACAAATGGGTGGAGACCTTCGCTCGCTCCTGCGTGGTGCACATGGGCGCGGTAGGGGCGATCGCGCTCTATTCGGCGACTGTCGGACAGCTCAAGGCGGCCGCCATTCAAGGCACGACCACGCTGGCCGAGAAGATCGGACAGACCTTGCGCCACGCGCGCCAGCATGAGCGGAATCCCGTCGCCGCCCTGTGCCGATTCGTCGGCGGCTATCTGGTTTTCCGCGGCAAAATCAGCGATGTCGATCGCCGCGTACGCGACGGCTTCGCCAAAGGTTCTTCCCGCATGGATGGAACGGGCGAGTACGCGGGTCAAAAGCTGCTGCTCGAATTTCAGAACGAGCATCTGATGGTGCGGGTGGATGGCGAGTTCGCGGCTACGACTCCCGACTTGATCGCCGTGCTGGATAGCGAAACGGCTCAGCCCATCACCACCGAGGCGCTGCGTTATGGCATGCGCGTGGCCGTCATCGCTATTCCCTGCGCGTCGCAGTGGCGCCAGCCGGCCGCGCTGGCGCTCGTGCATCCGCGCTATTTCGGCTACGATGTCGACTACCTGCCGGTGGAAGAGCGCTTGGGGTGATTCCGCCACCTAGGCGCAGGGAATTTAGAAAGGTGACGATATGAATGAGAGTGCGAAGGCTCAGGGTCTGAACTTGTCAGGCAAAGATCTGCGTAATGTTGACTTATCGGGCGAAGACATGAGCAATTCGATTTTGTCGGGTTCACGACTATGGCGCGTGAACTTGTCTGGTGCTAACTTAAGCCATTCCAATGGGTTGAAAGCACGTTTCCGTAGAGTGAATCTTTCAAATTCGGATTTACGAAATGCTAACTTGAGAAACGCACGATTCTATAGCGTGAACTTAGAAGGAGCGAACTTAAAGGGGGCAAATCTCACTGGCGCAAGGATTGGACATAGTGTTGGCGCACGATTCAGCAAGAATACAATTCTTCCGGATGGCAACCAATGGACAGCCAACACTGATTTACGCCAATTTACGAAGTTATGGATATATGCAGACTTATCAGGCCAAGACTTGTCCGGAATGGATTTTACAAATGCAGAATTGAGGAGTGCGAAGTTTCAGGCAGCGAACTTGGCTGAAAATGATATGTCCAACGCGAACTTAAGGAAAGCTAATCTATCTGGTGCTAATGTTTGTGGTGTGAACTTTACCAATGCAGACTTACGGCTTGCGAATTTATCTCGTACATTGTTTGATGAAAGCACCACTTTGCCTGACTGTCGCAAATGGGACCCCACAACTGATTTGCGCCACTTTACAAAGTTATGGTCTCACATCGACTGGACGGGCAAAAGTCTAAGAGGAGTTAACCTACAATATGTCAGATTAACCTATGCGAATCTGACTGGCGCTGACTTGTATTGCGCAGATCTTTCTTATGCGGGCTTGAAAAGTGCAAATCTTACGGACGCGGACTTGACCTGCGCAAAACTGTATTACGCGGAATTTAGCCGAGGTACTATTCTCCCCGATGGCAGTAAATGGACGCGCGACACCGACATGCGCCAATTCACTCACCCATGAACCAAGTAACCCTAAACGATACAAACGCCATCGCCATCGGCGCCGGCATCCTGGGCACGGGCGGGGGCGGCAGCACTTATCTCAACCGCCTGCGCCTGGACAACGAGATTCGCCGGCAAAGCCGCGCTGTCGAGGTCGTGCAAGCCGACGACCTGCCCGATGAGGCGCTGGTCTGCGCTGTGGGGGGGATGGGCGCGCCGACGGTCAGCAACGAAAAGCTGCAAGCCGGGGATGAGATCGCCACCGCCGTGCGCGCCCTGGAAGATCACCTGCGGCGGAAGATAAGCGCTATCGTCATCGGCGAAATCGGCGGCGGCAACGCGCTTGGTCCGATGGTGGCCGCGCTGCAGCTGGGCTTGCCGGTGGTCAATGGCGATGGCATGGGGCGGGCTTTCCCCGAGTTGGACATGGATACCTTCATGATCTACGGCGCCGCGCCCACGCCTTTTGTCCTGGCCGATTCGCACGGCAATGTCGCCATCTTCACGCGCATCGGCTCGGCCAGGCAAGCCGAAGAATTCGCTCGCCGCCTGACCATCGAGATGGGCGGCTCGGCCGCGCTGGTGATGCCGGTGATGACCGGCACCGAGCTCAAAGCGACTGTCATTCGCGGCACGCTCAGCCTGGCTAAACGCATCGGCGAGACCGTGCTGGGCTGCCGCGCGCGCAGCATCGAGCCGGCCGAAACTGTGGCGCAGCTCTGCAATGGGCGCGTCCTCTTCAGCGGCAAAATCGTCGATGTCGAGCGCCGGACGCTGCAAGGCTTCGCCCGCGGCAAGCTGATCATCAGCGCCTTTGACGACTTTGACCAGCAGCTGCGGATTGACTTTCAAAACGAGAACCTGATCGCGCGCGGCAACGGGCAAGTGTTCTGCACTGTGCCCGATCTGATTACCTTGGTCAACCTGGACGATGGCGAGGCCATCGGCACCGAGTCGCTGCGCTATGGATTGCGGGTGGCGGTGCTGGCGCTGCCGGCGCCGAAGGAGCTCAAAACGCCGGAAGCGCTGGCGGTGGTGGGTCCGCGCGCCTTTGGCTATGAGCTCGAGTTTCAGCCCTTGGCGGGGAATCTGTTGTAAGCGCTGGCGCGGTCGGGTTTGACAGATTGCCTGGTTTTCGCTAGGCTGGTTGCAAGCTGGGAGATTGAGAGCAGCGCGAATATGCACGAGCGCAAAGAGCTACACTGGACCTGGCATCAGAAAGGTGTTTGCAAGGCCAACGCCGACTTCTATGCGCTTTGTGAGGAGCACAGTCAGACTTTGCCGCTGACGCGCGAAGGCTTGAAGCAATTGCCTCGTGAAATAGAGTTGGAGTTTTACCGCCGCATGCCTGCCTGGATGGCTGATGAGTTAGGCTTTGGCGCTTTTGACGGCGATCCGACCTTGATAGTGATGCGGGAAGTTGATCACGGCGTCTGGAGGTATGTGTTTTAACTCTGGATGAGATACCTGCTCGATACGAACATTTGCATCTATTGCATAAACGGACGATATCCGCAGCTATTTGAAAAAGCGCTCCGGCGGCATCAAAGCACCGGCGTTGCCATCAGCGCGATTTCGAAAGCGGAAATGTATGCCGGTTCTTACAGTCGGCGTTCGACCGCGCGGTATCGGCGGGAGCAGGACGAATTCTTCTCGCGCTTTCCGAGTCTGCCCTTCAATGATACCGCAGCGGATGCCTACGGCCGCATACACGCATTCTTGAGAGACCGGGGACAGCTTATGGGCGTCGCCGACATGCAGATTGCAGCCATTGCTATGGCAAACGGCCTCACTGTAGTGACACACGATATGCGGGGATTTACTCGACTTTCTGATTTACCCATCGAAGATTGGGCAGCCGAATAACAATCGAATTGGAACTCGCCATGCCGAAGCAACCCCACATCATCATCTTTAACCCCGACCAGTGGCGCGGCGATGTCATGCGTCACCTGGGCAATCCGGCCGCCGTCACGCCCAACCTGGACGAAATCGTCGAGTCGGACGCCGTCTCCTTCCGCCACGCCTTCTGCCAGAATCCTGTCTGCACACCCAGCCGCTGCTCCTTTATGACCGGCTGGTATCCGCATGCGCGCGGGCATCGCACCATGTTCCACATGCTGCAGCCGGATGAACCGGTGCTGCTGAAAAAGCTCAAGGACGCCGGCTATTTCGTCTTTTGGGGCGGCAAGAACGACCTGGTGCCGCGCCAGAACGGCTTCGCTGACTATTGCGATGTCAAATACGAAACGCCGCGTCCGACGCGCGCCAATCTGCACAGCGACGATGACTGGCGCGGCGATCCGGAGGGGGACAACTATTATTCGTTCTTCGCCGGCAAACTTGATAGCGACGACGACCCGTATTACGACAACGACTGGGCCATGGTGGAGGGCGCCATTGAGCAGATCCGCAGCGCGCCCGACAATCAGCCGCTTTGCATCTACCTGCCGCTGAGCTATCCGCATCCGCCTTATGGAGTGGAAGAGCCCTGGTTCAGCCAGATCGACCGCGACCTGATTCCGCCGCGCTATCCCACGCCAGACTGGTCGACGAAACCCAGCCTCACCGCCGGCATCTATCAGCGGCAGGGCCTGCAGGGCTGGAGCGAGCAGCGCTTTAACGAGTTGCGCGCCGTCTACTACGGCATGTGCGCGCGGGTTGACGCGCAATTCGGCCTGGTGGTCAATGCCCTGAAAGAGCGCGGACTCTATGACAACAGCGCCATCTTCTTTTTCTCCGATCATGGCGACTTCACCGGTGATTACGGACTGGTGGAAAAAACGCAGAATACCTTCGAGGACTGCCTGACGCGCGTCCCGCTGATCGTCAAGCCGCCGGCGCGGCAAGCAATCCAGCCTGGCGTTCGCGATCAACTGGTCGAGCTGATCGATTTCACCGCTACCGCCTACGAATGGTCGGGCATTGAGCCGGGCTATGATCATTTCGGGCGCTCGCTGTCGCCGCTGATCGCCGGCGCGACTGACGAGCATCGCGATGCGGTTTACTGCGAGGGCGGGCGTCTGATCGGCGAAGAGCAGGCGATGGAAAAGGACAGCCCATCATTTTATGATCCCGGCGGGCTCTACTGGCCGCGCGTACAGCTGCAGGGCAGCGAAGGCGGCGAGCACAGCAAAGCGACCATGTGCCGGACGCAGGACTATAAATATGTGCGCCGCTTGTACGAGTCGGATGAACTCTACGATCTGAGCCGCGACCCGGGCGAACTGCGCAATCTGATTGATGATCCCGCCTATGCGGGCATCCTCGCCGACCTGCGCGAGCGCATGCTGACCTGGTATCAGAGCACCTGCGATGTCGTGCCCTACCAGACCGACGTGCGCTAGTGGCTGCGCATCCAAGCAATTGACACAGAAGCGGGCCTGTTCAAAGCAATGGCATTTGAAAAACTAGCCACCGAGTACACCGAGTATTAATGAGTGCGCAGAGTAAAGCGTTTTGCTCATTGAAGCCAGATGGCAGCAACGACTTCCGCCTTCAGACATTAGGATCAGATTAATAGAACCCGAAAGCTCTGTGTCCTCAATTTAACTCTTTGTACTCGGTGGCAAATCTTTAGCCTCTTAACCGCAACCCGCCGTCACACCGTAAACGACGCGCAGGCGCTGATTGGCCGGCACAGCGTCCAGGCTGCACTCGACGCTATTGGGCCACAGGATGTGCAGGTCGGCCGCGGTCGCGTCGCCCAAGCCAAAGTGCAGCGTCAGTTGGTTATTGCCGCCCAGCCCGGCGCCGATACTGACCGTCTGCAGCTGCGTGAGTCCGTCGGCCGTCTTGAGGCGCGCCTGCGCGCCCACCGCATCGCGATTGACATCGCCGCCGCCGCGCAAATCGAGTGACAGCCAGTGCTGGTCGCCGCCCTGATTCTGCAGCAGCCGATAGCCGCTGTTCCAGTTGCCTGTCACCAGGTCGAGGTCGCCGTCCTGGTCATAATCGGCATAAGCCACGCCCAGCGTGGGCAGGTCGGCGTCTATGCCGCTGTTGACGCTGACATCGTGGAAGCCGCGGTGGCGGTCGTTGCGGAAAAGGGCGTCAGGGCGCGGGTTCATGAAGCTGACTTCGAGCTCGGGGAAGGTCTGGTGATAATTGGTGGCGGCTACATACAGGTCCTGCCAGCCGTCGTTGTCATAGTCGAAGAAGACCGCGCCCCAGCCGACGCCATTGTCCGGACCCATATTGATAGCGCTGCCAGTTGAGCGGGCGCGATTGCGGAAGCCGCCGGCGCCGTCGTTCATCAGCAGGTGCATCTGGTAGACCATGTCGGTGATATACAGGTCCAGGTCGCCGTCGTTGTCATAATCGCTGGCGTCCACGCCCATGCCATTGATCAGGAGGTCAGCGCCGCTTTCGGCTGACACATTGGTCCAGCACCAATGGCCGCAGCCGGCGCCATCGTTGCGCCAGAGCACATTGCCGATTTCGTTCTGCAATTTGTCGTTGACGACGTAGATATCGCTGTCGCCATCGCCATCGTAATCGAAAAAGGTCGGCGCGAAACCCGCGCCCAGGGTCCAGGCGTAGTCGAGGCTGCCGGTCACATCAGTGAAGCTGCCGTCGCCGTTGTTGTGATAGAGCCGGTCTTGCTGCGCGCCGAAATCAACCGGATCGCATTCGGGAAAGCAAGACCAATTGGTCACGTAGAGGTCGAGCCAGCCATCGCTGTCATAATCCCCCCAAGCCGCCGAGACGCCTTTGCCGGTATCGCCGACGCCCGCGTCCAGCGTGATATCGGTAAAGCCGTGGCCGCCCTCATTGCGGAAGAGCCGGTTGGCGCCATAGTTCACGATGTAGAGGTCGAGCCAGCCGTCATTGTCATAGTCGGCCCAGGTGGCGCCGCCGCTGGGCACATCGGGCAGGCTGAGCTGTTGCGAGTGCTCGGACAATGAAAACGTCCCGTCGCCTCGATTGCGATAGAGCGCGTTGGGGTCGAGGTTGCCGGTGACGAATAGATCAACCCAGCCGTCGCGGTCGTAATCGCCCCAGGCTTGGCCAATGGCCAGATAGCCTTGCATGGCCTCTTTGTCGTCCCAGAGGCCGCGGTGCGTCGCCGTGATGCCGGCCGCCGCGCTGACATCGCGGAAGATTGGTTCGTCGCCGGGCTGCGCTATTGCCGCCCAGCCCAAGCTGAAGACGCATAACACGAGCAAGTTTCTGGCAAGTTGTTGAATCTTCATGGGAGATCTTGTAAGGCTGGTCCGCTTCTGGTCGGCGAGAAATGCCTGTTCACTAGGCTGGCCTCTATTGTGCAGCAGAAGCGCCCAATCCGCACCCTATACCTGCCCTAAACAGGCCGCTGGGTGTAGCCAGCGGCTCGCTCGCGCGCAAGGCTGTTTGCCTGTAGGCGCAGAGTTTATCGAGCGACACCAGTGTTGTCAGACGGAGAGATTCGCCTCCTCTTTAGCGCGCAGCGCGCCGAGCATACGGAGGCCATTCCAGCGGGATGCCAAGCTCTGCCGACAGCAGCCGCTGAAAATCGCGCAAATGACTTTTGCTGTTGCGCGCTTGCCGCGGCTTGAGCCCTTTGTCCAGGCAGTAAGCCGCCAGCGCGCCCGCCGCCTCCCCGATATTCCACTCGACCGGATGCAGTCGATAGCAGCCGTTGGTGATATGCGTCACGCCCAGGTTCTTGCAAGCGGGCAGCAGGTTCTCGATGCGCTGCGGAATCAGCGCGCCCAGCGGAATCTGGAAAGGATAGCTGCTGATGTCGATGTAAGTTCGCAAGCCCGTACTGGGATGCAGATCAATGCGGTAGCTGCCGATGCCGACGCTGTCGTCGAATTGCTCGGCGGTGTCGAGCCCGACGCGCTGCTTCACGCCGACATGCTCTTCAAGCACGGTGAACTCGGCTAAAATGCGCCGCGCCTCGCGCACGTAGACGTATTTGGCCATGCCGTCGGTCGTGCCCACCACATCGTGCCGCAAGCGCAGGCCCGGGTAGCCGTAGCCCTTGCCGTCATGGCGGGGCGCTTCGGTTTGCATCCAGTAGAGCAGGGCATAGCTCAACTGCTTGCATTCGCGCAGCGCGGCTTGTTTTACGTCTTCGCCCACGCCCAGCAACGGCTTGAGCCAGTAGTCAATCTGCGGCCAATTCACCAGCGTGATGTCGCTGGCGAAGGCGCCCTCGCGGTAGTGCTGCTTGTAGAGGATGCGGCGGAAATGCCAAAGGTCGCCGGGGAATTCGACGTAGCTACTGTTGGGATCGGTCTGGAAGATTCGGCGATGAACTGCTTCTAGCGTCCGTGGGCTGGAATAATACCAGCTCAATTGCTTGTCCGGCCAGAAGTCGGCTTTGTAGTCGCGCCAGAAGTCGTAGTCTTCCGGCTTGTCGATGGTGTGGTCTTCACCTTCCAGGTGGTCGATGGCGAAGCACCAGGAAATAGCCTGCTGGTCCAAGGGCATTGGCTCGCCCTCGACCGCGTGCATTTCGCCGGTCTGCGCCTGGCTCTCCGCGCCGATAATCGATTCGACGCCCGCCAGCTCCAGCAGGTCGCCCAGCTCGGTGGCGTCGAGAATGTAAGGCGCGGACACCACCACTTGATCGCCGGATTGCGTATCTTCCAGTGTCACCGCCAGGACGCGGTCGCCATCGGTCTCGGCCGCCACCGGCACATGATAAAGCAGGATGTCCAACTGCAGGCTGGAGCGGTAGGGCGCCAGCATGGCTTCAATGACGGCCAGCCCCACCCGCGGCTCGTGGCAGAGGCGGCTAACATTGCCCTGGCCGGGATTCCAGTTCATGGTATGGCGGGCTTTGTCGGTCAGCGGGTAGTTGCGGCGGTAGTAATCGCGCACGCCGTCGGAAAAGCGCATGTAGCTGGCGGTGGCGCCGCACTGATCTACCCAGGGATTCTCGTCCGGCGGGACCGCCTGCTGGGTCAGCTGACCGCCGATCCAGTCGGTTTCTTCGCTCATAATGACCGACTTGCCCATGCGCAGCGCGGAGAGCGCCGCCCCGATTGCGCCCGTGCCGCCGCCAACGATTAGAATGTCGCATTGCCGTTCGTTCATGTGTCTATTTCCTATGCCGAGTTTCGGCATTTGACTTATTTGTCCAGAGTCTAATATAATCATCTGAAGAAGGGCAAGTTAAACTGAAGAAGGCCTAGTTCGTGGATCAAGTGAATATTCCCACTCTGCTGGCGCTGGCGATGAACGCGGTCGTCATGGTATTTGTCTTGCTCGGTTACTTCCGGCGCCTCGCCACGAAGGACGATGTCAAAGAACTGAGTGACAGACTGGGCAAAGTTGAAGCCAGGCAGGGCGCTCTCGAAACCAGGCAGGGCGCTCTCGAAACCAGGTTTGACCATTTCGAAAACAGGTTCGACATGCAGGACAGCAACTTGCGCGAAATCGGCAAAAAATATGATGCCTCCATGGATTTGCATCATACCGTCCGTGGCGATTTGAAAGTCTTGCAGGCGTCGGTGAATCGCCTCGAAAGTTATTTTGAAACGCCAAAGCTCAAATCTTCCTGAATCATGCCACAATCGCCTGAAGCATAGCCCCTGCTAACCGGGCTTTAAGCGCTTCCACCAGGGCGCTGTTTTATGTAGCTTTACGCCAGACTGCCATTACATGCTCGGCTTGCTTGGTTCGCCCGCGGCCAGCACATGGTCTTTGCTTTGCTGGGGCCGGTATTGATAGCCGTTCGCGACGCACCAATCGTCAATGGGGTTGGCGCCGCCGGTGAAATCAAAATTCGGATTGTCATCAACGGGTTCACCCACGAGATAGCGCTGGATAGGCGAAAGCTTCTCCACCAGCGCCGGCGCCTGCTGCCGATAATCCGTTGGCGTGATCCAGTCATAGCTGTAGCCAATCATGACGGCTTTGCGGATGCGATCGCTCAAATTGGCGGCGCCGGCATGCCAGGTGCGGTTTTCAAAGAAGACGGCGTCGCCGGGGTTCAGCAGCGGCTCCACCATGGTCGCGGGATCAACCTGGCCCTCGGGAATGTCGATTGGCTCTTTGAGCTGATTGCTGCCGGCCGCCATCATGGTGACGCCGGTCTGCGGCTGGCTCAAGTCGGTGAGATAATAGGCGACTTTCAGCGAGTGTCGCGGAATATGCTGGTCTCCCAGGTCGCGCATGGACATGTAATGGTCGCGGTGCCAGCCGGGGATGCGGGCTTGGCCGCTCGCGCCGGGCGGATCGGGAGCGCGGTAAATCAGGTGGCTGGTCAGCAGCGACAGGTAGGGGCTGAGCAATTGCGCCACGATCGAGAAAACTTTGGGATTGGTGATCAGCGGCAGGAAAGCGTCGTCCATCGACACGCAGTTGCGAAAGCCGTCATACAAGCCGCCGGGCCGGCGCTGGCGATTGAGCTCCCGGTCGGAGGCGATCAAGCGGTCACCGGCTTCGATCAGCGCCGAGACGGCGTCGCTGTCGATGGCTTCGCGCATGATCAGGTAACCCTCATCATCGAATTGCCGTTTCTGTTCTGGGGAAATCTTTACAAATTCCATCATCTATTCCTTTGTTTGGGCGTAAATGGCCGCTTGTTCCGCATCCGGTCGTTGGCGCGCTTCACTATAGAGTTTATCCAGTAGTTGGCCGCGCGTCCCGCTGAAGGTGGCTAAATCGGGCGTATTCGCCCAAGCGGTCCAATTCGCCCGGTCCGCGTCCGAGACAGGCGCGTCGAGGTCGGCCTGGTAGCTCGCGCCCAGGAAGCCGCGCAGAGCGAAGAATTGCAGCGCCTCGTAATGCGCGCCGCCGGGCGCGGCATCTTCGTAGTAGCTCAGCACCGCGCCAGCGCTCAGCAAGCGCCGCTGCATCTCCACCACGTTGGCGGCGCGCAGGGACGTCCCTTCATCCAGGCTGACGTTGATGGCGACGCCGGCCGCTTCGCCTAGCGCCATCCAGCAGGGCTCCATGCGCAGGGTGCTGAAGCCGATATGCGTCCCCGATGCCGGCACGGGTACCAGCAGATTCTCGACTTCCAGCGGCACAATGACGCCGTAGGGCACACAGTAAGGCGTGGTCTTGTAAGTAAAGATACCTTCGGTATGGGGGCGGCCGGGTTCGCGCTTGTGGCAGGCATGCGAATCCAGCGCGTAGTGGCTGGCGGTGATGCTCGTCGAATGCTCGCGCGAGCCGCGTTTGGACAGCGCGTCATGCGCGGTGAAGAGATAGTCGCCGCGGATGCGCCGGCCCTCACGCACGTAAATCTGACGCGGGAAGTTGCCATTCTCGGGGAATTCGTCGGCCGCCAGCCCCCAGCGACTGCAGCGCTCGCGAAAATCGGCCGGCAGGTCGGGGTCGTTCTGCGCGAAGTAGAAGAGACCCAGGATGTAATCGCGCAAACGCTGCGCGAATTGATCGCGCCAATCCCAGCTGGCGGTGGGGTAGGGCCAGTTCTCTTCCGGCAGGTCGGTTGAGATGAAGGCGGCGTGCTGATTGTTGCCGTCGACTTTGCCGTTGGGTACGCGCACCATATTGGTGATGGCGCCGATGCCGTCGAATTCCATGGGCGTGGGCGGCCCCGCGAAACGGTTGAGTTTGACGTCGTCGACCAGCGAGAGATATTCGGCGCGATTGTAAGCCGCCGGCTTTGCGATGCGGGTCATGTTGCTGGCGTCTTTGGTTAGCGGCAGGCGATAGTTGTAGGACTGGATGGCGTTGTCGCCTTGCCCGGTGCTATAGAATTCATCGACCGGAGCGCCCCAGCGCTGATAGAATTTGCCGGCGCGGGGCTCGCCATACTCGTCCGCGCCCTCGCGCCCCAGCATATAGGGCGCGCCCGCCGCCGCCGCCAAATCGCCTTCGTAGGTGGCGTCGACAAAGGCGGAGGCCGTGTAGATTTCTTCAGCGCCGTTTTCACGATTCAGGATGCGAATCTGACGCAGGGCAGCGCCTTCCTTGCTGACGTTGCGCGGCTCGTGATCGAATTGGCGCAGCGTGCGGACTTCGAGCTTGTCGCCGCAGTCGGCGATCATATTGCGCAGGACCCGCTCGGCGACATGCGGCTCGAAGCGGTAGCCGTCGCTGCAGTCGCTGACCTGCTGCGAAGCGGGTCCGTAAGTATCGCTGTAATGCTGTTTGACGCGGTTGACAAATTCGAGAAAGAGGCCGCCGGTGGCGCCGCGCGTGGCGATGTCAGTCGCGCCCAGGCCGTTGGCGGGCAAGCCGCCGATATGCGCCGCGCGCTCGAGGATGACGGCACGGCGTCCGGCTTTGGCCAAGGTGATGCCGGTCATGATGCCAGCGGGCGTGCCGCCGACGATGACGGCGTCGAATTCGAAGGTTGGGAGAGACGTCATATTACGTTCCAGTGTCGTATTCCGAAAGGCGGGCGAGCCAAGGCTCGCCCCTACAATTCTCGTTGGATGTAACGGTCACTCCTTCAGCGCCAGCGACACCAAAACTGTCATTTGAATGTTCGGCGCGAGTGTTCCCGCTATCCGCAGCCAGCCGCCGAAGTGACTGACGCGGCAGAACGCGACCTCATCTTTTGAACTTGGCAGATCAAAACTCGAGCCCTCGTCAACCCAGCGGATGCCGTCAGCCGAGATCTGTACGCGCGCCACCCCGCCTACTCCAGTTGCGTCAGCCAGCGTCCGCACAAAGAAGATGGCCTCGCTGGCCCAGGCGGCTTCGTAGGGCTCGCTGGCGAAGTCTCCCTGCCAGAGCCTGTTGCGCTCGACCACCGCCGTGTAACTTCGCCGCAGCGCCACCATCAAAATTCCCCGCTGAGCAGCACCGAGTCGAGGTAGAGGAAGGCGCGCTTGTCGCGATTGGTCTCGACCCAGAAGGCGGTGTTGAGCATGCAATTCAAGTTGGGCATGGCTGGTATGGAGATGTGCTTCAGCGGCTCGCCGGCATAAACCAGATCGTTGCACTGGAAACCGAGGAAGCGCCGCTCGGCCAGGTCGACATTGACGCGCAGGTAATGCCAATTCATCTTGGTGGCGATCTCGTTGTAAGCCAGGGTCTGGACCGGCGCGGCGACGAATTCCCAATTTTCGCTGCCGAGATGGAAATGCGAAACCGTCTCGCCCGAATCGCCGATATTGTGGAAGGCGCGAGTTTCGCCCTTCATCTGCCAGCGATTGACCATCTCGTTATCCTGCGCGTTTAAGTAGCGCAGATGCGGCATCCAGCGAAATTCGGGATTCATGCCGTCTTGCAGGTCGAAGAGCAGGCCGAAGGCGCGCACATCGTTCAGCGACAGCCGCAGCTCGCTGGCTTCCGGCTTGAAGGTGAAGTAGCACTCGAGCTGGATTTGCCCGCGTTTGCGAAAGGTCTGCCGTTTGATGCTGGTCGCCAGCGAGCCGGTTCGGGCGCGGCTGGCCAGCTTGAGCGCGTAGGTCCCTTCCATGGAGCCGGCTGCGCCCGTATCCCACATGGTCAGATTGCTAAGCATCGGCGGACGCATATCGCTGTATTCTGGCAGCATGGAATCCAGCGAATGCTCGTAGTTGCCGATCAACTCCGACCAGCCGCGAATACCCTCGTCGAAGTCGTCATAGAAAAAGATCCGCTCCAGGGGATCAAAGCGGCTCAAACGCGGATCGCCGGCACAGGCAAGGTTCATGTCGTCTGCCTCGTATGGCGGTCGGGCGGCCGGTACAAGTTTTTTGACAAGGCTGCAATCACGCGGTACATTTAATGTTAACTTTTGCGGCGCGGATTCATATTCGCCCAAGTATATCCGACCTGCGGCAAAGCGCAAATCGACTTGAGACCGCGCTTGTCGGCAGGCGGTGCAACGGCGCTATGGCCGCCGCGTTAATGGTCAGTTTTGTATAAGGAGAATGTCATGAAGCACTCACTTTTGTTACGAATTGCGATCGCGCTGGGCATTCTGCTGTCATTCGGTCTTATGCCGGCGGCAGCCGATTGCGAGGGCGAGGTGATTGAGCTTGAGTTCATGAATTGGTGGGGCGCCGCCCGCGAAGCCTATATGGATGAACTCATCGGGCACTTCCAGGAAGAGAACCCCTGCGTCCGCGTCATCAACCAGGTCCAACCCTGGGACAACCGCGCGGAATTGCTCGCCACCGCCGCCGCCAGCAGCAATCCGCCGGGCATCATCATGTCCACCCGTCCCGAGACCTATCAGTTCGCCATCAACGGCTTGATCATCCCGATTGACGCCTATGTGGATGCGCATGGCACCGACCTCAGCGTCTTTTATGATGGCGAGATCGGGCTGCAATATTGGAACGGCGAACTCTACGGCTTGCCGATGCCAACCGCCGGCGGTTTGACCGGCTTGATGATTTATAACAAGAACTTGCTGCGCGACCACGGCTTCGATCCAGAAGATCCGCCGGATACCTGGCAGGAGCTTGAGGAGATGGCGGCGGCAATCACGGTTGCCGATCCTATGGGTGTTGATGTCTTGGGCGCGGCCGCATTCGGCACCGACGCGGAATTTGTCGCCTGGCTGTATACCAATAACGGTAAATACGCCACGGACGATGGCCGCACCTTGCTCTTCAATAGCCCCGAAGGCGTGGAAACACTGGAATGGATGGTCAACTTGACCAACAATATCAACGGCGGCACGGAGAATATAATCGACTTCTTCCAGGATACGTCCTTCTCTCAAGGCGATCATCCCTGGTACGAAGACAAGCAAGCTTTCCTGCACATCAACACCTCCTTCTTCGGTCACTTCAACGTGGCTGATCCGGACGGCTACGCCGACACCGACAGCTGGGGCACAATGCTGCGCCCCTACAATGGCGACAATCCCGACGCGCATTCGGCCGGCACCACCGGCTACAATTACAGCGGCGCCTGGGCTTACACGATCCCCGCGGTGCATCCGCCGGAGATGCAGGAGGCTGCCTTCAAATTTGCCGAGTTCATCGGCGTCCACCCGCTTGGCGGCTGCGCCTTTTTGTTCCGGCAGAGCCGCCCCTCGCCCGTGAAGGCCTGCAACGAGAATCCGGCTTACTACGAAGTCAATCCATACTGGTCGGTCGTGCTGGAAGGTCTGGCGCTTGATACGCCGGTGCAGATTACCCCGGTCCAGGGGCAACTTTCGGAGATCCTCTCAAACTACATTGAAGAAGCCTACTTCGGCGTGAAGTCGCCGGCGGATGCGCTCAATGACGCGCATGCTGAGATGCAAGCCCTGCTGGACGAATTCTGGGCGGAGTTTGACGCCGACAATATGTAGGAATGCCCCCACCACAAGCCCTTCCCCAAAATGAGGGAGGGGCTTTGCTCGACACAGAACTGCGAAAGCGACGGGTCAGTCGCCGGCTGACCCCTACAGGTTTCATACAGACAGAATTGTAAGGGCGAGCCGGTGGCTCGCCCGCCAAACAAGAGCTTAGGCGAAAATTCGTGCAAGCCTCGCTGAAATCAAAGCATACGCAGCCGGAGGTCACCTGGAAATCGCGTTTTCAGGAGTGGTGGTTCCGCAACCGCGCCTTGATCGGCTTCGCCTTCATCTTCCCTTGGTTCGCCGGCTTCATCATCTTTGACGCGGCGCCCTTCATCTACAATCTATATTTGAGTTTCACCGATTATCAGATCGGCACGGTGGGAACACCGCCCTGGATAGGTTTCGAGAACTATATTGAGATCTTCACCGACGACAAGCTCTTCGGCAAAAGCATGTACAATACGGTCTACTACCTCGGCTTCAGTGTGCCCCTGCGCCTGATATTCGCCTTTTTGATCGCGCTGATATTGAACCTGCGCGTACGCGGGATGGAACTTTATCGTACGCTCTTCTATGTGCCGTCGGTTGTGCCGCTGGTGGCGGCGACTGTGATCTTCGCCGGCTTTCTCAATACGCGCTACGGCTTCCTCAATCAGTTCCTGGTCTTGATTGGCGCTACGCCGGTGCGCTGGCTTTCGTCGCCGGATGCGATAAAGCCGTCGC
Organism: Anaerolineae bacterium; assembly: GCA_022823165.1. Taxonomy (GTDB): domain Bacteria; phylum Chloroflexota; class Anaerolineae; order Aggregatilineales; family Phototrophicaceae; genus UBA6055. The sequence goes on along the minus strand of JAJDXR010000085.1, from coordinate 19,733 downwards.
TGATCCTGCTCAGCCTCTGGGGCTTCGGCGGGCAGATGATCATTTTCCTGGCCGGCTTGCAGAGTATCCCCGGCGACCTCTACGAGGCGGCCGCGATTGACGGCGGGACTGGCTGGCATCGCCTGCTCTATATCACGGTCCCGCTGATGACGCCGACGATATTCTTCAATCTGCTGCTGGGATTGATCGGCGGCTTTCAGGTGTTTGAACAGGTATTCATTCTCATCGGGACCAATGGGGGACCCTTGCAAGCTGGACTTGTATACATGCTGCATGTCTATAACAAGGCTTTCCGAGATTTTGAGTTCGGTTATTCGGCCGCGCTCTCAGTAATTTTGTTTCTCATCATCTTTGTGCTGACGCTAATGCTCGTCTACACCTCGAATCGCTGGGTATTCTATGGGGATGCGCAAGACGATGAGAATTAAATTCCCCCATCCCCGACCGCCTGTGTCCACGCGGCGCGCCCCTTTCCCGCCATCTCTATGGCGGGCATCCCATAAAGAGGGAAGGGGAGCTTGAGGAGAGGATGCCGGCATGATTGAAGACCCCAGAACCAAAATGGTTCGCTACATCACCATTTATATGATCTTGACCGTCGGCGCGATCGTGATGATGGTGCCATTGTTTTGGACCGTCTCAACGTCATTAAAAACGCGCGACAAGATCACCATCCGCCGGCTTGAGCTGATCCCGGACCCGATCGCCTGGGAGAATTACCCATACCTCTTTGAAGCGCGGCCGATTATGCAATATACGCGCAATACGATGATCATCGTGGCAGCGTCTCTGTTTGGCGCCTGGGTGCCCTGTACGCTGGCAGGTTACGCCTTTGCGCGCATACCGTTCCCCGGGCGGAATATCTTCTTCGGCATCTTGCTGGCGACGATGATGCTGCCTTATGTGGTGCGATTAATTCCCTTATTTTTGTTTTTCGACGAGATCGGCTGGACGCGCACTTTTGGTCCGCTGATCCTGCCGCGCCTGCTGGGGCATAATGCCTTCTACATCTTCTTGTACCGCCAGTTTTTCCGCGGCATACCGGAAGACATTTACGACTCGGCGCGCATTGACGGCTGCTCGGAGTTCGGCGTTTGGTGGCGGATCTTTATGCCGATGTCGCGGCCCGTGCTGGCGGCGGTATCGATCTTCGCATTTTCCTTCGCCTGGAACGACTTCCTGAATCCGCTTATCTACCTGGGTTCGAACAAGGAATTGTGGACCTTGGCGCTGGGCTTGAACGCTTTGCAGGGTTTTGAAGGCGAAGACAACAGCCTCAATCTGATTATGGTCTTTTCGATGCTGATGATCATTCCGATGCTGGTCGTCTTCTACTTTGGGCAGAAGCACCTCATCAGCGGCGTGACCGCGCAGGGCAGCCTCAAAGGCTAGCGGCGAGCTTATTGCAACGCCAAATAGTCGCCTTGGATGGTCGTGAATTCGATGATGTTGCCGAAGGGGTCGCTGCAGAAAAAGCGCGGTCGCCCGGGGATGACTTCCACGTCGTAGGGTTGGTGGCCCCCCGCGCGCAGCTTCCGGCGCAGGCCCGGCAAATCATCCACCACCAGGCACAGATGTCGATTGGACGCGTCAGCAACCGGCTGCTCGCGGAAGCAATGCAATTCGGCGTCCCCGCTCAATTTGAACCACAAGACCTCGGCGGCCTCTAAGCTGTTGGGCGGGGGAATCTCCGGCAAGCCCAGCAAGTCGCCGTAAAAGGCGCGAGTTTGCGCCTCGCTGCCAGGCGGCCGCGGGATGCTGACGTGCTGCAAGCGAAAGTTCATCACAAATATCCTCTTGTCAATGCGCCTAATGATACTTTATCGCGGCGCGCCTGGCTACGAATCGTAGACGCATATTCACTGCTGCGTTAGAATATCGGCAGTTCAAAAGAAATCCGCGTATACATGATAAGGAGAATCTCATGCGCAAACTTTGCCTACTGCTGGTTGTCTTGCTTGCGACTGTGACTGGCGTCAGCTGGGCGCAAGACGCGCCCGCCGTCGCCGTAATGACGCCCTTCCTCGCCCAGCCCGGTACGCAGATCATGGTGGAGAATTTCGAAACTTCCGCCCTGGCGAAGGGCTGGAATGTCAACGTTATTGATACCAATGAAGATATTGCCGCGCTCGTCAGCCGTATGGAAGATGTCGCGCTGCAAGGTGTTGACGCTATCGTCATCAATGTCGACCCGACGCAGATCGAGCCGGGCTTGCAGGCCGCGGCGGATGCCGGCATTCCCGTCTTCGGCCTGGACTCCGGCGCCCATCCGCTGATGGTGACGAATGTGACCAGCAACGGCTACACCATGGCTGCCGAAACCGCAACTTATGTGGTGGATCGCCTTAATGCGGCCGGGGATGTCATCATGTTCATCTTCGAGCCCTATCCTCCGGTACAGAAACGCGGCGCCATCGCGCGGGCCATCTTCGATAACACGCCCGACATTAACGTCGCCGACGCCATAACGCCCAGCTTCGACAACGGTCCGCTGGAGGGCGCGCGCAACGCCATGGAAGCGGTCTTGTTGGCCAATCCCGACGCGGGCAGCATCGCCGCCGTTTGGGCCGCTTGGGATGACCCCGCTCTCGGCGCTTTGCAGGCGATTGAAGATGCCGGCCGCGCTGACGAAGGCATTGTCATTGTCGGCATTGACGCGACCGAGCAGGCGCGTGACGCAATTCTACGCGGCAGCAACTTCGAAGCGACCGTCGCGCAAGATTTCGCCGGCATGGCGCAGAAGGTCGCTGATCTGGTCGAATCGCATCTCGGCGGCGCAGAGATTTCTCAGGTCAATCACTACGTCCCGGCGATGCTGGTTACTCAAGCGGACCTCAGCGAATAAGTCGCCCTGGAACAGATGCGGGGGCCGCAAGCGGCTCCCGCGATTTATATGTCCACCCCATCATTATTGCTCGAGGTGCGCCATGCCGCTAAATCCTATGGCGGCGTCCGCGCCTTGATTGACGCGCATCTCGACCTGAAAGGCGGCGAGGCGCACGGCTTGATCGGCGAAAATGGCGCCGGCAAATCGACCCTGATAAAATTGCTCGCCGGGCTGGAAATCCCTGACAGCCTGAGCCTGCGGCTGAACGGCGCAACGCTGGCATTGCCCGATTCCGGCGCGGCCTATCGCCGGGGGTTCCGCTTCATTCATCAAGAATTGAGCATCGTGCCGGCGCTGAGCGTGGCGGAAAATCTCTTCATCAACAATCCTTTGCCTCGCGCAGCTGGAGTCTTCGTCGACTGGAAGGCGCTGCATCAACGCGCGCGCGCGGTTTTGCAGCGCCTCGGTATCGGGCATATTGATCCGCGGCGCCGGGCATCGGGCTTGAGCGCCGGCGACGCCATGCTGGTCAAGATCGCCAGCGCCTTTATCGGCGAAGACGAAGGCGAAGAACCGCTCATTATGATTATGGATGAGCCGACCGCGTCCTTGAATAGCGACGAAGTTTCCTTGCTGTTTAACGTCATTGACCGCCTGCGAGCCCGCGGCTATGCTCTGCTTTATGTGACTCACCGCCTTGACGAACTCTATCGTATCGCGCAGCGCGTTACCGTGATGCGCGACGGGCGCATTGTCAGCACCCATGCGGTGGCCGAAACCAGCGCATCGACGTTAATTCGCGAGATGACGGGGCGCCGTGTTGAAGATCGCAGCGCTGCGGTTGGCGCGGCAAAGGTAGCCGGCAGCATTCGCCTCAGAGCCCGCAACCTGCGTACGGACGCGGTCGTCCAGGCCAACATTGACCTGTATGCTGGCGAGATTATGGGTATTGCCGGCTTGGTCGGCTCGGGACGGTCGGAGTTGCTCTACGCGCTCTTCGGCATTGATCCGTTGTTGGGCGGCGACATCGAGTTAGACGGGCAGCGCTTGACCGAACTGTCGCCGGCAAAGGCCTGGGAGCTTGGCATCGCCTATGTGCCTGAGGAGCGGCGCTCGCAGGGCCTCTTCCAGTCCGACCGCGTCAGCCAGAATATCACGCTGCCGCATCTCGACCTGTTTGGCGTTCTGAAGACTTTCCTGAACGACGGCCGAGCCAAGGCGCGCAGCCGTCAACTGGGCGAGTCGGTAGCGCTGAAAGCCACCGGCATCGGCCAGCGTGTTCGACAGTTGAGCGGCGGCAACCAGCAGAAGCTCTTGTTTGCCCGCGCTATCCTGGCGCAGCCGCGTCTCATCTTGCTGGATGAACCGACGCGCGGAGTCGATGTGGGAGCGAAATTCGATATCTATCGGCTGATTCGCAAAGTGGCCGGGCAAGGCGCGAGCATCCTGATGGTCTCGTCGGAATTGGACGAGTTGATCGCGCTATGCGACCGTATTGTGGTCATGCGCAAAGGGCGTACGTCTGAGGTGCTGCCGGCAGCCGGCCTCAATGAGAATCAGCTTCTGGAGCGTTGTTATGAATTCAGCTAGGTCAAGCGAATGACGGCGACTGACAAGACTCCTGGCGCAGGCCCCCGATTCTCACTGACCGCCGTCCTGCGGCGCTATGGCACACTGATCGGCTTCCTCCTGATCGTCGTATTCTTTTGGACGCAGCGTCCGCAGACCTTCATGACAATTCCCAACTGGGTCAATATCACGCGGCAGATGAGTATCCTGGCTGTGGTCGCCTTTACCATGACCATCGTGATGGTGACGGGCGACTTCGATCTCAGCGTGGGCGCCATGGCGAGCCTGGTGGGAATCGTCGCCGGCACGACCTTTCAGAACGGCGGCTCTGTCGCCGCGGCGGTGGCGCTTAGCCTGCTGGTGGGCGCGGCGGGTGGCGCGTTTAACGGGCTGCTGGTCGCCACGGTTGGCATTTCGGCCTTCGTCGCCACACTGGGCGCTCTGACCGTTTTTCGCGGACTGGCGCTTTATATCAGCGGGGGCGCGTCGATTTACGGACGCGTCATTCCGGCCGAATTCTCCAGTTTCGGGCGCGGGGGCATTGCGCTGGGCAAGATCGGCGAGACTGATCTGGCGCTGCCCAACTTGACTATCATCGCCATCATTAGCTTGATACTGGTATTCATCATTCTCAACTACACAATCGTTGGGCGGCGGCTCTACGCCATCGGCGGCAATATGGAAGCGGCGCGCTTTGGCGGCATCCGTATCAATCGCTTGCGCCTGCTTAGCTTTGTCATTAGCGGGCTGGGCGCGGCCGTCGCCGGACTGATGCTTTTCAGCCGCCTTTCCACCGCGCATCCCACCCAGGGCGAAGGCCTAATGCTGCAAGCAATCGCCGCGGTCTTTCTGGGTATGACCCTGTCCGAAGAGAGCCAGCCAAATGTCATCGGCACCCTGATCGGCGTTTTGATCCTGGGCGTCTTGGCGAACGGGCTGACGCAAATGCAAATTGATACGTACATTCAGCAGATATCCACCGGCGTCATCATCATCCTGGCGGTGACGCTCAGCAGTTTGTCCCAGCGGCAGTTCCGTTACCGCCGCTGGCTGCGCCGCCTGTTGGGCCAATCGCCCGAGGCGGGTTCCTGATGCCTGCGCCAGCTTTGGTGTTTGATATCGGCAGCAGCAGCGCCAAAGCCGCCATCATCGCCGACGGCGAAATCTTGCAGTCCGCCTCAGCTGATTACAGCGCGAGTTTCGGCAGCGCCGGCTGGGCTGAGCAAAATGCCGGCGACTGGTGGGAGGCTGTCCTGCGCCTCAGCCAAGACCTGCAGGCGCCGGCTGATCTCGGCGGAATCGTACTAACCGGGCAGATGCAGGATGTCATCCTGCTGGACAAAACGGGCGCGCCGATTCGTCCCGTCATCCTCTATAGCGATACGCGCGCAGTAGCGCAGATCCGGCGCATTCATGAACTCGTCAGCCCGGCGGAGTTGGTCGCGGTCACCGGCATTGAGCAAAGCGCCGGCAGCCTCTTGGCCAAGCTACGCTGGCTGCGCGAGCGCGAGGCGGAAAGTCTTGAACGCGCCTCGCGGCTGCTCTTCGGCGCGGCCGACTATATCGGCGCTTGTATGACCGGCAATGTCGCCACCGACGCAACCACCGCCTCCACCACTGGATTGTGGCATCTGACCGACCGCGGTTTGCTAAGCGCCGAGCTCTTGGAACGCCTGGAGTTGGATTGGCTGCGGCCCTTGCTGCCTGCCGTCGTCTCTGGCGGCGCGCGCCTGGGCCAGCTGAGCGAGGCGGCCGCGGCTGCGCTTCAATTGGCGGCTGGCATTCCCGTCTACCTCGGGCCTGGCGATGCGGGCGCGGCGACGATCGGCGCTGGCTGTGGCGAACCGGGTCCGGCCTACGCCTACGTGGGCACGAGCGGCTGGGTCGGCTTTAGCGCGCCGCGAATTGGGGAGGCGGCCGCCGGTGTGCTCAACCTGGCGCACCCAAAGACCGACCGCTTTATACAGGTCGTGCCCATGATGACGAGCGCCGGCAACCTGGACTGGCTGCAAAGCATATTCAGCGAGCGCAGCCACCAGGAGATTATTCAGGAAGCGCTCGCGGGCCAGCCGACCAATCTGCTTTTCCTGCCTTACCTCCATGGCGAGCGCGCGCCCTTCGACGATCCTTTCGCCCGCGGCGCATACGTCGGCATATCCGCAACTACAACAAAGGCCGATCTCTGGCGGGCGCTGCTGGAAGGCTTGGTATTCGCCTACCGCCATACGCTCAGCGCGCTCTCGCCGCAGCCGCCGGACAAGCTCACGCTGATCGGCGGTGGCGCGCGCAATACCGCTTTGAATCAGCTCTTCGCCGATATCATCGATCTGCCGGTGCATCGGCCGCCGGACCCGGAGAATGCCGGACTGCATGGCGCCTTGCGCGCGGTGGAAGTTGCCATTGGCGCCAGCGACAGCTACGCCATAGACCTATCGCCGCAAGCGCAAATCCTCCAGCCCAATAGACGGCATCACAAGCATTACCGGCGCATGTACCAGCATTTTCTGGCCGCCTACCAAGCCCTCAAACCGCTGTTTCGGCAACTCGCCAATTGAGCGCGATCTGCGGCTATTGCTGTCGCAATACTTGACAAAGGCCTGTAACGTCGCTAGCATCTGTGTAAATGTACTATGACTGTGCAATTGCACAGCCATCGATTGAGAGACCGGATAATGGCCGAAGCGGTCGTCATGCCCAAATTGGGCAACACGGTGGAAAGCGCCGTCATCTTGGGCTGGCATGTGGCGGTCGGGGCCGAGGTCAGCGCCGGCGACCTGCTGTGCGAGATTGAAACTGACAAAGCCACGCTCGAGATCGAAAGCACAGCCAGCGGCATCCTGCTGGCTCAGCTCTGCGCTGTCGGCGACGAAGTCCCCGTCTTGAGCGCTATCGCCCTGGTGGGCAGCGTTGGCAGCCAAGGAGAGTCCATTGCCGAGTTTACCGCGGAGACTCCAAGCCAGCCGACAGCAAGCGCGATGGGTCGCAATGAGGCGCTGGAAGATTTTGAACATGTAGAAAAGAACATAGTCAAGATATCGCCGCGCGCGCGCAATCTGGCGCAGCGAAATGGCATCAATTACGAGAATATCGACGGCAGCGGGCCCCGAGGGCGCATCATCGAGCGCGATATCGAAGCGGCGCTGCGCGAGCTTCCGGCGAAAGTTACGCCCGTAGCGCAGGCCATGCTGGACAGCGGCGACTTCAAATTGGCCGAGGGCCATCCGGGCGACCGGCGCGTATCCAAGGCGGATTTGACGCCGGTAGAGCGCGAGCGCGCCGCCAAAGCGATTCCGCTGGCGGGCCTGCGCAAGACCATCGCCCGGCGCCTGCGCGAATCCCTGACGACTACCGCGCAACTGACGCTAAATGCCACGGCCGATGCGCGGGCTTTGCAAGCCTATCGCCGGCGCCTGAAAACAAGCGAGGCCGGTCTTGGCTTGGCCGCGGTCAGCATCAACGACCTGCTGCTCTTCGCGGTCGCGCGGACGCTGCCGGAATTTCCCGCGCTCAATTCGCTATTCGAACATGAGACCATTGTCCAGTTGGATTCGGTTCATCTAGGCCTGGCCGTGGACAGCGAGCGCGGGCTGATGGCGCCGGTCCTCCGCAATGCCGAATCGCTGTCGCTGAAGCAGATATCGGCCGAAGCCCGACGCCTGGCGGAGGCTTGCCGCGCTGGCAGTATCCAGCCCGATGAGCTGAGCGGCGGCAGCTTCACCGTCAGTAACCTGGGCGCGCTGGGCATTGAGAGCTTCACGCCGATATTAAATCCGCCGCAGGTCGGACTTCTGGGCGTTGGCAGCATCAACTTGAAGCCGGTGCAGCAAGACGGCGAGGTGGCGTTTGTTCCGCATATCGGCTTGTCGCTGACCATCAACCACCAGGTGATTGACGGCGCGCCGGCGGCTCGTTTCTTGCAGAAGCTCGGCGCCAACCTGGCGCAGATTGATTTGCTGGTCGCGACCTAGAGAGAGCCGACTGCAATTTTGCCACAGAGAACAACGAGTTAAAGCGAGTTTCACAGAGGAAGTCATGGGCAATAACGGGACATGGAACTTTGATTGCGATGAACAGATCTACTCTGTGAACTCATTTTTCCTCTGTGTACTCTGTGGCAAAAGAGCAGGAGCATCATCGTGCCCAAATCGCTGACCATCGACCCGGCCGAAGCGCGTCAGCCGGCGCTCATCCGCGCGCCGGAGCTCCCGGTCAACGCCTATATTTCCGACCCCGCAGCTGAAGCGGAGCGCTATACGCGCGCCCAACTGGTGGATGTCTATCACGACATGCTGCTCATCCGCGAATTTGAGACGGCGCTGGATAACTTCAAGAAGCAAGGCGCCTATCGCGGCATCGAATACAATCACGCCGGTCCGGCGCATTTGTCGATCGGGCAGGAAGCGGCGGCCGTCGGGCAGTGTTTGGCGCTGGAAGCGCAGGATTTTATCCTGGGTTCGCATCGCAGCCACGGCGAGATTCTGGCTAAAGGCCTGGCCGCCATCCGCCAACTGGACGAGGCGCAACTGCTTGAGATTATGGAGCGATACAGCGGCGGCGCGGCGCTGCGCGTGGTTGAGGCGCTTGACGCCTATAGCGATGCGCGCGCGCTGGCGCAGGCCTGGCTGGTTTACGGCACATACGCCGAGATCTTCGCCCGTGAAACCGGCTTCAATAAAGGCATGGGCGGCTCCATGCACACCTTCTTGCCGCCTTTCGGCATCATGCCCAACAACGCCATCGTCGGCGGCTCAGCTGACATCGCCCTGGGCATGGCGCTCTTCAAGCGCGTCAACCGGGCGCCCGGCATCGTCATCGCCAATATCGGCGATTCATCAGTGGCCAGCGGACCAGTCTGGGAGGCGATGAACTTCGCCGCGATGGACCAGTATCACACGCTCTGGGATGCTGAGCTGGGCGGGGCGCCGCCGATACTCTTCAACTTCATGAACAACTTCTACGGCATGGGCGGGCAGCCGCAAGGCGAGACGCTGGGCTTTGGCATGCTGGCGCGGGTGGGGCTGGCTATCAACGCCGCCGCCATGCACAGCGAGCGAGTCGACGGCTACAACCCGCTGGCGGTCGCGGACGCCACGCGGCGCAAGAAGGCCTTGCTGCTGGCCGGCGCCGGTCCGGCTATGCTGGACGTCATCACCTATCGCTACAGCGGCCATTCGCCCAGCGACGCCTCCTCGTATCGCGGGCGCGACGAAGTCGACTTGTGGCGCGCGCAGGATTCCATCAGCGGCTTCGGCGACACTCTCTGCGCTGAGGGCCATGCGGATTCCTCTGCCCTGGAGGACATCAAAGCCTGTACCGTCGACCTCATCGAGCGCGTCCTTCGCGCCGCTGTCGACCTGGACGCCTCCCCGCGCCTGCCTCTTAACGTGAGCGGCGACGCCATTGCCGCTATGATGTTTTCGAACGAGCGGGCGGAGGCGCTGGACGAGCGCCAGCCGGAGGTGCTGCAAGCAAAAGAAGACAGCCGCCTGCAAATCACAAGCGGCAAGCATCGCTTCGGCCTCGATGAAGCGGGCCGACCGCTGCCGAAGCTCAAGACGCTAACCTACGCTGAAGCCATCTTTGAAGCCATGATTCATCGTTTCTACGAAGACCCGACCATGATCGCTTTTGGCGAGGAGAATCGCGATTGGGGCGGCGCATTCGGCGCGTATCGCGGCTTGACTGAGGCCCTGCCTTATCACCGCCTCTTCAACACGCCGATCTCGGAAGCGGCCATCGTCGGCGTCGCCGTCGGTTATGCCCTGGCCGGCGGACGCGCCGCGCCCGAGCTGATGTACTGCGACTTTATGGGACGGGCCGGCGATGAGATTTTCAACCAGATGGCCAAGTGGCAAGCCATGTCGGCCAATGTGCTGCGCATGCCGCTGGTGCTGCGCGTCTCGGTGGGCATGAAATACGGCGCCCAGCACTCGCAAGACTGGAGCTCCATCGTCGCCCACATCCCGGGCTTGAAGGTCTACTTCCCGGCCACGCCCTACGACGCCAAGGGCATGCTCAACCTGGCGCTGCGCGGAACCGACCCGGTGGTCTTCTTCGAGAGCCAGCGCCTGTACAGCCAGCCTGAAACACTCTTCGCCGGCGGTGTACCCACCGATTACTACGAGGTCGAAGAGGGCGAACCATACGTACACCGGGCGGGCAGCGACATCAGCATCATCACCATCGGCGCGACGCTCTACCGCGCGCTGGAAGCGGCCGACCGCCTTGAACGCGAACACGGCCTCAGCGCCGAGGTCATCGACGCCCGCTTCCTCAATCCTTTGAATTATGCGCCGTTGGCGGCCTCAGCGCGCAAGACCGGCAAGGTCCTGCTGGCTTCTGACGCCAGCGAGCGCGGCTCTTTCCTGCATACCATGGCGTCTAACATCAGCCAGTTGGCATTTGACTATCTGGATGGACCGGTGGCGGTGCTGGGCTCGCGCAATTGGATCACGCCGCCGGCCGAACTGGACGAGCATTTCTTCCCCGGCGCCGATGGGATGATCGACATAATTCATCAGCGTTTGCTGCCCTTGCCGGGCTATCGGCCACGCAGCGAGCAGGGCGCAGGCGCCATCAGCCAGCGCGCCCGCGCCGGAGTTTGAGCATGCTGGATGCCGGGCGCCACGAATTGCTGGCGCGGGTCGCCGCGATGTATTATCAGCAGGAACTGACGCAAAACGAGATCGCCGCCGCGCTGGACCTGTCGCGCGTCAAGATTTATCGCCTGCTCAAAGAAGCCCGCGACGCGCAAGTGGTGCGCATTCTGATAGACTGGCCCATCAAACGCGCGCGCAGCCTTGAAGCGCAGTTAGTTGAGCGATTTGAGCTCGATCGCGCTTTGGCGCTGCAGACCAGCGCCACTAACCCGGCGCTGCTGCGGCGGCAGATCGCGCAGCTGGCCGCGCGTTATCTGGAAGGCGAATTGGTCGATCATGATACGATGTCGATCTGTTTCGGCAGCACGACCTACGAGGTCATCAGCGCCATCCGCATCGACTTTCAAGCCAATGTCAATGTGGTGCAGGCCACCGGCAGTTTGTCGCACGCGCTAAAGGAATTCGACAGTTCGGCATTGACGCGACAGTTGGCGCAGAAGCTGGGCGGGGAGGCGCATTATTTGTCATCTCCGCTGCTGGCTGACAGCGCCGCGGCCGCCGCTGTCATACGCGAGCAGGCCGTGGTCGGGCGCACGCTGGAGCAGGTGCGGCGCGCCGATATCGCGCTGGTGGGCATCGGTGATCTGGATCCGGCGACTTCTGGTTTTGCGCGCGCGGGCGTGGCTGACTCGCAGCAGTTGCGCTCCTATCGAGAGGCGGGCGCCATCGGCGATATGGCTTGGCAGATCTTCGATAGTGCCGGAGGGCTCTTCCCATGCGAGCTGAATCAGCGCATTATTGGCGTCCGGCTGGAAGAACTGCGCGCCCTGCCGCAAACGGTCGCGGTCGCGGTTGGCGTCAACAAAGCCGCCGCCATCACCGGCGCCTTGCGCAGTGGCGCCATCAACGTGCTCTGCACCGACGAAACGACGGCTGCGACTGTTCTCGAAAATGGATAGTAGGGGCGACTCACCGAGTCGCCCGCCAACGTCATAACATGCAGGGGCGAGCCTTGGCTCGCCCGCACTAGAAAGGACAATCTCGATGCCAATCGGCCAAGTCACCCAACAGGTCAAAATCGCCGCCGGTCTGTTCTGGGCCGATTACGCCGTCCTGGGCGCGCAAATCCGCGAGCTGGAAGCGGCCGGCGTCGACTGGCTGCATATCGAAGTGCGAGACGGCAAATATATGGACTTCGCCATGCCGCGCGGCGGCTACGATATCATCGAAGCGACCTGCGCCAGTACAGATCTCGAGGTCGAGGCGCAGTTGCAGATGCTGCGGCCCAATTTCAGTGTCTTCGATCAGCTGGCCGATCTGGGCGTCAGCTTGATCAGCCTGCCGCTAGAGACGACCAATGAGATGATTTTCCAGAATATCACTTATATCAAAGAGAAACTGGGGCTGAAGGTGGGCGTCTGGGCTTGGCAGGGTGTGCCAGCGATCGCCTTCGAGCAATTTATCCACCCCTATATCGACATCATCGAGTACGAGAGCCGAGCGCCCTTCTGGAAGCCGACCAGCGGCGGCGCCAGCCCGCATACCATCGACCCCATCGTCGTGGACACCCTGCGTCGATTGCACGATATGATCGCGGCGGCCGGCCTGGAAAACAGCATTGAGCTTATGGAGGACGGCGGCTTGAATGCCGGCAACGTAGCGCAGTTCATCGAAGCGGGCATGACCGCCGGCGAGTTTTCATCGCCGCTGCTCAAAGGTCCCGCCGGCAAATTGCAGCCGGGAACGGGCGCGATCGGCGCGGCAGTCGACAAACTGCGCGCGGTCATGCGCCAAGCCAGCGACAAGTATCGCGACGAGACGGGGCTGAAATAATGTGCGGTGGGCGACCCATCGGGTCGCCCCTACCGGCGAGTCACAATGTAGGGGCGATTATGTGAATCGCCCGCACTGCAGCGTCAGGAAGGGGGCAATATGCAAAAACTCAGAATCGGACTCATCGGCTACGGCGGCATCGGGCGGGTGCATGCGGCGGCATACCGCGCCATTCCCTTTCACTACGGCTTGCCCGCCGACAGCATCAGCATCGCCGGCGTGGCCACCACGCGCGAGCAGACGGCCAAACGCGCCGCCGAAGAGATCGGCTGCGACTTTTACACGGGCGACTATCACGAATTGCTGGCGCGCCCCGACATCGACGCCGTCGATATCTGCACGCCCAATAACTCGCACTGCGAGATTGCGCTGGCGGCCGCCCAAGCCGGCAAACATATCTACTGCGAAAAGCCGCTGGCGATGAACGTGGCCGAAGCGGCGCGCATGGCGCAGGCGGTTGAAGCGGCCGGCGTCAAGGCGCAGATGACTTTCAACTTCCGCTTCTTCCCGGCCGTCGCCCGCGCCAGGCAACTGATGGACGCGGGCCTCGTGGGGCGCGTCTTCTCTTTCCGCGGACGCTACCATCGCTCGAGTTATATCAGCAGCGAAAAGCCGATGTCCTGGCGGCTGCAGCGCGAGGTCACCGGCGGCGGCGCGCTCTTTGATTTAGGCGCGCATATCCTCGATTTGCTCTATTACGTGCTGGACGATTTCGCGGCGGTCAATGGCACTCTCGAGACGCTGATCAAGCAGCGCCCGGTCGCGGCTGGATCGTCCGAAAAGGCGCCGGTCGAGGTTGATGATATCGCGCTGCTGCATGCTCGCCTGGCCGATGGCGCGCTGGGCACGGTCGAGGTGTCGCGCATGGGCACCGGCGCCACCAACGACTTGTGTTTCGAGATCTTTGGCGACAAAGGCGCCATCCGCTGGGATCTGGACGAGCCGGCCTGGCTGCAAGTCTACGACGCGCGGACTGCCGATAGTCCGCTGGGCGGGGAGCGCGGCTTTCAGCGTATTGAAGCGGCCGGGCGCTACCCGGGGCAACGCGCGCCGGATTGGACCATGTCGCCGGATTTCATGCGCGCCCACGCCGAATGCCAATACCAGTTCATCCGCGCCATCTGGGACGACCGGCCGACCTCGCCCTCCTTCGCCGACGGCCTGCATATCCAGCGCATCATGGACGCCGCCGAGCGCTCATCCGAGAATGGGGGCTGGGTGGAGTTGGCGAACGAGTAGAAGACGCGACAATCGCAGCGCGCACTGGTCATAGGAGGAAAATCTCTGTGCCCTCTGTGCCTCTGTGGTGAATAGACATGTGGAGAGTCCACCGATGAGCGCCCCGCATTACGACATCATCATCATCGGCACGGGCATGGGCGGCGCTACCCTGGCTTACGCCCTGCGCGACAGCGGCGCCCGCATCCTGCTGCTGGAGCGCGGCGACTTCCTGCCGCAAGAAGCCCAGAATTGGCAAGTGGACGCCGTCTTCGGGCAGAATCGCTACAAGCCGGCGGAGCGCTGGATTGATGCCGCGGACGGCAGCTCCTTCACACCGGGCGTACACTACTTCGTCGGCGGCAACACCAAAGTCTACGGCGCCGCCCTGCCGCGCTTCCGCCGCCAGGATTTCGAAGCGCTGGAGCACGAAGGCGGCACAGCCCCCGCCTGGCCGATAACTTACGAAGATCTCGAGCCCTATTACAATCTCGCGGAAGAACTCTTCTTCGTGCATGGGACGGCCGGCTCTGACCCCGGCGAGCCGCCGCGCAGCCGGCCTTATCCCTATCCCGAAGTGCCGCACGAGCCCTATATGGCCGAGCTGATCGACAAGCTGCGCGCGCAGGGTCTGCATCCCTACAGCTTGCCCATGGCGGTGGACTTGCGCGCCGGCGGGCGCTGCATCCGCTGCGGGACCTGCGACGGCTTCCCCTGCCAGGCGCATGCCAAAGGCGACGCCGATATCTGCTGCCTGCGTCCGGCGCTGGAATGCGACGACATTCAGCTCTGGACGCACACGGAAGCGCGCCGCGTCCTCAGCGACAGCAGTGGGAAACGCGCGACAACGGTGGAAGTCAAGCGGCGCGGCGAGCGTCTCGGCGTCTCGGCGGACAAGATCATCGTCGCCTGCGGCGCGGTCAACTCGGCAATTCTGCTGCTGCGCTCGCGCTGCGGCCGATACCCTGACGGGCTGGGCAATTCGTCCGGCTTGCTGGGTCGCAATTATATGATGCACAACAATACCGCGCTCACGGCCGTGGCGCCGCTGAAGACCAACCCGACCGTCTTCCAGAAGACAACCGCGGTCAACGACTACTACTTCGGCGATGACGACTTCGCCTGGCCCATGGGCAATATCCAGGCCTTGGGCAAGCTGCAAGCCGGCATGCTCTCCGCCGCCAAGCCCTACCTGCCCAAGGCGTTTTTGAGCGCGATGGCCAAGCGCAGCGTCGACTGGTGGGTGATGTCAGAAGATTTGCCCGACCCGGAGAACCGCGTCATGGTCGGGGATGATGGCGCTGTGCGGGTGCATTGGCGGCCCAATAACCGCGTCGCCCATCAGCAGTTGATTCGCCGCGCGAAGGACATGATGCGCGCCGCCGGCTATCCCTTCGTCTTCACCGAGACTCTGGGCATCGAGACCAACTCGCATCAGTGCGGCACGGCTCGCTTTGGCGATGACCCGGCGGAGTCGGTGCTGGATCCGCTCTGCAAGTCGCATGATATCGACAATCTCTATGTCGTCGATTCCTCCTTCTTCCCGTCCTCGACGGCGATGAATCCGGCGCTGACGATTTGCGCGCAGGCGCTGCGGGTGGCGGATCACCTGCAAGGCAAGCCGCCCCTGCAATCGGAGTTGAGCGCATGAGCCACCGCATCGGCATTGATCTGGGCGGCAGCAAAATCGCCCTGGGCTTGGTCAGCCCGGCGGACGAGATACTGGCGCGCCGCCGCATCGATACAAATGCCGCCGCCGGCCTAGAGCGCGTGGTCAAGCGCATCGCGGACGAAGTCGAAGCGCTGGCCGCGACGTTGACGAGTGAGGAGGCGGTTGCGGCGGTCGGGGTGGGCGCGCCTGGTCCGCTCGATCACATCAAAGGCGAGCTGCTGACCCTGGTCAACCTGCCGGGTATTTCCAACAGTCCCTTTCGCCGCGTCTTGAGCGAGCGGCTGGCGCTGCCGGTTGCGCTGGACCACGACGCCAAAGTGGCGGCGCTGGGCGAATTCCACTTCGGCGCCGGGCGCGGACGCGACAGCATGATCTACATCGTCATCGGCACTGGTGTGGGCGCGGCCATCATCTACCAGGGCGCCCTTTTCTACGGCGAGGGCAATAGCGCCGGCGAATGCGGGCATATGACGGTGGATCCGCGCGGACGTCCCTGTCACTGCGGCTCGCGCGGCTGTCTGGAAGCCTACACCGGCGGACCCGCGCTCTCCCGACAGTATGCTGAAATGACAGGCGACGACATCACGGGCGCCGACATCGCGGCGCGCGCTCGCAGCGGCGACGAGCGGGCGCTGCAAGTTTTCATTGACGCCGGCCGCGCGCTGGGCATCGCCATCGCCTCGCTGGCGATGACGCTGAATATCGAGACCTTTGTCATCGGCGGCAGCGTCGCCAAAGCCGGCGACTTGCTCTTGGAGCCGGCGCATGAAACGCTGCCCGGCTACGCGTTCCGGGCGGTCTCAGAGCGTGTGCGGGTGGTCGCTTCGCGACTGGGTGAGGACGCGCCGATCCTGGGCGCAGCGCACATGGCCAAGCGTCTTCTATAAGGTTTTCATTTGGCCACTATAGTCTTGTCTTGGCTTATTCAACGGATATTACAGAGTCTCGATTCCTCCTCAGCTCTTGATGGGGAAGGGGTTAGGGGATGGGAGGCGCCATGTACGCCTTTGCCGATCAGCTGGACGCGGACGCCGTCGTTCAAGACTTTGACATCTGCATCGTAGGCGCGGGCGCGGCCGGCATCGCTATGGCGCAGCGGCTGGCGAATACCTCGCTGCGTACCCTGCTGCTGGTCAGCGGGCAACCCTCCGATCGTGGCGTCCCCGACGCCAACCGGCAGGCGCTTTATCAGGGCACAGCCGGCGACTTCCTGCAGAAAGTAGACCCCGACTTCTTGCGGCGTTCGCGCCTGAATATGTACGGCGGCACCACCAATCATTTCGGCTTTTGGGCGCGGCCACTGGATCGGGCCGACACCATGCCGCGGCCCGGTTACCGCGACGCCGGCTGGCCATTTGACGGGGGTGAATTGAGGCCTTATTACATCGACGCCCACGAATTTGGTCACTTTGGTCCTTTCAACTACGACGATATGGACTTTTGGGAGCGCGTCTTGTACGCCCGCTGCTTCGACCCGCTGCCGGACGACAAGTTAAGCGGCGCCATCATGCGCGCGCAATACGAAGAAAATCTGCATGACTTTCAGGTGCAATTCCGCGACCAGGTGAAGAACGCGAGCAATATCACCGTGCTCTTCAACGCCCACCTGCTCACACTCGAGACCGACGAAAACCAGCGCCATGTGACCGGATTGAATTGCTCAACCATCGAAAGCTCGGCGGCCGGCGGAGCGCGCGCAGGTATGCCATTCAAAGCGCGCGCGCGGCGCTACGTGCTGGCTTGCGGCGGCATCGAGAACGTCCGCCTGCTGCAGCTATCCGGCGAGCTGGGCAATAACAAGCGCGATCTGCTGGGGCGCGGCTTTATGGTGCATCCGCTGCTGACCAATGCCGCCCACGTCCGCTTCGACGCGCCCGTCGCCAGCGACATCCGCAACTTCTTCCGCGAGCAGCAGATCCGCCTGAAGCCTCCCCCCTCAGTCGGCGGCGAGTATCAGCACATGGTCGCGCCGCTGGTGAATCCCGAGCTGGTTTTCGACTACTTGATGTTCAACGCCTGGGGCGTACTGGCGGCGCGGCATCAGACCCTGCTCGAAGAGCGCATCGGCAACTTCCGCATCATCCTCTACTTCGGGGCCGATGCGGCTTCGGCGGTGGTCAATCTCAATTGGGAGCAGACGCCGGACGAGGACAGCCGCATCACGCTGAATCGGGACCAGGTCGACCCCATCTTCGGGCAGCCGGTCGCCCATGTCGATTGGCGCCTGAACGAGACCGACAAGCGCAGCGCCGTACGCGCCCTGGAAATCACGCTGGACTACCTGCGCGCTCGTGGCGCAAGCCAGCAAGAGATGATCACTGATGTCAGCGGCGGCGCCGAAGAGTGGACCTTCCTGCCCGAGCCCGGCGCGCTGGAAACGGGCGATCATCACATGGGCGCGCTGCGCATGTCGGCCTCGCCCGCTGACGGCATCGTCGACATCAATTCGCGTTTGCACGGCGTGGACAATCTCTACGTGGCTGGCTCGGCCGTCTTCCCGACCGGCGGCTACGCCAACCCGACCTTGACGATTGTAGCGCTGGCCCTGCGCCTGGCGGATCATCTCAAAGCGGAGAACGGGCGCTAATGCGAGGATTCGACACAATTTTGCCACCAAGTACACCGAGTAAAAACGAGTGCGCAGAGAAGTTCGTGTTAACGTCAGTTACGTCGACGCCAGTAGTGGACGAGCCTAAAGTTTATCTACCTCGCTCCCTCATAAAGCGCGTCCACCTCAGCGCGGCAGGGCGCGCTGGGGGCGGCGCCCGGCTTGGTGACGCTGAGCGCGGCGGCGGCATTGGCGAAACGCACTGCCTCTTCCAGCGCTTTGCCCTCGGCCAGCGCCACCGCCAAGCCCGCGTTGAAAGCATCGCCGGCGCCAGTGGTATCCACCACATCGACCGCATAAGTCGGCACGATGGCGCTCGCTGCGCCGCTGACGATTTGCGCGCCCTGCGCCCCCAGCGTAACCACGGCCGTCTGGCCGTCGCGGGTCAGCAGGCTGCGCGCGGCAGCGGCAAAATCGCCCGCCAAGCCGGCAAGCGTTTCCAGCTCGGTCTCGTTGGGCGTCAAGTAGTCGGCCAGGTCGATCAGCGACTGCGGGATGGCGGCGGCCGGCGCCGGGTTGAGGATGGTGACGACGCCCAATTGTTTGGCCGTCTCCAACGCGTATTGCGCCATATCCAGATTGATCTCCAACTGCGTGACCAGCACATCCGCCGCCGCGATGCGCTCGCGGGCCGCGTCGATGTCGGCCGCCGTCAAGCGCGAGTTGGCGCCCAGCACAACCACGATCATATTTTCGCCGCTGCTATCGACCAGGATAGGCGCCACGCCGGTGGCGTAGTCGGCGTCCGTGGAGACGAAGTCGCGGTTGATGCCCTCGGCGTCCCAGATTTCGTAGGCCAGGTTGGCGAAGACATCCTTGCCGACGCGCCCGATAAAAGTGACCTCAGCGCCCAGGCGCGCCGCCGCCACCGCTTGATTCGAGCCTTTGCCGCCGGCGCTGGTGGCGAAGCGGTCACCGTGCACCGTCTCGCCCGGGCGGGGCATGCGCTCCAGGTAAGCCACCAGGTCGGCGTTGAAGCTGCCCACGACTACGATCTTGGCTGTCATGCCCGTTTCCTTTTGTCTTTGTCCGCGCTTGACTATACTCTATTCTGGTCGATTTTTCGCGGCTGCGGGCAAGGTCCGCAAAGTGTTTTCACCACAAAGAACACAAAGTAAGTCATGCAAATTTCACGGCATCGGGTCAGCCAAGGCTGACCCCTACAGGGTTCAACATATAATCGAAAGTTGTAGGGGCGAGCCTTGGCTCGCCCGCACAAACACGGAAATTCGCTATTTTGCGATTATGTACCTATATTCTCATTACTTACGCCTTATGTGAAATCAATTGAGCCTTGAAAGTTTTGGATGTCAATGTGGTATTTTTCGCGCAGAATGCGCTTAAACAGATGGGCGGTGATTTTTGCAATCAGTCGAGTTGCCAGGCCAGCCACCGTTTTCGCTAGCA
>JAJDXR010000075.1 GCA_022823165.1 Anaerolineae bacterium | reverse complement strand
AATGCCCACAGTGAACTCGGCATGCTGACGCGAATAGCCGCGAAAACAGCCGCCTACAACATCGCCGTTCTATTCAACCGGCAGGAAGGACGACCAGACGGAGCGGTAGCTACTCTCATCTGTTAGTATCGGACAAGCCTTATAAGGTTGTCGTGTCAGGCTTCTACTTGCCGGCACGATTTGTCGTGGTTTCTGAATATCAAGGAAAACCGATTCTTATAGATGACACCTGCTATTCCTTGTCGTTTGATGAAGAGTGGAAGGCTTACTTGATTTGCGCTCTGTTAAATCACCCCAAAGTGAGTCAGTTTCTAGCTAGCATTACTTTTTCGGATTCCAAAAGGCCAGTCACGAAAGGTCTGTTGGAGCGGATAGAACTTAAGGCAGTTTATGAGCAAGCGTATCTTGATGAACTGACTAATATCGCCACCGACTCTATCGGAGCATCTGTAAATTCTGATTCAACAGCTATTGACAAACAGCTAGTATTGTTTGAAGACGGAGAGTAAGCCTTCGTTAAGCTGGAAAGCAGAGCGAAATGCCTGAATTTCTGTACGGACACTGGGCGGTCATTGAGGCGATGCGCTCGGGGCGGCGGCAACTCGACGCGCTGCTGATCCACGAGCGCGCCGAAAGGCGCGGCGCGGTCGGCGAGGTCATAACCATGGCCGAAGAGCTCAAACTGCCGATACAGCGCGTACAGCGGCGCATCCTCGACGACCTGGCCAATAACGGCAATCATCAGGGGCTGGCGCTGCGTGTCGGCTCCTATCCTTATTGTGACTTGGAAGACATCCTGAGCCTGGCCGCGCGGCGCGGCGAAAAACCCTTAATCCTGCTGCTGGATTTGCTCAAAGACCCGCAAAATGTCGGCTCGCTCATTCGCGTCAGCGATGCGGTCGGCGTACACGGCATTGTCATACAGGAGCGCCGCAGCGTGGCTGTGACACCGGCCGTCGTCAATGCTTCTTCCGGCGCGGTCGAGCATATCAACGTGGCGCAGGTGTCGAATCTGGTCAACGCCATGAAGCAGCTGAAGGGTGAGGACATTTGGCTGGTCGGCCTGGATGTGGGACCCAATATCCCGCCGCTGGACAAGACCGACCTCAATATGGCGCTGGGCCTGGTGATGGGCAGCGAAGGCGAAGGCTTGCGGCGGCTGGTGCGCGATACCTGCGACCTGCTGCTGACGCTGCCGATGCGCGGCGAAGTGGGCAGCCTGAATGTGGCTACGGCCGGCGCCATCGCCCTTTACCGCGCCTGGAGCGCCCGCGGCTGGGAAGGCTGGGCGCATGCCTAGCGCTTCGCCCAGCCGCTCCCGCGCCAGGTCTAGACTTTTGACTTGGCCAAATCGCTCTGCCAGGAGCGCACTTTCAAGCCTAGCGCAATCTGCATCGCGCCGGCAACCAGCAAATAGAAGGGCACAATCAGCAGCAAAGCCGCCACCGTCTCGAAGGTGTTGAATAGCAGCATCAAGCCAAAGACCACAGAGACAAACCCGCTGATGCCCAGCAGCCACTCATTGTCAATCTCTTCGCGCAGGCGATAGGCGCTGATGATCTCCAGGAAGCCGCCGACCACGGTCTTGAAGGCGAATAGGTTAATAAAAATCGCCAGCGTCAAGGTGCCAAAGACGATAGGGTTGCCCAAAGCCAGCGCGCCAGCGATGACGCTGACGATACCCACAAGCAGCATCAGCACCCAGTGGCCTTCGCGGTCTCTAACTGAACCCCAAATCGTTGAAAGCCCATCGAGCAGCGCGTAAACGCCGAATAGCATGACGAAGCTAAAGGCGCCGGCAGCCAATGTTACACCGGGCGAAAATATCAGCAGTAACGCGAAAATAATAGCGACGACTCCACGCAGCATCAGCGCCTGTGACGACTGTTCCATAACACCTTTCATTTCGAAGCCTCCTGTGTAGGATACGGCGACAGTGTAGCATTAGTGACGGGATAATTCAACTGGTCTGTCGCGCACTGCCGGACCAAAGCCCGGTCAGAAGGCACAAGCCCGTCATGAGCGCTCCGCCAATCAGGAAGGGCGCGGTCTCGCCGGCCTTTTGGAATATCAGCCCGGCTGCCAACGGAGCCGCCGCGTTAGCCGCGCTCACCAGCGCGGCGCTGAGGCCCAGGATGCCGCCGTACTCCCCCGGACTCACCCGCTGCGTCAGCAAGCTGTTCAGCGCCGGACGAATCAAGCCCGCGCCTATGGATACTGGAATCAGCGCGACCAGCAGCCACAGTACGCCCGCCAAGCTGTTCTTGCCGTTAGGCGGCAATTCGACGCCTAACTCGCCCATGACCGCTTCGGTCTGTGACGGCGCGGCGGCCAGCAAGTCTCGCTGCGCCAATTCACGCACATAAAAGGGATGCGGCGCGGCGGGCGTCAAGCCGGTCAGCAGCAAACCTAGCGCCAGCAAAGCCAGCGCCAGGGTCGCCAAGCCGCGATCGCCCAGCTTGGCGCTCCAGCGACCGATGTAGCGCAGCTGCACCAGCACCAGAATGAGGCCGATCACGATGAAGAGCGCCGCATTGCCGCGCCCCAGGAGGCCCAGCCGTGTCAGCGTGAACAAGCCCAGCAGGCTCTCGTAGCCGAAGAATATCAGCTGCTGGGCGAACATCAGCAGCAGCAGAAGGCCCAGGGTTGGCCGCAGCAAATAGCGCGCTATCGATATGAAGCCGCTTCCCGACCGCCCGCCAAACCCGCGCGCCGCCGGCGGATGCGTTTCGGTGAACATAAAAAGCGTGACCAGGATGGAGGCGAAAGAATAGATGGCCGCGGTGAATGCTGGAGCCGCCAGCGAGCTGGATAGCTCCAGCGCCAGCAAGGAGATGACGGGACCAAAGATAAAGCCGAGGCCGAAAGCCGCGCCGATGACGCCCAGGCCGCGCGTCCGGCTGCGGGCATCGGTAATGTCGCTGAGCGCGGCCTGCGCTGTCGCCAGGTTGGCGCCGAAAAGGCCGTCGATCAGCCGCGACAGGATCACCATTTCCAGTGATGCCGCCAAGCCCAGCATGACGAAGCTCAAGCAGGTGGTCGCCTGGCTGATGAGCAAGAGCGGTTTGCGCCCGAAACGGTCCGACAGCGCGCCCATCACCGGCACGCCGATTAACTGCGCCAGCGGAAAAGCCGCCAGCGTAACGCCGATCTGCAGCGGGGTCGCGCCGTAAGCCGCCGCGTATAAATGCAGTAGCGGCAGGATGACCGTCAAGCCGAGCACATCGACGAAGACCAGCAGAAACACCGGCAGCACCCGCCGCGTATCCAGAGACGGCGTCGTCTTCGTTTCCTGGTCCGCCATGATTCGCTTTCAGCGCTCCCTACTGTCGCGCGTCCATAATGTAACAAACATCCGCGCCTTCGCCAGAGCCAGCACACCCCCCGCTGCTGCGCGCGTGAACTGGCGCGCCGCTTGAACCTGGCGCGAAATTGATTGCCCGCTATGGCGCATTGTGCTAGTTTTAGTGTGCGGGACAGGGGCGACAGTCTGGAAACACGCATGCCGACATCAAGGGAATACGCGCGCCAGCGCAACCGCATGGTCGACGAACAGTTGGTCAAGCGCGGCATCAACGATCGCCGCGTTCTGGACGCCATGCGCGTCATGCCCCGCCACCAGTTCGTGCTGGAAGAGTTCAAGCCCAACGCTTATGAAGACCGCCCGCTGCCCATCGGCGAAGGTCAGACGATTTCGCAGCCCTACATGGTGGCTTTCATGACCGAGCGCCTGCGCTTGAAGCCGCATCAAACCGTGCTGGAAATCGGCACCGGCTCGGGCTATCAGAGCGCCATACTCTGCCACCTGACGCGCTACGTTTACAGCGTCGAGCGCGTGGGCCGGCTGGCTGAACAAGCCGGCGAGCGCATCGGCGATTTGGGCTACAACAACCTCGACATTCATGTGGGCGACGGCAGCCAGGGCCTGCCCGACCAAGCCAGCTTCGACCGCATCATGGTCACGGCAGCGGTGCCGCGTCTGCCCAATGTCCTTTGCACCCAGCTCGAGACGCACGGCGGACAGATGATCCTGCCTATCGGCGACGAAGACTTGCAAGAGCTCAAGCTGATCACCCGCCGCGGCGAACGCTTCGCCTCGCGGACGCTGCTGCGCTGCCGCTTCGTCCCGCTGATCGGCCGCTACGGCTTCGACAGCGACTTCAACAGCCAGCCCACCACACTATAGCCGCGCATGAGCCAAGACGAGCGGCCACCCGACCTCAACCTGATTCAAATGGTGCAGCGCGCGCGTATGCTTCACGACCAGAGCGCCCGGCCCTCGGATTACAGCTCGGTTTACTGGATCGAAGCCAGGCGCGAAGCCGCAGGCGACTACCCGCCGCCCACGGCCAACGCCGGCGAGTGGCGCGCCAGGCTGCCCGCCGCGGATGTCGACGCGCTCTGGCAGCGGGTCAAGACGTTGACCGAGCGCGGCGAGCTGGGCTACAAGTCCAAGGTGTCGACGCAGGGCATCAGCAAGCGCGACGAGCGCCTGCTCTGCGCGCGCACTTACGACGCCGGCGACCGCGCCGATGTCAAGCGCGTCGGCGCGGCGCTGCGGACGCTGGGGCTGACCGACCTGAGCTACGCGCCTGACAAGGGTGACGCCGCTACCTGAGCGAGACCGACCTCGGCCCGTCAGACAAAGACATCATCAAACAGGGACGGAAAGTGCCGGATCGGATCACCCGGATCGCGCAGCAGAATCTGCTGGCGCGGCGTCAGCTGGAATTCAGTCGGCGCCTCCACCCGCTTCGAGGTCCAGGTCAAATGCGAGACGCAGTATTTGTAGAGCGCCGTGCGCCGCTCGTGCTCGGCGTTCCAGCGCGCTGTGCCATGCGTCAGCGCTTCGGAGAAGAGGATGACTGAGCCGGCCGGCATCCGCGGCATGACCACATGCGGCGATTCGTGATGATTCTGGCTGATTTGCGGAGGCAGCTTGTAGTGGCTCTTGTGGCTGCCCGGCACGCAGCAGAAGCCGCCGTGCTCGCCGCCGGAATCGGTCAGCGCCCAGGCGACCACGATGAAACCCTCGTAAATCTGGCTGCTGCGGAAGGCGTAGTATTCGCCCGGCGGCACATTCTCGTTGGTGGCGGTGGCGCCATAATCAGCATGCAAGCTGCCGTAAGCCATGCCCTGGCGCATGATCATGCCGTAGAGCCGATCCAGCCGGAAGGCATCGCCCAGGCGCAGTCGCAGCGCCGGCATGATGGCGGGATGATCGAGCAGGTCGCAGAAAGCCTGCCCCCAATTGAGGAAACCGGCGCCTACGGGCCTGGCTTCCCGCTGCAGCGTCATGCTGTCGGGCACGGTCGTCTCGGGCTTGAGCAGCGACGCGCCCAGCGTCGGCGCGCTGCCGAAACGCGGCGAGTCCTCCGGCGGCGGCAGATTCTGCCGGTCGATCAGCCGGTTGAGCTCGGCGACTTCGGCGGCGCTCAAGGCGTCTTCGATGACCAGGTAGCCGTTGAGGTCGAAGAGGTATTGCTGCAGTTCCAAGTCGGGCATGAGCTTGCTCTCGGAGGCTAAAGCGGTTTGAGAGTACGATAGCGTATGTCGGGCGAAAAGGCGAATGGTCGGGGCTGTTTTTCCCACAGAGGCCGCGGAGTTTGACAGGCTGGCGCAGCGCCATTAAACTGGATGCGAACACAAGGAGGCGGCATGGCGACGACGGACATTCGTTTTAAGCGGATTGAAAAGGAATATCAGAGTGTGCGTGACGGGCAGGACGACATCCTGGACCGGATCGACACTTACGAAGAGGCGCTGCTGGGACTGAATCAAACAGTCATGGCGAACCATGAGTGGTCCCAGCAACAATTCGCCGAGGTCAATGAAAAGTTGGACCGGCTCATGGCGCACCTGGACGTGCCGCCCAAACCGCCCGCCGGCTTCATCAAGGAGTGAGGCTGGGGATTTCGCCACAGAGGTCAAAAAAGACTTTTACCATCGAGTACACCGAGGGGATAGCCGGCGCGCTTTACAGGTGTCAAGGTATGCTGGAAAATGCGAACACAAGGAGGCGGCATGGCAGTCACAACAGACATCCGATTCAAGCGTATGCAAGGCGAGTATCAGGTTTTGCACGATGCCCAAGACGAGCTGTTTGATAAAGTCGATACGTTGGAATCAGCGCTGCTGGGTTTGACGGAGATGGTCTCGGAGAACCGTGAGTTGATCATGGCGAACCATGAGTGGTCCCAGCAACAATTCGCCGAGGTCAATGAAAAGTTGGACCGGCTCATGGCGCACCTGGACGTGCCGCCCAAGCCGCCGACGGGCTTCGTCAAGGAGTGAGCGCCATCCGGCGCTGCTTGACATCGCGCCGTCGCGCGGCTAACATGGCGTCATACCGCTAACTTACTGAAGGAGAAGGAGACGGCCAGATGGAACTGACAGAGCTGCGCATGAAACGCGCGCAACAAGATATTGAGACGCTGCGCACTGCGCAGAGCGCGCTCATAGATCAATTCGCCGGCTACGCCGATACGCTGGACGAAGTGCTGGAAATCGCCCGCGACAATCGTTCCCGGCTTGAGCGAGTCGAAGAACGGCTGGAACTGCTAGAAGAGGTCGTGCTCGAAAACCGTGACCTTATACGTGAAAACCGCGCCATTCTCTTAGCCATTGCCGATCACCTCGACCTCAGCTACGAGAAGCCGTCTCCGGGCTTCGTCAAGGAGTGAGTTCCAAACCGCGCACGGCGACCAAAGCCGACCTGGAGCGGCAGACGCGCTGCTAATCATGTGGCTGGTCGCTACCGGGGCGACGATGGCGGGCGTGTTCGTGCTGGGATTCTTGTACTTCATTGAGCGCTTGCCGGCTTAGATTCAGCGCAGTGGCGCAAAGGGATTTTACCGTAGAAGACAGGATGAGATTACGAGGCGGGGTTATTTTGTCCAATTGAAGTTGCTGCTATATTCTCAGCCTGTTGACTTTCAGCATGTTCCTGATTATTGGATTCCAGTAGAAACCACCAATAAAGCCCTACAAAATAGATAATGACGAAAGCAAAGATAGCATTTAGATTTGGCAGGAGATATTCTGGATTTAGACAAATTGGAATCAGAGCCGCTATTTTCATCAATGCGACCAGTACGAAGATAAGCGGAATAATCTGTTTATAAAGTATGTCGATTGCATC
Organism: Anaerolineae bacterium; assembly: GCA_022823165.1. Classification (GTDB taxonomy): domain Bacteria; phylum Chloroflexota; class Anaerolineae; order Aggregatilineales; family Phototrophicaceae; genus UBA6055. The sequence continues at coordinate 5,711 of JAJDXR010000075.1, read as the reverse complement.
AAGAAATTTAGGATAGTTCTCCAAATAACTTTCTCCTTCATGCAGGAAAACTTTATCTCCAAAGAGACAATTCAACTGATCTTCAAGGCGGTTAGTTGACTGATAAGAACGCTCGACGTTAATAGAAATCTGCAAATAGCGCACAATAAGTAACATTAGAGCAAACGAAAATCCAAATTCAACAATCTGAAAACTGATTGTGATAGACTCACTCCGCAGGATATGCGCAAGGAGTGTGGAGACGAGATTCTCAATATCAGTGGGGAATTTGGTTTGTAGCAGAATCAACAAAGTAACGATGAGAATATAAAAGAGATACCTATAGCGATATCTGATATTGTTACGACGAGCGTCTACAATATCTCGATAGTGCGCGTACAGTATTTCCAGTTTCTTGTCATCAGTCATATTGATCAGGCGTTCCTAATCGCTTTCATTATTTCCGCCTGCGTGAAACTTCGTGCCCACGACGCGCCCGAGCGTTTTATCTCATCTGGGCTCTCGTAGCTGTTGTCAAGTTTGATGGCTACCAGCTTGTTTCCATTCGCCTTGCTACGAGCAACCTCGAAGTTGATCCAGTTCTTGTATCCAATCTGGGCGCTGTGCCGGTGTCTCTTGTTCGCGTTCTTCCCTATGATTACGAGCGTATAGGTGGCGGCGTTTATCTTGCGAGTAAGAACCTGCTTTACTACAGAAACGCTTGATGTCTGGATTTCTTTCGGCGTCAAATCGTTGAACGTGAACTCAAAGTTAGAATTCTTGTCCCATGCTGAAAGCAAATTCCGATAATCCCTATCGTCTTCATAGTCAAAACTTATGCAAACTTTCCTCTTCGCCATTGCACGGCTCCTTTGGTTGATTGCTACTCGCGAAAGATGTAATAGCGTGACTGAATCAATCAAACTGTACCATAAGATTGAGAATAAGTACAGGTGTTCGGATAATGTTAACGGAATTTTTATACTAACCACCCTCCACAATCGCAATCTCATCATTCGACAGCCCATACAGCCGGTAGATCAGCGCGTCGATCTTCTCATCCACCGTCCGAATAAGCGCCTCTGTAATCCTGCGACCCTCGCCTGTCAAGCGCGGCAGTTGCTTATGTCTGCTCAATATTTCATCCACCAACTTGATCATTTCATCGTGCATCGCTAAGTCACCAGGGTTATCGAAATCGATTGTGCGGATTGGAAACTGCTTTAGCTCTTTGACTTTGAACTGCGGGAATATCTTGCGCTGTAATTTGTCATAGGTTTTTACGAACCAATATGAAATCAGTCTGGAGTTTATTACACCAAGAACGTACTTCAATGAAACGCTAATTGGATTGAAGATCACCATGCTGTTGATGTCATTATAATAGGCTTCCTTCGTAAACACGGCGTTAACAGTGTATGGCAACTTGGACGGAATCTGGCGAACCAAAATTCGTTCGCCGTCATATGGAACGGATTTACGCATTTCGGCTATCCACTTTCCATAGCTCAAGTACTGACCGGACCAGTCTAGATTGAATCTTTGCACATCTACTCCGTCGAGATATTTTCCGTATGTGGCGTCAATCATTTTCCTGGCGTGGAAAATCCTCTCCGCTTTTTCTTGATTCGTTTGGGCGGGATCCCCTTTGCCTCTTTGATAAACCTTTAGCCCTGTGCTGACTTTTGCGCTATTTTGCAATGGTTCGGATATAGCATTGACTTTATCTATCAGGCGTTTCCCTTCCACATCTTTGAGCAATGCGATTTGGATTATGAAGCTCGGAGGATTTATCTCACTCGGCGCAACTTCTACTTCTGTAACAATCGATTGGTCTTTGATTTCGCCAATCGTAAGCGTCGTCGATTCTGATTTGCGAAAGCCGACTATAGCTGAATCTACGTTCGCATCGCCAAACACCTTGTCCAAGATATTGTAGATATAGACATTGCCTGTGTTAGACAAAATGAAATCTCTTAATTGAGAGAAACTGTCGATAGTAAGCCAATTGTTTGGAATGATGTATCCGAGCAATCCCCCATTGGCGAGGATTTGATAACTTCTCTCAACGAATAAACCGAAGGTATTTAGCTGTGCACTTTGATGATGGAATCGATCATAAAAATATGCCTTCTGGTATTTGTCAATGCCTTGGTTACGGGTGAACACATAGGGCGGATTCCCAATCACCGCGTCAAAACCGCCCGCCGCCATGATTTCGCCGAAGCCCTCCGCGCCCTCCCAATCGAAGGGCTTGACCTTGAGCAGCGCTTCATCGTCAAAGAGCGTCAGCTGCTCGCCGCTGTAGAAGTCGCTGCCGATGAGCGAGTTGCCCCATTTGATGTTGCCGCTGAGGTCGGGCAGGATGCGCTCGCCGGCGCTGAACATGACCGTCTGCAAGCCGGTGGCGTCGCTGCCGTCTTCGTTCTCCAGCATCTTCAGCAGCAGCGACAGCTTGCTCACTTCCACCGCGTTCTGGTCGAGGTCGACGCCGTAGATGCTGTTTTCCAGGATGCGGCGCTTCTCGACTGTCGTCAGCACATAGCGGCCGCGGACTGCGCGGATGACATTGCGGTAGCGCCTGGGCTCGGCGCTGTAGACTTTGAGATGCCAGTCGAGCAGGTACTGGTAGGCGCCGGTCAGGAAGGAGCCGCTGCCGCAGGCCGGGTCGAGGATGCGCAGCTTCTCGGCCTCTTTGGGGCTTTTGCCGCGCAGCAGGTCGCCGACTGTGTTTTCCACGATGTAGTCGACGATGTAGGCGGGCGTGTAATAGACGCCGCCGGCTTTGCGCACCTCGGGTTTTTCTTCCACGCGCACGCCGCCGCTGATCTCGATGACCTTGCCCAGGAACTGCTCGTAGACCTGGCCCAGGATGTCGGCCGACAGCGCGGAGAATTCGTAGGGGCTGGTGGGGAAATACAGGCTGCTGATGATGCGGCGCAGGGGCGCGTCGGGGATGTGGATGCGCAGCGAAAGCGTGTCAGGCTGGCTGGCACGGGCTTCCGCCCCGAAATGAAAGAGGCCCGAGTTGTACTTGTCGTCAGCTTCGTTGAAGAGGATTTTTAGTTCGTCATAGACTTGTTTGCCGCTGGCGGCGGCGCTGCGCAGGCGCCCGTAGGCTTCGATGTCGCGGTCTTCGGCGATGCGCAGGAAGACGATGCGGTCGATGGCGCGCTGGACGAGCAGATTCAACTGGCGCTGGCTGAGCTCGCGGTTGTGCAGGGCGATGTCCTGGGCCAGGGCCTCGCGCCAGGTTTCCATCTCCCGCAGGAAAGCCTGGTCGACGCTGAAGAGTCCGCGTACGCGCTCGCCTTCCACCCACTCGCGCAGCGCGCCCCGGGCCACGGCCTCGCGGCTGAAGCGCGACTCAAGCTCGTCCCAGCGGTCGATGTATTCGCCATACTGCAAATAGCGCAGGCGCGCTTTCTTGGCGGGGTCGCTGCGCTGCGGCTGGATGCGGCAGTCATAGACGCTGAATTCTTCGAAATCGGTCAAGACGCTGACCGGGGCGTTGCCCGACCAGCCATAGCGCCGCAGTTGAAAGGCCGGGATGGGGTTGCGCTCGAGGTTGACATGCGGCATCTTGGTCTCGACGTAGAAGTCGGCCGGGTTGCCGGTGTGGAAGCTGTAATCGGGCCGCTTGGATCGTTCAAACCCCGCTTCCTTGATGATTACCCGCGGCTCGTGCCGAACCTGCCGCTTGTCGCGCATGTCCCAGCCCAGCGCCCTGAAGAGCTCGTCTACAAACTGGACGCGCACTTCGGTTTCGCTGCCGGGTTTGTGGCGCTCGAACTTCTCGACCAAGCGGTATATGCTGTCCGGCGCGCCCATAGCTTTCCTCTGTGTCCTATGTGTCCTCGGTGGTTAAGAAAAAAATCTCTGTGTCTCTGCGCCTCTGTGGCCAAGAAAAAATCCTCTGTGCCTCTGTGGCCAATCACCCCTCCATATCAATCACAATCTTGACCGCGCCCTCGTCCTGGAGGCGGTGCAGCTCATAGGCCTCGAAGACGTCCGCAAACTTGAAGGTGTGCGTGATCATGCCGCCGACATCGACCGCGCCGCTGTTGATGTAGTCCAGGGCCTGGCGTGTGCAGGCGTGTCCGGGGTCGTTGATCGTGCCCACCATGCCCCGCAGCGTCAGCGTCTTCCAGAAAGCCTCGAAGATGGGGAAGCCGTCCATGGTGTCGAAGCGCGGTACGCCGAATAGCAGCACGAAGCCGCCGCGCCGCGCGATCTCCACCGCCAGCCGGATGGACTCGTTTTCGCCGGCCGCTTCAATGACCACATCGGGCAGCTGGCCGCCGTTGATCTCGCGCAGGGCCTCGGCCGCGGAAACCTCCGCGTTGTGAATCGTATGCGTGGCGCCAAAGCGCTCGCTGTAAGCCAGGCGGTAGGCTTTGAGGTCAAGCGCGATGATTTTGGCCGCGCCGCGCTGCTGCAGGGCGAAGTTGAACCACAAACCCGCCGAGCCCTGGCCGATGACGGCGACGGTCTTGCCGCGCAAATCGGGCAATACGCGGGCGGCGTATAGCACCGTGCCGAATTGCTGCGCCTGCACCGAATGCTCCAGCGGCGTGGCCGGGTCCAGCGGCAGCAGCCGGTCGATGGGCGCCAGGTAGTACTCGCACATGGCGCGGTGGTCGGGCGCCAGGCAAAGCACACGGTCGCCCGGCTTCACGGCGCTGTCGTCTGACACGGGGTCAATCGCCTCGACCACGCCCACCATCTCATGCCCGGTTTCGCCGGTGGCGGTGGGGTAGCGGTCATCCGGCAGGTAGTGCAAATGGCGCACATCGCTGCCGCAGAGGGACAGGCGCAGCGAGCGCACCAGACCCGTTCCGGGCTTCAGCGTCGGTAGCGGCGCGTCGACAAATGCGGGTTGCCCGCGAGCGATAATTTGCACGGCTTTCATCAGCATTTTCCCCTGTAGCGTTGGCGCAATGGCGTTCAGTATAGCAGTTTCGCCACCTGCTGTTGACGACTGATTTGGGTTAGAATGACCCTATGAGACTGTTTCTGAGGCTGACGCTGAGCCTGTGCTTGCTGATGGCTTTGGCCGCTTGCTCGGGGGCGTCACGCTGAACGAAGAGGGCCGCTGGCTCAACCTGCGCGCCGGCCCCGGCACGTAACACGATGTCATCGCTCAACTGGAGCCGCTGGAAGTTTTCTGGTGCTGGGCGGCGTGGTCTGCGCTGGTCCCTGCACCTGGTACAGAATCGACTTTCGCGGCGCCGTCGCTGGACCGCCGAGGGCTTCGAGGGGCAGTACTACGCTGAGCCCCGGCTGCCGGGCTAGTCCAGTCGAAGGCGGCTCGAACCGATTCCGAGATAGCCTCCTTCCAGCATTTTGATTCTCCAGAAGGAAGGCGCCATAGGCGATAGAATCCGCGAGTGTCAATTTTAGTGGATGCGGTTTCCCTTCGACCCAAAGAAAAAACTCTGTGCCGGCGGGCAGTGTCTGCGCGCCCCTCTTTGTCTCTGTGGTGAATTAACCTGTGCCAAGCTCGGCGTTCAGGAAATATCCACCAAGATAGCCACTCCCAGAATCCCGGGAGTGGTGAACATCGCGGATATAACTCTCTAAGCGAACACGTCACAGGTTTTTTTCGCCACAGAGTTGATCGCCCGTAATTCGGGACAGCCACAAAACCACAACCCGGGCGCGAATGCGGGCAACTAGCTTCTTCCAGGGATTCGTAATTTTATCCGACTCGGGTCATACGGGAGCCCACC
>JAJDXR010000044.1 GCA_022823165.1 Anaerolineae bacterium | reverse complement strand
AATGCCCACAGTGAACTCGGCATGCTGACGCGAATAGCCGCGAAAACAGCCGCCTACAACATCGCCGTTCTATTCAACCGGCAGGAAGGACGACCAGACGGAGCGGTAGCTACTCTCATCTGTTAGTATCGGACAAGCCTTTTAAGCCGAGCACACGGAAGTTATAGGCGAAGTAGTGGAAGAAATTGCTCACTCGCGGATCATCGCAGTTGCAATAAATCACTTTGCCGCGAAAGTGCTCGCTGTAATGACGGAGTTCGTTTTCAATATCGACAAGCTGTGTGTAAAACTCGTCTTTTTTGTTGGACTTGGCTTTATGCAGATTCCGATTTGCGGACACAACAGAACTCGCCTTCGCTTGTCTTTACGCGCAACGCCTCATTCTAGCGCAATAGTTCAATTATCTCCGCGCTGGCGGACGGTGTCTGCGCGCCCTCAGTGGAACAAAGTAAGTCATGCAAATTTCACAGTATCGGGTCAGCCAAGGCTGACCCCTACCGGGTTCAAAATATAGTCGAAAGTTGTAGGGGCGAGCCTTGGCTCGCCCGCAAAAACACGAAAATTCGCTATTGCGATGATGTACCTATATTCTCATTACTTACTTGCACTTACTTCTGTGCGATTTGTGATTAATTCTAGTCCATCACAAGCTCAAAGTCGGCGCCGCCCAGTACGCGCCCGTTGACTTGAATCTCCAGCCGCTGCCGCCCGGCATAATACTTGCGAGTCGAGATGGGACGGATGGCCAGCTTCCTGCTGACCGACAGGGTCTCGCCCGGCGCCAGCCGCGTCCGCTTGAGTTTGAATACTTTGGGCGCAGTCTTCCCGTTGGCTTTGCGGAAGCGCATCACGAAATCGATCATCAACTTGGCTTCGGCTCTCCCGCGGTTTTCCAGCGCAAACGCAAATTCGAGCGCATTGCCAAATTGCAGCGCGGCCGGAGACAATTCCAGCCCGCATAAGGCGACATCCGCTGCGCCGAAGCCGAGTATCGCCAGCGCCCGCTGGTCGCCGCGCTTGACCAAAGTCCGCAGCGCATGATTGATCAGCCAGAGCCGCTCCTGGCTCGCGCCCGGCGCCCACACTTCCATAAGCTCCAACACGCGCCCTGGATGATCCTTGCTGATATCGTTGAGGTGGTTGGCCACCGAGCGCCGAACATAAAGCGAGGGGTCGTCCTTCAGCCGTTCAAGCAAAGCGAGCGTCGGCGTCGGATCGGCGATGAATTGTCGCAGCGGCGGCGCCCAGGGCAACCGCGGTCGACTGCCTTCGCTGGCCAGGCGGCGGACGTGCTCGTCCTCATGCTTCGCCCAGCGATGAAGACGCGCCAGCGTCGCTTGCGGATGCGCTGTTAGAAAGGTCCGCAGGGCGAATTCGCAGGACGAGACGCGTGTAATGGCCGGCATGGCGTCCAGGGACTCGCGCGGATGATCAAGGCCGTAGACTTCTACAAAGGCCGGTATCGACATCAGTCGCAGCCCGGCCTTTTTGCTGGGCGAAACCTGCTCGTCCTGCAGCATCGCCAGCAGGATTCGCAGCGCATCTGCATAGTCAGCCGGCAAGTATTCGCGCAGCTTGGCCGCTATCAAGCGGTGGCGCGCCTTGAGTTCGAGGCCCCCTAATTCAGCGATCACCGCGGTCCTAAAAGCGGCTGCTGCAAAAGACGGCTGCACGGCTGCAATACGGTCAGCAATCTGCGCGACCAGCTTGTCGTTGATGAAGTTCTTCAATAGCGGATACTCGGCCACGTCATGTTCCCGCATAATTGAAAATCGTAGGGGCGGCCCTGGGGTCGCCCGTCTTGCGCCATTTGCCGGGGCTAATCTAAGCATACCCATAACTGCCGCGACGCAACCAGTGGCGCCCCTCAGCATAGCTATGGGGAGGGGGCGGGGTCGGCCTTCGCTAGCTCTGCTCCGGATCCGCGTCCTGCCAGAAAGCGACGCGATTGCCGGTCGGATCCAGAAACATGCCCAAGGAACCGAATCCCGGCACATCCTGCCGCGGCAATATCACCTGCCCGCCCAGCTCGCTGACCCGCGCCATATCGGCGTCCAGGTCATCACTGTGGAAGTAGAGGATGACATCACCAGGCTCGACGCCGTCGCCGACCGCCGAAAGGGCCGCGCCCATGGTCTCGTTGAGTTGGAACATGGTGTAAGTCATATCGGGTCCCATGGGGACGTCAATCGCCTGCCAGCCCAGCAGGTCGCCGTAAAACTTTTTCTGCGCGTCATTGTCGGCAGAAGGGATCTCAACATGAACGATTTGACGCATTTTATTCACTCCTCCGCAAAGCGGATAATTGTCGCCGTGATTCTAGATTGTTTGTTCTAACCTTGTCAAGCCTCGTTTGGATGCTGGTCGCAAACATGTCCCAATTGTTTGCAAGCCGCGCTCAGCTTGCGCTGCCTCCAGATCCGCCTGATTCTTGGCCAATCCAGCGAACCGTTCAGGCTCTGCTTGCGTATACTGATATGGGAAATGTACGCGTGACCCATTCAATTTGACACGACAATCAGAGGTGACTAGATGCGCGTTATTGTGCATACTGGCAAGGGTGGAGTAGGCAAAACCAGCATTTCCGCGGCGACCGCCCTGCGCTGCGCCGAGTTGGGACTTCGCACTATCGTAATCAGCACCGACACCGCGCACAGCCTGGGCGACGCGCTAGATGTCGAAGTTGGCCCCGAAGCCACGCAAATCGCTGAAAACCTCTGGGCGCAAGAGGTCGATACCCGTTATTCCATGCAGAAGTACTGGGGCAAAATCCAGGAATACCTGGGCGCCTTCTTCAACCGCGAGGGCATCGCCAAGGTCAACGCCGCCGAGGTGACGATTATCCCCGGCTTGGAAGAGGGTGCGCAGTTACTTTGGATCAGCGAGTATTTCCAGGCCGATGAATACGATGTGCTGATCGTTGACGCCGCGCCCACGGCTGAAACCATCCGGCTGCTCAGCCTGCCCGATGTGACGCGCTGGTGGGTCGAGCGCTTGATGCGCATCGCGCGCGGTTTGGACAGCGTCATCCGCCCGGTGCAGAAGCTGCTCTCGCGCGGCAAGAAAAACGACCTTGGCATCGACATCGCCGACAACGCCTGGGATCAAGTGCAGTTGCTCTTCGATACGCTTGATGGCGTGCGCGAGCTGCTGACCGACCCGGAACACGCCAGCATTCGCCTGGTCGTCAATCCCGAGCGCATGGTCATCCGCGAGACGCAGCGCACCTACACCTATCTCAACCTCTATGACTACGCCACCGACGCCATTCTGGTCAACCGCGTCTTCCCCGACGAAATCACCGACCCCTTCTTCAGAACCTGGAAAAAACGCCAGGCGAAAAACATCGATTTTGTGCGCGAAGCTTTTGGCAGCCTGCCCTTGCTGAAAGCACCGCTCTTCGGCGAAGAAGTCGGCGGTTTGGACATGCTGCGCCGGTTGGCCGACGAACTCTACGGCGACCGCAATCCGGCCGAACGCCTCTTTGACGGCGTCGTACACAAGTTGGAACAACTCGATGGCGATTCGCAGTGGATGCTGCGCGTGCCCATTGGCTTCGCTGAGAAAGAGCAGCTTGATCTGTATCGGTCGCGGGAAGAAATCACCCTGAGCGTCGGTCCCTACCGGCGCAATATCGTCTTACCTGACGAACTGCGGCGCCTCGAGATCACCAGCGCCAAATTCGAGGACAAATTCCTCAACATCCGCTTCGAGGAGCAGGCTTCATAAGCGAATACAAACGCGCATACATATTCGGCTGAGTTCTTCTGAGCTCTTTGGGGATTGCTGCAAGGGCAGGTCAGGTGAATTATGCCCGCCCCGATGATTGCGCTCTAGTCGTCCAGTTCGACTCGGATTTTGCCGCTTGAGCCGCCGCCCGCCTGCTCTTCGTTTTCGTCCGCCGCCAGGTTGGCGCTGGCTTGGCGTTCCTGCTCCATGGCCCGCTGCGCATCGGGATCTTCCATCTCGCTGGCCTTCTTGATCTCATCAATGGCGGCGTCGATCAGTACGCGGAAGCCGGTGGCGAATTCGTTGCCGGCCGCCTGCGTATGCTCTTTGAATCGCGGCGGCAGCAAGGACTCCATCGCCTTGCCGAATTCTTCCAGGCCGCGGCGCTGATGAAAGATGAATTGCTCCAGCGGGTTCTTGCCTTCGTCGCCTTCCGGGTCCTCTGGCAGCGGATTTACTGCTTCACTCATCGCATCGCTCCTGTGCTGCGTACCGCCATATATTCTCTATACGCCCGCCTGTAACAATGGTTGCGCAGCATTTGCATTGGAGAGTTTGCCGACTTGCAGTCCCAAAGAGCTGGTCATGGTCGCGGGCTTGGCTTCAGTCGCCGGCTTGCGCCAGCTGCTGGATAAGCGCCAAATCCCGCTCAAGGCCGCGCCCTCGCCAGCTGAAACTGAAGACCAGGGTTCCCAATATCAGGAAGACGGCGGCCAGCCCCAAAACGAGGTAGCGGGAGTTGTCAGGCGTGATGAAGAAGCCCAGCAGCGCGCGATTCCAGGCGTCCGCCAGCGCCGCCAGTTCGCCCGGCTCGCCTTCCTGCAGCGCCACATAGCTTTCATTGCCGAAGACCATGCCCATGGCTGTAAGCGCCGGCCGGCGCAACACTCGCCAAGCGCCGCTAGGCATGTCTATGACCTCAACGCTGTCGAGTCGCTCCAGGCTGATGCCAGCGAGCGTGTCAGCGGCCATGGCAATTTCCGGGTCGGCTTCGTCCCGGGAATCGTCCGCCTGCGTGATGGCCAACATCAGTGTCCGCGCCGCCGGATTCCGCTCGACGAAGGTGATTACAGCGAAGTCGCTCCCGTTTCGCCGCGCCATCACTGACGCCGTAGTCGCTTCGTCAAGGTCAAAGACCAGCGTCCGCCAGGTGCCGTCCGCCAGGTTGACCTTGCCGTCATAATCCGGCTGATTGATATCCAGCCCGAGCAGATCGCGCAATTCGCTGCGAGCGGCTGCCAGGCTGTCTGCGGCTGATACCAGCGCTGTGCGAATGGTCGCCTGGGCCTCTGCCAGTTCAAACTGCGCGGCGTCGGCGCTGCTTATGTTAGCCCAGCCTTCCAGAATCGGCGCATTGAAAGCGCCGGCCCGATAATAGGGCACGGTCCTTGGCTCGTCGTTTGCGCTCGCGCCGCCGCCGATCAGCAGCAGGCACAGCAGCATTGCGGCTAGCTGTTTGGCTGTCATCATGCCTCAATCACTCAGCGTCAGAAACTTCAGCCGGTCGATGGCTTCACGCCGGGTCTCGAGCCGATAGCGATGCCACATCAAGGTGAGGGGCATCAGCGTCAGCCACAGCAGCATACTCGGCGCCAGCGCCATGAAGACGCCGCTGGTCGCTTCAAAGCTGCCCTGGGCGTTCTGCGGGCTGGCGCCGACGATCACCGGATGAATCGTCTCGGGCACGATGCGGATGATGAAGAGCGTGGTCAGGACGCTGACAAAGGAAAAGATGCCGTAGACTGACATGAAATTGCGTTTGCGGCTCATATCGTCTATGCCGGCGCGCAGCATCAGGTAAGCGGCGTAGATTAAGCACATGACCGCGGCTGAGGTCAAGCGCGGATCCCAGGTCCACCAGGTATTCCAAATCGGCCGCGCCCAAATCGCGCCAGTGAGCAGGTTAATCAGCGAGAAGGCCAGCCCGACTTCGACGCCGGCCAGCGCAATCCGGTCCCAGGCGGCCTGCTTGCGCGCCAGATAGAGAATGCCGCCAAGCACAGTCGCGCCAAAGGCCGTGAAGGCGCCGAAAAATGAGGGCATGTGAATATAGAATATGCGCTGAATTTGGCCTTGCTCAATGTCGGTACCGGCTGCGAACAAGCCCAGGTACAGGGTCGCCAGGAAGCCTACGGCAGTTAATACAGTCAGCGCGCGCAGCAATCTCGGCTGCGGATTCGGTTCCAGCCTCGCTTGTGTTGGCAAAGCGCTTTCCCTTCTCCCTTAAATCAACTGAAATCTTACTATAACTGCAAAATTCTACCAAGAAATTCTGAGAGTTTAAGCCCGAAACTTGCCGAAGCCGGTCTGAATCTCCTCCGGCTATGTCGCGCTTTCGGCTTTATTCTTCTACAACAAATCCATAGAGCAGCAGGCAAAGCGCCAGATAAATCACAGTGATTCCCCCCAGCAGCTGCAGCCAGACCTGCCACTCCGGCGCGCCATTCAGGATGCCTTTGGTCGCTCGCGCCGCCGTGAGCAGGAAGGGCAGGGCGGCCGGCAGCAGCGCGATAGGCAGCAGCGTCTCGCGCGCCCGCGTATGCGCGGTCATGGTCGCCAGCAAGGTCCCAATCGCGCAGAACCCGGCAATACCGACCAGCGTCGTGACGATCACCCATGGGTCAAGCATGTTCATGCCATAGAGCACGGTCATCAGCGGCAGCAGCGCCAGGCCGACGATGCCAGTGAATAGCGCGTTGCCGGCGAACTTGCCCAGGAATATGGCCGAGCGCGATACCGGCGCCAGCAGCAAGGCATCGAGATTGCCCTGATCGCTCTCTTGCGCCAGACTGCGGTTGAGCTCCAGCAGACTCGCGAAGATCAGCGTGACCCAAAGTACGCCGCTGATCGCCTCGGCGCGCGCGGCGCGGTCAAGTTCCAGCGCGAAACTGAAAACCAGTACGCTCAGCAGAGCGAACAGCGCCATCACGCTAACCAGCTCTCGCGATCGAATCTCCGTCCGCAAGTCTTTGGCGATAATAGCCAGTACACAGCGCAAAAAGGGCGTCGTCATGCGGTTGGCGCGGTAGACGCTTCCTGAAAGCTCTCGGACAAACTGTAGCGGTCGCTGGGACCGTCAAAGGCGATTTTGCCGCCGGACAGCAGCAGAGCTCGCTCGGCAATTTGCGGCGCGCGCGCCACTTGATGGGTGCTCAGAATGATGGTGCGCCCGGCCTCATGCGCCCCCGCTAACATGGAATCCAGCCGTTTGCAGGCCGCTTGATCAAGCCCGCTGTAAGGTTCGTCCAGCAGCAGGATGTCGGGCTGATGCAGCCGGGCGCGGGCGATGCTCAGCCGCTGTTTCATCCCGCGCGAAAATGTCCGCACGAGACTGTCGGCGCGCCGGCTTAATCCCGCCTGCCGCAGCAATTCCCGGCTGCGCTCTGCGCGTTCGTTGGCTTCGATGCCGTAGAGCTTGCCAAAAAAGTCGAGATTCTCGCTGGCGGTCAAATTGTCATAGAGCAGCGGACGATGCGCCACCAGACCGATCTGCGCGCGGACCGCCATCGCCTCGCGCGGCAGCTCCCAGCCGCCGATGCGGATGACGCCCGAGGTCGGCTTGGCTAATCCGCTCAGCAGCCTCAGCAGCGTTGATTTGCCACTGCCGTTGGCGCCGAAGAGCAAGACGAATTCGCCCCGGTCGATGCTGAAATCCAGGCGCTTCAAAGCCGGCAGCAAACCATAGGCTTTGCTCAGCTTTTCCACTTCAATGATCGCGCTGGCGTCCGTCATATTCGCCTATTCGGCCGCGGCCATGCGCTCAGCCAATTTCGCTTTGAGCTCGCGCCGGCGGTGATGGTACAGGTCGTGATTAATCCGGCCCTGATCGTGGTCGGCGTCCAGCCGCGCCAGCTCCGCGACCAAGCTGTTTATCTCGCTGGCGTCGTCGTCGCCGCGCCGGCGTCGCCAGCCCAGACCGGCCAGTGCGCCGCCTGCAAGCGCTGCCGCGCCCGCGACCAGCAGCGGCAGGACATCGCCGGTGACGACCCGGTGGGCAGCGCCGCCGGTGGCGAAGGGATCGCCGCTGATGCGGAAGGCGAGGCGCGGCTCGCTGTCCATGTTCAATTGCCCGGCATAAACGCGCAAGCCTTCGGCAGCGGCTTTGCTGGCCTCGTTCAAGAAATTGTCGCTCTCGATGCTTAAATTCTCTGACAGCGTGACCATGACCTCGGCATCCAGCCTGTTGCTGAAGTCCTGCTGAAAGTCCAGCCCCTGGTGATAGGGCAGAAAATATTCCAGCACAATCTGATGATCGGCGCCCGGCGCCACCGGCAAAGTGTCGATCACCGAGTTTGGCAAGCTGTCCAGGTTCTCAATCAGTACGTAGCGCCCGCCCTGATCGCCGCTGAGTACGCGCGCGCCCTGCGGGAATTGCAGCAGCAGCACCGCCTCGCGTCCGTCATCAAAAGCGCGGCCGCTGGTGTAGATTCGGTCGGAGGCGTTGCGGAAGCTCACCGACTGCGATACGTATAAGCCCAAGCCCCAATCGTCCCAGACGACCGCTTCGAGGACGAGGTCGATTTGCGCGACCTCGACGACGCGCGGGTCGGTCGTCAGGTCATAAATTGTAAGCGTCTGCGCTGGCGGGCTTTCCTCAGCCGACACTTCCGGCAGACTTTTGCTGAACAGCCGTCCTTGGTAGATCGCGCCCAGGACATAGCTGTAGTCGCGCCGCAGCGGGACATCGGCAAGCCTGAAACGCTGTTCCGCGTCAATAGCAGTCTCGACCAGTGTGAAGCCCGCCGCCAGATTGCCGTAGCGCAATTGAATCCGCGCGCCGGTTGGCGCACTGCCGCCCGCCGTGCCATGCAAAAGCTGACCGCGAATCACACCCAGCGGCGCCTCGCTTGCTGCCGCCGCTCCGCCGCCGCCGCCGCCGATCTCGAGCGATTTCAGACGCGCGAAAGCCATGACCGCGGCGACTTCCCCGGCCTCCAGCGCCCCGTCAAAGGTCTCGCGGTTCAGGGTCGCGCCGTATTCTTGATCGCCGAAAATTGGCGGAATCGCGGCGGGCAGGTCACAGCCGGCGCAGCGCTCCCGCCAGAGCCTTTCGCCGGCGGCCAGCAGGTCTTCATCGTAGCCCAGCGTATAGGCGTAAAGCGTCACATCCCAGCGTTCGGCGTCGCTCAGCGCATTTTGCCAGGGCGGCATCAACTTCTCGAGGCGGCCCTTGGTAATCACTTGGTACCAATCCAGTGGCGACTTGGGCGCGACCAGCTCGCGATCTGTCATGTCAAGCGGTCGCTCGACGCTGCCGGCCTCGACCAGCTCGCCCAGACCATCGCCGCTGGCGCCATGGCACTCCGTGCAATGCTCGGCGAAAATCTGCGCGCCCTGGCCTGGATCGGGCCGCCAATCGTTTGGCGCAGTCGCTTCAGCAGCCCATAGGTCTTGTGGCGGAAGCGTCGCCACGATTTCAGGCTCGCCGCCCAAACCGGAACATGCGCCCAGCGCGAAGGCTGCTGCCAGGCTCAAGGCGTTGCGGAGCGCGATCAACTTATTTCCTCGCTGATCGCCGATCCCTGGCCTTCGCGATAGGCAGCCACGGCCGCTTCAATCATCGCGTCAATATCAGTGGCTTCGTCCGCCCGATGCTGTTCAGCTTGCCACTGATCCAGCAATCGCAGCAGCGTGATGCCGCGCGCCACCCAAACTTCGCGCTCCCGCCCGTGATCCGCAGGGCTGATTTTGCCCGTGGCCAAGTCTTCGTCCAGGTCGCGAATATTGGTCAAGACGCGCTCATAATAGACGCCGACGCGGTCGCGCCGGTCATCCGGCTCGGCGTCTATGCCGCCGCGCGCCGCGCCCAGCAGCGGCTGCGCCACAATCGCGATGACGATTATAGCCAGCAGCAGGGAAACCAGCAGTCCCGCGATACTCATCGCCCCTCCGCCAGCAGCGCTTCAATGGCGCCGCTCACTCGGTCGTAGTTGATGCTGCCGATATAAAACTGGCGCACATTGCCCGCTTGGTCAATCAGGAAGCTCTCCGGCGGTCCTTCGACGCGGTATAGTTTCGTCACGCGCTGCTCAATATCTTCGCCATTGGGATAGGCGAGGCCAAATTCTTCCATGAAGTCCAGCGCTTTCCGCGGCGAGCTCTCGAGCATATTCACACCGATGATGGTGAAGCCGGCCTCGCGATAATCGCTGTAGAGCGCCTGCAAATCCAAGGCTTCATCGCGGCAGGGCGGGCACCAGCTAGCCCAGAAGTTGAGCAGGACGACGCCGCCGCGATAGTCAGCCAGCGCGATATTGTCACCATCGAACAGGCCCAACTCAAAGGCTGGCGCGGGTCCGCTCAGGGGCCGACCGCGATTCCGCTCGCTCAGCTGCAGCGCCAAGCTCAGAGCCAAGCCCGCCATCGCCGCCAGGATGGACAGCGAAGCGAGGCTGAATCCCTTGCGCTTGGCTTGCGCGCTTCCCGCTTCCAGGAAGTCCGGCCTATGCTCGCGCTTCATCTTCTTCCTTGGTCCGCGCCGTCTCAACGCAGCGCCCGAACATCGTTCTCGAGCCGCTGACGATAGCTCGCGTCGCTGAAATCGCCGCCGGCCATGGCCTCACGCTTCAGGCTCAGCCGCTGCGAGCCCGCGAAGCGCCGGAAAGTGTATAGGCCGGCAGACAGCGCCAGAAGCGTCGCCACGGCCGGCAGCAGAAATGTCAGCGCCCGCAGCAGCGGATCCTGCGGCAGGCCAACGACATGATCGCCAAAGCGCGCGACGAAGCTGTCGATCACCTGCTGCGGCGTCCGCCCGGCGGAGAGCTGCGCGGCGATTTCCTCCTTCCATTCCAGGCAGGCGGTCGTCTGGCATTCGTCCAGCGGGATATTCTCGCAGACCGGGCAGTACATGCGCTCAGCCACCTGGATGACTTCGGTGTCGCTGACGCCGCTGTCCTGCGCCTGAGGCCTGCCTGCCACAAGCAACAGCAGGACCGACACCGCGACGCCAAATCGTAACCAATTTCGGTCGAACCGCTGTAGGGGCGAGCCATTGGCTCGCCCGCATTTAACAGGATTTCCTGTCGGAATCACTGGGCGCTTCAGCGCTAATCGCAGCGGGCTGAGGAGTGGGAGGCTGCTCATTTGGGGACCACCTTGGGATAAGCCGCGATAATCGTGCCCATGATGAGCAGAAGACCGCCCCACCAGACCAGGTTGACCAGCGGATTGATGTAAATGCGGAAGGTGGCGCGCTCGCGGTCGCCGCCGATAAGCAGCACGTAGAAGTCGTTCTCCAGTGTGCTGTGCGCGCCCGCGATCGTCATCGGCATCTGATCGTAGTCGTCAATGCGCGGCCGCATCTTGGCAATCTCCACGCCATCGCGGAAAAGCGTCACGGCTGTGATATTCATCATGCGGCCGTCGACCGCCTGCGCCCGAATGAAGTCGTCATAACGCAAGCGGTAATCACGCACCGAGACGGCATCCCCGCGCTGCAGCGTGTGCTGAACCTCGGTTTGAAAGACCGTGCTGCCAATGATGCCGATGCCGATCACGGTGACGCCCAGGTGCACCACATAACCGCCATAACGCCGCTGATTGCGCCGGAAGAGCGCCAGCAGCGCCCGCAGCCAGTCTTCGTCCAGCGCCTGACGCCGCGCTTTGGCGCCGCGATAAATCTCGTAAAGCGCGACATAGGCGGCGAACAAGACCACCCCGTAACCGACTGCGGCGACCAGCAAGCTGGTCCCGCTCAGCGCCAGCGCCAGGATGCTGAGCGCCGTCAGCAGCAGCGGCAAACGCAGCGCAGCGCCCAGACGCGGCAGCGAAGTCGCGCTCCAGGCTGAAAGCGGCGCCACGCCCATCAAGATATACATGGCGATGAATAGCGGCACGACGAAGAACTCGAAGGTCTCGGCGCCAATGGTCACTTCTTTATCAAAGACCAATTCGGACAAGATGGGCAAGCCGAAGCTGCCCCAGAAAATCGCGATAAACAGCGCGATGAATACAACATTGTTAAGCACGAACAGGGACTCGCGGCTGAGCAAGTTGGCGAACTGACGCTCGTCGCTCAATTCTCCCTGTCCCCAGCGCCACAGCAGCAGGCCCAGCGCGATAATCGTAACCGCCGCCCAGAAAGCCAGCATGGGGAAGCCGACCTGGCTGCGGGCGAAGCTGTGTACGCTTTCGATGACGCCGCTGCGCGTGGCGAATGTGCCGAACATCACCGCCGAAAAAGTGGCGATCACCAGCAGCATATTCCACAGCTTCAACATGCCGCGCTTTTCCTGAATCATCACGCTGTGGATGAAAGCCGTGCCCACCAGCCAGGGCAGAAAGGCCGCGTTCTCCACCGGATCCCAGCCCCAGTAGCCGCCCCAGCCCAGGACGTCGTAAGCCCAGCGCCCGCCCAGGATCAGCCCCAGGCTCAGGAAGATCCAGGCGATCAAGGACCAGCGCCGCGTGGCTTTGATCCAGCCGGGCGACAGCTCGCCCGCCGCCAGCGCCGCCATGGCAAAGGCGAATGGAATCGTGAAGCCGACGAATCCCAGGTAGAGCATGGGCGGATGTATCACCATGCCAAAATGACGCAGCAAGGGGTTCAAACCTTGCGCGCCCGCCCGCAAAGCCGCCTCAGACGGCGCCACCGCCCCTGGCGGTATCAACGCGCTTGATATCTCACGCGGGCTCGGCGCCGCCTGCGGCAGCAGCCACCAGCGCTCAAAGGGATTCTCGACGAAGAGTGACAAACCCAGAAAGAAAGCCAGCGTCGCCATCATAAACGCGATCGCGAAGGGCATCAGTCGCCGTTCGCCGCGCCAGTTGAGCGCAATCGCCGCACCGGTAAACAGGCTCATCAAGAGCGACCAAAACAGAAGCGAACCCCGCTGCGAGCCCCAAAGCGCGGTGAAGCGATACAGCGCCGGCGTCTGCGGATCAGTCACGCTGTAGACGTAGGAAAGCTGATACTGCTCGGTCATCAGCGCGATGACCAGCATGAACGTCGACAGCAGCAGCGCCGGGAAGGTTAGCAGAGCCGCGTTGCGCCCACTCCGCTGCCAGCGACGCAGTTTCTTCTTCCCGCCCAACGCCGAAGCAGCCACGGCGTAGACGGCCAGGGCAAATGCGATCGTCAGCGCCGCCAGCCCAATCTCCGCCAGCATTATTGATGTTCCGGTATCTGACTTAAGCCTTCGGGGCCGGTACTCTCTTCAAATCGGCTGGGGCACTTCAGCAGCAGCTCGCTGGCGTGGAAAACGCCATCGCCGGCCAATGCGCCCGTCAGTATCGCTTGCGCCTCATGCTGCAGCAGATCCGGCATGGCGGCGTCTTCAACCACGATGCTCAACCTCGGCGCGTCTTCATCCAGCAGCGCTTCGTGCAGGGCAGTCGCCAGATCCTGATAGGCGCTGGGCAGATTGACGATCTCAAATTGAATGACCGCATTTTCGCTGTCGTAGTCGATCGTCTCGCCGTCGACCGCGCCGGAGATGCGCACGGTCTGGCCGGTGTAAGCGGCGTCCTGCAGCAGTTCCGCCACTGTGATGAAATAGCGCGCGCCCTGCAAGGTGCCTGATACCAGCAAGTACAGGACCGCCGCCAAAATGATCAGGCCCGCCGTCAGAAACTTGAGGCGCTGAGATCGTTTGGGTTTTTCCAGGTTTTTCGGTTTTTCCCACCCGCGTTCGGTCATGGGCTCCTCACCGACATCAAGCGCTATTCTTCCTCATCGCCGGTCGTCTGGCTCCAGCGTATCACCAGTACGCCGATCATGCCGGCGATGCCCAAGAATAGCACCAGCATCGCCAAACCGGCCGGCGATGAAGAGGCCTCCTCGGCATTCTGCGCCAGCGCCGTAGCAACCTGCGCCAGCAAGGCCATCAGCAGCAGCGCCAGTCGTATTTCACGGTTCCATGTCTGAAGGTTCTTCATAATCACTCCCGACTCGTCAGCGAGCTCGCTCAAGCGATTGTGGCGCATGCTTGACAGTGTAGCGCCTAAGCCGCGCCCAACTTTAGAATATCATAGCAGGTGAAGGCCAGCAGCAGGACCAGCGCGGCCGCCGCCACCAGCAGATAACGCCAGCGATGCGCATAGCCGATCGTCCAAAAGCGCCGCAAGCTGAAGTAGATGGACACCATCGCCGCCAGATTGATCATCAGCAAAATGGGCACGGTGGCGTCCGCCGCCACCCCGACCAGCGGCAGCAGGAAAGGCAGCAGGGCGTACTGCAAGATGCAGCGCGCGCCAGAAAATGCCAGCGACAGCGTCAGCGCGTTCTCCGCCTTGCGCGTTGTTCCCGCCGTATCTTCGGCTGCTGAGACTGCGGCCGCTGGCTTGACCAGCAGCAGCCGCGTCATCAGGCTGTCGGCTCGGGCTAAGGCCACTTGTTATTCTCTCCTGAATGCAAAGCGCTTGATCAACAGGAAAATGGTTTGCGCCTAGTTTTCATGCGACTCGCGCATTTTATCACAGCTCCCGGCGTCAAGACAGATACCGCCACAAAGTGAGCAGGGTTTGTTGACACATACCTTCACCGGTGATACGCTTCCGCATCCGTTCTAATTGTGAGGATATTGTGAGACATCTTTGGACGACGGTTACCACTGAGAACACTGTTACGCACGACGCGGGAGAGCCGGAATGGCTGGACTTGCCACTAACAGACTTCGTCGTGGACGCTACGCCCGAAATCGATGAACTTCCTTTAGCGCGGGAGCTTGATCCTCCCTGGCTGCTTCTGTCCAGGTGGCTGATAGATGAGATTGACGTTGGCCGCCCGCTCTTACCTCTTGTGGAATTCAGAGACCCGCTGGGATTCACCCTCTATAGCGAAGTGGTAACGTTAAGTAATACCGAGGGAGCGTTCACCCCGCGTGAGTTTACTACTATTACAGTGATGTTGACTCTGAACTGGCGAAATGTATGGTATATTGTGCCCGGAGTCATACGTTCAGTGTGCGCTGGACTGGCAGCTCTGCCACAAGAGAGGCCGGACAATTCTCGGTAATTGTGTCTGAATCGGAACGCGGAGTGAACGATGAGTAGAAAACTGACCGCCAGGCAGGCGAAGGAGCTTGCCTCGTTCCACAAAAAGGCGGCTCCCAAGCAGCGAACAATAACAGGCGCTAAGGTGCGTTTTGTGACTGCGGAGGAAGCAGCCAAGCTTTGGCCTGGAATCGTTAGTCATTACGTAATCAAAGCGAAACGCCCCCCGAACGAAGACAGCGCCCACGAATAGGAACAGGGGATTGCATCTCAGATGCATAACCCGCCCAAATAGAATCCGGGCGCTTTCCGCATGCTACTGACTCGGCGAATTCAAAGACCCAAGCGCGAACGGCAGTTCATTAATGCGTCTCAGCCATCCTCCAGCAGCTGGTCCTGGCTGTCGAGAAAAGCCACCAGATCAGCCAGTTGCTGCGTGGTCAGTTGCCGCCCGTAAATTTCCGGCATCAGGCCGGCGTAATCCGGCGGAATATAAGCCATCGGCTGGACAATACTTTCCACCAGATACTCGCGATGACTGTAGTCAGCAAATTCGGGCTGGGTCAGGCGAATGGCGTCCACCCGCGTCCAGGCGCCCGCCGTCAGCGGCGCCACCGCTTCGTTCTCGTGGCAGCCGGCGCAGCCCAGCGTCCCGCCGCCCAGCGCCGGCTCCAAGCCGTTGTAGAGCAGTTGGCCATTAAGAGGATCGCCATAGACCTCGTCGAGCTCAACCAGGATGGCATCAATATCCGTGCCCACCGCCTGCGCCAGGATCAAGTCGTCCAGCGAAACGAACGAGAGTGTCTGCTCCAGCAGGCGGTCAATCTCAACTTCGTTCGGCTGATAGCCGCAGTCCAATGCCATCGTCTGATACAGCGCGCCCAGCCGAAACAGATTGGCCAGGGCCTGCTCGGCATCGTTGGCGAAGTCGAATGTCAGGTAAGCCGCGAAGGCGCCCTGCTGCCGCGTCAAGGCCTCCGCGCCGCAATTCTCGGATGCGTCATCTTGGGCGATGCCGCTCGCCGCCGTCAGTACAAGCAGCGCTATCGCCAATAAGGTTTTCCGCATCTTGCGCCCCCGCGCAGAAATCAAAAAGCCCCCGACTTCGAGGGCTCACTCATGCTTAAACTAGCGCCTTACTCTTGCGTCAACAGGAAGCTGACAATGTCCGCCAATTGCTGATCGGTCATGCGCACACCGAAGTTGGTCGGCATCAAGCCCGAACTGTAGCTGTCGACTACGTAGTCGCCCGGGCGCGTAATGCTCTCGACCAGGTACTGCTCCACGCTGTAGCCAGTGAATTGCGGCAGCGTCAGTCGCTCGGTCGATATACGCGTGAAGGTGCCTACCGTGTCCGGCGCCGATGCGCCATTGCGGTGGCAATCGGTGCAGCCGAATTCGGCATCGTAGAGCAGCTCGCCGCTGACGGGGCTGCCCACGATTTCGTCGGCGTCCCAGCGCGCCAGTATACCTAGTACATCGTCGCCGGCCGGCGGCGGGGGCGGCTCGGTTGGCAGCGAGCCATCCGCCAGCGGCTTGCCGTATTGCGCTACCGCCAGGAAGTCCTCGGTCGTCCAATTGGCGCCCTTGTCATAATTGAGGATGTAAGCGGCCAGGTCTTCGATCTGGTCTTGCCGCAGGGGGCCGCCGGCCGTCTGAGACCAAGCCGCCATGCCGGTGCCGCTGGGATAAACGCGCGCGCTGCCAGGTCGTCCGTGAATCAGCGTGGTCACGACGTATCCGTGCAAATCGCCGGCCCAGCCCACTTGCGACAGGCGTGTGCCATTGGTGTTGAAAAATACCTCGACTTCGTTATCAGCCGTGCGGTCGCTGTCTTCGATTGACTCCCATTGCGGGAAGAGGCCGTTGTCTACCGCTTTGTCCAGCGTACCCAGAATCTCGATGCGTTCCGCGACCGCCGCTTCAATGGCTGCCTGCTGCTCTTCAATCTGTGTCTCCAGCGCTTCGACCTCAGCGATTATTTCATTTTGCCGCTCTGCCGACGGCGGGTTTTCCGCGTCAGTCAACTCAACCACGAGTCTGTCGGTGTCCTTGTTCAGCCGCACCAGCGCCCGGTTGGCGTTGGTGATGGCCGCGGTCTGCAGCCCCACCGGGTCAAAGCCGAAAAGATGCGGATTGTTCAAGCCTGGCGCGCGATTGTCGGCGCCG
Organism: Anaerolineae bacterium; assembly: GCA_022823165.1. Lineage (GTDB taxonomy): Bacteria > Chloroflexota > Anaerolineae > Aggregatilineales > Phototrophicaceae > UBA6055. The sequence goes on along the minus strand of JAJDXR010000044.1, from coordinate 71,023 downwards.
TATCCTTCTTCGCCATGGCATTCGGCGCACAGCGAGGCGAAGAGCTCCGCGCCGCGTTCAATCGAGCGACCGTTATGCTGCCGCACGAAAGCCTGCATTCGCGCTTCTTCGTTGATGGCTACCCAGCCCACCAGGATCATCATTCCGACGAACATGGTGATGCCGGCCAGAATTCGGCCTTCGATTGACCTTATGAAGAGTAGTCGACCCATGAAATGTCCCTGTGTCTCCCTTGCCGCGACAAGCTATTGACCACGCGGCGCGCAAGCGCTAATCGAAATACGCCGATGCCTGGTGAATAAAGAGATGGTCGCTGTAGATGCGCCGTGCCGGGACCGGATTGCCGTCTTCATCCAGCACGGGAACCTCTTCCATGACCGCTTCGCCATCGTCGCCCAGCACCGGATTGCCCTCGCTGTCGGTCATAGCTACCTGCTCGGTGGCGTAGACCAGGCTCGGCTCGCCAGCCTCGTCTAGCTGCACGTTGCCTCCCTCGATCAAGACGGTGTCCCAGCTTACGACCCAGTCCAGCCGTTTCAAACCGCCTTGGTTGTCGGTGATCACCAGCGCGCCCCAAACATTCGGCAGCTCTTCCGGCACATCCTCCAGGTGATGGGCGAACTCCTGCATGACCTGCATCAGCTTCGGCGCCTCGTCGGCCGGTACGCTGCGGAAGCGCAGCGGCAGCTGATTCGCGCCCAGATGCTGATTTTTCAGCTCTTGTATCATCTGGTCAAATTGACCGTTGGCCGCCGTTTCCGCGTTGATCCGGGCGATCATGTCGTTGGTGGACATGTCATCTTGATGGTGCGTCTGCGCCGTCGTATAGGCGCCGACAATCATCTGATCAAAGGGAATCGTCCGCCCAATGCCGACCTTGCTGTGCGCCGGCTCAAATGTCAGCTCGTGCACAATCTCGGTTTCAGCCGAGGTCTGCACGGCGAATTTGGCCAAGCCCATATAACTCAGCACCGTGCTCACCGACACCAGCAGCATGGCGATCGTCAGCATGAAGCGGCGGTGCGCGAAGCGGCGGCTCGGCGTCACATCCAGATAGGGCAGCAGCGCCAGGCCGCCCAACGCGATGGTCGGGAAAGCCACGCCCCAGAAAAATTTGTCGCCCAGCTTGAGCGCGCCTTGAATCCAGAGGAAATACCAGGGCGCGGTCGTGCCCAGCGGCGTCACCTGCGGATCGGCGTGATTCTCCAGCGGCGCATGATAGAACCAGATGCAGAGCACTGTGATGATGAAAGTGGTCGCGCCCAGCCAGAACATCTCATAAGTCAGCATGTCGGGGATGAAGTAGACGCGTTTGTCCAGCGGCACGCGCTTGGCCGAATCCTCGCCGATGTTCTCTTTTTTCGGCGGCAAACTGTGACCGTGGATGACCACTTTGTAATAGTGCACGCCGAAGAAGACGAAGAGCAGCGCCGGCAGCGCCAGCACATGCAGCAGATAAAAGCGCAGCAGACCGTTCGCGCCCAGTTCCGGCGCGCCACGCAGCAGCAGGTTGACCTGATCGCCAACCACCGGCGTCGCCTCCGCCATCGAAGCGCCGATGGTCACCGCCCACAGCGACAGCTGATCCCAAGGCAGCAAATAGCCGGAAAAACTCAAGAAGCCCGTAATCACGAGCAAAATCAGGCCGCTGAACCAGGTGAACTGGCGCGGCTTTTTGTAACTGCCCGTGATCCAGGTTCGCATCATGTGCAGCGCCACCACCGCCACCATGAACTCGGCGCCCAGGCGGTGCATATCGCGCATCAGCTGACCCAGCGGCACATTGCTCAAAATCGTCAGCATATCGCCATAAGCTATTTCCGGCGACGGCGTATACCAGAGCATCAGCAAGATGCCGGTGATCGTCTCGAAAAACACAAAATAAGAGGACAGCCAACCCAGCCGAAATGTCGGATACATACCCGTCACATCGCGGTTGAAATAAGACGGGCGCATGTGCAGCCAGAAGCCGTCAGCATGCGGCGTCAAACGCGGATTCGGCCGGCGGCTGGCGCTTTCCCCGCGGAAGGCTTCGCGCAGGTCCTGCACATTCAAGCCGGCGGTCAGGCGCTCGACCGAGTCGTCGATGCCCTCGAATACCGCCTTCTTGAAGCCCTTTTCCTTGACGTCATCGAGGAAGGACGGGAAGGGGAGGATGGTCATGGCAGCTCCTCGTGTGATTTCATCCGCGCTAGGGGTGCAAATCGCCTATGATGCGCGCGCCGGTGTCAATCTGAATGCTGGTGATCTCGCGGTCGGCATCCAGCGGAATGGCGCCGCCCTCTGCTGGCGTCTCAACCGTCGTGCCATCGGCGTAGGTCACCGTGGCGATGAAGATGTCCAGATTGCGCGGCGCGGGTCCCTCAATCCAGGTCCCGCTTAACTGGAACTTCGAGCCGTGGCAGGGGCATTCAAAGCGGCCATTGGTCGGCACCCACTTGGGCAGGCAGCCCAGATGCGTACACACGCCATACAGCGCCCGCAAGCCCTCGCTGGTCTGCGTCACGTGGAAGCGGCCGGCCGGCACCGATGTCGGCGCGGCGCCAACCCCCGGCAGCTCCTCCGGATTAAAAGCGAAGGCGCCGCCGAACTCGCCTTCCTTGAAGCGCGGGAAAGCGAACCAGATCAAGCCCGCGGAGGCTTGGCCCAGCAGCAAGGCTATGGACGCGCCCCAAATATAGTAGAGGAATTCGCGCCGGCTGGGCGCCGCCACCTGTATGCTCGGCGCCGCCGCAGCGCGGGCTACGGGCGCGCTCAGCGCGGTTGGATTCGTGGATTCTGCTGTCGCCATTATGCCTTCCATTCCAACAGGACTGCCGCGTTGCCAGACCAGAACTTTAGCGCAATTAACGAGTCAACTTTTCGATAGTTAAATATATCACAATCAAACGGGGAGATACAAGTAAAAAGTTTTCGGGATTCGGATGGCGAGTAGTGCCAGCGTCAGAAAATGTAGGGGCGACCTGACAGGTCGCCCGATGTGGCAACCACAGACATCGAGAGAACCTCTGAACAACTGTAGTCGCTATTGGTTACACATTGACAGGAGATTGATGTCTATTACACTGCCGCACTGTGATTCTGATTCTCAGACAGAGGCAATAATGACTGGATGTGAGACCGTTACCGTTGACAGCGATCCGTTCATGGCCGCGACAGAATGCTTTTGCTGCGCGCAAAAGTTTATTGATCGACTGATTGAGTTGCAGGATGAGTGGATCGACGACGGCGGCTGGATTTTCCGCGGACACGCTTGCTCATCTTGGAAGGTAGAGCCTAGTCTCTTCAGAAAATGGAAACCTGAATACGGACAGAATTACGAATTTCGCCTGATTCACAACTTCATCCAGAATGCCAACCTTATCAATCTTGATCTCCCAAGCAATACAATGAGCTACATGGCTCATTTGCGCAGTAATTTTTCTGCAACGTCGGCAAAACTTGCTGACGACAATGGAAACGGACTAGCATACGACACCGCGCATGTAGTATTTGCTATTGCACAACACTACGGGATTCCCACAAGACTTCTTGACTTTAGCTACAATGCATTAGTGGCTGCGTTTTTTGCTTATGACACCAAAAGCCTATTGGCAAACTACGACTTATCAGCGGACTATCTTGAGGGATGCTTTGAAGAAATTGTGGCGATCTATCAGGACTCTCCATCAGATGCCTTCGACGCTCTAAGGTGCCACGCCAAAAAGTATATTCGTGACGTAGAGTCTCTCCCGAAGGAGATGGCAGTTTGGGCGCTTAAATTGAATGCTTTGGAACCATTTACGGAGCTTCGCATTCTTAATCATCTACAAACCGAAATCCCAAATCTTCGTGCGCAAGAAGGAGTATTCGTTATCCACAAGGAAATAAGGCGAAAGGACAGCTGTCCTAGCAATCCATGGCCGTCATTTGAAGAAGAATTGTTGAAGCTGATATCATCCGGAAACGTGAAGAAGCTGACTCTTCCACATGATGAAGGCGACAATCTCTGGAGAATTCTTGAAAGAAAAAAGATGGGTAACATGTATGTTTATCCAAGTTACGACAATGTAGCGAAATCAGTTTTGGAGGGAGCACATAAGTGGCGTGGGAAATCGGCCGCGAGCATTGTCAGCTAGTACAATGTAGCCCGTATACCCTTGCCTTCCACACATTCTCGCCGACAACCCCAACCACTTCCAGGAAATCGTCGACCTCATCAAATGCATCCTCGAAAAAGCCGGACAGCCCGAATCCACCTAACCCAAGTCTTTGTGCCCTTCGTGACTTTGTGCCTTTGTGGTGAAAAATCCTCTACGCCTCTGTGCTGAATTCACCCGCCATAGCGCTTGGTCACAATCCCGTTCGCCTCCTGCAACTCCCGCACAAAGCGAATAATCCGCCCCACCTCCTCCCGCGACACCTGCGGCTGAGCCGGCATGTCCCCATAGGGCCAGTGATGCTGCCGCACGCCGGTCGCCGCCGCCAGATAAAAGGCATCGTCCGAATGGTGGCCCGGATTATAAATGTCGTGGATCAGCGGCGGCCCCAGCTTCGTGCCCGCCGCGTTCGGGCCGTGGCAAGCCTGGCAATTCGCCTTGAACAGCGCTTCGCCCGCCTCCGCTTCCGGCGACAAATCGGCCGGCTGAACCTCGACCGTGACCGCTTGCCCCTCGTCCGCGGGCCGGTTGACCAGCGCCAGCAGCGCGACGAATCCCAGCGCCGCCAGCACAAGAGCGGCCAGGGCGGCGACTTGCTTCCGCTGCTTCAGCATCCGCCGTTTTTTGCGCCGCTCGCTCTTGCGCATGGTCATTGGACACTCCCCGCAGACGGCTGATTTTGCCAATCAGTATACTGGACTAACGCGCGCGACATAATGTCTATTATGTTACGTCTTGCCCGCCCTTTGCGCCCTCACTTAACTCGGTGTACTCGGTGTACTCGGTGGTAAAATCAAACGCGACCATATAGTCCCCTTTCCCGTCCGCAAATCAGCTACCCTAATCACACACGCGCCTTAACAACCCAATCGCGCTGGACCGCATTGGCACAGAAAAAAATTTCTCCCGTGCCAATGCCAATCTCACGCCCAACAGCGCCCAATCCCCCGCCATCATTGAGCGTCGCCCTTTGCGCAATCTCCAAATCCATTTGCGCGCAGAGCGCAAATCCGCGCAAATCTCCCCCGATCCCCTCTGTGCCTCTGCGCCTCTGTGGCTAAAATACGCCCATGACCACCCGCAGCCTCAGCCACGCCGGCACGACCTGGATCGACATCGTCCATCCCTCCGCCGCTGATGTCGAAGCCCTGCATCACCGCTTCCCGCGCTTCCACCCGCTCAACCTGGAGGACATCCGCTCGCCCATCGAACGCCCCAAGCTCGATCAAGCCGACGCCTACCTCTTCCTGGTCATGCACTTCCCGCGCTGGGACGCCCGCCACGAGCTCTCCCGCCCCAGCGAGGTCGATTTCTTTCTGTGCGCCGACACCGTCGTCACCGTGCACGATGGCGCCCTCAAGCCGCTGACCGCCGCCTTCGAGGCCTGCCGAATCGACGACAACGAACGCAACGGCCTGCTCGGGCGCGGCGCCGCCCACGCCCTGCACGGGCTCATCGACGGGCTGGTCGATTACGTCTTTCCCATCCTGAACAAGGTCGATCAGCGCGTCCACGCCATTGAAGATACGCTCTTCGAGTCGAATGCGCGGCAGGTCATCCAGGAGATCGCGCTGCTGCGCCGCGACATCATCTCGCTGCGCCGCATCATCCGCGGGCAAATCCCCATCGCGCAGCAGCTCGAAACCTGCGAGCATCCCATCTTGCACGAGCGCATGGAGGAGTACTTCGGCGATATCGTCGACCATCTCGCCAAGCTGCGCGACATCGCCGATGAGAACTTCGAAATCATCAACAGCTTCGCCGATACCGCCGATACCCTGGCCAGCTACCGCATCAACGAGGTCATGCGCATCCTGACCGTCATCTCCGTCATCATGCTGCCGCTGACGCTGATCTCGAGCATCTACGGTATGAATATCGTTCTTCCCTTTGCCGATAATCCCCACGCCTTTATAATCACCGCCGGCATCATGCTCGTCATCGCCCTGCTGATGCTGGTTCTCTTCCGCCGCCGCCACTGGCTGTAACGGTGCCTGCGCCTGATGCCGAAGTTGCTGAAATTGCTTGACAACACCAAGCCGATGTTGACAGCGAAGAAGTCTCTGTGTCCTCTGTGCCTCTGTGGCCATGCCCCTGTAAAGTGACCGGCAAAAGCGCATACCCTTGAAATCGAAATCAACCGCCACGCTCCCTCCCGCCAGCTACATTGATACCAGCGCCGCCCTTGACGCCGCGGTTGAGCGCCTCAGCGCCGCCGACCGCATTGCCTGCGACACCGAGTCCAACAGTATGTACGCCTATCGCGGCCGCACCTGCCTCATCCAGTTCTCCACGCCGCGCGAGGACCTGCTGGTCGATCCCCTGGCCATCGCCAATGTGGGCGCGCTGGCCGCCGTCTTTGCCGATCCCGGCATCGAGAAGGTCTTCCACGCCGCCGAATACGACCTGATCTGTCTCAAGCGTGACTTCGACTTCGATGTTGTCAACATCTTCGACACCATGGCGGCCGCGCGCGTCTGCGGTTATCAGCGCATCGGCTTGAGCCACATGCTGTCCGACCTGCTCGGTGCGCATCACGCCAAGAAGCATCAGACCGACGATTGGGCGCGCCGGCCGCTGCCCGCGGGCTACCGCCGTTACGCCCAGATGGATACCCATCACCTGCTGGCTCTGCGCGACGCCTTGTACGCTGAGTTAGCTGCCGCCGACCGCCTCGAAGAAGCGCGCGAGTATTTCGCCGATGTCACCCGCTTCGAGCTCAAATCGGATGAATTCGACCCCGACGGCTTCTGGGATCTCTGCCGCCCCAACTCGCTCAACGGTCAGCAGATCGCCATCCTGCGCGAACTCTACATCCTGCGCGATGAACTGGCGCAATCGGTCGACCGTCCCTCGCACCAACTCATCACCAACAAGACGCTGCTGCAATTGGTCAAATCGCCGCCGCGCTCGCTGAAGCAGCTCTATGACCTGCGCCGCCTGCCGGCTTGGCTGATCCGCCAAAGCGGCGACGAATTCATCCAGGCGGTGCGGCATGGCCAGGCCAGCCGGGTCGACTATCGGCCGCCGGCGCAGGCAGCCATCCCGCAAGCTGTCGTCGATCGCTACAGCGCGCTGCACAGTTGGCGCCGCCAGACAGCTCGGGAGCGCGGCGTCGAATCGGACGTCATCATCAGCAAAGACGCGCTCTGGGACATCGCACGGCGCAGACCGGCCTCGGTCGACGAGCTCGGCGGCATCCGCGGTTTGGGTCCCTGGCGCCGCAAGACCTACGGCGCCGCGCTGCTGGCCGCGCTCAACGGGCGCGCTTCCTGAACAGCTTGGCGAAAGCGCTCGACTACGGTTAGCTCAGGGGGAGAAAGCAAGGTCAAAGATGTCGACTGAACGCACCGAAAAGCTGCGCGCAATCAGAGACGAATTAGTCAATCTCAAGGAGTCGCCGCTTTACGACTATCGCCAGCGCAACGGCTATTTCCCCGTGATTGGGCAGGGCGACCATTACGCCGACATCATGTTCATCGGCGAGGCGCCGGGCAAGAACGAAGCCGAGACTGGCCGGCCCTTTTGCGGCGCTTCCGGCCGCGTTCTGGACGAATTGCTGGAATCCATTGACCTCGAACGTTCCAGCGTATACGTGACCAATATCGTCAAAGATCGGCCTCCTAATAATCGCGACCCGCTCAAGACCGAAATCGACTTGTACGCGCCCTTTCTCGAACGGCAGATTGGCATCATCCAGCCCAAGGTCATCGCTACGCTGGGGCGCTTCTCCATGGAATTTATCCTGCGGCGCTTCGGCGCGTTTCAAGCCAACCAGAAGATCAGCCAACTGCATGGCGCGGTTATTAAGGTGCGCGCCGCCTATGGCCGAGCCTCGGTCGTGCCGCTGTATCACCCGGCCGCCGCGCTCTACAACGCCAGCCAGCGGGAAACGCTGGAGAAGGATTTTCAGGTTTTGAAGCAGTTTGTTTCGCATGGCGAATCCGGTACAATGAGGTTGCTCTAGCGCCACGCGAGCAGAGGGGAGATCTGTCGTCATGATCGTTGAAAAGCAATTTATCAGCGCGGAAGATTATTGGGAAATCATGCAGCAGCCCGAATACGCTGACCGCATGGTCGAACTCGTTGAAGGAGAACTCATCGACATGCCCTTGCCAAATCCTATTCATGCGGCGGTTCTCTGCACAGTCTCAGCAGCGATGTTCATTCACGTCCAGGAACGGAAGCTCGGTCGCGTGTTGGGCGGCGACGCCCCCTTTGTTTTGGAGCGCAGTCCCGAAGGCAAAGACACGCTGCGCGGAATAGACATCGCATTTGTATCAACTGAACGATTGTCAGGCAGGCTGCCGCGAAAACCGTTGACAGTAGCGCCTGAATTGGCCGTCGAGGTCATCTCGCCAAGCAACAAGGCTGAAGACATTGAAAAGAAAATCCAGCAATTGCTCAAAGCCGGCACAGCGCTGATTTGGATTGTCTATCCTGATTTGCAATCTGTCGCCGTCCATACTGCTTATGGGTCCGTCACGCTGTCGGAGCCGGATATCCTCACCGGCGGGGAAATTCTTCCAGACTTTGCGATTCCGGTCCATGAAATATTCGCCGACGCATGATCGTGGTCCGTCCACCTACTGGATTCGTCGCCCGTCGTAATGCCAGATGTGGATTCACTTGTTCAGATACTCTGGGACTACATGCTCGTCGGGCATGAGCTGCGCCCGGCGGACTGCATCTTCGTCCTCGGCAGCCATGACATCCGCGTGGCCGATTACGCCGTTGAGCTGTATCAGCAGGGATACGCGCCCCGCCTGCTGTTTTCGGGCGGCGTTGTGCAGCGGAATCCAGCGCTAGGCGTATTCTGGGATGCCACCGAAGCCGAGTATTTCGCGCGGCGGGCGAGAGCGATGGGTCTACCATCCGAGGCTATTCTGATCGAGAACCGGTCGCGCAACACCGGCGAGAATATCCAGTACACGCGGCAGTTGGTGGAATCGCGCGACCTCAACTTAGAATCCTTCATCATGGCGCAGAAGCCGTATATGGAACGGCGGGTGCTGGCGACGGCGCTCAAGCAGTGGCCCGGCATTGATTTCTTGGTGACGTCGCCGCCGATTTCTTGCGCTGATTATCTGCGCGGGCCGCTGCCGCGCGATGCCGTGATTCAGCACATCGTGGGCGATTTCCAGCGGGTCAAAGTCTACGGCGAGAACGGCTTTCAAGCGCCGCAAGCGATTCCGGCGCAGGTCTGGGACGCCTTCGAGCAGTTAGTCGCGCTGGGATATGACCAGCGTCTCGTCGTTTAAAGACACTCAGCGCAGCGGATGCTTGTGCTGCGGCGGACCGACATCCGGCGGAATCGGGCAGACGTAAGGCGTCCGCTCAAGAGCGGCGCGGAACTCCGCCTGCGCCTGTTGGAGTATTTCCGGCGAAGTGACCAATTCCGCAGCCGCCAGCGCCATGACCTTGGCCGCGTACATCATGCCTTTGTGGCCGATGGATGTGCGGCCGGTGGCGACGACGCCCCAGGAATGCGCCGCCGCCCGGCTGGCCCAGGTCGCGGTCTGCAGCATGCTGCAGGGCGCGTACCAGCTCATATCGCCCATGTCTGACGAACCCGGCGACACATAGCCCTTGTCGGCGCTGGGCAGCACATCGCCGATGAGCGGCTGCTCGGCGCGGTCGGGGGCGACGCCGTAACGGTCGACCAAGGTCTTAATATTGGCGTCGCCGAAGTTTTTGTTGATATCAGCGGCATAGGCCAGCTCGTCGGCGCTGAAGTCGATGCCGCCCAGCCCGCGCATGACGTCGTATTGAAGATCGGCCAGCGTTTCGTTGGAGAGGACGCGCGTCGAACCCGACTTGTAGACGATCTCGACCTCGGTGTCTGTCATCATGGCCGCGCCTTTGGCGATGCGTATGACGCGCTGACTGACATCTTCCAGGTTCTGCGGCTCATAGGCGCGCACGTAATAGTAGCTCTCGGCGTAATCGGGCACGACATTAGGCGCCAGCCCGCCGCTGAGAATTGAATAGTGCAGGCGCACATCATCGGTAACATGCTCGCGCAGGTAATTCACGCCGATGTTCATCAACTCCAGCGCATCGAGGGCGGAGCGGCCTGAATGGGGATCGGCGGCGGCATGGGCGGATTTGCCTTTGAAGCGAAAGTAGTAGCGGTTGACGCTGAGCAAGCTGCCTTTCATAGCCGAATTGGTATACCAGGGATGCCAGTTGAAGGTGGCGTCAAGGTCGTCGAAGGCGCCATCGCGGCCCATAAAGACTTTGCCGCTGCCGCCTTCTTCCGCCGGGCAGCCGTAGTAGCGGACCGTGCCTTCACGTCCGCTCTGCCGCAGCCACTCCTTGAAGGCGACAGCCGCCGCCAGGCAGCCCGTGCCCAGCAGATTGTGCCCGCAGCCGTGTCCGGCGCCGCCGGCGCTGATAGGCTCGCGCAGGCTCTGGTCCTTTTGTGATAAGCCGGGCAGGGCGTCGTATTCGCCGGCGAAGGCGATGACGGGTCCGCCGGCGCCCCATTCGGCCGCGAAGGCTGTGCTGATCCCGCCCAGATCCCAGTTGATGCGAAAGCCCTCAGCCTCCAGGAAATCAGCTTGCAATTTCGAGGCTTTGAATTCCAGGAATTGCAACTCCGGATTGTCCCAGATTTCGTCAGACATTCGCGTGAATCGCGGTTGATGTTCATCCAACCAATCAGCGATATCCGCTTTTTTTCGCATGAGAAGCCCTCCTGTGGAGATGGCGAGAGATTGCCATGATAGCGCGGCGCGCGTCGGCAGCCTAGCGCGACCGCCGCCAATCAGACATTGACCGTGGCAATCACTTGCTCATTGGGGTCAGTGGTGGTATCCGCCGGCAGCAGCTTGGCGGAGAAGTCGGGCAAGGCCAGGGTCAACACGCGGAATCCGCGCCGATGCCCCATATCGCGGATGGCCACCAGCAGTTGCGTGCTGAGGTTGCGCGGCGACCAGCAGTAAACCTCGGCATTGCGCTCATTGTACAGTTGCTGATGGAAGCAGACGAAGGCTTCATGGCCCGAGGCGTTGACATAATGCCGATGTTTCTTGCGCTGCGCAATCTGCGGGATACCGCTCCAATGTTCGGTCCATTCGCTTTCCCAGAGCGCGCGCGGGCTGGTCCAGCGTCCGACAGCCAGCGCCCAGCCGTCAATCAGGCTGGCATCCGTTTTGTCAAATTCCTGGCTCTTGTAGAAGCTTTGGCCGATATGCGCGTTCAGCGTGTAGCGCGTCAGGCGCGCTTCTTCAGCCGCGCCAAAGTACTTGCGAAAGTAAGTCGCTTGATCTTGGTCATAGGCCGGGTAATCGACGGATAACCGGCCGGGCGCGCGCGCGTCAGCCAGGATGGCGTCGGCAAGCAACAGGTGCACGGCGTCTGCGCTGTCCTCGGCGACCAGCATGTCGGCTACATGCAGATGCGTACCCAGCGGCGTCAGCTCGCGATTGGCGAAGGCTTCAGCATAGGCGAGGATCTGGCCGGCGGCGTCCACTACGTATGCCAGGCCGTTGCCGCTCAATAGATGACTCAACCAAATGGCGCCAGTCTCGAGCGACATCCAGGCGCCGCCATGCAACCAGCGCTCGTATATGGTCAGCTCATCGTAGGGTAGATTCTCAACTTGACCAGCCGCGCTGAGCCGCTGCCAGATGGTCACGCGAGCTGTGAACAAATCCACGATTTTTTGGGTGTCGTCGATGGTAGCCTGGCGTACCAACATGACAAGACCTCTGCCGCAACGGTTGCGTCCTATCGGTTCAGAATCTACCATATTATAGCGCAGAGGCGGCGTCTCCACGCGGGCTGGCCTGCTAAATGCGGGTGGAATCCGTTGCGGCATCGCCACAGAAAACGAATCGCCTCGCCGCGGAATCGGAGCAGGATATGCTGCTGGCAATCGACATTGGCAATACCAATATCCACCTGGGCTTGTGGGACGGGGCCGCCTGGCGCCTCTCCTGGCGGGCGCGGACGGTCGCGCAGAAAATGACCGACGAGTACGCCGTCCTGGCGCGTAACTTTCTCGACTCGGCTGAGGTCGATTTCCAGTCGATTTCCGCAATTTGCTTGAGCAGCGTCGTGCCTGCGCTGACGGCAGTGTTTCAGGATTTGGCGCGGCGCTACTTGAAGCTGGAGCCGCTGACGGTAAGCAGCCGAAGCGACCTGGGGATAAAGATCGCCATCGACATGCCGGAGCAGGCGGGCGCCGATCGGCTGTGCAACGCTGTGGCGCTGTCGCAATTGTACGGCGCGCCCGCCGTCAGCGTCGACTTTGGCACCTCCACCAACTTCGATGTGCTGTCGGCGGACAATGCCTATATCGGCGGAGTGATCGCGCCCGGCATCCGGCTGGCGCATGACGCGCTGGTCAGCCGCGCGGCGCAGTTGCACAAGGTCGACCTGGTTCCGCCGCCGAATCCCATTGGGCGCAACACCATACACGCCATGCAGTCGGGCATTTTCTGGGGCTACGCGGGTATGATCGACTCGCTGCTGGGACGTATTCTGGCGCAACTGGATGCGCCGGCGGCCCAGGTGGTCGCTACCGGCGGGATGGCGCCGATCTTCAATGAGCATGTGGCGCTCATTGATCACGTCGCGCCCGAGTTGACCCTGGATGGCTTGCGTTTGATTTACGAATTGAATAACTAGGCGCTGCCGAGCAAGCCTTCAGCTAATTCTAACGCGTCCACGGGCCAGAAGCGCTCGGGCCGTGGCTGACGCACACCGGGCAATCCCGCCTGCGGGCGCCGTTTGCCTGGCTGCTTTGAAGATGTTCTCCACCCAATTGACGCGGCGAACTGTAAATCGTGCGGCCGCAATCGAAAGGACGAGAGTCCAGCCAGGAAACGTAGGCTTTCCGAGCTGCCTCGCGGTCGTAGCGACCCTGCGTTACCAGCACGCGCGCCAGCGCCAAAGCCATTTCAGAGTCGGCAGTGGGTTGGCCGGCGATTGTATCCCAGGTCCCGCCGTCGGCGAGTTCCCGGACGCCGTTGGGGTATTCCCGCAAAATCTGTTCAGGCGTCTGGAATTCAACCAGGCTGCCTAGCGCATCGCCGGCCAATTGCCCGAGCAGGCAGCCTTGCGCGCGATCCAGCATGCCGTCTGCAGGATTCTCGATATTCTGCATTTTCAATTGCTCTAACTCTTTACCGTGTCTTGCTTTGGTCGCCCCAGTCTATGCGCAGGATTCAGTTCTCAACTGCCAGCGGCAAAACAAAATGCCCCTGGCATAGGGGCATTGGCGCGGTGCTCCGTAGCTTGGACTTGAACCAAGAACCGATCGGTTAACAGCCGATTGCTCTGCCAATTGAGCTACTACGGAATAAACAACTGCTATACTATCAGCGTGACAGGCGGCTGTCAAGATACTTTGTGGCGCTCTTGACTATGTCGCTTGCGGCTCAATTCAGAAGTCAGGTTACATGGTGTTGGAAATACGACCGCTTGGAAATCGCGGAGACTTCAGCGAGTTTTTTCAATTTCCTTGGCGCCATTACGCCGATGATCCCAATTGGGCGCCCAACTTGCTTTCCATGCGCAGGCAATTGCTGGATAAATCCAAGCATCCGGCCTGGGCTTATATGGACGGCGAATACTTTGGCGCCTGGCGTGACGGCGTGATGGCGGGAACGATCGCCGCCTTCGTCAATCACGAGCATAATCGCTATCACGATGAGAACATTGGATTTTTTGGTTTGTTCGAGACCATTGACGATGCGGATGTCGCCGGCGGGCTGCTGAACGCCGCTGGCGACTGGCTGGCCGCGCGGGGCGCAGAGGCGATTCGCGGTCCGGCAAGTTTCACAACCAATGAAGAATGCGGCCTGCTGGTCGACAACTTTGACCCGCCGGTGATCATGATGCCCTACAATCCGCCCTGGTACGCGGCGCTGGTGGAAGGCGCCGGCTTTGAAAAGGTGATGGATGCGTACTGCATCTATCAGGATCGCCAGACGATCGCAGCCAGCGACTCGCTTGAGCGGCTGGAACGGCTAGTGAGCCGCGCGGCCAAGCGCAGCGGAATCACAGTGCGCAGCATGCGAGCCAAAGACAAGAAAGCCGAGTTTGAGCGCTTTCGCGAGATATACAATGCAGCTTGGGAGAAAAACTGGGGCTTTATCCCAATGAATGACGCCGAGCTGCAGGCTTTGATCAATGATTTGGGCATGTTGGTTGAGCCCAAGTTGGCATTTTACGCTGAAATTGCCGATGAGCCAGTGGGCTTTGCGCTGACGATTCCCAACTTTAACGAAGCGCTGCGCCGCGCCTATCCGCGCCCGGGTGTGCCGGAAATCCTTACGATGGCGCAAGTCGCCTGGCATTGGAAGATTCGCAAGACGATCCGCGGAGTCCGCATGCCGCTGATGGGCGTCAAGAAGGAATACCGTAACAAGGGCGTGGAGCTGGCGATGCTGTTGGAAGTGATGAAGGCGCTGCTGCCCTCACAGTACGATTATCTTGATTCGGGCTGGATCCTGGAAACCAATCCGCTGATAAAAATCAGCTTGAGCCTCGGCGGGAAGATCTACAAGACACACCGCTTTTATGAGAAGGCGCTGGTCGCTTAGCGTTCGGCGAGCTGTTCGAGGACTTGGCGGGTCGCCTCCGCTGCCGATACATCTCCGTGCAATACATGCACCAATGCTTCTTGCATCAAGCGCGGCGCCGTGCCGGCTTCGCCTTCCGGCAGGGGCAGCGCCGCGCTTTGCAGCAGTTCGCTGAAGAATTGACTGTCGGCGGCGGGCGGCAGGCTTTGGTCCAGAATATCCGGTTGAGTTGGCAGATGATACAGCGCTCGCGCAAAAGCCGCGTGAAAAGCCGGCTCCATCATCCATTCCAAGAAGCGCGCCACAAGCGCCTGCCGGCCCAGGTCCGGCGTCACGATTACCCACAGCCAGCCAGTGAGGATCGACGAGCCGTTCGCGTCAGCCGTCGGGATTTGAGCGGCGACAACACTGCTGACCTGCTGGTCAATCATGGCGAGATAATCGCTGGCGTTGAAGATGGCCAGCTGCGGGCGGTCCAAATGATTGGCGAAGTCGGCGGCATAGGCGGCCGGCGACTGGTAGGTCAAGACATCCGCTGTTATCAGGTCGCTTTTCGCCAATACATCATAAAATTCCAAGACCGTTTGCAGCGCGCCTTGATTGACGGACATCAGGCCTTCGTCAGGCGTCATGCCACCGGCGGCCAGGTACTGCAAATAGAAAGTCTGATTCAAACCGTTGGTGCGCGCCGCCGGGAACAAAAAGGTTACCTGCCCGGATATCATATCGTCAAAGCTGAGCGAGTTGCGTTCGGCGCCTTGCGGCTGCGTGTAGACGCTAAGCAGCAGATCAAAAAAATAGGGCAGGCCGTAAAGGGACAAGCCGCTCTCGAGCGGAAGCTGGCCGAATTCAACGCTGTCGTCCAAATCATTGAGCAGCGAGGACGAAAACAGCGACTCCAAAGACTGCAAATACTCGCTGGCCAGAGCCGGGCCAAAGTCTCGCCGTCGAATCAGCGCGACATCGGGCAGGGCTGCCGGCGCCACTTCTTTACCGGCGCGAATTGAGGCCACGATGCCGCCGACTTTGCCGACGTCCTTGATGCGATAAGCCGCTTCGATATTGTTGCTGGCGGCAAACTCGGCGCTGTGTTCAATCAGCAGCTGATAGGCATTGCCTGATTCGTCGGAAATAAGTGGCGCCGGCAACCAAACTTTCAGCTGCGCCGCTGTGTTGTCATCGGCCTCAGTTGAGTTGTCCTGCGCGCGCGCAAGCGATGATGCCAGCAGGCATAATATCAGCGCAAGCAGTTGAATTTGGCGCCTCACTGATGGCTTACCTCAGATGCCAGGATTCATCCCATGACTATTGTACTCGAATTGCCCGCGCATATCCGGCGCTGAGCGGGATTCGCAAGCGCCGCCAAGGCGGAATCGCGCCAACACACGCAGATATTGAGTCTCAGCGCTCAGGCGAGTAATGTCAGCGCTTCGTTCGGGCGCTGCGCGAATTTGATCATGCCCTGGTAGCCATCGGCAAGATAAGCGCTGTTTTCCAGCTCCCCGATTATGGTCGCCCACAGGCTGCCGTAACAAACAAACGGGCGCCGCGGCACGCCGCCGATGCGCATCAATTCCCAGGTTTCCGCGATTTCATGCAAAGTGCCGATGCCGCCCGGCATAGCCAGGTAGGCGTCTGCGTTCTCCACCATGTACAGCAGACGGTCGCGCAGGTCGGCAAAGTTGACGACTTCGCTGTTGTAGACGTTAGGCTCGACATTAAATTGCAGGCCGATCTGGTCGGTGGTTACGCCGATGACATGGCCGCCGCCAGCCCGCGCGCCTTTGCTCACCGCTTCCATGACGCCGTAGTAGCCGCCGCTCATGACCGCGTATCCGCTTTGCGCCAGCGCCCGACCGATGGTCAGCGCGTCTTCATAGTCGGGCTGGCGTGGACGTACCTGGGAACTGCCAAAAACGGTAATAATCTTCATAGTCTCTGCGATTTCCACTCGGCCAGGCTGCGCGCGAGTATAGCGGGAGTGTCTATTGTAGTGGATGCAGTTTCCCTTCGACCCAAAGAAAAATCTCTGCGCCCTCTGTGTCTCTGTGGTGAATCAACCTGTGCCTGCTCGGCATTCAGGAGATATCCACCATGTTAGCCACTCCCAGTATAGCAGACCAGCCAGGGCTGTTTAGCGCGGGCTCAAATCTGGCGCCTTTCAGCGCCCGGTGATTAGCGCGGCTATAAAGAATGACCAAAGATCTGCTTGGAACAGAATGCGACTCCGTGCGTAGTACAAGTAGCGGACATGAAACTGATAAGGGGAGAAACAATGCTGAGGAAATACCTGATATTCATCGCTGTGATCGCTCTGGCATTTCCGGGCGCATTCGCGCTCGCGGATTCGATGGACGATGTATTTTGCGGCGAGCTTTCCGGGAGCGATTGCCAGATTCTCCTGGATAACGCGGCCGTGATGGACAATGTTAACTCATTCGCTGTATCAATGAGCATGAATCTGGAAGCCGATGCGGACGAGCCGATGCGTTTGTCCCTACAGGCTACTGGCCAGTTTGAGCTGGACGACGAATCGCTGCGGACCATTAACGAGCGGGCTGTTGACCTGGCCGAGGCGGAATGGGCGGAATTGGCTGAGATTTTCCTGACTTCGGCCAAGGCCTCCGTCTGGATGGAAATAACGGATTCTTCGGGCGCGGAAGCAGCCACGTCAGAAGTCAATTTGCTGATGAAAGACGGGATTGTACTGCTAAGCGCGGACGCCTTGTCGGCGCTGGCCGGCGAAGATATGAGCGGCATGGAAGGCTTCGGCATCGATCTCAACGATGCCATCGGTGAAATGCTGGCCGAGACCGGCGCGATGCCTGAGCCCGATTCCGCGGAAATGAAAGAAATGGAAGCAATCGCCGATTCGGCGGTGAGCGTCGCGCGTTTGGCTGATAGCGAAGTGAGCGGCGTCGCGGTGGCTGTATTCAGGTCCGACCTCGACTTGAACGCCTTCCTGTCGATGCTCAGCGCCGACCTGCTGGCAGCCGCAGCCAACGACATGGACGATTCCAAGGCGGCGGGCGACCTCATGGAGGCGCTAGAAGCCGGGGAGTTTTCGGTAACGCAGTACATTGGTCTGGACGACAAGTATACCTACGGCCTCGACATGCTGATGGACATGGACATGTCATACACGGAAAAGGGCCAGCAGCGGAATGCGTCAATCAACATGGATTTGAGCGCCAAATTGTCCGATTTTGGCCAGCCGGTCAATGTCGAGATACCGGAAGACGTTTTCGTCTTCCCGCTGGCGATGATGATGCAGATGGGAAGCTAGCTGGAAGTTAGCTAGCAGATTTTCATCAGGTCGGGCGTTGAGCCAGCCGCCCGACCTGACATTTAGCCCATGCAGGCTTATCTACGGAGAGGGTGGGATTCGAACCCACGGTACCCCGGAGGGTACAACTGTTTTCGAGACAGTCCCGATCGTCCACTCTGGCACCTCTCCAAAGCAGACGCTTAGTATACACAGCTCGCGCGGAAATTGAACACTTGCTTGCCGCGGCCCGCGCGTCAGCCCTGGCTCTGGGCGCGCAAACGGCGGAAGAAGGCGCGCAGCAATTCAGCCGCTTCCTCAGCGTAAAGACCGCTTTCCACATGCACATGATGGTTCAGTCGGTGATGCCGGGTGATATCGATTATGCTGCCAGCGGCGCCGGCCTTGGGATCGCCGGCCGCATACACGAGCCGTGGCAGGCGCGCCAGCACCATGGCGCCCGCGCACATCGAGCAGGGCTCCAGCGTACAGTAGAGCGTTACCTCGTCAAGCCGCCACCTGTCGAGCGCCGCCGCCGCTTCACGGATGGCGATGATTTCAGCGTGCGCTGTGGGGTCCTTGTCGGCTTCGCGCCGGTTGTAGCCGCGCCCGATGACCGCGCCTTGACGCACGGCGACAGCGCCAATCGGCACATCATCGGTGGCGAGCGCGCTTTCAGCTTCGCTGAGCGCGAGGCGCATCCACTTCCGGTCTGCTTCAGTGATGGGCATGGTCAGAAGAGACTCATTTGCGCCGGGGCGTCGGGGTCGTCAGCGGCGCCGTCGTCTTCAGCCGAATCCTCCGCAGCGGGTCCAGTTGCTTCGATTTCCGCCTGCTCATCCAAACTGTCTTCGAAACTTTGCGGTTCAGGTTCTTCAGCCTCGGCCGGGTTCATCGGCGCGACGGGAAAAGTATGTCCCGTTTCGGCGGACGCGGCCTCCGGATCGGGGAGAATAGGCTGGCCGTCGCTATCATGCGCGGAGTCGTCAACGGGGCTGCATTGAGGGCACAAGCACTCGGACGGGTGCGGCTGAGGCGGCAGCGCTGGTTCAAGAATCTGCATATCCGGCTTGAAGTCTTCCGCGACATCGTCCGCGCGCATAGTCGCTTCTATCCGCAACTGCGTCAGCTCAGCTTCGCCGAAACCAACATTCTGCAGGACCGCCGTCAGGGTCGGCAAGGTCACCCGGTCATTGTTGCGGACGACCTGTTTGTATTGCGCGCGCAGGCTGCGCAGCCACTCGCCAAAGAATACGCTGTGTGAATCCATTGCCTTAATCCGGGCTTGCTTTCAATTCTGAAGCGCCGATTCTGATTTTATCACGCCTGGGCGCGATATTGGCGCTCCATAGTTGCGGCCGGCAACCTAAGCCATCCGCGGCTGTTTAGCGTTGGCATCTTAGGGCTTCGGCTGCTGATCCGGATGCCGCTGGAAGAGACGCGTGATATGCAGCAAGGCATCTTTGCCCCGATGATTGAGCGCGTTCGCGGGCATACGCCAGGTCCAGTTATCGGCTGCTTTGCCAGGAGTATTCAGGCGCGCGGCGGCGCCTAGCCCCAAGACATCTTGCATCGGCATGATAAAGACGCGGCCGGCGGAGCGCATGCCAAGCCGCGCCATGTCCCAGACGATATTGCCGGCATCGTGTCCCAGATAGTCTTTGACGAAGGCGCGCGTTCCGGGGTCAACTTCGTTTTCCCACCAGCCGCGCGTGGTATTGTTGTCGTGCGTGCCGGTGTAGACGACGCAATTGACCGGGTGATTATGCGGCAGGAAGGGGTTGGCTGGGTCGCTCCAGGCGAATTGCAGCACCTTCATGCCGGGGAAGCCAAACGCATCGCGCAGTTTCTCGACGCCGCTGGTAATCAGGCCGAGATCTTCAGCCATAATCGGCAGCTCGCCCATGGCCGCGCGAATCGCTTCAAAAAACGCCGCGCCCGGCCCTTTGACCCATTTGCCCTTGACCGCGGTAGCCTCGCTGGCTGGAATCTCCCAATATGCTTCGAAGCCGCGGAAATGATCAATGCGAATATAATCGACCAGCTTCAGCAAGGCGCGAATGCGTCGAATCCACCACTGATAGCCGTCTGCATGCATCACTTCCCAGCGGTAGAGGGGATTGCCCCAGCGCTGCCCGGTCGGGCTGAAATAATCGGGAGGGACGCCGGCCACGACGGTCGAATTGCCGGCCTCGTCGAGAAAATACTCCCGCTGATTCGCCCATACATCGGCGCTGTCATGGGCGACGAAAATCGGTAAATCTCCAAAGAGCCGGACGCCTTTAGACTTGGCGTACTGCTTCAAAGCCCGCCATTGCCGGTAGAACAACCATTGCCGGAAGCGCTCGCTATTGACTTGTTCCGCAAAATTCGCCGCGGCATAGGCGAGCGCCGCCGGATCGCGCCGCCTAAATTCGCGCTCCCACTCGACCCAGGGCCGCAGCCGATGCCGCGTCTTCAGCGTGACGAATAGCGCGAAGTCCTCGAGCCAGAAATGATTCTCGTCGACGAAGCGCTCAAAATCTTGCCGCAGCGATTGGTCCGCGCCGCCGCTGAAATTACGCCAGGCGCTGGCGAGCTTTTGATTGTGATAGGGTCCGACCCAGCCGTAATCCACGCTGTTGGCTGGGAAGGGCGGCGCATCAGCCAAATCGCCCTTGGTCAGCAGACCGTCTTCGACGAGCCGGTCGAGACTGATCAAGTGGCTGCTGCCGGCGAAAGCGGAAAGCGTCTGGTAGGGTGAATCGCCATAGCTGGTGGGACCCAGCGGCAGCACCTGCCAAATCGTCTGCCCATTGGCTTCCAGCCAGTCGACGAAGCGGTAGGCGCCGGCGCCCAGGTCGCCGATGCCGTAAGGACCGCGCAGCGAGGTGGGGTGCAGAAGGATGCCGCTGCAACGCGGAAGCGTGATCATGGAGACAGCGATAGCAGCTGCCGCGCGGCAGCAACGGCGTCAGCCAAAGGAGCAGTCGTTTCCTTGCCGTCAGCCAGGCGCCGCAGCTTGATCACACCAGACTCGAGCTCGTCGGGACCCGCGATAGCCACAACGGGAATGCGCTTCTTGTCGGCATACTGAAATTGCCGGCTCAGCTTGCGCGCCGGCAGATAGAGCTCGGTATTGACGCCAGCCTGACGCAAACGATCCGCGATCCGCATTGAGACGCCGCGCGTGTCCTGAGTAAATACGGTCACCAGCACCTCTACCAGTGTGCCGCCGACGCAATCGGGGTAGAGCTTGAGTTCGTCCATCAGATCAATGATGCGCTCAATGCCGAATGAGACGCCGGTGGTAGGCAGGCTTTGTCGGCGAAACAGGCCGATTAAGTTATCGTAGCGTCCGCCGCCGGTAATGCTGCCCAGATTCGGCTGGGAGATCACTGTTTCAAAGATAGGGCCGGTGTAATAACCGAGGCCGCGCGCCATGGTGAAATCGAAGTCGTAGCAGGCCGACGGGACATTCGACTCGGTCAGCAGCGCAGCCAGTTCGCGCAATTCATCGACGCCGTTGTCTTTGCCGCCGATGGCGTCGGCAATGAGATCCAGGCTTCCCGCGCCTTGTTCTTTCGCCTGAATCAGGTCCAGCATACGGCTGACGGCATCGGCGGCGATGCCGCGCTCGGTCAGCTCGCGCCCAACGCCCTCCGCGCCGATCTTGTCAAATTTATCGACGCTGCGGTAGAGATCGGGCAGTTGCGCCCGGGGCAGGCCCGAGAATTCGCCGATGGCGGCCAGTAATTTGCGATGGTTTATTTTGATAAGAAATTGCGGGAAACCGAGCCGGCTCAGGATACGCTGCGTCAGGCTGATGATTTCAGCATCGGCGCTCATGCCGGGGACGCCGACGATATCGGCGTCGCACTGCCAGAACTCGCGGTAGCGCCCCCGTTGCGGACGCTCGCCGCGGAAAACCGGCGCGATATGATAGCGCTTGAAGGGGAAGTTCAACTGATTCTCGTATTGACCGACCAGGCGCGCCAATGGGACTGTCAGATCATAGCGCATGGCCAAAGGCTCGCGCGTGCTGCGCCCATGCTGGGCGGAGAAGATCAGTTGTTCGGCGTCTTCGCCATATTTGCCGAACAGAGTTTCTTGCAATTCGAGGATAGGAGTGCCGATAGGCTCGAAGCCAAAGCGATGAAATTCCTCCGTAATGCTATCAAGCACATAATTCCGCCGCAGCATGGTTTCGGGCAAAAAGTCTCGGAAGCCCTTGGGTGTGCGTGGAGTGACAGATTTGCTCATCGCGTCTCCGGAATCAGTCGCCGATATTCAGTCTGGCATTGACTTGAGTCGGGCAGTCAGCCGGCTGTCGCGCGGGCGGCCAGCGCTTGCCGCTTGACTTCTTCGATTTGTTCGTAATGGCCGACTTCATGCGACAGGGCGAAAAGAAAGGCGGCGGGCGCATTCATGTGGCCGAATTTGGCGGTGAAGCGCTCCGATACCACGCGCAGCACATCAAGCAGCGGCGTATCGGGCCAGGTTTCCAGGTAGGCCTTGCGCATGCGCCGGCTCTCTTCCAGCCGCTGACGCACCTGGGCGACGGTCCTGATATCGCGCCAGGGCGTCTCATAACGCGGGCGTTCGGAAGCCGGGACGCCGCGCGCCAGGAGCGAGCTCAAGGCGGCGCCTTCTTCGGAGCTGGCGGTTACATGAGCGATAAGGTGGCCGAAGTTCCAGCCGATGCTTTCCTCGCCTTCAACGGCAAAGGGATCGTCGGCGTCGGGATCTGCCGGTGTGAAGACGATATCGGCGTCAGTCAAACCGTCGATTTGCCCCAGCAAGTAGTCGATACTCTCGTCGCTGAGCGCTTTCAACGCGGCCGGGCCGATATTGGCCTGCGCCGCATAATCGATGAAACTCACGTCGCCATCACGCATGGCTGAGAAGTCAATCATGGTTGCCGCTCCTGAATTTGCCTGCCTGTCCGCAGTCATTCTACAGAAGGCCTGCGCTTCTGCAACCTTGGGTAGGGCGATTGCTCGCGCCGATCATGCGCTTGCGTGGGTGATTGCGCCTAAGACGACGCCGGCTAATTGGTGAATAATAGACCTGATGGTACACTGAATTCGCGCGCGACCGCAGGCCTTTCTCAGGCCTTAGGAAAGCCCAGGTCTATGCTAACTGTCTTTGAAAAGGCGCTGTTTGTTATGCTGGCGCTCTTCGCTTTGGGCGCGAGTTATGCCGGCTTCAAAGAGATGTTTCTGATCATAGGGCGCGGCCAGGGCCAGTTGGAATTCAACGGACTTGCGCAGCGGGCATTCACGGCGCTCAGCGTTTATTTGAGCCAGCGAACCACGCTGAAGACGCGGCCCTTGACCAGCCTGATTCACTGGGGCGTCGTATTGGGTTTCAGCTGGTATTTCCTGGTGAACGCGGTTGATCTTCTGATTGGCTTCGCGCCGGGCTTCGAGCATCAGCTGAAGTCAGCGGGCGCGATTTACGAGGGCTTTCGCCTGCTCAGCGATGTATTCAGTCTGGTGGTGCTGTTGGGCATCGGATATTTTCTGCTGCGGCGCTTGCTGCTGCCCAACAAAGCCGAGCTGCAATTTCATGACAATGTCCTGTTGCATCCGCGGGTTGGGGCGGACGCGGTCAAAGTAGACTCGCTGATCGTCGCTGTATTCATTCTGCTGCACGTGGGCGCGCGCTTCATGGGGGAGTCAGTCGCCGTGGCGCAGTCGGGCTACGACAGCTACATGCCCTTTGCTTCAGCAGCGTCAGTTTTATGGACTGACCTGAATGCCGCTGCGCTGGCGGCGCTGCGACATGGCTTCTGGTGGATCGCTCTGGGCGGAATCCTGCTGTTTCTGCCTTATTTTCCGCAGAGCAAACACGCCCATCTATTTATGGCGCCGCTCAATTTTTTGACGCGCCCGCGGCGGACTTCGCTGGGCGCGCTGGCTCCGCTCGATTTCGAGGACGATGCGATCGAGCAATTTGGCGCGGCTCGGCTTGAAGACTTGCATCAGACTCAGATCCTGGACGGCTTCGCTTGTATCATGTGCAATCGCTGTCAAGATGTCTGCCCGGCTTATGTGACCGGCAAAGCGCTTTCGCCCGCCGCGCTGGAGGTCAACAAACGATTTCACATCAAAGACCATTGGGAGTCGCTGGCCGCGGGCAAAGAATCGGAATGGTCGCTGGCCGGCACTCTGCTCAGCGACTCGGCGCTATGGGCTTGCACTGCCTGTGGCGCCTGCATTGACATCTGCCCGGTCGGCAATGAGCCCATGTTCGATATTCTGGATATCCGGCGTGACGCGGTGCTGATGCAGAGCGAGTTCCCTCAAGAGTTGCAGGGCGCCTTTAACGGCATGGAACGTCAAGGCAATCCCTGGCAAATCGCCGAATCGCGTCGCGCCTGGACCGATGGACTGGACTTCCCCGTGCCGACCGCAGCCGAGAACCCCGGCTTTGACTTGCTCTATTGGACAGGCTGCGCGGTCAGTTACGATCCGCTGGCGCAGCGTACGGCCAGGGCGCTGGTCAAGTTGCTGCGCGCCGCTGAGGTGAATTTCGCCATCCTCGGCGACGATGAGCGCTGCACGGGTGATGTGGCGCGCCGGGCCGGCAATGAGTATCTGTACTTTGAGCTGGCCGCCGCCAATGTCGAGACTTTGGATGAAATCAATCCCAAGCGAATCGTGGTGACCTGCCCGCACTGTCTGCACAATATCGCCAAGGAGTACGGCGCATTTGGCGGTAACTATGAGGTAGTGCACCACAGTGAATTGATCGCGGACTTGATTGCGCAGGGTAAACTGCCGGAGAGCGCGAGCGCGTCGCGCTGGAGCAACGTGACTTTTCACGATCCCTGTTACCTGGCGCGGCACAATGACGTGGCGGCAGCGCCACGCGCAGCGCTGAAGTCGGCTGGCGCTTCCTTGCTTGAGATGCCGCGCAATCGCAAGAACTCCTTCTGTTGCGGCGCGGGCGGCGCGCAATTCTGGAAAGAAGAGGAGCCGGGCGCTGGAAAAGTCAGCCTGGAACGTTTCCATGAGGCGGCCGCTACCGGCGCTGAAGCGCTGGCGGTCGGCTGCCCATTCTGCATGCGTATGCTGGACGATGCCAGAAACGAGACAGGCGGCGGCCCGCAAGTTGTCGATATCGCCGAAATTGTGGCGGAACAACTATAGTGCGATGGCCCGTGAACACCGAATTGAAGTAAAACAAGCTGTGATATGGGTGGCGCGGCCAATAATTGCGGCAATCAAGAGTGAGGGCTAGCCGGTGAAATTTCAATTTCATGAGGCGCCGGTGATTGAGACTGAGCGGCTCAGACTCAGGCCTGTCAGCGCTGGCGATCTCGGCGACTGGATGGCGGTTTGGCGCAGTCCGGGTGTGATCGACTATCTAATTGATTTTGAAGACCTGCCGCAAGAAGATATGGGACGCGAGATTATCGAGTGGGCTGATGGCATATTCGTGGAAGGATCCGGGATTCGCTGGGCGCTGACGCTTAAGCCGAGCAAAGCTATGATCGGGTCCTGCGGTTTTCACCTCTTCGACAGACGCCATCATCGCGTGGAGATCGGCTACGAACTGCATTCGGATTATTGGCGTCAAGGCATCATGTCTGAAGCCGTCCGCGCTGTGCTGGGTTTCTGCTTCGACAGGCTCGCTGTCCATCGTGTTGAGGCGGATGTAGTCGAGGGGAACGCAGCCTCCGCAGCGTTGCTCAAGAAGGCGGGCTTTAGCCTGGAAGGGATATGGCGCGATCGCGTCTACAAGCGGGGCGCTTATCAGAGCCTTTGGCAGTTTGGAATCTTGAAGCCGGAATTTCATGCGCTACATGGCTAAGAGGCGGAGCGTCACTCGACCGGGCGGATTTTATCTCGCCGCGATGGTGGCTGTCCTGCTTCTGGGCTTTGCCTTGGGCGCCGCTCAGCTTAACGCGGACATACTTTGGGTCGACGAAATGGCCTCGGTTGCCGCCATGGGGGCGGAAGACCCTCCCTACAGCGTCGAGAAAATCGTCGCCGAAATCAGCCAGCATATACCCGACCATGTGCCATTGTACTACATCGTCGGGGCGGCTTGGGCGCAATGGGTGGGCTGGTCGCAGGCGCCCCTGCGCTATGCCTCGCTGCTATTTGGCGTCTTGTCCATCGCCTGCCTGTACCGGTTAGGCGCCGAGGTCTTTGATCGTAAAACGGGCTGGCTGGCGGCCGCGCTTTTCGCAAGCAACGCCATCGTCGTCATCTATTTTCACGAGTTGCGCAATTACAGCCTCTGGCTGCTGCTGAGCATCATCCATATATGGCAGTATTGGCGGCTGGCAGTGGGCAAAAAGACGGGCGCGCTCGCCTGGGTCAGCTTTGCTGCGGTAACCGGCGCATTGCTCTATACGCATCCCTTTTCCCCCTTTGTTCTGTTGGGTCTGGGCGCTCATCATTTGCTGACAGTGGCCAAGGATCGCAATTGGTGGATTGTGGTCAGTACCTGGGCGGCGGGAGTCTTCATGTTTCTGCCCTACCTTCCGTTGATCCTGGCCGGCGTTTCAGAGGCGACTGATAGCCGTTCGGTACAAGCAGAGGCGCTGTCCGCCTTGGATGTTGTTCCCTTGCTGGCTCACGTTACGGCAAACGGCGTCGATCTCTTGTGGCTGGCTGTGATTGCTGCAGCCGGGTGGACGCTTTGGCGGCAGCGGTCCTCGGCAATATGGCGGCTGCTATTGATCTTCGCTACGGTGACGCTGTCGCTGCTGCTGTTCCACGCGCTTGATCCATTTGTGTCGACGAGGCGGCTGCGCTATTTTTTGGTGGCGCTGGCTCTCGCCATCCTGCTGTCGGCGCATTTTATCGCTGCAATTCCCCAATGGCGGCTGACGGCGAGCGTGTTTGTGGTCCTGTGGATGGCCGGCGGCTACGGCATCTATCGGCAAGCGGAGCATTGGACCTATGCCGGGCATCATTCCTTGCTCGTGCCGCACCCGCCCTTGCATCGCTTCGCCGACGCGCTAAAGTCCAAGGTCCGCCCCCATGAAGCCTTGTTGGGCTTCACACAAGCCTCATTCTTGAATTCCGGTTTGCGATTCGGTCTCAGCACGGTTGACTACTATTCCAAAGTTCTGCTCGGGGCGCATGGCGCATTTATTGGCGCCGAACTCCAAGGCAGCGAACTGCGCCATGAGTTCAACCGGCGCCTGGGCCACTACCCCTATTTGACGTTTGTCTACGAACCGCAAGACTTGCCCGCGAATTTTAATGAAGTGCAGGCGCTGCTGGATGCGCAGTATAGGCCCTGCGAAGTGGTGGTAGATTCGGGCGCAATTTACGCCAGGCGTTATGCTTACCACAGTCTCGAATGTGGCCGTCAACGCCGATCGATTGCCTATGACAATGGCATCAGAATTATCGACAGATTCGCCGACTTCGATCGTCAGCAGCAGTCGATTCGCGTGCTTACCGGCTGGGAAGTTGCCGATGAACGACAACTCGACGAATACAACGTCTCGATTCAGATAATTACGACAGATTGGCGCAGCGTAAGTCAAGCGCCTGATCGGCATTTGTACAACGATGTTCTGACTTGGTACCTGGTAGAACTTTCTACCGCCGATTTACCGGCCGGGGATTACAACGTCATGGTCATCCTATACGACCGCGAAAATCTTCAAAGGGTAGCGGGCACAGATTTGCTCAGCGCTTCCACCGGCGACGTATTTTCGGCGCTCTCTTTTACAATCGCTGGCTAGCTCATGGACAATCGCCCGAAAATCGAGCAGGTAAAATTATACATTTCGCCGCCGCGGACCTTGATGCTGGCGTTGCTGCTGCTGGTAACCTTCATGACGGCGCCGGGTTTGAGCGCTGATTTGATCTGGTACGACGAGCTGACCTCAATCAGCCATGCCGGCGGAGTTACCGGTCCCTTTTCACCGATTGATGTCTTGGAGTCAGTGCGCGATCATAGCCCCAAGCACACGCCGTTATTCTTTGAGCTGGTCGCCGGGTGGGCGGCGCTGGTTGGCTGGCATCATGTTGTACTGCGCTGCTTGCCGCTTTATTTTGGTCTGCTGGCTCTTGCCTGGACTTTTCGCCTGGGGGCGGACTTCATTGACAAATGGACCGGTCTCTGGGCTGCAGCCTATATCGCTTTGAATGTCTTTTGGCTGGATTACCTGCACGAAATACGTATGTATTCCCTGCAGTTCATGTTGGTCATGGCGCTGGCCTGGCATTACTTTTTCCTCATTCGAAGAGGGCAGGGCGGACGCTGGTTTCATTGGGCGGCATTGTCGGCTGGCGCGGCAGCCTTGCTCTATACACAACCATTCTCAATTTTCTTTCTTATAGCTCTGGGCAGCTATCATCTGCTTTTTGTAAGACCGCGCCAGCTTTGGATTCAAGTGGCGCTCGCCATGATTTTCGCTGGTCTGCTCTTTTTGCCCTGGTTGCCGGTTACCTTGCATGGTTTGTTGACGAAGTTTGATACGGCCTCTGACGCCATCACGCTGGCGCAAGCCATAGACATATTCATCCGATTGCTTAGCAACGACAACTGGATTGTCTTGCTCATCGTTCTGTCCGCCGCCCTGTTTGGCTTGCGCCGACGCGACGCCTTTCGGCGCGTATTCCCCTTTTTGTGGCTGGGGATTGCTGTCTTGGGCAGCTTGCTAATCACCAACGAAGCGGTTGGGCTGATTCCCTTGCGCCGCTCGCGTTACTTTTTTGTATCCTGGACGATGTGGATCATGGTGATAGGTTTCGGCTTGGCCTGCTTAAAGCCGCGCTGGATTGCGCCACTGTTGCTGACGGCCTATCTGGTATCGGGCTTTGCCCTGCGGCGCGCCGACGACTATCTGGATCACCAAGGCACTGTGGCGATCGTCAACGCTTATCCGCCGCTTGCCGACTATGTCGAAGCGCTGAAAGACAAGGCTCAGGCGCAGGACTTCGTGGTCGGTTTCACCGCAACCGATTTTGTCAATTGGCGAGGTAAGCGCGTCAAATCCACCGCAGACTATTATATGGAGACGCTCCTGGGTCTCGACGGCGTGTTCCTGCCGTCCTCCTACGATGCGGAAGCTCTGGCGGCCGACATGCCGCAAAGGCTTGACGATCATCCTTACCTCTTGCTCACCTACAATCCGATGTCGCCGCCCGGGAATCTGGCGCTCGTCGAAGACTACTTGCTGCCTGCCTACCGGGCTTGCGGCGTCGTCATCGACACTACTGATCTATTCGTCCAGCGTTATGTCAACAGACCGCTTGCCTGCGACCACGAATACCAGCCGATACATTACGAAAATGGCATACGAATCGTCGACAAATATGCCGAGATGGGCGGCGAAGACGGCGCCATTCGCGTTGTGACGGGCTGGGAAGTGGACGATGAAGCGCTGCTCCAGCAATACAACGTCTCAATACAGATCATCACGGCCGATTGGCGGAATGTAGCGCAGGCGCCAGACCGCCATCTCTACCATGAAGTGCTGAAATGGTACGTCGTCGAGCTTTCGGCGGCTGACCTCGATCCTGGCGATTACAGAGTCGTTGTCACCGTGTACGACCGGCATCATGCCAGCGCGAAGGTCACCGGCCAGGACCTGTCCACGAGCGAAGTTGGAACGATCTTGCCCATCGCGGCGTTCACGGTCGAGGCTTAGCGTGTTCTGGCAACGGTTCAAGGTTGTGTTGCGCCCCATATACGCGGCGCTGCTGCGGCGATGGCGTCGCAAGCGGCAGCTTAAGCGCGAGCAAGACCGTATCCGCAGCGAGGTTAGGCGAGCTATGCAATCTGAGCGAGCGGTCAAAATCATCGTCGGCGCCGGTCAGACACATTTTCAAGGCTGGATCACCACCGATATGCCGGCCTTCGATGCGCGCGACAGCGATCATTGGCGGGATATGTTCCCGGCAGCATCAATCGACAGAATACTGGCTGAACATGTCTTCGAGCATCTTACTACAGTAGAACTGGCGGAGTTCCTCGACATCGCGGGGCTGTACCTGACGCCGGGCGGTCGCATCCGTATCGCTGTGCCGGATGGTTATCATCCAAATCCTGATTACATCAGAAGTGTGCAGCCCGGTGGAATCGGCATTGGCGCGAGTGACCACAAAGTGCTTTACACTTGCGATCTTATTGGCAATTTGATGCGCGAACAAGACTTTCAGTTTGAGCTGCTTGAGTACTTTGACGCAGCGGGGCAGTTTCACCAGAGCGCCTGGAGCGCTGATGACGGCTTCGTCGGTCGCTCCGCCAAGCATGACCTGCGAAACGCCGGCGGCCAACTTAACTATACCAGCCTCATCGTTGACTGTTGGCGGCAATAAACTGTCGAGCGCTGCTCTGCCGCTGCGGAGTGTTCTCCGCGCATTGGCGCTTCGCTTACATATTCAGGAAATGACCCTCCAGGCCGTGCGCGGCTTCTTTCAGGGCTTCGCTGAGCGTCGGGTGAGCGTGAACATTGCGGGCGATTTCCTGCGCGGTAAGTTCGGCGGATCGCGCCAGCGTCAACTCCGGCAGCAGCTCGGTAACATCGTGGCCGATCATATGCGCGCCCAGAATTTCGCCGTATTTCTTGTCGCTTATCACTTTGACGAAGCCGGCGGCATCGCCCATTCCGCGCGCCTTGCCATTGGCTTGAAAGGGGAACTTGGCCACATTGATTTCGTAGCCCCGCGCCGCGGCCTGCTCCTCAGTGTAGCCGAAGCTGGCGACTTGCGGCTGACAATAGGTGGCGCGCGGCATCATGTCATAGTCCAGGGTTACGCTCGGCGCGCCGGCGATATTTTCCGCGGCGACTATGCCCATCGTTTCCGCAACATGCGCCAGCATCAGCTTGGCGGTCACATCGCCAATGGCGTAGATGTGGGGGACATTGGTCTGCATTTTCTGGTTGATTTCGATGCCGCCCTGCGGATTGAGTTCGACGCCGGCGTTCTCCAGCCCGTAGCCCTCGACACGGGGCTGGAAGCCGATGGCTTGCAAAACGCGCTCGGCTTCCAGCGTCTCTTGCGAGTCGTCGGCAAGTGTGACGCTGACCTGCACCTGCTGGCCGCGGTCGTCGATGGCGTCGACGCGGGCGCCGGTAAGTATCTTGATGCCGAGCTTCTTGAATTCTTTGGCCAATTCCGCGCTGACCTCCGGATCCTCCAGCGGCAGGATGCGGTCCAGGAATTCGACCATGGTCACGTCGACGCCGTAATTGCGCATGATATAGGCGAATTCCACGCCGATTGCGCCGGCGCCGGCGATTATGATACTGGCGGGCAGCGCGTCCTCCATGATCTGCTCTTCGTAGGTCACAACGCGCTCGCTGAGGGCCGTGCCTGGAATCAGTCGCGTCGTGGCGCCGGTCGCGATAATCAGATGCTTAAAGCGCAGGCTTTCGCTTGCGCCGTCATTTAAGTCCACGGTCAGGCTGTTGGCGTCTTTGATAGTCGCCCAGCCATTGAAGGTCTTGATCTTGTTCTTGCGCATCAGGAATTGCACGCCTTTGGTCAAGCCTGTAGAGACGCGCCGGCTGCGCTTGAAGGCTTTGCCATAGTCGAAAGAAAAGTCGCCGCTGATGCCGAAAGTATCTGCCTGATGCTGCAGGATGTAAGCCAATTCAGCGTTTCGCAGCAGCGCCTTGGAGGGGATGCAGCCGACGTTCAAACAGACACCGCCCCAATATTTCTTTTCGACGATCGCTGTCGACAGCCCGAGTTGAGCGGCGCGGATAGCGCCTACATAACCGCCCGGCCCGGCGCCCAAAACCACAAGGTCAAATTCACTGGCCATGGTTCGCAATCTCCTGCTTGTCCGCCTATTGATTCATACGCGCTAGTCTACCGCAGCGGGGGCTGCTATTGAAGTGGCGGCGCCGGCGCGTATGCTTACGCTCTTACGCGCTGCTTGAGCGGCGGCGCTGGCGTCTTGCTTCAAAGAGCAATACGGCGGCGGCGCTGGCTACATTGAGCGATTCCGAGGACTCTGACATGGGAATGGATATGACTTCCTGCGCCAGGCTGAAGGCTTTGCGGCTGATTCCGCGCGCTTCGTTGCCCAGGATCAGCGCCCAGCCGCGCCGCCAATCGACGGCCGCGTAGTCGGTGTTTGAATCGGCGCTTGAGGCGTAGACGGCAAGATCCTGGCAGAAGCTCGTGATTTCGGGCCAGGCTGCCTCGACTACCGGCAGCCGAAAATGCGCGCCCATGCTGGCGCGCAGGACTTTGGAATTGTAAGGATCGACGCAGCCGGGCGCCAAAATCGCGAGTTCGACGCCGGCCGCGGCCGCTGTCCTCATGATAGTTCCCAAGTTGCCGGGTTCACGGACTGCGTCAAGGATCAGCACCCGCTCGCTCGGCTGCGGGATCGGCGGCTTTGGTATCGCGAATACCGCCACGATGCCCGGCGGCTGCTGTGTATCGCTGGCGAAAGACAGGACATCGTGAGTTACCGGCAGCAGCATGCACCTGGTATTTTGTAGCCGCGCGATCACTTCAAAGTCGGCGTTTTCCAGGGAATACAGCGCCAGCTCAGGCTTGCCGCCGCTGGCAAGAGCGTCCGCAATCAAACGGTCGCCCTCAAGCACCAGTTTGCGCGCTTGCCGCCGCAGTCGCGCTTTGGATTGCAGGGACTTGACGTAACGCACACGCTTGTTCTGGGTGCTGCTGATAGCATCCACGGCAGGCTCTCTATCAGGCTCTCTAAATGAAAAAGGGTCAGTTTCCCGACCCTTTTGGCTGGCGCAAATTGCTGAAAAGCCCGCTAGAGGCTTTGCTTGGCGATGTCCGTGATTTTGCTGAAAGTCTCGGCATCGTGGACGGCGATGCCGGCGAGACTCTTGCGATCCAGGCTGACGCCCGCCCGGCTGAGACCGTGCATCAGCTGGCTGTACTTCAAGCCGTTGAGGCGGGCGGCGGCGTTAATCCGCTGAATCCATAGTCGGCGCAGTTGGCGGCGGCGTTGACGCCGGTCGCGATAGGCGTACCACAGGCTGCGCATCATGGCTTCGTTAGCGCGCTTGAAATTCTTGCTGCGCGTGCCCCACTGGCCCTTGGTGAGTTTGAGCACCTTTTTGTGCCGGCGGCGCCTGACAAAGCCGGTTTTAGTTCTTGCCATGAGGTTTCTCCGTACTTGAACGACCCGACGTCAAATTGCGCCGGGCAAAAGATCGCGATCTATTCGCCAAGCTTACGCGGGCGGGTTGGCCTTGTATTTGCCGAGATAAGGCGCAAGCCGGCGAATGCGGCGGCGCATGGCTTTCTCACTGACTTCCAATGATTTGTCCCACTGGCGCTTGACGCGCTTGGCGGACCGCCGGCGCAAGTGGCTCTTGCCGCCTTTGGTGCGCACAATTTTCCCGGTGGCTGTCATGCGAAAGCGCTTGGCTGTGGCTTTATGTGTCTTCAACTTGTACTTAGTCGTCTTTTTCTTGCGGGGCACTATTGCTTCTCCGTGCTTTGCTTGGTTTCTTTGGCAGGCGCCAAAATCATGAGCATGTCTCTGCCTTCCATATTCGGACGCTGCTCCACCACGCCTACTTCTTTTAACGCTGCTTCGATTCGTCCCAGGCGATCGCGCCCGATATGCTGATGCGTAATCTCGCGCCCACGGAAACGCACCCGGAATTTGACCTTTTTTCCTTCCAGCAGCCACTTTTCCGCGCGCTTGATATCAAATTGCAGGTGGTATTCATCGGTCTTGGGGCGCAGTTGGATTTCCTTGACGGTAACTTTGATCTGATTCTTTTTCGATTTCCGCTCCTTGCGCCGCTGTTCGTACTGGAATTTGCCATAATCCATAATCCGGCAAACCGGCGGGTTTGCCTTCGGCGCAACTTCAACCAGATCCAAGCCTGCATCATCAGCCCGATCCTGCGCGGCCCCAATGCTGACGACCCCGATATTGGTGTTGGTATCGTCAATTAAGCGGACTTCGCGTACGCCGCGAATATTCCTGTTGATCCTGTGCGGTGAGTTTGCTATCGCTGCACGACCCTTCACTTTGTTATGCCAAGTCTAACGCGCACGGAGCTTTCCGCCACGCGGGTACGCAGTTTAACATGGCGGATCGGATGTTGTCAATTATAAATAAGTCAGGGCGCTGTGCTTTCAACTGTCAAAAGCCAGGTCTAGCTCACGCAGTTTGGCCACGGACGACTCGTAAGCGCTGACCAGCTCTTCGTCACTGCCCTTAAAGCGGCGCAAGGTCTGCCTGGCGCAGGCTGTGCAGCCGCGCATCGCCCGGTAACTGTCAGTTTCACAGGGCAAACAGCCGTTAAGCTCAATCATGACCGACATCAAAGCGATGACCTCAACGCTGGTCTCGCGCTTGGTCGCTATCTTGTCGATCAGCTGCCGCCACTTCTGCCCGCGCAGGTTGCGCAAAGCCGGGATAGCATAGTGAGGAAACAGGATTTCATTATCAGCGTACAAACCAGCTTGCCTTCCGTATTTTCCAAATAGAGCATAAGTCCGATTGGTTGCGGACGCAAGTCAAGGGCGGGCAATTTCTAGGTCGATTTTACCGCGCGAATCAGCTTGAGCGTTGCAGCCATCGCTTCATCGGCGCCGTCGAGCGTACTGTTCCAGAGGCTGAACAGAATGCCTGCGACATGGCTGCGCGCCGTCGCCAGCTTCAGCGATTCGATGCTCTCCCGCAGGCTGGGCCCGTCAGGCTCGGGGTAGCTCATGGCGGGCATCTCTTCACAATCGACCACATCGGTGTCGAAGTGAATGTAAAGGGGGCGGGCGGGTAGTTCAGCCGCTTCCAAAGCCTCCAGGGTGCTGTAAATTGTGATATCGCTGGCGCGCAGCATCTCGCTCTCTTCGGGATCCAGATTGCGGACATCGGTGATGAAGATGTCTGACTCGTCCAGCGGCTGCAGCTCAAGGCCTTGCATCAGGTGCTGATTGCCGCGTCCGACCAGCGCCGCCAAGGGCATACCGCCAAGGAAGCCGCTTGGCGTCGTCTCGGGCGTATTAAAATCACCATGCGAGTCATACCAGAGCACGGTGGGCGAATGGCGCTCCAAGCCTTTGACCATACCCAGGCAACTGGTGCAATCGTTAGCGAAGACCAGCGGAATTTTGTCCGCATGGGTTTGAATCGCCTCGGCAAGCGCGCGGTTTACCGCGACCACGGCATCATCGCCGCGGGCGAAATCCGGCTCAATGTCGATCCACTCGGCAGCCAGTTCGTCAGCGATGCCAGCTTGACGCAGGGCATGCACTTCGCGGCGATCCGCTCGTGATTCTCCCAAATAGTAGGGCACTCCGATACATACATAGGAACTCATCTCTGTCTCCAGTTTGATGCGCCGGGCGCTGGCCCGCGCGAGCAATTTCGCGTCAGGCCTATTCCTGACGCGGCCAAACGTAATTGCAGGTCCTCAGACGCCATTCAGGTGCGTCACCGGAATCTGGAAGGTCTCTTTGACCAGTTGCCAATTGAAGGCGAGAAACTCACGGATGAGCGCGCTGGGATAGGCGAGGGGCGAGCCAATGCGGCGCGCCGGTACCGGGCTGCGATATGATCTGATGCCTTGCAGCTGAAACAGCCAGTTGGCGCGCAGCATGTGGTAGCTGTCGCTGACCAGCACGATATCTTCAATGCCCAGGCGGTCGATGATGCGCCGGCTGTAGATGGCGTTCTCCTCGGTGCTGCGGCTTTGTTCTTCCAGCAGGATAGCCTTGGCTGGGACCTGGCTGGATTGCAGAAGCTCGCGGCAGGCATCGGCTTCCGAGCGCGGGAAGGACTCAGCTTTTCCACCGGTGCAGATGATGGTCGGGGCGATGCCGGCGCGCCAGAGATCGGCGGCATGCCGGCTGCGGCGGGCCAGCGACCAACCCGGGCGGCCGTCGCGGAGCAAACCGGCGCCTAATACGACAATGGCATCGGCTTCTTGCGCGGTGTCGACCGTACCAAAAATGTGAACAGCGCTGATGAAAACGATGAAGTAGAGCGCGGCAGCCAGCAGCATGATAATGATGAGTCGTTTCGCCAGTTTCAAGTTCGAGAGTCTCGTTCAGCGGTTCCGTTCCTAGTAGGTCGGGAAGCAGTCCGGATTCCAGCGCGTACAGCGGCAAGCCGGCCTGAGCGGACCCCGGTCTATTTTCCGCCCCTGTTGATTACGCTTTCGGAGTCGTATATTGCTGTTGCGCGATCGCGGCGCGCTAGCACTCGCTGTAGCCGCAGGTCAGACATTTGCGGCAATTCTCGGCGCGGATCAGCGTGATTGTGCCGCAAGCCGGGCACATGTCGGCGCCGGATATGAATGAGTTCATAGTCGTGCCGCTTTCGTCCTCGGCTGGGTTAAGGCTTGCCTTGCCGCTTTGCATGGGCAGATCCAACTGTTGTGGCTCTTCCTCGGGGAAGAACTCGAGCTGCAGAACGCGCGCTACCGCATCGGGCAAGGACAGGACGCGCTTGGGCCCGAAGCCAATGGGACGCGCTCCGCCGATATCCTGCAGCTGTTCGATGATCAGCTTGAGCATCTCGCGGCGGTTATGCGGCGCGGTCGTCCGCAGTTGCAGCGAAATCATGCGGCCCAGGCTTTCGGCATCGGCCTGGATATCGCTGCCGGCTTTGCCAATGGCGACGAATACTTCAAAGGGATTGTCTTGGTCATCGCGATTGATGGTGATGTAGGCTTTGCCAAAGGGCGTCTGCGTCTTGACCGATGTGCCTTGCAAGCGTTCGGGCCGCGGATAGACACGGTGGGGCGTTGTGGCGGGTTCTGCCGAGGATGTCGATTCGAGATCGTTCATCTCGCTTTCGGCGCGCTCATCGCCCTTGAGCATCAGCACTTGCTCGTCGCGACTGCCGTCGCGGTAAATGGTGCCGCCTTTGCAGCCGAGCTCATACATATATTGATACAACTCGCTGACCTGCTCGACGGTGTATTCGTTGGGCACATTGCAGGTCTTGCTGATGGCGCTGTCGATCCAGCGCTGAAACGCGCCCTGTACCTTCACGTGCTCATCCGGACTCAGGTCCATCGCCGTGACGAAGTAGTCCGGCAAATCTTCGACATCGGGGTTGTCGTCGCGCCATTGTTGCACGACAGGCACCTGCTCCTCATGCAAGCCGAGGCGCCCCTTGCGATAATAGACCCATGAGAAAAACGGTTCCACGCCCGTGGAGGTATTCACCATTGTCCCCGTGGTGCCGGTCGGCGCTTGTGTCAGCAGGGTAACGTTACGGATGCCATTTTCGCGGATCTTTTCGCGCACAGCCTGCGGCATGCCTTGCATGAAGCCGCTTTCCAAAAACTTCTCGGCGTCAAACATGGGGAAGGCGGCTTTTTCCCGGGCCAGTTCGCTTGAGGTCTCGTAGGAAGCAACGGCAATCGCTTTATAGATCTCGTCGATCAATTCCACCGATTCGTCGCTGCCGTAACGCACACCCAGCTTGAGCATCAGTTCGGCGATGCCCATCGTGCCCAGGCCGACTCTCCGCTCGGACATCTGCACCGCGCGGTTTTCCTCGAAGAAATAGGGCGTCGTGTCGATGACGTTGTCGAGGAAGCGGGTCGAATACTCCACCGTCCGGCGCAGCTCCTCCCAGGCGACATCGTGGTTGACCGGGTCATAAAACTTTGACAAGTTGATGGCGCCCAGATTGCAAACGGAGAAGGCGCCCAGCGGCTGCTCTCCGCATGGATTGGTGCAGATTTGCGGATTGAAATACCAGCTGTTGGCCATCTTGTTGCTGCGCTCGCGGAACCAGACGCCCGGTTCGGCGCTGGCCCAGGCGCTTTCGATAATCGCATCCCAGAGCTCGCGCGCTCTGATGGTCTTGTAATGGATGACCTGCCGTCCGGCGGCCATCCAGGTGTCAACATCGCCGTCCCAAAGCTCGTCATAGTCGGGATCGCGCGAATCGGGGAAGATCAAATCCCAGTCGGCATCGGCTTTTATGGCTTCCATCAATTTGTCGGAGACGCCGACGCTGATATTGGCGTTGGTGATATTGCCCGACTGGCGTTTGCTGTTGATGAAGTTGAATATATCCGGGTGCCAGTCGTTGAGGATCAGCATCAGCGCGCCGCGGCGGCTGCCCCCCTGTTCAATGAGGCCGGTGACGAAGCTGTACAGGCCGCCCCAGGACACGGCGCCGCTGGAACGTCCGTTGACACCTTTGACGTAAGCATGACGAGGACGCAAAGTCGACAGGTTGATGCCGACCCCGCCGCCGCGCGACATGATCTCGGTCATCTGCGAAAGCGTGGTCATGATGCCATCGCGTGAATCGTGCGGGCAGGGGACGACATAACAATTGTAGTAGGTCAAGTCCTGGTCGGTCCCCGCGGCGGTTAGGATGCGCCCGCCGGGCACGAACTTCCAGTCATTCAGCAGCCAGCGGAATTTCTCGCTCCATTCGGCTTGTTTCGCCGGGCTGGCTTCGACCTGGGAGACGCCCCGCGCGACGCGGTCCATCATCTGCTCCGGCTGCGTTTCGATGGGCTTGTCCACATGTTCCAGATCGCGCTCGACCGTTTCGCCTTCCAAAAGCTGGACCGTCACTTTTGGCAGGCGCAGCGCCGTAACGGCGCCGATTTCTCGCTGGCCCGTCGCCTCGTTGACGACCACGATGACCGTATCGCCGACCGCGAGGCTGCTGCGCGTCATGTCTTTCTGGGCATAGCGGTCAAGGAAGATCTTGTAACCGAGGTCGTGAAGTCTGCTGGTGGCGGTCTGTGACTGAATCATGAGGTCTGAATCCTGAATTCTTGGATTGGATATGTGAACCATGATGATGACAAAGATCGATACTCGTTTATACCTGTCCCATGGCTGATGCTAGGAAGAATAATGGGGAGTTTTAATGGCAGGATTTGTTGGAATCACGGACTATACAGTTTAGCTCAATTTTCTGTTCGCGGTCTTATCAAAACGGCATGAGTTCGGTTAGAAATATCCGTGAATAATTCTTCAATACTCTATCTACACTGTATCGCCTATTGTAATATCGGCCGCGCTGCGCCCGTTGCTATGCCTGCACTTTGGGAACAAAAAGGGCGAGCAAAGCCCGCCCCGAAAAACTAACCTGGTTTTAACTTAATGCGGTACTACTGGCGGCGGTTGCGTTTGCGCAAGAAGGCCGGCAATTCCGTGTTCTTGGGGTCGATATTGTCGTAGGTGCGCGGGTCTTCCTGAGGCGGCGATGGCGGCGCCATCCGGCTTCTTTGGAAAGACGAACCGCCACTGCTTGCCGATGCGCTGTCGCCAGCCGCCGGCACTTCAACATCCTCATACACCGGCCGATTCACAGGCGGCGCCTGCGGCAGCGGGGTCGTCTGGCGGATTGGCAAGGCGCCGGTTTCCGCCATCGTCGTTTCCAGGCGGCTGCGCTCGAAGCCGGTAGCAATAACTGTGATATGCACCTCGTCGCCCATGCTCTCGTCGATGTGCGCGCCGAAGATCAGGTTACACTCTTGATGCGCGCTGTCCTTGATAATTGCCGCCGCTTCGTTGACTTCAAACAGCGTCAAGTCTGAGCCGCCGGTGATCGAGAAGAGAATGCCGCGCGCGCCATCAATGGTCACGTCAAGCAAGCCGCTGGTGATCGCCATCTCGGCGGCTGAGCGCGCGCGATCGTCACCGGCCGCGCGACCTACCGCCATCAAGGCGGCGCCGCCTTCAGACATCACCGTACGTACATCCGCGAAGTCCAGGTTGATGAGGCCGGGCACGGTGATTAGCTCTGAGATACCCTGAATGCCCTGGCGCAGCACATCATCGGCCAGCGAGAAAGCCTGCTGCAGCGTTGAGCGCTTGTCCGCCATTTGCAGAAGACGATCGTTAGGGATCACGATGAGCGTATCGACCTGGCTCTTCAGCGCTTCGATGCCGGTCTTCGCCAGTTGCGCGCGGCGCGTGCCTTCAAAGGTGAAGGGGCGGGTGACGACGCCGATGGTCAACGCGCCGAGCTCTTTGGCGATCTGCGCGATGACGGGCGAAGCGCCGGTGCCCGTGCCGCCGCCCATGCCGCAGGCCACGAAAATCATATCGGAGCCGCGCAGCACTTCGAGCAAGTCTTCCGAACTTTCCTCGGCGGCTTTGCGTCCGATTTCCGGATTGCCGCCGGCGCCCAGTCCGCGCGTCAGTTTATCGCCGATGCGCACACGCGTTTTGGCTTTCGACAGCATAAGCGCCTGGTTGTCGGTGTTAACCGCGATGAACTCCACGCCGCCCAAGCCTTCGTTGATCATCCGGTTGACGGCGTTGCCACCGCCACCGCCGACGCCAACGACTTTAATCTGCGCGAAGTTTTCCCCTGTAATCAGATCATTGACCATGATGACTTCCCTTTAGAATCAGCGCATCAACCCAACGCGAACGACAAGATATTGAAATCATTGTACGCGTATTCGAAACTACTGCAATGCAAATCAGCGGCAATAATAACCATTGATTTAGCCAGACAATTTTTATTCATCTTGCGGCAAGAAACGCCGTAAGAAGTCGTTCATTCGCCGCCCCCAATTGCTGACTGGCAGGCTCATGCTCGCGGACATTTCCGGCTCTGCCATTGTGTCCATCTCCAAGCCCAGCCGCAGCAGGCCCACGCTAGTGCTGTAGGCCGGGTTCTTCAGCGTATCGGCGATGCCGGTGATGCGCTCGGGATGAGCCAGGCGCACGGGCAAATTAATGATGCGCGAAGCCAAATCGCGATAGCCCGGCAATTGTGAGCTGCCGCCGGTGATGACGGCGCCGGCGCGCAGAAGGCCCGCGTAACCGGAGCGCTTGATCTCTTTTTCGACCAGTTCGAAAATCTCTTCAAAGCGCGCCTCTATGACCATCGCCAGATCGCGGCGCGATACCGGCAAGATCTCGCCGCCAAAGGGCTCAACGGGAAATACTTCAGAATCGCTGACCGCGTTCATATCGGCATGACCGCGTTGAATCTTGACTTGCTCGGCCAAGCCGAAGGGTACGCGCATCCAATAGGTGATGTCCTGCGTGACGTGGTTGCCGCCAACAGGAATAATTGCCGTATGCCAGACGGTGCCGTCAATAAAGATAGCCAGGTCGGTCGTGCCGCCGCCGATGTCGATGACAACAGCGCCCATTTCGCGCTCGTGATCGGTCAGGACCGCATCGCCGGCCGCCAGCGGGTTAAGGATAAAACGATCGACCAGCACGCCGGCGGACTCGACCGCGTCTTCCAAATTGGCCAGGCTGGTCGTCGAAGCGGTGATGATATGCGCATCGACTTCAAGCCGGAAGCAGTGCATGCCGATGGGGCTGCGAATGCCGTCCTGGCCGTCCAAGGTGTAACTTCTGGGCACGACATGCAGGATCTCGCGATTGTGGGGTATGGCGATATTGCGCGCCACGCTCATGGCTTTCTCGAGATCTTCCGGCTGGACGCTGCGCGAGCCGACGATCGTCGCCAGACCGCGGCTGGTCAGCGAGGAGATATGGCTGCCGGCCACGCTCACGAAAGCGCGGTTGATATCATAGCCGCTTGATTTCTCCGCTTTGCGGATGGATTTGGCGATGGCGGACGACAAGGCGCCCACGTCATTCACCACGCCCTTTTTCATGCCGTCGCTGGGCTCGATGCCCAAGCCGACGACATAAACATCTTCGGGCCGCACCTCGCCTACCACAGTGCAGATTTTATGCGTGCCTACATCGAGTCCTACTACCAAGTCGCCCATGCGGTCCTATAGCCCCCACAACAGTCTGTAGAACGGTGCATCGGGATTCGCGATATTCAGTTCGGCAACGTCAATGGCGCGACTGCTTAAATTCTCCACCAGCACTTCGTATATCTTGATTTTCTCGCTCATCACTGCCGCTGAGTCTGTACCCATCCAAACCTGCCAGCCCAGCTCATTGGTCCAGCCCAAACCGTGTATCGGGTGGAAATCCAGATGGCTGTCCTCGGTCAGGATTTGCTTGAGACGCAGCGCGCCCAGCACCATGTCTTTGTCAAAATCACTCGCCGTTGGCAGCGCTTGATCACTGCCGTCACGCACCAAATTCACATGCAGCAAGCCAGGCATTTCCGCGCGGGCGGGCATGGCGCGCCCCTGCACGTCAATCCAGGTCTCTTGGCCGCCATTTGACCAGACAACCGCCGGCTGCCGTTCCTGAATCAACAAGGTGACCAGGTCTGGCGGCCAGCCGACTTCTACGGATACATCCGCCACTGACGCCGCGCGCAGCAGGTTGCGGCGGATATCGGCCGGATCCAGCCAGAACATGTGGTAGTCGGCCAACTCAGAATAGGCGAAAACCTCTTCACGGGTGATGAAATCGTTGCCGCGCACCTGAATTGCTCTCACATAAAAGACGTCACTGGTGAAAAAGACTACCAGCGTCAATCCAAACAGAACCAAGAGCACACCGCTGATGATCCGCCAACGCGAAATCGCCGGCCGGCGCTCGCGGCGGGCCGCGGTCGACAGCTTTGGCACGCTGCCCGGGGTTGCCCGATGCAGCACACCAGGAGCGCGGTCGGCTTGTCGCCTGGGCGCTTGGACATGACTTGCCACGTAGGATCGTCCACTGGTAGTTGGATGAAGCCTCCAGTCAATACGGACTTCAGTTTACACTTGGTCAAAATACGGCGCAAACGGCTTATGACACAAATTCACTCCCATTCGCCAAGCGTCTGGATTTCGAGTTCCAGCATCACGCCGAGGCGCGCGCGCACGCGTTCGCGCACCAGCTCTATCAGCCGAAAATAGTCGCTGGCGCTGGCGTCAGCGCTAAGAGTAACGAAGAAGTTGGCATGCAGCGGCGACACCTGTACTGCGCCCAGGCGTTTTCCTTTTAGTCCAGCCGCTTCGATGAGACGGCCCGCGTAATCGCCCGCTGGGTTTTTGAATATGCTGCCGAGGCTGGCGCCGGGTGGCTGTGTGCGCCGGCGGTGTTCATTGTTGCGCTCCATGCGCGCCTGTATTTGCGCCGCGTCGGCGCGCTGCAGCTTGAGTTCGGCGCGCAGGACGAAGAAGCGCCGATCGCATCGATATTTCAGCCGGGAATGGCGGTAGGCGTATTGCAGCGACTTTACATTGAGCCAGCGCTCGCCGCCTTCCGCTTCGTAGACCAACAGGCGCGTCAGCGCGCTGGCGATATCGCTGCCGTGGGCGCCGGCATTGTTGACCGCCGCCCCGCCCAGCGTACCCGGTACCGCAATCGCCCATTCCAGGCCGGCTAGCGCGTTTTCCTGGCAGTAGCGCGCCAGGCGAATTAGATTCGTGCCGCTGCTGGCTTGCACCAGCATCGCGTCGCCGGCGCGTTGACGCCTTATGTCGGTGGCGCGGTTGATGATTGTGAGGCCGCGTATGCCGGCGTCAGCGACCAGTACATTGGCGCCGCCGCCGATGACGGTCACGGGCATCTCTCGACGCCATGCCGCGTCCAGCAGCGATATGGTATCGTCGTAGGCAGGCGCTCTGGCGATGAAGAGATAATCGGCGAGCCCGCCCAAACGCGCCGCGGTAAAACGCGCCAATGGCTGGGCGCGCAGCAGGCCGTCAACAGCTGGCAGTTGTGGCGAAAACATGGGCTTTAGGCCGGGCTATTCAGATACATATCAGCGATGATGTTGGCGTCGCCAGCGCTGAAAATGAGCAGGACAGCCGGCGCGCGGACTGAGCGATTCAGCAGGTCAACCGCGTCTTTGAAACTTGGGGCGTAGGCCGCGGGCTGCCGGGACTGCATTTCCGCGACCAGCGCGGCGCTGGTCACCCCGTCTATGGGTGATTCGCGCGCCGCGTAAATCGGCGTGACCAGCACCTGGTCCGCATCCTGGAAAGCCGCCGCGAAATCAGCCCAGAATTCTTGCATGCGCGAGTAGGTATGCGGTTGCCAGATCGCCCAGATCTGATGCTGCGGATAGCGCAAACGGGCAGCCTGCAGGTTGACTCTAATCTCGGTGGGATGGTGAGCGTAATCGTCAACCACGACCACGCCAGCGCGGGCGCCCCGGATTTCGAAGCGGCGCGCGGTGGCCAGGAAGCTGCTGAGCGCGGCCGCGCCCCGCTCAACGGCGACGCCGCGTTCATTGGCTACGCTGAGGGCAGCCAGCGCGTTCAGCACATTGTGTCTGCCGGGTAGGCCGAGGCTCACTTCGCCCAAGGCGATGCCTTGTCGTCTGACGGTGAAGCGCGTGGCTGGACCCGAGAAATCCAGATCGGTCGCTTGCCAATCGGCATCAGCGCAAGTAATACCGTAGCTAAGCGCCCGGCCTCCGCTTAGCCGGCGCGAGTCGGCGAGGGCGCGCGCGCCGGCGTCGTCGGCGCAGGCGACCAAGATGCCGTCGCGCCCGAGCAAATCGACGAAGCGCTCAAATGCTTCGCTCAGCTCCCGCGGCGACTGGAAGAAATCCGGGTGGTCATGTTCGACCGAGGTGACGACAGCCAGGTTCGGGTCAAGCCCATGAAACATGTTGCCGTATTCGTCAGCTTCTATGACAAAGGAATCGCCGCGGCCAACGGCGGCATTTTTGCCGGTGTTGCCCATGGCGCCGCCGACGATGTAACTGGGGTTTTTACCGGCTGACTCCAGAATATGGATGATCATGGATGTGGTAGTCGTCTTCCCGTGTGTGCCGGCAACAGCGATCGTATCACAGCCTTGCAGCAGGCTGCGCATGAAGGCTTTGCGTCGGAAAACGGGTATGCCGCGAGCTCTGGCTGAAACCACCTCGATATGATCGTCGCCCACGGCTGAGGTGGCCAGCACGGCGTCGGCTTCCGCTACATTATCAGCCTGATGACCCTGAAACACGCGCGCGCCAGCCGCCGCCAGCCGCTCAGCGCTTTCGCTGGCCTGCAAATCGGAACCGCTGACCGCGCAGCCGCGCTCCAGCAGAATGCGGGCAATAG
The DNA here is from genome assembly GCA_022823165.1 of Anaerolineae bacterium. Lineage (GTDB taxonomy): Bacteria > Chloroflexota > Anaerolineae > Aggregatilineales > Phototrophicaceae > UBA6055. The sequence goes on along the minus strand of JAJDXR010000044.1, from coordinate 26,296 downwards.
CCGACAAACCGGCGCCGCCGATGCCGATCAAGTGAATCCGGGCGCCGGGTAGCAGCGGAATCATACTATCGTTCTACCTTCCTGATCAAAGTGGCAGGCTCCAGGGGAGTGACTAATATGGTGGATATTTCCTGAATGTCGAGCTTGGCACAGGTTAATTCACCACTGAGACACTGAGGGGCGCGTAGACACTGCCCGCCGGCACAGAGTTTTTTCTTTGGGTCGAAGGGAAAACGCATCCAATACAATAGACACTCCCGGCTCCAGCATGTCAGTCCCGGCCGATTTCGCGCAGCAAGTCCGCCAGCCGCCGCGCGCCATCTGGATTCGCCAGCGCCCTCGATTTGTCGCGCATGCTGCTTAGTCGCGCGTCATCAAGGATCAGGCCGGCCACCGTATCATAGAGTTTTTCAGCCAGGTCTTCGTCGTTTAGACGGACTGCGGCGCCGGCTTCGGCGAGATAATCGGCGTTCACTTTCTGGTATCGCCAGGCATAGGGATAGGGCGCCAGGATGCCCGGCAGCTCAAACAGGGGCAGCTCCGCCAAGGTGCTGGCGCCGGCCCGACACAGCGCCAGGTCAGCCGCGGCGAAGGCCAGCCCCATCTCTTCGTGCAAATAGGCGAAGGGATGATAATGAGGGTGCTCCGCCAGCGCGCCAAGCTGCCGCTGCGAGCGTTCCCAATCCAATTCACCGGTAACGTGCAGCACCTGAATCCCGCTATCCAACAGGCGCCGCAAATTTTCCGCCAGCGCGATATTTATGCTTCGCGCGCCGCGGCTGCCGCCGAAGACCAGCAAAGTCTTGCGTTGGGCATCCAGGCCAAAATGCCGCCAGGCCTGCGCTTTGCTGGCGCTGATGCGACTTTCCAAAAGCGGGTAGCCGGTGACGATTGTTTTCTCTCGCGGGAAAAAGCGGGCTGACTGCGCCACAGTGATGGCGATCTTGTGGGCAAAGGGCTGCAGCGCCTTGATCGTCAGCCCGGGTTCAATATCAGGCAGATAGATGACAATGGGAATGCGCAGCAGACGGGCGCTTAGCGCCACGGGCAGGTTAGCCCAGCCGCCGGTGAGCAGAATGACCTGTGGGCGAACTCGCATGAGCTGGACAAAGGACTGTATGGCGCCCAATTTCAACTTTGTCAGGCTGATCAGTAAGCGAATGGGATTGACGCCGTGAACAGGACCCGCCAAGACCTCATGATAGGCTTTGAAATCTAGGCTCGATTCCGTCACCAGCTTGCGCTCCATACCCCCGACCGCGCCGATGAAATACAGCTCGGGCGCTTCATCATTCTTTTGGAGCAGCTGGAGTAGCGCCTGCGCGGTCGCCAAGGCCGGATAGACGTGCCCGCCTGTGCCGCCAGCTCCGATCAATATTCGCAATATCGCTTCTCCGTTCCGAAGTTGGTTTCGGCCGCGTAGCTACGCGGTGGACGCTGAGCATCAGCCCGACGCCGATCATGACTACCATCAGCGACGACCCGCCAAAACTGATGAAGGGCAAGGGTACGCCCGTTGAAGGGATGACGCCGGTCATAACCGCGATATTCAGAAGAGCCTGGATGATCACCCAGGAAGTGAAGCCGACGCAGAGCAGGGAGCCGAAGTTGTCCTTGGCGATTCGCGCCATCTGAAAGCCGCGAATGGCAAAGGCGATATACAAAGCGACAACTACCGCCGCGCCCAGCACGCCAAGCTCCTCGCCGACGATGGCGAAGATACTGTCGGTATGCGGCGCCGGCAGCGCGCCGAACTTCTGCTGTGACTGGCCGACGCCCACGCCGATCCAGCCCCCGCGCACGAAAGCGGTGATGGCCTGCAAGGTGTGATAATCAGTCAAGGTGATGTCGCTCAAGCCGGCGAGGAAATTGGCGATGCGGTTCTGGGCGTAAGGCCAGGATTGTATGACGATTATGCTGACGGCTGTCGTAATACCCCCCAAAGCCAGTATGTGAAACAGATTGGCGCCGGCGACGAAGAATATGACGCCGGCTGTCAAAGCCACGATGCCGGCTGAGCTGAGGTCTGGCTGGATGACTATCAAGCCGGAGATCACGCCAACGACCGCCAGGAAGGGCAACAGCCCGAACAGTAAACTGTCGACCCGAGCCTGCTTCGAACCCAGCCAGGCTGCCATGTATAGCACAACGGTAAATTCCGCCAACTCCCCCGGCTGCAAGCGGCCGCCGGAAAATGAGCGCCGAGCGCCGAATATCGGTTCGCCGTAAATTCTCACCAATACCAGCGAAACAATTGTAAAGAGCAGCATCCAGATGGCGAATTGCTTCCAAAAGCGATAGTCGATAGTGGCGAAGAAAAACAGGGCGATGGTCGAGAGAATGACATTGCGCAGATGTTCCTCGACGAAGAACCCCGAAGCCGTTCCGTAGGTCTGGTTGCTCCAATCCCAGGTAGCGCTGAAGACCATCAAGCCGCCGATAACGACCAGAAGCAGCACAATCGCCAGCATGGGTTTGTCAAATGTCGATATGAAATGGATTCGCTGGTGCTTAACACGGCGAACCGCGGTGTCCTTGGCCGCGGAAAGCCCGCCGCCGCGCCGTATCTGGCGGCGGATGCGGCGTTGCCTGCTGTCGTAAATTGCTTGCTCAGTCATTTAGGTCTCTAGCCGGCTTTTGCGTTAACAGGTTCATTATAGTTCAGATACCAATTGGCGAAAGTGAAGCCCGCGCGCAGCGAAATCTTCGTAGGCGTCGTAGCTGGTGCCGCCGGGCGACAGCAGCACAATATCGCCCGCCAGCGCGACTTCGGCGGCGCGCGCAACCGCCTGTTCGAGTGTCTGAACGCGAGAGAGCTGGTCGGCTCTTACGCGCATATTCTCCAGTAAGCTCGTCACCTTGGAAGCCACTTGTTTCGCGCCGTCTTCGCCAAATAGGATGATATGTCGCGCTTTGCGCAAGGCGTAATGAATTGCCGTCTCCCAGGGCAGGTCTTTGTCCGCCCCGCCGATGAGCAGCACCAGCGGTTCCTCGTAGCTGGACAAAGCCGCCAGCAAGCGTTCCGGCGCCGTGGCGATGCTGTCATTGACCCAAGTCACGCCGGCCAGTTCGCGCACGGTTTCCAAACGATGCTCGACTGCCTGGAAGCTGCGTATTGCTGCTTGCATGACTGCCGGCGTGACGCCTGGACGATTGATCGCCAAACCCATGCCGCCGGTGATGGCGCAGGCGGCCAGCACATTCAGAATATTGTGATTGCCGCGCAGGGGGATGTCGTCGCGCTCGCAGACCACATGGGGACCCATGTCATAGCTGGCTGAACCGGCCACCAGCAGCCGGTTGCCCAGCATGAACGCGCCATCCGGCGCCATGTCATGCAGGCTAAAGCCCAACTGCTCGCCCGCGACAATTTTTTCGAGCGCTTTGCTGACCGGGCTGTCCCAACCGAGGACGGCCACATCAGACGCCCGTTGATAGCGCAGGATATTGGCTTTGGCGGCAACATAATTTTCAAAGCTGCCGTGTCGATCAATATGATTGGGCGTCAGGTTGAGAACGGCGGCGACCGTCGGGCTGGTCGACATCAATTCCAGTTGAAAACTGGACAGCTCCATAACGACGATGTCATCCGCCTGGATCTTGTCCAGGTCATTGATGAGAGGATTGCCAATGTTTCCGCCGCGCCAAACCGTGTATCCGGCTTTGCCAGCGATGCTTGCCGCCAGCGCTGTCGTGGTGGTCTTCCCGGCGCTGCCGGTAATGCCAATCACCGGGGCGGGGCAGCGCTCCAGAAAAAGCTGGGCGTCATTGCTGAGAGGAATGCCGCGTTGGCGCGCTTCCTCTAATATGGGCAGGTCCAGCGGCACCCCTCCAGAAACACAGATGCAGCGAGCGCCGATCAAGACCTCGTCCGGGTGCCCGCCCAGGTAGAAGCGTATCCCCGGATAATCGCGGCGGCGCAAGCCCAGGGCTTTGGCGCTGCGGCTATCGGTGACGACTACGTCGGCACCCACAGTCGGCAGCCAGCGCGCGAGGGCGCTCCCCTGGCGACCAAAGCCAAATACGACTACCCGCTTGCCGGCCAAAGGGTCGCGTTGCGCCATGGCTTGCTTGACTCTCAGAAATCTCAGGACTGAACAGAGCACTCATATTATAGTGCATTGCCAGTCAGCGGCTGCGCCAGAGCAAGTCGTTTTTGCAGGGGCGCTGCGCTGCCTCGCGCGTGATAGCGCGCCGCATTTGCTAGATCAGCGCCAGCGCGACGCCGACAAAGGCGCTGAGAATGCCAATCAGCCAGAATCGCTGCACAATCTGCGTTTCGCTCCAGCCGCCGAGTTCAAAATGATGATGAATCGGGGTACGCCGGAAGGGCCGTATATCGACGCCGTAGAAGCGCCTGCTCAACTTGGCTGAAGCCACCTGCAGGATCACGCTGAGGATTTCCATCACCGGAACAATGGCAATAATGGGCAGCAGCAGCCAGTGACCGGTCATCACCGCGACAGCCCCCAGCGTGGCGCCCAAAGCCAGCGAGCCGGTATCGCCCATGAACAGTTGGGCCGGGTGCGCGTTATACCAGAGGAAAGAGAAGCAAGCGCCTACGATGACAAAGCTCAACTCCACCAAGAATATCTGGTTCTGCAAAAGCGCGATGACGCCGTAAGCCCCAAAGGCGCTGGCTGTGATAATGCCGGCCAAGCCGTCCAAGCCGTCCGTGAAATTGGTGGCGTTTGAAGTGGCGACGATGATGAAGGTGCTTATGCAGACAAAGAGCGCCGGGTGCAGTGGTATCCGAAACTGAACCAAGGGCAGAATTATGGAATTGGCGTAGGAGAATTCGAAATGGGAAATTATTGTGGAAGCGATCAGCGCCAGCAGAATTTGCGCGGCGAACTTCATCGTGCCGGACAAGCCCTCGCCGACATTGCCCCGCGAAGTTTGAATGCCTTCCCAGTCGTCAATGACTCCCAAAGCGGCAAAGCCCACCAGCACCAACAGGGGCAGCAGGATGCTGCGGCCGGAGCCCTCTTCTACAATACGCGATATATTGAGCGCCAGCGTGATGGCTATGGTCGGCAGGATGATCATGATGCCGCCCATCGTGGGCGTGCCGACCTTTTGGATATGATGGCTGTCCATCAACTCGGCGCGGATCTGTTTGCCCAACTTAAGGCGCTGCAAAACCGCCACAAAGGGGCCGCCCCAAATGACGCCGAGCAAAAATGTCGCGCCGCCGACGCTGAGCGCCAGCGGTAATTGATTGTCCATCAGTGTTCTTCGGCTAGCTTTCGCTTGCGCTGATTTCCGCCTCAGCGGCGGTCAGGCGACTTCTGACTGTATCATCCGGTATTTCCAGCAAAATAACAAGCCGCTCAGCCACGCGCCTGAAAACCGGCGCCGCTACCTGATAGCCATAATCACCGTCAGGTCGATCCAGCTTGATCATCACCACGGCTTGCGGATCGTCGGCCGGCAGGAAGCCGATGAATGACAGAATCTTGGCGTTCGCGCCTTCTTCGAAAGCGACAGCCGTGGAAATCCTGGCGGTACCCGGTTTGCCGGCGATGGTGTAGCCGGGCAACTGAGCCTCGGGCGCGCCATCTTCTACAACGCGGGTTAGCATGTCCGTTAAGATTTCAGCCGTCTCAGCCGAGACGACGCGCCGAATTGTGGTGGGGCGGGCGTCCTCGGCGCTTTCTTCATTGATAACTCGCCGTACGATACGGGGCTGCCGCATGATGCCGCCGTTGGCGATCGCGGAATAGGCGGTAATCATTTGCATGGGCGTCACTTCGACGTTCTGGCCGTGGCTGTTCAAGCCGAGGAAACTCTCGTTCCAGTCGCTGTCGCCGGGGATTCTCAGCTCGCCGCGCTCTTCGGCAAACAAGCCGACGCCGGTTGCCTGCCCCAAGCCAAAGGCGCGCATCATGCTGTAGAAGCGCTCCGTACCCATCTCCAAGGCGATGGTCGCCGCTCCAATGTCCAGCGAGTTAGTCAAGATCGAGTTGACATCGGTGACGCCATGGGACTGAAAATTGGGATTCCAAATGTCCCGGCCGCCGACTTCAAGGTAACCCGTGTCATTATAAGTCCAGAATTCCGAGACGATGCCCTGGTCAAGCGCGCCGGCTACCGTCAGCGCTTGCATGAGCGTGCCGGGCTCGTAGGTTTCGTTGACCGCCGGATTGACGCGCAGGTTTGGATCGACAATGTCCAGGAAGCTGTTGGGGTCAATCGACGGCTGGTTCGCCAGCGCCAGCACATCGCCGTTGCGCGGATCCATAACGATGATGGCGCCGCGGAAAGCGTTGTACGCCTCCACCGCTTTACTTAGCTCGGATTCCACCCAGAATTGCACATCGCGGTCGAGCGTGAGGACAATATCCTGGCCGCGCTGCTCGGCGGGTCGATCTTGGGGCAAGTCAAAGGGAACCTTGCTGACTGAAAGATCAAGCACACGGCCCGAGAGCGTGTCGTTGTAGGCGCCTTCAACGCCGAGCGCGCCCCTAAGCCCGTCGTCGACCACGATGCCTATCACATGCGCCGCCAATTCGCCTTGGGGATAGAAGCGCTTGGGTATTTCTTCCAGCCCAAGCGAAATGTTATCCAGCGCGGCGATGGCTTGTCCCTGCTCGGCCGAGATAGGTCCCGCGACAAACTCCCAGACGCGGTCGCTGGTGATCTTGCGATAGAGTTCGAAGTCGTCAATGTCAAGGATTTCCGACAGCGCCGTCAACAGCGCCTCGCTATCCGAAACGAGCGCCGGGCTGACGCCGAGGCGGTATTGCACCAGGTTGAAGGCCAGCGGTTCGCCATCGCGGTCGTAGATGCGGCCGCGCTCGGCTGGGATGCGCAGCGTCGTATTGGTGATGGAGTTGCCGATCTTTTCCAGCTCTTGCCGGACGGAGCGCGGGAAGAACTGAAAGTTGGCCAGATTGATAATAAGGTAGGCCGCCATCAAGATCAGGAATAACGCGACGAAGGGCAATCGGGCTTGAATGGTGGCTTGCTGTGAAGACATCCGTTGCATGTCGCGAGTCTCGTCAGGCGCCGAAAGAGCGGAATTGATCTTGCAGCAGGGCGAGCTGCTGTTCCAGCCAGCTGCCAAAAGTTTCGTCGTAAACGGGAGCCGGCGCCTCCAGCTCGGAAATGTCATCGGCGGTAACAGCTAGCCGATCCCGATTCGGGTTGTATCCGTCAATCAGCAAGTAATCAATATCGGCATTGGTGGCCGGCCGGAAGCCGATCGCCTCAGCCCGCGCGAACAGACGCGGCACCGTGCGCAGACTGGCGATCTCTCCAATCAGCCCTTCGTTCTGCCGTTTGAGATCGTCTCGCTGCCTAATCAATTCTTCAATCTGTCGGTTGGTTATGGCGAATGAGGCGACCTGTGACAGATACAGGCTGCCGAGGATTAGCAAGATCGCGACGCCCAGAATCGCCAATGCCGTCGCCTGGTTGCGCGTACGAAAGCGTTTGCGGCTGAAGGTATGCTGAATCCATGCTTGCGACATGATAACCCAGGCCCATCGGTCGGAGAAAACCAGTAAGCAGCGCTTTAGTCCAAGCCGCCTGCCTGCCTGCTATTCAATGTATCAAAAACGCTATATCGCGCAACTCAAGTTCAAGGCGCTTACAATCTTTCGACGACGCGCAGCTTGGCGCTGCGGCTGCGCGGGTTGACGCTTGTCTCGCCCGGCTCGGGGCTGATCGGCTTGCGGTTGACGAATTTGACGCTGGCGCGCCGCTCCTCGATGGAAGCCATTCCCGGCGGGGATGCCAGGTTGGTCGAATGCCGTTTAAAAGCCTGCTTGACCAGCCGGTCTTCCAGGCTGTGAAATGTGATTACCGCCAAGCGACCGCCAGGACGCAGCAGATCGATGGCGATCGGAATCACTCGCTCCACCGCAGCCAATTCATTGTTAACCGCGATTCGCAGCGCCTGAAAAACTTTGGTCGCCGGGTGCAGTCTGGACCGCCGTTTCGCTTGAGCCGGCAGAGCGTCGGCGACCACCTGAGCCAGCCTGGTAGCCGACCTTATGGGGCGCTGCCGCGCGATAGCGCTGGCGACTCGGCGTGAATGCCGTTCCTCGCCGTAGCGGAAAAACAGATCCGCCAGTTGGTCAGCGGCCAGGCCATTTACGAGATCGTCGGCTGTATCCGTAGTTGCATCCCGGTCGAAGCGCATATCCAGCGGGGCGTCGAAACGAAACGAGAAACCCCGCGTCGGATCATCAATCTGATCTGACGATAAGCCCAGGTCAAGCAAGATAGCGTCGACCGTCCGCCAGCCTAGTCCAGTTGCCGCGCCGCGCATATCGACGTAATTGCCATGGAAGAAACTGACGCTGTCGCCGAAAGCCGCCAGCCGCCGCCTGGCTGCCTCAATCGCGCTCGCGTCCCGATCACAGGCCAGGACCGCCTCGACGCCGGCTTCCAGCAGCGCGAGGCTGTGTCCGCCGCCACCGACGGTGCCGTCTATCAGACGCGACGTGTCTGGCGCTTCCGGCTGCAGGGCAGCGACAACCTCATGCGCGAGGATGGGAATATGTTGGCTCATCGGCATGAAAGTCCCGTATTCATTAGGCTCGACCAGCAACAAGCAGCCGCTTCCGCCAAGGCGGTTGCGCTTCCGCGCGCCACGACGCGCGATCATGCTAAAATGATTGAGATTCAGCCCGTCTATATGTAGTTTACCAGCGCCTATGCACTACGAGAAACCGCCTCATATCGAGACGATACTCAAGAACTTGCCCGCCAAGCCCGGGGTCTACCTGCTTAAGAATCGCCGCGGCAAGATCATCTACGTCGGCAAAGCCAAACGCTTGCGCAATCGTGTGCGCAGTTATTTCACCGCGCAAGCGGACGGCAACGGCAAGACCTTAAGAATGCGGGACGAAGTCGAGGATATCGACTTCATCATCACCGAGAATGAGGTGAAAGCGCTAATCCTTGAAGAAACGCTGATAAAGAAACATAAGCCCCGCTTCAATATCGAGTTGAAAGACGACAAACGTTACCCGTATATTCGTGTGGGCTGGGGCGAGGCCTTTCCCAAAGTCGAGACGACCCGCCGCATCGTCAACGACGGCTCGCGCTATTTCGGCCCCTATTCGGCGATGTGGGTGGTGCAGAAGACTTTGAGCGACTTGCGCAAAGCTTTTCCATATCTCACCTGTGATCGTGAAATCACGGGCAAGGATGATCGCGCCTGCCTTTTCCACGATATTAAACTTTGCAACGCGCCCTGCATCGGCGCCGTAACGCGCGATGAATATCGCTTTATGATTCAGGAATTAATGGATGTGCTCAGCGGCCGCGCTAACGATGTGCAGCGGCGCCTCGTCAATGAGATGAATACCGCGGCCGAAAACCTGAACTTTGAGAAAGCGGCCGGCATTCGCGATCAACTCAAAGCCATCGACTTCATCACCAACAAACACAGAGCTGTCGGTAAAAGCATGACAGACCATGATGTAATCGCGCTGGCGCGGGACGACCGCGACGCGACCGTGCAAATTATGTTCATTCGCAATGGCAAGCTGATTGGCAGTGATTCGCGCGCGATGGACAATACCGAAGACGAGACCGATGCCGTGGTGCTGGAGCAGTTCATCAGCCAATTCTACGCCAATTCCGCCAATATCCCGCGCGAGTTGATTCTGCCCAGGGAAGTGGAAGAAGCGCGTATCCTGGAGCGCTGGCTGAGCGACAAACGGGCCGGCGCCCGCGTGACCATCCACGTGCCGCAGCGGGGCGACAAACGCAAGTTGGTCGGCTTGGCGCAGGAAAACGCCCTGGAAAGCTTGCAGATGATGCGAGCGCAATACGAAGCCGATACCACCAAACACGAAACGGCCATGGCCGAATTGCAGGCCGGGCTGGGCCTGCCGCGCATCCCCAACCGGATTGAATGCTTCGATATCAGCACGACCCAGGGCACGGCTATTGTGGCGAGCCGGGTGGTCTTTGTGCGAGGCGCGCCGCGCAAGAGCGAATATCGCCGCTTCAATATCCGCAGCGTTTCCCATGCCGGCTCCGATGATTATCTGTCCCTAAGCGAAGCGCTGACACGCCGCTTCATGCGCTGGAAGAACGCCGTGGAAAAAGAGGCGGAACTCAGTCCCGATGGCGTGGATAAAGACGAAACCTGGCGCCTGCTGCCTGACCTGCTGCTGATCGACGGCGGCAAAGGGCAGTTGAATACAGCCAAGGCCGTGCTGGACGAATTTGGGCTTGCGGATCGTGTGCCGCTGGCGTCCCTGGCCAAGCGCATCGAAGAGCTTTTCCTGCCCGATAGCTTGGACCCGGTCCTGCTGCCTCGCCGCAGCGAAGCCTTATATCTGGTGCAAAGAGCGCGCGATGAAGCCCACCGCTTCGCCATCACCAGCCACCGCAAACAGCGCCGCAAAAAAGGCATGGCTAGCCGATTGGAGACCATCCCCGGCGTCGGCCCCAAGCGGCGCAAGGTCTTGCTCAAGCACTTTGAGAACTCCATCGACGCCATTCGCGGCGCCAGCGTCGCCGAGCTGTCAGCGGTCAGCGGGATCAGCAAAGAGGTGGCGCTCAATATCAAGAGTCACTTGGATTGAGATCGTTATGGGTGTCTATCTTGGTGGATAATTCCTGAATGCCGAGCTTGGCACAGGTTAATTCACTACAGAGACACAGAGGGCACAGAGATTTTTCTTTGGGTCGAAGGGAAACCGCATCCACCACAATAGACACTCCGATCGTTATGGGCAGCTTGACAACGATTCGTTCCAAGCGATATGATTGGGCTTGAGCAATTCAGGAGTGGGAGATGTCCAAGAGCGAAATGGCAGATTCAGTTCTTCTACCAATGCGTCCTTTGTTGCGCACTATAGCGAGTCTGTTTGATTTCAACGGCTCCATAGACCATGATCTGATCGAGGAAATCCGTATGCGCTATCATAGACCGCCGCCTATCACACCTGCGGAAGATGCAATTCGGTCAACTTGGCAAGCGGTGGGCGATAGCATGAGCTGGGCTATACATGAATATGAAAAAGAACTTGATGAGAAAAAACAAGTGTGAGCGACGAAACGAGCACCGAAGATCAACCTCTCGATATCTCCGATTTGCTAAGCGGTAGTCCAATCTCGTCTGACTTGATTCAGAACCTTCCGCAAGAAAAACAAGCAGAGTTAATCCAAGCGCTCGCAGCGTTTCGCCTCCAAATCGAGCAGGTCGAACAATACGCCGGTCCTATCCCGCATCCAAGCATAGTGGAGCGCTACGAGCGGACTTTGTCAGGCAGCGCCGACCGCATCCTTACCATGGCGGAAGAACGACAAGCTGCCAGTATTGCTTTGGAAAAGCAGCACCAGCACGACAGAGTAAGCATAGATATGGCCACGATTACGGGATTAATCTGGAACGTCAGGTTGGGGATGTTTCTGCTGGTCGGGTTGGCGTTAGCAATTGTGTTGATTGGAATGCGCATCATGGAGCAAGGGTATAGCGGCCAGGGATTCGCCATGATTGTTGGCGCCGCGTGTGGCATCATTGTCGCCTACGTGAGGAGCGTTGGTCACAGCCGGAACCAGAATATACAGAGTGAAAAGTCCTGACTCCTCCATCAATTTATCCTCAATTGCTGAACGTGGCGGATAAAATCCTGCTCGCGCAGAGTATCCATCAACGATTCGGGCAGCGCCTCATCAAAGTTAAGCACAGTCAAGGTATTGCCGCCGGGCTGCGCGCGGCCGGTATGCCAGCTGGCGATATTGATGCCGTTCGCCGCCATTAAGCTGCCGACTTGGCCGATTACGCCCGGGCGATCATAACTGCCCATAATCAGCAAATGTCCGCGCGGCTCAAAGTGAACGCGGTAGTCGTTGATCTGCAGGATATAGGGCTGCTGCCGATCGAGCAGGGCGCCGGCGATGCTGATCTCCTCGCCGTCATCCAGGGTGGCCTGGCAAGTGATGACATTGCTGTATTCGCTGATCTTGATGCCCTTGGCTTGCGTGATTCGCCAGCCGCGCTCGGCGGCCAGCACCGGCGCGTTCACGTAACTCACGTGGTCGCCGAGAATCGGGGCGAGCAGGCCCTTGAGTATGCCGACCGTCATCGGTTTGATCAGGCCGTTCATGTCATCGCCGATGATCTCGATGGCGATGCGGCGGATCGGGCTGCGCGCCAGGATATGCTGCAGCGCTCCGATGCTCTCAGCCAGCTGCATGTAGGGGCGAATCTGGTCGAATGTGAGGCCGGGCAGTAGCGGCATATTCACCACGTTTCGGTAGTCGCGGTCCTCAAGGGCGTCGATAACTTGCTGGACGATCTGCAGCGAGAGATCCTGCCGCGCCTCGACTGTGTTGTCGCCGATATGCGGCGTGTGAATGACGCGGTCCAAGCCAATCAGCGGGCTGTTAAAGGGCGGCTCTTCGTTCCATACATCGACCGCCACGCCACCCAGGCGCCCAGCCTGCAGCGCCTCCGCCAGCAGCGACTCTTTGACAACCCGGCCATGGGCGGTATTGATGAAGCGGGCGCCTGGTTTCATTTGGCGCAAGCTGTTTTCATCCAGGAAGTCAACCGTTTCCCTGGTCGCCGGCACATGCATGCTGACGTAATCTGACTCGCTGAGCAACTCCGGCAAGCTAACCAGAGCGATGCGCCGGTCTTCGACTTGCTCGTCGCGGATGTAGGGATCGTAGGCCAGCGCGCGCATGCCCAGCGCCAGACAGAGCCGGGCTACGCGATGACCTACTCGCCCGAGGCCGACGATGCCGATCGTCTTGCCGTACAGCTGCGTGCCGACCTGCTGCTGCCGGTCGAAGAGCCACCAGCCTTCGCGCAGGCTTTCGTGAACGGCCGGTAAATTTCGATTCAGCGCCAGCATCAAAGTCAGTGTGTGCTCGGCGGCGGCAATCGCGCTCACGCCCGGCGTGTTCATTACCAGAATGCCGCGCTCGGTGGCGTAGTCCAGGTCTATGCCGGTCAAGCCGGCTGACATACGCGCTATCAAGCGCAGGTCGGGCGCGTGCGCCAGCAGCGGCGAGTCCAGCTTGAAGTCTGAGCGCGTGATGATGGCCGCGGCGTCGGGCAAGGCGGCGCGTACATTGGAAGTCTTGGGCGGTACGCAGCTGACCTGGAAGCCGTCGCTGCTTTCGAGCAGCGCGATGCTTTCCGGCGTCAGATCGGTGGCGACAACGATGTGCTGCCGGCTCACGCGAACAACCCTTTCGCTTCAATCTCGGCCATGACCGCATACAGATCGCGGAACACGTTCCCGTTCACCGCGGCGAAGTCGTCCAGGCTGGAATGCGACAGATCGGGCACGGTGAAGCAGGTCATGCCGGCTGCGAGCGCCGCCAGTGTGCCGGCGCGGCTGTCTTCCAAGGCCAGGCAGCGCGCGGGCGCCAAGCCCAATTGCGCCGCCGCGTGCAGATAAATGTCCGGCGCCGGTTTGCCGCGCGCCATGAACTGCGCCGAGAAGCGATTGGGAATCAACTCCTCCCAGCCCATCAGGCCTACAAAATGTTCGATGACAATTTGCGTCGAGCTTGAGGCAATCGCTCGCGGGAGTTGCCTGGTCGCGGCGTAGCGTACGATCTCATCGGCGCCGGGGCGGGCTTTGATCCGCTCAGGCGGCAGGGCAAGCAACCGCTTGATAATGGCCGACTCAATAGCTGCTGCCGAATCGCCCAGCCTGGGATAATGCTGCTGCAGAATGGCGGCGAATTCATCCGCGCGCATGCCGATACCCAGGTTGCGCACTTCATCGCTATAGACGTAACCGAAGGACTCGATCAAGTCTAGCTCTACCTCGTGCCAGACGGGCTCGGAATCGACCAATAAGCCATCCATGTCAAATATGAGCGCGGAGTATCCCATGCTAAATTATGTCCTCAAAGTCGCGAATAAAGCTGTCTCGCAGCGATTCATTGCGAAAAGTTACCGCGCGCTGCTCGAGCGCCGCCGTGATGCCTTTGCGGAAGGCGCGCTCATGCTCTGTGCCACGACATTCTTTCCAGCCGCGCAGGCCGCCCGCCAGCGCCAAAACGGGCGCCAGCGACTCGCTGTGAATAAAAACTTCTGAACCTTCCAACAGTGTCTCCCGCGCCACGACGCCGCCATAGCCGACGAAGAGCTCCACCGAGTCTTGCGCGGCTAAATCGGAGGCGCCGTCGCCGATCATCAGCCGGCGGCCGGGCAGGTCGCCCGCCAGTTCGCCGATTATCCGCGACTTGCCGTGGGACACGGTAAGCGGTCCCGTGCTGTAGTCGAGGTAGGTTTTGGCTTGCTGCGCGCCTGGCTCGTGATAATCCCACCAGCGGCCGGAGAGCTCGTTGTATTCCAACTCGACCGCGCGAATTCGCTCAGGATCGACGCCAAGCCGCCGCCCGAAGCCCATCACGGCGTCGATCAGCCCGCCGCTGATGATAAAAACCTGCTTGCCGAGAAAGCGCAGCGCGGCGATGACCTCACGCGCGTCCTCGACAACCGTTTCCCAGTAGCGCTCCTCGACAGCCTTGAGTTGCGCGCGGGTCGGCTTGATGGCCTGCAGCCGCTTGCCGTAGACCTCAGCCAGGTCGAGTTCGCCGTCCATGGCTTTGTTGGTCAGCAGGCCCACGCGCCCGGCTTTGCCCTTGGATCGGGCTAATTCGTCGATGCCTTCAATCGCGGACAGGGTGCTGTCGCAATCGAAGAAGACGAGATCAAAGGGCGACCAGTTGGCGCTGCGCATGCTGTCATCCATCCGGTTATCACAGGCGCTGTCATTATAGGCGCTTGACGGCAAAAGTGTACGGCGGTCTGGATTACTATTCCGCGCCGGTGAATCTATACCATCGAGAATACCGCGTCTGGATGGGTTATGTCTCAGTAGATGCAAGCAAGTCATGCGACAAAGAACAGCATTCGCGCGAGCGATATCGCCCGCATTCATCCAAACGGCAGGGGCGACCCGGCGGGTCGCTCGTCGTTGAAAAGAGCCACAGAGCCACAAAGGCACAGAGATTTTCTCGGTGTACTCGGTGGTTAAAATCCTTGTCGAATGTCCGCGCTTACAAATTCCAATTACTTTGTCGCGCTTGCTTCTGTGGTTAAGTTCACAATGGTTGAGCAAGTGACGCGCAGCCGCTTGAATGCCTCGCGACGCTCCTCTATAATTGAACCCATATTTGATTGCCTCGCTAGTCACAGACCTTAGGGGAGCCGCATCTTGGCGCGTAAACCCGCCGACCAATCGGTCGATCGCGAAGACATTCTGTGGGCTGCCGCCGAAGTCCTGCACCGCAACGGTTATGAAGCCACGACTATGAAGGACATCGCCGCCCAGGTGAATCTGACCGCGGCCAGTTTGTATCACCATTTCAAGAACAAGGACTTTCTGCTGCTCAGCGTTTTGGAAGTCGGCCTGGATCTCACCATCGCCAAGCTGGAAGCCATCGAATCGTCGGACATGACCTGCGCGCGGAAGCTCGGCGAGATGATACGCTCGCATGTGGTCAGCGTGACCGGCAATGTGGCGGTGGGCGCGGCTATGGTTTTCGAGATCCGCGCCTTGCTCAATGCCAGTGTTGCTGTAAGAAACGGAGACAGCGCCTTGGCTGATGAGTTCGCGGCGCGGCGCAAGCGTTTCTTCGCCCGGCGCGATTATTTTGAGAGCTTGTTTCGCAACACGGTCGAGGCCGGCATGGCCGCCGGCGAGTTTCGTCAGGTGGACGCGGCTATCGTGACCCGCGCCATGCTGGGCGCGCACAACTGGGTGGGCGTCTGGTTCCGCGAGGGCGGGCGGCTGTCGGGCGAAGAGGTGGCGGATGTCATGGTGGATACCTGGCTGGCGGCGTTGAGGGTGTAGAATTCGGGATTTTAGCTATCCGCAGGCGGGAGATCCGCATGCTGGAGTTTGACCGAGACAGCCTGGAGCAATTTGGATCAAGCGACGCCGAAGTCGCTCTATAGTGGTAAAGGGATCGTCAATGCAAAACATCCTCATCACAGGCGCCAACCGCGGCATCGGCCTGGCGCTGGTCGAACAATACCTGGCGGTGGGCGGCTACCGTGTCTTCGCGTCTTGCCGCAATCCGGAGGCCGCTACAGCGCTCAACGCTTTGACACAAGCAAATCCGCAGACCTTGCGAACGCTGCAAATGGACGTGGACGATGAGGCGTCCATCAAGCGCGCAGTGGACACCATCGGCGCAGACAGTGACCGCCTGGACGCGCTCATCAACAATGCCGGCGTCTCCGGCGGCGACGACACGCGCAACCTGGGGCAGCTTGATTCAGCGGCGGTGGCGGCGGTCATAACCACCAACGCGGTGGCGCCGCTGATCGTGACGCAGGCTTGTCGCGACTTGCTGAAGCGGAGCGACAATCCGCGCGTGGTTATGATCTCGTCAGGCTTGGGCTCTCTGGCTCGCGTGGACGGCAACGCCTACGGCTATCGCATGAGCAAGGCGGCCATGAATATGGCGGCGCGGGTACTCGCTTTTGACGAGGCCATGGCCGGCATTAGGACCGTCGCGCTGGCGCCCGGCTGGGTGCGCACGGACATGGGCGGTCCCTCGGCGAATCTGGCGCCCGAAGAATCGGCCAGCGCCCTGCTCGCGCTAATCGAAAAGCTTGGCGCTACCGACAATGGCAGCTTCTTCCGCTACGATGGACTGGAGATGGACTGGTAAGTTCGCAGCCTCGGAAAGGGGTGTCGCTACACATGGGCTATCAAATTAAGAAGGCGGCTGTTATTGGCTCCGGCACTATGGGCGGTGGCATCGCCGCGCTGCTGGCCGGGGTCGGCATTGAGACCTTGTTGCTGGATATCCCGCCGCCCGACAGCAAGCCCGCTGATGGCCCTCGCATACGCAACGCAGTCGTGACCGGCAATTTGAAGGCGCTGCGGAAGATGCGCCCGGCCCAGCTGTATAGCCCGGACGACCTGAGCAATATCGAAATCGGCAATATCGAAGACGACCTGCAAAGAGTCGGCGACGCCGATTGGGTCGTCGAGGTCGTAGTCGAGCAGCTCGAAATCAAGCGCGCGCTGATGGCTCGCCTGGCGGAGGTCGTCAAGCCGGACGCCATTGTCAGCACAAATACCTCGGGCATTCCCATCAGCAGCATCGCCGAGGGCTTGCCGGGGCAATTCACGCGGCGTTTCCTGGGTACGCATTTCTTCAATCCGCCGCGCTACCTGCGCTTGCTGGAGATAATTCCGTACGCTGGTACCGATGCGGAGATTGTCGAGTTCATGCTGCGCTTCGGCGCCGACGTACTGGGCAAGGGCACGGTTCGCTGCAATGACAGTCCCAATTTCATCGGCAACCGCTTCATGTCCATGTCGGGCATGCAAGCTACGAACTACGCGCTTGATCACGGTTATTCCGTCGAAGAAGTTGACGCCTTGACCGGTCCCTTGATCGGCCGGCCCAAGACCGCCACCTTCAACTTGAACGATCTGGTGGGCTTTGACATTGCCGTCGACGTGGCCCGCAATCTCTACCACGCGATTCCCGATGACCCGGCGCGTGAGTTGCTGATGCACCGCAAGAACGCCGAGTTATCCGACCAGCTGCTGGCGCGTGGCTGGCTGGGGCGCAAGACCAGCCGGGGCTTCTACCACATGCGCCGTGACGGCGCGAAAAAGGAACTTTGGGCGCTTAACCTGGAGACGCTGGAATATGAGCCGCCCAGCAAACCGCGCTTTGACAGCGTAGGGCAATACCGCCGCGTCGAGCCGCTGGGCGAGCGGATTCGCCTGCTCATCAACGCCGACGACCGCGCCGGCCGCTACCTGTGGCATCTGCACGCTTTCTTGCTGGCATACGCATCCAATCGCGTGCCCGAAGTCACCGCTACCATCGTCAACGTCGACAACGCGCAGAAGTGGGGCTTCGCGCATCAGCTGGGTCCCTTTGAGATCTGGGATGCTATCGGCGTGGCTGCGACCATCAACCGCTTTGAAGCGGACGGCTATCCGGTGGCGGATTGGGTCAAAACCATGATCGCTGACGGCTACGCGTCCTTCTACCAGCGCGACGATCAGGGCCGGGTCAGCGGCTATTATAGTCCGCCGGATCGCGCCTACCTGCCCTTGAAATCGGACTCGCGCGAAATCACCACTGCGGACTTAAGCGCTTCCGGCGCCGAGCTCTACAGCAATGGCGATGGCGCGGTATACGACATGGGCGACGGCGCCTTGCTCTGGGAGTTTAAGACCAAGCAGAACAGCATCACCTCCGGTCTGATCGAATCCGGCTGGAGCGCGCTGGAATTGCTGAGCGACGAGCAATACTCGGCTTTGGTCATCGGCAACGATGGCGAACGCTTCTCCATCGGCGCCAATCTCGACCCCTCGGCGCTGATGGCGGGTCTTGAAGGCATCGAGAAGACCCTGGTCAGCTTGCAAGACTTGACGCAGGCGTTGCGCCATGCGTCGAAACCAGTCGTGGTCGCCGCGCACAACCTGGCGCTGGGCGGCGGCGCGGAATTGGTGATGTCGGGCAGCGCTGTGGTTGCTCATGCTGAACTCTACATGGGGCTGGTGGAAGTTGGAGTTGGTTTGGTCCCGGCCGGCGGCGGCTGCAAAGAAATGGTACGCCGCCTGGTCAGCCCCTTGGCGCGCCGCGGCTCGGATGATGTGCTGACCGGATTGCAAAAAGCCTTCGAGACTATCGCCACCGCCAAAGTCAGCGGCAGCGCTAAAGAAGCCAAGGCGCTAGGTTTCCTGGCTGAGTCGGACAAAATCGTGATGAACCGCGCCCATCTCCTGGGCGAAGCCAAGGCGCTGGCGCTGGCTTTGAGCGCGACTTACGCTCCGAAGCAGCCGGAGCAGGTTTTCGCGGCCGGACGGGACGCCCATGCCGCGCTACTGCTAGGCGTGGCGGGCTTCCGGGAAGCAGGCTACGCCAGCGAGCACGATGCTTTGATTGCGCGCAAACTGGCTTATATTCTGACCGGCGGGGGGCTTTCCGAGCCGCAGTGGGTGGAACAGCAATTCTTGCTCAATCTCGAGCGCGAGGCTTTCCTGAGCTTGATTATGGAAACCAAGACGCAGGAGCGCATCATGCACATGCTGCAGACCAACAAGCCGCTGCGGAATTAGTTCTTGACTTTGCTCGCTGCTTGATCGTTTGCAATACAGCGCTCAAATTGGATAAATGAATCTAGCTTACGCAATCTATTCAAGTCCCTGGAATCTTTAGGAATCGCCTTCGCGATTTTGATGGCATCGTCTACGTCGCTGTAAACCGATTTTTGTCCTCGTGCTTCCTGACGAAAGATATTGATCATCAGGCTCTTGGGGTCCTGATTGCGTTCCAGCCTTGGCGGAGGCTTGACATTAGACCTGCGTATCTTTGTAGAGAGTACAACATTTACAGCTCTTATATCTGTAAGAAGCCAAGTTTCGAGCATTGCGTCGATACATACGAGGCACACGTGACAAAGATCAACAGCGGCTGTCTCAAGCGCATTTATAATGCGTTTACGGTCTTGATCACACTTGGGCCTGGTATTCTTCAGGCTCAACTGTTTCCTTCTGACGGGATTTTCCCATTCAGCTGGAAACAGGTCCCACGCTATGATGATGCGATCACAGCCAAGTTCGAGCAAGAGTTTTGCTATCTCGCCGCAATCAGCAATCAGATTCGGCTTCTTTCCAAGGGTTCGAGACACAACCTTGATTTCAGGATTGATCCGTTTCGCCAAGTATTCCAGCACTTTACGATCGGGTAAGCCTTCTAAAATTAAGCCGACTTTCATCCTCCTTCTCCAAGACTGAGACCCTGCATGGTGTACAGTCTGCCGGGACCAAACTTTTCCGCCCACTTTTCGAGCGCAGGATTGTCGTCCGGTCGTGAGAAAACAGGTCCTTTTTCTTCTGTATGTTCCACCAATACAATTGACCACAAGGGAAGCAAATCGAGCAGGTAGGGTGAATGCGTGGTCACGATGACCTGTGAACGACCACTTTCCACCAAGTTGCGCAGTTCTTCGACGATAAGATGGACTGCGCGCGGGTCAAGCCCGTTTTCTATCTCCTCAATGACAATCAGCGGTGGCGGATCTGGATGCCGGAAGAGCGCGAGCAATGCAAGAAGGCGTAGCGTGCCTGTAGACAAGAGCCAGCCTTTAACTCTGTACTCGTCTTCAATTAATTCTAAATGTACCGCCTGTTCTATTTCCGATGTGAGAACGGGCCGCAGTCCGCGAGCGTTGGGCAGAACAAATTGAAGTGTTTCAACAATTCCATCGAATACTTCTGGAGCATCCCGCATGATGTCAAGCAAATACTCCGTAATATTTGAACCAGTTTCATCTAAATGGATATTTCCACTCGTACGAGTAATTCGATAGGGTTCTCCCATCCAGCGAGGCTGAAGCGTCACAAACTGCCAATTGAGCAGTTCAGAAAACAAATTCATAGTAACTGAACGAAGCGCTTTATTTTCGACCACGGAAAAATATGTGCGAAAGCTCAATTGACCAGGAAGAATTTTTTCAGCAATTTGTTTTCCTTCGCCGTTGGTTAAATTTCCCAATTTGTCTCTGTGAAATATGATGCCACCATTTATTTCCAATTGTTCACTTTCAATGAAAATCGAATTGTTTTCTGGGCTCAAATTGATTTTTAAGTTCAGGCAAAATGGATTGTCCTCAAATTCACCATCAATCGCGAAATCAATCCCGTTGATGGTTGGCGGGTACTGTATCTCTCCATTCAACAGTTTAATCGGCGGATTAATTATGTTTTCAAAGCCACGCCAATATTGCATTGCTTTATCTAGTTCTTGTATACAAATATGTTGTAATATCTGCAGACCCTCGATCAGACTACTCTTGCCCGAGCCATTGTCCCCAATAAGCACAGTCAGCGGCGTGAATTCCACCACGTCGCTGTCACGTATTGCCTTGAAATTCTTCAGCCGAAAGGACTGTAAGGCTAACTCGTTCGCCATCTTAGCGCTCCGTCATCCGCTGCCGCTCATTTTACCACAGCCGACTAACTACATTGACCGCGCGTGAATAATTGCTAAGATACGAAGACTCAAAACTAAAAGGGGCATATCATGCGCCAGGCAGTGATCGTAGCGGCAGCGCGCACGGCGGTGGGCAAGGCAGCGCGCGGCAACACCAAAAATGCGCGCTCAGACGAAATGGCCGCCACAGTTATCGGTGACCTGATGGCGAAGACGGCGGACAAACTGGACCCGTCTGAAATTGACGATGTCATCCTGGGCTGCGCCATGCCGGAAGGCTCGCAGGGCCTGAACTTCGCGCGGGTGATCGCCTTGCGCGCCGGCTTGCCCGTCGATACGCCCGGCCAGACCGTCAACCGCTTCTGCTCCAGCGGCTTGCAGACGATCGCCCTGGCCGCCAACAGCATCATTGCCGATCAAGCCGATGTTGTGATCGCGGGCGGCGCCGAGTCGATGTCCTCGGTGCCGATGACGGGGCATCACCTCAGCCCCAATCCTCACATGGCCGCCAAGGACCCCAAGGTCTATATGAGTATGGGCTTGACTGCCGAGCGCGTCGCCGCCGAGTTTGGCGTCAGCCGCGAAGATATGGACGAATTTGCCTACAACAGTCATCGCAAGGCGGCTGAAGCCACGGACGCTGGCTACTTCGCCGATGAGATCGTGCCCTTCACGTGGGACGAGACCGTTGTCGGCGCCGACGGCATGCCGGCCACAGTCACAAAGGTGCTGGACCGGGACGAACATCTGCGGCGCGAGACCACTCCCGAAGCCTTGGCCGGCCTGAAACCGGTTTTTAAGCCCGGCGGCTCGGTGACGGCCGGTAATTCCAGCCCCTTGAGCGATGGCGCGGCGGCGGTCCTGGTCATGGAGCGTGAAAAAGCCGAGCGGCTGGGCTTGACCCCGCTGGCGCGCTTTACAGGTTTCGCTGTGGCCGGCGTACGGCCGGAAATCATGGGCGTGGGTCCCATCAAAGCCGTGCCAAAAGTGTTGCAGCGCTGCGGATTGACGCTCGCCGACATCGACATCATCGAGCTCAACGAAGCCTTTGCCGCGCAATCGCTGGCGGTCATGCGCGAGTTGGAGCTCAACCCGCGGATTGTCAACGTCAACGGCGGCGCCATCGCGCTTGGCCACCCCCTGGGCTGCACCGGCGCCAAGCTCACCGTGCAGATCATCAACGAGATGAAACGCCGCGACAGCCGGTATGGCATGGTGACCATGTGCATCGGCGGCGGTATGGGCGCGGCGGGCATCTTTCAGAACTTGAACTAAGCATGCGCAGTCGCTTGCGCCTGAACGAGAGCCGAGATGTCAGCGTTTTACACGACGGTCGCCCGCTTCTATGATTCCGAAAACGCTGACAAGACCGACGATTTGGAAATGTACAGTCGTCTGGCCGCCGAGCGCGCCGGCGATATTCTTGATGTCGGCTGCGGCACCGGGCGCGTACTGCTGCACCTGGCGCGAGCAGGCCGGCGCGCGCATGGCATCGACAAGGACCGCGCCATGCTGGATCGGCTGGACGCCAAGTTGGCGCAAGCGCCGCAATTGCGGAGCCTGGTCTCGTACGTAGTCGGTGATATCCTTGAGCATCAGTCGCGGCAGCGCTTCAGCTTGATCTTGTTGACATATAACGCGCTGATGCACTTCCACGACCAGGACGCCCAGATAGCGCTTTTGTGTAAACTGCGCGCCTGCCTCGCCGCCGGCGGCTGTCTGGTAATTGACTTGCCCAACGCCGCGCCGGCCTTCGCCGCCGAAGATAGCGACGCCCTGACATTTGAACGCAGCTTTCTTGATCGCGAAACCGGTCACCTGATCATGCTGCAGTCGCTTACTTATTTGGATCGAGCAGCGCAAATGCTGACGGTCGAATGGATATATGATGAAATGGACGGCAGCGGCGCGCTCAAGCGGCTCATCGCGCCCCATAAATTGCGTTATTTCTTCTTGCCGGAATTGCAGCTCTTGCTCGAGCGCGCTGGATTCACAGTGAGGGCAGTCTATGGCGAGCCGGACGGCGCGCCTTATGACGCCGTCAGCGAGCGGATGATTGTGTATGCCGCCGGCAAATGACGATCGTTCAAGCGGCGCCCGGCCCGCGGCCTATCGGAGCCAGCGGGCGGTCTTCGCGTCTCTGTTATTTGCCAGCCTGCTCTTGCTGGCTGGCTGCCGCTTGCTGAGAGCAGACAGCCCCGCGCCGGCGCCCACGGCCACGCTTGTACCCAGACGCGACCCCATTCCCACCATTGAAGTATTGGATTCGGAGGCCTTGTACGGCCAGGACAGCCGATCAATCGGCCAGACCATCCCGAGCCTGGCGTCGTTCTCCGCGGGCGCGGTGCTGCCCCCAGTAGCGGCCGGCGATAGCGAGCGCGGCGTGATCGTCAGTATCGATGCGAATACTTTCTTGGCTGGAGAGTTATTCCGGCCGGATGGGCTGCGCCAGCCGGGAGTCTTGCTGCTCGGCGCGGATGTGTCGGGCTGGGCTAATTTGCCCGCGCGCTTGTCGCAGGAAGGATTTGTTGTGCTGGCGCTGGCGACCCGGCCCTTGACGCAGGCCCGCGACATCGAGATTATGCTGCAATCGCTTATCGCTGTGCCTGGTGTTGACGCCGGCTCAATCGGCGTCATTGGCGCGGATTTTGCGGCTGATATCGCGGCGCTGGGCTGCGCTGTCAATTCGCTCTGCGACGCCTTGGCTTTGCTTAGCCCACGTTCGCTTGGGACCCTGCTTAACATAATGCCCTCCTATGGCGGCAGGCCGCTCTGGCTGGCGGCTGGCCAAGATGATAGCGAGGCTTTGGATACGGCGACGGCTCTGGCGGAGGCCGCGTCCGGCGAAGCCCAACTTCTGGAAGTTAGCGCTGGGCGCGGACTTGAGCTGCTGCGGGTCCAGCCTGATCTGGTGGACGAACTGGCGTCGTGGATGTGGCTGCAGCTTCAAGCCCGGCAGCAGTCCTTGACTGAAGAATAACAGGAAGACAGCAAATGTCTGAACTCTTAAATGCGCTTCGTTCCCGACAGCGCGACATGCTCGAATTCTTGACCGCGATGGTTGAGCGGGAATCGATTACTAGCGATAAAGCCAAGGTGGACGTCCTGGTCGATTTGCTGGAAGCCAAGCTCAATACCTTGTGCGCTGATTCAGTCGCGCGACTTCCACAAGAAGACGTTGGCGACTTTCTGTACGCCGCCTGGAACAGCGCTGCGCCGGGCAAGCCTTATCTGTTTCTGGTTCACATCGATACGGTGCATCCAATCGGCTCTTTGGAAAGTATGCCGATCAAAATAGCGGACGGGCGATTTTACGGGCCCGGAGCGCTCGACATGAAAGCCGGCGTGGTGATCGCGCTGGAAGCGATCCGGCATTTGGTTGAGCGCGACCAACTGCCCAATCGCCCGATTCAGCTGCTGATGACGACTGACGAAGAGATCGGCAGTCCCTATAGCGAGGCGCTTATCAAACAGACGGCGGCCGGATGCGAGCTGGTGCTGGTGACCGAGCCGGCCACCCAGGAAGGCGCGATCAAAACCTGGCGCAAAGGCGGCGGCAAATACGAATTGCTTATCGAAGGGCGGGCCTCCCACGCTGGCATCGCGCCGCAAGAGGGCATCAATTCGATTATAGAATTTGCGCGGCAGGCTTTGGATATCAACCGTCTGAACGATCTCAAATATGGTACATCAGTCTCAATCACCCTGGTCGACGGCGGCTCGGCCGGCAATGTGATACCAGCCCAGACACAAGCGCAAATCGACATACGTGTTTTGACGATGGAAGCCATGCGCAATCTGCACGAGGCGCTAAGCAATCTGCATCCGAAAATGCCCGGCGCCAAGGTAAGTTGCATTCGCCGGCATCATCGCCCGCCAATGGAACGGCGTCCGGGCTTGTTCGAGAAGGCGGCCGCCATCGGCGAAGGGCAGGGCGTGACGATCTATGAAGGCGGAACCGGCGGCGGCTCCGACGGCAATTTTACGGCAGCGATGGGCATACCCACCCTGGATGGCCTCGGCGCGCACGGCGATGGCGCGCACGCCTTGCACGAGCATGTCATCATCGACAGTCTGCCGCGCCAGGCGGCGCTGATCGCAGCTATCCTGCTGGAGTGGGATGCCGAGTCGTAACGATTGCGTTTTCCGCCGTCAGCCCTTGTCAACTTGCGACAAGCTACCACGAATTCTCTTGTAGCATTATCCTAATTCTTGCGCGCCTAATGATTGCTAGACTCCCCGCAGGTTCCAATTGACTTGGATTCTGCGCTGATGGAAGTCTTGTTTGTATCCGCCTTCGCCATGTCGATCGCCTTCGCGGTTCAGCCGGGTGTCATCGGCTTCGAGTCGCTGCGCCGCGGCCTGTCGCATGGCTGGAGCGCCGCCTTGCACGTCGAATTGGGCTCGCTGCTTGGGGATGGCGTCTGGGCGCTGATCGCGCTGCTGGGCGCATCGCTGCTCTTTCAGAATCGAGTAGTGACGCTCATCCTCGGGCTGTTCGGCTGCCTGCTCTTGCTGCGCTTCGCCTGGGACGCCTGGATGGCTTCGCGCCGAGAGCTTGCGCTGGCAGGGGCGGGCGACGGTCGATCCAATCACTTGGTCGCGGGCGCGATGCTGTCGCTGTCTAATCCTCAAAACATTACCTTCTGGCTGGGCATGAGCGGCACGATCATCGGCATCGGCTTTCTCAACCCACAGCCGATACATTTGCTGGTATTTTTCACCGGCTTTATGACCGCGCAAGTTTGCTGGTGCTTCTTCTTCGCGACGGTGGTCGAGATCGGGCGTAGCCGTCTGCTTAACCAACGGCTTTTCCGCGCCATCAATCTGGCATGCGCCCTGTTTCTGGCTTATATGGGCGTCAAACTCTTGCTGCAAACGGTCTTGATGACCTTCAGCTTGTAATAGTCGGCTTTCAGCGCTGCAAACGCCAAAGAATAGCGAGCTAATCTTGGGCGAATTCGTCAGGAATTTCACGGACAAGCCGGTCAAAGTTGAGTTCGCGGCGCAAAGGTCTTCGCCCAAATTGGACGCGTCATGCCGTTCGCGAGCTTCCGGCGGCTGGCGCTACAACCGCTACAAAAACGAGTGGCAAAAGTAAATCTAAATCTCGACGTAGCGCTTCCAGATTTCGGGCCCCGAACCCAGCGCGATCACCAGATAACTGGTGCGCGGGGTCTTGGGTTCCCAAAGCAAGCGCATGCCGGCGACATTATGCAGTCGATTGCCTTTGCGATGGTTGCACTTGGCGCAGGCGCAGGCCGTGTTGGACCAGGTGTCGCGGCCGCCTTTGCAGCGGGGGATGATATGATCGATGGTGAAGTCGCGCTTGCTGAGCACCTTGCCCCTGGCTTGCGCGCCCAGTTTCACGCCGCAA
>JAJDXR010000083.1 GCA_022823165.1 Anaerolineae bacterium | reverse complement strand
TCATAAATCTGGAAAATCTTTACATCCCGCAGCAGCTTCTCCACCGGATACTCTTTCATGTAACCATAGCCGCCGAAGATCTGGACGGCGTCAACAGCGGCTTTGGTCGCCATGTCCGCGGCAAAGGCTTTGGCGTAAGCGGGTATGCGGGGGCTAAAGACGCCGGCGTCAACTTGCCAGGCCGATTGCCAGGTGAGCAGGCGCGAGGCTTCATAATTGATGGCCATGTCCGCCAGCTTGTGGCCGATGGCCTGATGCTGGTAAATAGGCCGGCCGAAGGCTTCGCGCTCGCCGGCGTATTTGACGCTCTCTTCCAGCGCGCGCCGCTGCAAGCCACAAGCCGCCGCCGCCACGCCCGGCCGGCTGTAATCAAAGACTTTCATGGCGATATAGAAGCCCTGCCCGACTTCGCCAACGATATTCTCTGCCGGCACTTCCACATTCTCGAACACGATTTCAGCCGTATCCGAAGCGCGCTGGCCCAGCTTGTCGAACTTCTTGCCCACACTGAGGCCGGGCGACTGGCGATCGACAATGAAGCAGGTCATGCCTCGGCGCCCGGCGGCGGGGTCGGTCTTGGCGAATATGGTGTAGAAGTGGGCGTAACTGGCGTTGGTTATAAAGGTCTTGCTGCCGTTGATAATGTAAGCGCCGCCGCGTTTGTCGGCGCGGGTCTGGATGCCCGCCACATTTGAGCCGGCGTTGGCTTCGGTGACGGCGTAGGAACAGAACTGGCCCTGCGCGCCAGCCCGCTCGCCCAGCCAGTGGGCTTTCTGCCGCTCGCTGCCGGCGATCAGAATCGGCAGCATGGCCAAGGAATTCACGCCCAGGCTGGTACTTATTCCGGTACAGCCATAGCCAAGCTCTTCCGAGACCAGCGCCTCTTCAAAAGCCGAGGCGCCGACGCCGCCATACGCTTCGGGGATGAGCATGTTGACGATGCCGAGTTCGCGCGCTTTGTGGAAAATATCTTCGGGGAAGATGGCCTTCTCATCATACTCAGCGGCCACGGGGATAATATGGTCGGCCACGAAGTCGCGCGTCATACGCAGCAACATTTCTTGCTCGTCGTTTAATTGAAATTGCGGACCCGACATCAGCTGTCCCTTCACATTCCCGGTTCGGCAATAATCTAACAGCGATTAGATTTAATTTCCAGCCTCGCGTATGAGGCTCAGCGCCGCTTGCAGCATCTGCTCGTGCTGGTCGAGGCGGCTGATGCCCGCTGGCAGATCCCCGGACTGCGGGCCATACCAGCCGAATTGGGCGTGATTGCCGCCGGCGATCAAGATATTCCGCGCATGTGGTGGAAGTCGAACGAATGACGCTTCAATCTCAGGCACGGTCGTCAAGCCGTCGCGGTCGCCAACCATGACGGTCACAGCCAGCTCGCTTTGCGACAGGTCAATCTGCGCTTCGGGATAAGCGGCCAGCAAGAGCAGCCCGGCCGCAAGATCAGAGTGGTGATAGGCAAAACGAGCCGCCATCACGCCGCCTAGCGAATGACCGCCGATGATCCAGCGGTCCACCCGTGGAAAAGCCGCGATCACAGCCGCCGCCGCGTCCGGATTTAGAATCGCCAAATTCAAAGGCATGGGAGTGATGACGGCCAGAACACCATTTTCAGCCAGCGCGCGGGCTAGCGGCGCGTAAGCCTCAGGCGCTACTCGTCCGCCGGGATAAAATATGAAGCCTGCAACACTGTCGCTTGTTTGTTTGTCAGGTTCAGTCGGCTCGAAACTTAACCAAGCGTCGCGCTTAACGAGCACAGTCGAGTCGCTGACCAAAGCCGACTCGGCCGCCGGCAGCAGCGCGCCGACGGGCCTGCCCAGCCAGACCAGCCCCACAACAAGAATCAGCAAGGCCGCCGGCAAGCCAATGGCTGCAAGACGCAACAGATTTTGTGAGCGCCGTAACCGCATTAGGCCAGCGCGTCAGCCAGCACATTGCCCGCCGCGATGCCGGAGAGGAAGGCGCCTTCGACGCGGCCGCGGCCGCCAAAGGCGTCGCCGGCGAAGACCAGCGGCGGCAGACCGTCGGCGAGCAGACAGTCGTCGGCGTGCGTGGTTAGCGGGACAGAGTAGCGCCATTTCTTGAGCTGAGTCCGTATGATGCGAGCGCCTTCTTTAAGGTAGGGCTGCACCGCCGACTCGAGCTCGCGGACGATGTCCGCTTCGGGCGCGCCCCAATTTTGGCGGCTGAATTTGGCATTGGCGTGGCTGGTGACAACAGCGGTCTGTGAGATGCCTTTCGCCTGATTATCGGCGACCCAGTAGACGTTAGCCTGGAAGTTCTGCACCGCGCCCGGCGCCGGCAACTCCAGCCCGCCTTCAATTTCATGGATACCGCAGAGACAGGGGCCAAAGCGGATGCGGCGCAATGCGTTGTGGTCATCTTCCCGCAAATCGATTCCGTTCTTCGTCAACAAGGCGAGCGCCTCGGGCACAGGCGGAGTCATGACCAGACCCTTACTCTGGTACACGCTGCCAGCGCTGTCTTCCAGCGTCCAGCCGGAGTCGTCTGGCTGAATCCCGGTTACCAGGCGATTGATGGAAATATCGAGGTTGCGCGCCAGATGTTTTGCCAGCGCGTTCATGCCGCCGTGACAAGCATAACGGGCATGGCCGTCGCCGGCGCTGCGTTTGACGCTGCCGTCAGACCAGCCTTCGCCCCAGACGTAGACCAGGTCCTGCGCCAACCAGCGATCAACCCAGGTTTGCAGCGTATCGCTGCGAACGGTAAAGAATTGCGCGCCATGATCCGCCAAGCCGCCAGCGCCGACGCGGCGCGTGGCCAATCGTCCGCCGACGCTGCGGCCGCGCTCGATCAACTGGATGGAATAGCCGCGCTCTCGCAGCGTCTGCGCCGCCATTAAGCCCGCCATTCCCGCGCCAATAATAATTGCGTCCATAACGGCGCCTCTCGCTGAGCATTCAATCTCAACGCAAATCATACCGCAATCGCCGCTTATATGAAGCGTCCCTTGGCGCCGGGGCAGAGCAATCGCACCAGAATCAGTTTATGTCTATTGCACATATTTCTAGCGATTTGTAGGAGCGACTCGGCGAGTCGCTCACAAAATTTTCTTGGACATCGCGGTCGTTTCAGCGCTGCGCGCGGACACAGCAGGTCAAAGGCCCCTACGTCACCACCTTATTCGCGTATCCGCGAAAAAACTCTTCGCCGGCGGGCAGTGTCTACGCGCCCCTCACTAAGTGCGAGTAAGTAATGAGAATATAGGTACATCATCACAAAATAGCGAATTTCCGTGTTTGTGCGGGCGAGCCAAGGCTCGCCCCTACAACTTTCCACTATATTTTGAACCCTGTAAGGCTTGTCCGGTACTGGTTCATGTTGATGCGTTTTTTCTACCCCACCCCCGACCGTCAGTGTCTACGCGGCACGGCCCCTTCCCGCCATCTCTATGGCGAGCATCCGACGAGTCAGGGAGGGGG
>JAJDXR010000071.1 GCA_022823165.1 Anaerolineae bacterium | reverse complement strand
AGGCGTCGCCGTCGGCGAAATCGAAGTCGCCGTTGGCACGGGGGTATCTGTCGGAATCGGTGTGCTGGTCGGCGTGGCCGTGGGAGTAGGCGTATCCGTTGGAATCGGCGTGTCCGTCGGCGGGATCGCCAGGGCGAAATGAGCCTCGCCGCTGCGCTTGGCGCCGTCTTGCAGGCTCGCCGTCAGGGTCACGCGATAAGTGACGCCGGCGGTCAAGCCGGTGAACTGATGGCTGGTCGCGCCCGCGCCCAGACTGAGGGAGTCGCTGGACATATCGCTGCCGACATAAGCCAGGGTGTAGCCGGTCGCGCCGCTGACAGCGCTCCAGGACAAGGTGGCATCGGAATAGCCCTGCGCCGCGACCGCGACATGGATAGGCGGCAGCGGTGTATTGCTCGGAACGGGCGTATCGGTTGGAACAGGCGTGTCTGTCGGGATGGGCGTCGCTGTTGGTGGACCTTCTGGCGCGGTTTTGACGCTGCCGGTGGCGACGACTTTGCCGCCGCTCTCCGGATAGGCGCTGACTTCAAAGGAATAGAGCGTATCGGTTTTCAAGCCGCCGAAGCTGTGCGAGGTCGTGTCAGAATTTGGCGTGACAAAATCGTAATGGCCGCCGCCGCTGATGCTGACGTAGTAGAGCAGGACTTTACCCATGTCGCTCCACTTGACGGTGATATGGTCTTTGGAGACTTTGGGGAAGATCAGGCCCAGACTGCCGCCGGTGGGCAGCTGCGGCTGTTCGTCTTGTTGCGATTGCTGCGGCAGGCGGATGGGTTTGGGCGTGTTCGTCGCTGTTGGCGTCGGCGTACTTGTTGGCGTACTCGTCGCGGTCGGAGTATCTGTTGGAGTAGCTGTACTCGTCGGCGTGGCAGTGGCGGTGGGGGTGGAAGTTGCTGTCGCCGTCGGCGTATCGCTGGGCAGAACTTGCTGGTCTTGCTGCGCGACTGGCGTATCAGTCGGCGGCGCGTTTGGATCCGGCGGGGTGCGGAAAGTTAGCGGCAGCGACTGCTTGAAGACCGTCTCGCAGTCGGTGTTGCATAATTTTAGCCAGGCGGTGTATTCGGTATCGGGCTTGAGGGTAATGATTCTGGAATGCTGTAAGTAGTGGGCGTAATGCTTGTTTGCCTTGGCAGCGCCGGCAGCCTGGACAAATAGAAAAAGCCGCAGAAAGTCGGGCGAGTGGAAGCTTTCACCGAAATCACCCCAATAAATTTTAGATCTAGGGGTATAGTGTCCACTGCGTGTTTTGATATGTGTTACGGTTATATTGCCAGCGGGCGCCACATTTACCGGCTTGGGCGGAGTGCGGAAAGTGATGATGTTCGTGCGCGCCAGCGGCTTTCGCCAGCAGCCACCCGGCGGATGATGGAACTCTACCCCAGCGTAGGCACGGTAGAGTGTATCCGGTTTAAGCCATTTATGGTAACGGGATTCAATCTCGTAATAAGTGGAGCTGGTAATCTTGACAGATCCACTATAGTATTTGGCGACCTCCTCCACATAGGTACGGTAGATTTTGGGGGCATTCGTTTTCACCGAGCCTATGATCGAGTCCCATTCAAGCCGGACAAAATCATGCCTCAGCGACGCAGCATGGATGGTACCCGTTACTAAAGGAGTAGCGGGACAAGTGTTGAGCGGTGTTGGGGTGGCGGTCGGCGTGTGCTGCGGAGTCGGGCTGGGAGTCGGGGTGTTAGCGGCGGTGCGGAAGCTGCCATTTAAGACAGCAGATTCAGTCGGATTACTCCATATTAACTTCCTGATAGAGACTCTATAGCTGGTGTCGCTCCGCAAGCCCTTCAAATCCCAGCTGGTTCTTCCTTCTACCCAGTCCGCGATACGTCTGCCATTTAACCAGAGAGAGACAAAGCCTTCATGGAGGCGGTTGTCACTCCAGCTGAAGGTTGCCGAAGTATCCGTAACATTGGTCACGCTAAAGTCGCTCAGCTTGGCGTCGGGCTTCGCCAGGGTCCTAATGCTGCCCGTCAGCGTGTCAGTGCCTTTATGTACCTCAAGGGTATAATCGCTATCGGCTTTGAGGTATTTCAGGTCGATATGAGTCGTCGAGCCATGACGGCGCTTGAAGATCAAATCTCCATTGAGATAGGCTTTTGTAAAAATTTTGAAGCCATCCACCTTCACATCGGGCAGGGCATCATCCCAATCGACGCGCGCTGTGGCATAGCCGATATTCGATATACGCAAGTTCGACAGCGCCGTACTGGGCAGGGGCGCCCTTAGGGTGCGGAAGCTGCCACTCATCGAGTCGACAGTTATCCGTTTAAAGCTAACTGTCTTGCCTGGCACCCAGCGATACTTGAAGAAATCGATATTGTATACCGAATCGGGATTCAAGTTAGTCAGATCATAGCTTTGTGTAGATCTAATTCCATAATCAACCCCATTCACGCGCATCCTAACTGATAAAGACGGATCGCTATCGCTCCAGGTGATGGTCGCCGAATTGCGCGTGATGTTTGAGGCGCTGAAGCCTGTAAGTGGCTTGTAGGCCTGCGCCCGCGCCGCTCCTCCGCTACTAATTAGCGTGATTATGAACAGCAGCGTCAACACGAATAGCGACCGCATCCGCAGCGGCAAGGAGTTTAATATAGCATACATGCGGGAGTGAGTTTGAGGCGATCGCATCAGCAGTGTCTCCTGGAATGCCGGTCAATGCGAAGTCATTAGAAGAGTATAACGCGCTTTCGTCTTTTTGCAATCTGAGCATGTCCCGGGGGTGGCTAATTCTGTGGACTTGAAACTCCGCCAAATATAGAAAAAATCTCTGTGCCCTCTGTGTTCTCTGTGGTGAAAAAACTTGTGTCGTGTTCGCAAAGAGAATTATATCCACGATAATCGCCACTCCCTAAGTTCCTGCATTTTCGAGTCCAATAAATCAGGACCGCTACAGGTAAATTCTGGCATACCCGCCCAAATAGACACTCCCGCTTCGGGGCCAGGGCAATCGCTGGCGAACAGGCTACTCGCGCTTTACAATGGGCAGGGTCAGTTGCAAGTGGGGCGGAAGATCATGTTTCAAATGGTATGCCTGACCTGTGGCCAGATCTGCAGCGATGCGGGGCTGGTGAAGTGCCCGCGCGATGGCGGCGTCCTGGATGTTCGCTACGATTCAGACGACTTCCCGCTGCAGCCTGATCTGCCCGGCATGTGGCGATACGCCGCCCGCCTGCCCGTGACTGACCCCAAACATATCGTCAGCTTGGGCGAAGGCGATACGCCGCTGACTCCCTCAGCTCAGCTGGGCGCGGGCATCAATTTGCCGCAGCTCTATTTCAAGAATGAAGGGCTCAACCCCACCGGCTCCTACAAAGACCGCATCGCATCGGTGGGCATCAGCTACCTGCGGCAGCTGGGGCGGCGCGCCTGGGCTGCCGCCTCGTCGGGAAACGCCGGCGCTTCTTTGGCGGCTTATGGCGCGCGCGCGGCGGTGGACGGTTATCTTTTCACCCTGGAAAGCGCGCCCCGAGCCAAGATTGCGCAGATCATGAGTTACGGTCCGCAGGTGATGTCCGTTAGACGGCTGGGTTATGAACCGGCTGCCGAGCAAGCCACCTGGGCTAATATCGCCGCCTTGTGCGACGCCAGGGACTGGCTCATGTTAATCACCGCGCGCAGCAACAGCCCGCAGGCCATGGAGGGCGCCAAAACCATCGCGTATGAAATCTGCCAGCAACTGCAGGGCGACGCGCCCGATGTCGTCTACGTGCCGGTCGGCGGCGGCGGCTTGATAAGTTGCATCTGGAAGGGCTTCAAGGAGTGGCATGAGGCCGGGCGCATCGCGCGCTTGCCGCGGATGGTGGCGGTGCAGCCGCTGGGCTGCGACCCGATCACGCAAGCCTGGCAGGCGGGCCGTCCCGTTCAGCAAATCGACGAATGCAGCGGCACAGTGTCCGGCATCAGCTTGACTTCACCGCCGGACGGCGACCTGGCGCTGCAAGACTTGCGCGAGTCGGGCGGCTGGGCGCTGTCCATCCCCGACGAGGACACTCACCGGTCGCAATCGGAATTGGCCAGCCGCGAAGGGCACTTTGTCGAACCGGCGGCGGCTGTCGTCTGGGCGGCTGCCCGGGCCGATCGGCGCAGCGGACGGCTGACCGGCGACGAGAGGGTCGTCGCCCTGCTCACCGGCATCGGCTTCAAAGACAGCCAGGCGATACAGAAGATGAGCGCCGACAAGCCGCTGCCCCTGATTGAAGCGGACGACATTCCGCGAATTGCGCCCTAGCGGTCCAAGCGCCCGACGATGCACATCCGCGATTTTGAGCTCGATGACTTGCCGCGCGCTGACAAGCGCTCTCACTGGCTGGCTATCGCCGCGCGGGACGGCGGCGGCTACTGGCGGCTGCCGCTGCTGACCGACATCGGCGCTGAAGACGGGCCGACGCTGCTGACCATCGCCGGTGTGCATGGCGACGAATATGAGGGCATCGCGGCCATCCCGCAAGTCTTCCGCGCGATTGAGCCGCGGGCTTTGCGCGGCCGCCTGGTCATGGCGCCGATCTGCAATATCCCCGCCTTTGACGCGGCGCGGCGCGGCAGCCCGATCGACGGTCACAATCTGGCGCGCGTCTTCCCCGGCGACATAAACGGCGAAATTACGGAGCAGATTGTCGCTTGGCTGTGCCGGAAATTGCTGCCCCAGGCCGACTTTCTTATTGATCTGCATACGGGCGGCCTGGCTTGTGAATTGCCATTGCTGATCGGCTATATCCACGATGATGGCGACCTGGGGCAAGCATCACTGGCGGCGGCAGAGGCTTTTGGCGCGCCAGTCATGTGGGGGCATCCCTTACCGCTGCGCAGCTGGCCGCGTGTTAGCGCCGGCGACGGCATCGCGCATATTACGCAGTTCGCTCAGCCCCGATAATCAGAATTGAGGCGGGCAAGCCATGTCAGCAGACAGCGCGAGCTCCAGGCCACGCATCGCCATCGGCGGTATCCTGCACGAAACCCACACCTTTATGGAGCGCGCGACCGGCTTGGCGAATTTCGCCGGGCAGTCGCTGCATGTTGGCGCCGACCTCATCACAGCCATGCGCGCGTCTCGCAGCGGCATCGGCGGCATGATCGACCGCGCGGCGGACGCGGGCTGGCAACTGCTGCCGACCTTATACGCCGCGGCTATGCCCGGCGGCACAGTCACAGCGGCGGCTTATCAGGAACTCTTGAGCGAACTGCAAGGTCGGCTGGAGGCGTCCATGCCGGTTGATGGCCTATTGCTGGCGCTGCACGGCGCGATGGTCGCCGAGGGCGAGCTGGACGCCGAGGCCGATATCGTGGCGCGGGCGCGAGCTCTCGTGGGAGAAGCTACGCCCATCGTCGTGCTGCTGGATATGCACGGCAATATCAGCCCGAGGCTGGTCGAACTGGCGGATGTGCTGCTGGCTTACGACACCAACCCGCATATCGACGCTTACGCGCGCGGCCTCGAAGCGGCGGATATCATGGCGCGCCTGCTGCGGCAAACAGTCAAGCCGACGCCGGCCTACGCCCGCCCGGCTCTGCTCTTGCCGGCGCAAAGCACGGGCACGGCTGTCGCTCCGCTGGCGCAGGTACACGCCCGGGCCGCCGAAATCGAAGCGCTGGATGAGGTCATCTGCATTGCGGTAATGGCCGGCTTCGCCTATGCCGATACCCCCTTCACCGGACCCAGCATCATCGTCACAAGCAACGACAATCCGAAGCTGGCCGCCGCCTGCGCCGACGAATTGAGCGCCCTTTTGTACCAGCAGCGCAGCGCAGCCGCCCCCCGCTATCTGTCGCCGGCCGAGGCTGTCCGGCTGGCCCGCAGCCGGGAACGGGGTCCGGTAATCCTGGTTGATTCAGCTGATAATATCGGCGGCGGCACGACCGGCGACGGCGCCGAGGCGCTGGCTGCCATGCTGGCGCAGAACGTCAGCGAAGGCGCAATTGTGCTGGCCGATGCCGAAGCAGTCGACATCTGCTGGCGCGCGGGCGAAGCGGCGCTGGTCACACTTGCCGTCGGCGGCAAAGTCGACCAGTGGCATGGGCAGCCCGTGACCGTGACCGGCACGGTGCGCGCCCTCTCGGATGGCGAATTTGAATGCGAAGTACCCGATAATCACTTCGCTTCATTCTACGGCGGCACTGTCCACATGGGCCGCTGCGCCTGGCTGCGTGTGGACGGCGTCAACATCCTGCTCACCGAGCGCAAGACGCCGCCGCTGGACCTGGCTCAGTTGCGCCACATCGGCATTATTCCGGAATCTCAGCGCATGATCGTCGTCAAGTCGGCCGTCGCCTACCGCGCCGCCTATATGCCCATTGCCGCCGAAGCCATTGAGATGGATACCGCCGGCTTGTGCAGCGCGAATCTGTCGCGCTTCCCCTATCGGCATCTTCAGCGCCCGATCTTTCCGCTAGATTGACCTGCGGGTCAGTCCAACATATTTGCATGATAAGGGCGAGCTGGCAGCTCGCCCACGAGCGCTTCGTATATCTCATCATTATTGGCATGGATAAAAGCGTACTGATATTATACCCTTAATTCTATAATAGCCAGACTTGCCTCTGGTATGGAGCGCCACGCCTGCGGCGCAGCACACTCGCCTTGATCTTTCTGATCGGATTGGCTTTGCGCATCGGCTATGCCATCGCCATTTACGAACCGTCGCTGGTGATCTACCATGGGGGTGATTACGAACTCTATCGCGTCGGCGCTGAAGAAATCCTGCGCGGCGACCTGGCTTTCAAGCATGATCTGTATCTTCTGCGACCGCCGCTCTTTCCGCTGCTGATCGCTCTGCTCAACATGCAGCCCGCAGCAATTCTCGCCGTTAACATCTTGCTCAGCAGCAGCATCATTCCCCTTACGTACATCCTGGCGCGTCAACTGCGGTTTCCGAGTCAACTGCTGCTGGCCGCCTTAATCGTCGCGATCGACCCGACCAGCATCAAATACGCCGGCGTCCTCCAGGCGGAGCCGCTGGCGAACGCCCTGCTGGCTTGCGCATTCCTTAGCGCGCAGGCGCTGAAAAATGCTGCTGCGCCGCAAAAAATCGCGGCATTGGGCTTGATGACCGGCGGCTTCATCGCCCTGTCAGCATTGGCAAGACCGGCTGCTTATCTGTTCTGGATTCCAATGGCAGTCTGGATGGCCTGGGCTCGGCGCGGCTGGCGTCTCATGGCGGCAGCCAGTTTGGCTTTGGCGGGACTCCTGGGCGCTGGCTTATGGATTAACCATAATGCTGTGACTCATGGCCACTGGACCTTTTCCACCATCGGCAACTACAACCTGCTCTACTACCGCGCCGCGTCCGTTCTGTATCAGGCGACGGATAAGGACATCAACGATGTCTATGCGGAGTTGGCTCGACGCGTAGAAGCCGAAATGGGCAATGAGGCAACGGATATTACTGCCATGCAGCGGCACACTCACTACACAGGCGCGGCAGAACTACAAGCGGCAATGACTCGAATCGCCGTCGCGATATTTCTGGAACACCCGGTTCAGTATCTGATTACCCTGCCCCTGGGCATGTATCGAGTGCTGGTCCATCTGTCGGGACCGCTGCAATGGCTTGGTCTCATCTGGAACACGGTATTGCTCGTCGCTTCCGGCATTGGCATTTGGGTACTCGCCCGTAAACGTCTTTGGGCAGAGACGGCCTTCCTGATATTACCAGGCGTCTATTTCATCGCCGGAACGCTGTTGGTTCAAACGTCAGGCATAGATACCCGCGCCCGCGTCATGGTGACGCCCCTGCTGGCAATAATGGCCGCCTGCGGCATCATGCGCCTGCTTAACCGGCGAAGAGCGGCGTCGGCGTCCCCTTCACCCCCGGCCGGTAGCTGAAGAAACTGCCCGCCAGCGGATATTTGTGCTTGTCAGCATCGTCTATGCCGGTGCTGGCTGTGGTGATGTAGAGCGTGTCCAGCTCCGCGCCGGCGAAGGTACAACTGGTGATATTGGGCACGGGCAGCGGCGCGACCTCGAGGATGTCACCCGCAGGCGAATAACGGGTGATGCGCGCGCCGCCGAAGTGCGCCACCCAGATGCAGTCTTCGCTGTCGACCGTCATGCCGTCCGGCACACCCTCGTCGTCCCGCGTGAATCGGGTGAAGACGCGCTTGTTACTCAGCGAGCCATCGGGCGCCATATCCAGAGCGTAGATCGTCCGCTTGATGCTGTCGGTGTGATAGATGACGCTGTTGTCGAGGTTAAACGCGGGACCGTTGCAAATGATGTAATCACTGTCGCACTGCCGCAGGCTGAGGTCGGCGTCCAAGCGATAGAGCGCGCCGGTCGCTTGGCTTTGGCCAATGTCCATTGTGCCAGCCCAATAACGCCCGCTGCTGTCGACCTTGCCGTCGTTGAAGCGATTGCCGGGCTGGTCAGCTTCCGGCAGCTCGATCGGCGAGGCGGAGAGCACGTCGAAGTTGATGAAGGCGTAACCGTCTTTGATGGTGCCGATGAAGCCGCCCTCGGCCCGCGGCGACAAGCTGGTCACCTCATAGTCAAAGGTCCAAGTCGTTTTGCCGCCATCAGCCAGCGCGTAGCGATGTATCTTGTTGCTGAAAATATCAACCCAATACACCGCGTTCTCCGCCTCGACCCAGAGCGGTCCCTCACCAAGGATCGCGGGGATCTCCCATACCAACTGTACTTTGCTCATAATCGCCTTCCTTTGATTTCACCACAGAGGCACAGAAGTAGATGCAAGTAAGTCATGCAAATTTCACAGCATCGGGTCAGCCAAGGCTGACCCCTACAGGGTTCAAAATATAGTCGAAAGTTGTAGGGGCGTACCTTGGCTCGCCCGCGCAAACACGAAAATTCGCTATTATGTGATGATGTGCCTATATTCTCATTACTTACTCGCACTTACTGAGGGCACAGAGAAAGAGGCTGGGCTGAAGCAGAGCAGGCATTCTTCACAGAGGTTTTTCTCGGTGATCTCAGTGTACTCGGTGGTTAGAAAATTGTATCATGCGTACCCATTCTACCAATTTGTCAGCGAGCCGTCAGCCCGGCGCAGGCGCTTGAGCTCGCCCATGCGGAAAGGATATTTGGCGAGCGCTTCAGGATTGAAGTCGATGCCCAAGCCTGGCGCTGTGGGCGGCAGCAGGTAGCCGTCTTCCCATTCCGGCTGGTTCAGCACCAGATCGGGCAGGCTCTCGCCCGGCCGTTTCGGCAGCTCCTGCACAGCGCAATTCGGAGTCGAGAAACACAGATGCAGGAAAGCCGCGGTGGCGACCGGCCCGATGGGATTATGCACAGCCAGGTCGATGTAATGCGTCTCGCAGGTCGCGGCGATCTTCTTGGCTTCGGTCAGCCCGCCGCAGATGCACAGGTCGACGCGGGCGTAGTCGATCAGCTCTTCTTCAATGACCTGGCGGAATTCCCACTTGGAGCTGTATTGCTCGCCAGCGGCCAGCGGCGCGGTCGTGCGGCTGCGCAGATGGCGATAAGATTGCGAATTCTCGACGCGCAGCGGGTCTTCGATGAAATAGGGGCGGTATTGTTCAACTTCCTGGCAGAGCCAAAGCGAGTCGGCCATATTCAGGCGCGTGTGCACATCCAGCGCCAGCTTGACCTTGTCGCCCAGCGCCAGCCGCAGCGCCTCGAATTCCTTGATGGCGCGCCGCACTTCGACATCGGGCTCGAGCAAGCCGTCGGGTTCATGCCCCAAACCCCAGCGCAGCACCTTCCAGCCCGCGTCCAGCGATTGCCGGCAGCAATCGACCAGCTCCTCAACCGTCTCGCCGCTGTTGTGGTTGTAAGTGAGCACACGGTCGCGGACACGGCCGCCCAGCAAGTCATATACGGGTACGCCCAGCGCCTTGCCTTTGATATCCCAGAGGGCGATGTCGATGGCGGCGATGGCGGCGGCGAGGATGCGTTGGGCTGGGAAGAAGCCGCCGCGGAAGAGCAACTGCCAGATATGCTCAGTGCGGAAAGGGTCTTGCCCGATGAGCAGGGGTCTAAAGTGCTCGATGGCGCCTTGCACCGCCAGCTCGCGCCCGGTGATGCCCGCTTCGCCGATGCCGGTGACGCCCGCGTCGGTCTCGACCACCACGAAGCAGAAGGTGCGCCATTCCCGCGCCAGATAGACTTTGACGTCCGTGATTTTCATTGTGCCTCCACTCCTCGCTGGATTCGCAGGAAGCCTATTTTAACCGCATTGAGCGCAGAACTAACAGCAAGAAAGAAATTGCCAAAATACTCGTATGGTTGTAGGGGCGAGCCTTGGCTCGCCCGCGATTGCTGCGAATATCCAATCAGTTTTCGCATGACTGGGTGGGTCCTGCTTCTGTGTCGAAGGGCTGTGTCTACGCGCGCCCAGGCCCGTTGGCGATGTAAGGCTTGATTGGTATTAGCAGAGCAGAGTTTCCATCGCTCCATCAGGTCTTCCCTCTGAGCGATTAAGCCATATGGCAAGGTTGTATGCAGCCATTTTGCCGGCGAGTCTTGTGAGCATTCCGTCTTCACTGTGGGCGTTGACGCGATGCAAGTCAAATGTTTGCGTGAGTCTGGCGATCACCGTTTCGATGATTTGCCGATGCTTGGCAAGCCAGCCGCTATTTTTGCGCGACTTGTCGCCCTTGCGGTTTTTCGAAGGCGGCGCAATAACAGTGACATTGTATTGTTCTTTCCAATGCCTAATCCAACGCGGGCCATTGAAACCACCATCTGCCAGCACGGTTAAACTGCGGTCTTGGCCGACAGTCATGGCCGTTCTGAACGCTTCCTGCGTTGGTATGTAGCGATGTTTATAAGTCCTGTGCCTGGGCAATTCAGGTTCAATCAAGCGCATTTCTCCTTGACGACTACTCACAAAAGCTTCCATCATCCAGCGGTCATCCATGTTGGCAATGCCCGCCAACCAACCGGTAATGACGCCCTTTTCCGTTGCGCAGAGCAGCAACTGCTCACCGTAATACCAGCCTCCGTGATTGCCTCCTCGGCCTTTCTTGCCGCTGAGCCAATGGCGGCTGTGGCTTTTGGCTTGCGACAGGCTACAGTGCGGTATGGGCGTACAATCCACCACCTCGTATGTGGCATTGTTAGCGAGCAGATGTCCCAATTCTTGCTGTAACAAAGCAAGCGCTGGCCAGACCTGCCGCGCTCGCTGGTTGAATTGACTTTGTTGCAACAAGGTCGGAAACCACTTTAGTCCGTACATGTGCATATAGCGCAACATGCCGCGCTCCGACCGCCAAGGGACACCAGCCCGCCATTGAGAGGCAATAACGAGAGTCAACACTTCCGAATCTGACATCCGCGTGGGCGGACCGGTTCGGGGCTTATTGCGGTCGCAAACACCAGGGCAATCGCTTCAAAACAGGCATCCCCTGCGACGAGCAAAACTAAACTGAAATTTAACCACCGAGGACACCGAGAGCAGCGAGAAATGCGATTGATCAGAGATTTCGCGGCATTTTGGCGCAAAATTTTTTGACGCGAAGGAAGCTTATCGGCAAAGTTGCGGCAGGCCCGCTTAATTTAAGCAGTGGATTTAGGAGAAAAGTTGTCAACAGAACCTAAACTCCGTGTCCTCGGTGTACTCGGTGGTAAAGTTTATTTTGAAGCGATTGCCCTGGGTCGCGCGCCAAGCTGCACACTTGCGCCGAATTCGTTGTCAGCGCGAATTTACGCTACAATACGCGCCACTTATCCGGTGAACAGGCGCGGCCATGACCGACCGACCGACAATAATCGCCATCTTCGGCGTAACCGGCGACCTGGCCCGGCGCAAGCTGATACCCGCGCTCTACAGCAATTTCATCAAGGGGCGCCTGCCGGAACGCCTGCATATCGTCGGCGTAGGGCGCCGCGAGTGGACCGACGAGACGCTGATTGACCATGGCCATCAATCGCTGAAGAATTACGCCGGCTCCATCTATGACGAGCGTCAGTGGGAGCGCTTCCGGCAGGCGCTGTCCTACAGCAAGGTCAATCTGCCGCAGCCCGAGACCTACCAAAATCTCAAGGACGATCTCGACGCCTTGGACAATGGCTGTTGCAACCGCCTCTACTATTTGTCCATCGCGCCGGAATTCTACGCCGATGTGATCCGTAACCTGGGCGCGCTGGATATGGCGCGCGAAAACGGCGGAGCGAGCGCAGCCACGGGCGCTTCCTGGCGGCGCATCGTCATCGAAAAACCCTTCGGTTACGACTTGGGCACGGCGCAATCGCTCAACCGCGTGGTGCATTCCGTATTCAAGGAATCGCAGGTCTACCGCATTGACCACTACCTGGGCAAAGAGACGGCGCAGAATATCCTCTTTATGCGCTTCGCCAATACCATCTTCGAGCCGATCTGGAATCGCAGCCATATCAGCAATGTGCAGGTGACGGTGGCGGAAAGCGTCGATGTCGGCACGCGCGCCGGCTATTACGACAGCTCCGGCGTCATGCGCGACATGATGCAAAACCACTTGCTGCAGCTTCTGTCGCTCATCGCCATGGAGCCGCCCTCAGCCTTCGACGCCGACGCCCTGCGCAACGAGAAAGTCAAGGTGCTGCAAGCGGCGCGTCCAATCAAACTGGCGGATACCGTGCGCGGACAGTACACAGGCTACCGGTCGGCCGCGGGCGTCGCGCCCGATTCCAGCACACCCACCTTTGCCGCCCTGAAGCTATTCATCGACAATTGGCGCTGGAAAGACATTCCCTTCTACTTGCGCTCCGGCAAGGCGATCGGGCAGAAGACCACACAGGTCAACATTCAGTTCAAACGGCCGCCCAACAGCATCTTCGAGTTGACCGAAAGTGGCGACTACTCGCGCAATATGCTCTCGATCTGCATCCAGCCCGATGAAGGCATTCACCTGACCATCGAAGCAAAGATTCCCGACCAGCAGATCGCCAAGTCGGTGGATATGGAGCTGCACTACAAAAACGCCTTCATCGCCGACAACTTGCCCGATGCCTACGAGCGCCTGATCCTCGACGCCATCAACGGCGATGCCCAGCTTTTCATCCGCAGCGATGAAATCGAAAGCGCCTGGAAGATCGTCGACCCCGTCATTGAAGGTTGGCGCTGCAATCCCGAAGCGCCGCCTATGCAGACCTACGCAGTCGGCAGTTGGGGGCCTGAGGCGGCTGACGAATTGCTGGCGCAGGCCGAACATATCTGGCGCGTCAGCTGCCTGCACGAGAAAGCGTCAAACGGCGAGCGCAAGCTGGGCGATCTGGCCGATTGCCCGTGATTCCGCGCGGATTGGCGCTCTGAATCTATTCGATCCAGGGCTCGGTTGTCGTCCGTTGCATGATGTAG
Organism: Anaerolineae bacterium; assembly: GCA_022823165.1. GTDB lineage: Bacteria > Chloroflexota > Anaerolineae > Aggregatilineales > Phototrophicaceae > UBA6055. Next base: position 16,695 of record JAJDXR010000071.1, on the reverse strand, counting down.
AAGTGCGCGCCGGCCGGGTCGGCCGCGACCGCCCACCAGGCGCCATCGGGAATCGCATGCTTGGGCACGGTGATTGACCCGCCCAGCGCTTGTACACGCTCAATGCCCGCGTCAATATCGGCCACATGGAAGTAGACCATCCAGCAGGGCGGCATCTCGCCGAAATTCTCATCCAGCTTGATCATGCCGCCGTTGTTGCGGCCCTTATTGGTGATGTGGATATAATGCTCGTCGCCGTAAAACTCCCAGCCCAGCACTGCCGAGTAGAAAGTTTTGGCGGCCTCGGTATCGTTGGTGCAAAGCTCGTTCCAGCACATGGCGCCTGCGGTGTTGACGATGCCGGCGCCGATGTGGTTCTTCGGCTGCCACAGACCCAACTGCGCGCCGGTCGGATCCACAAGCAGGAGCATGCGCCCGCTGTCGAAGATGTCCATAGGCTCGACAAGGATAGTCCCGCCGTTGGCCCGGATCGGCGCTACCATGGCGTCTACGTCGTCAACGGATACATAGTTGGTCCAGTGAGAGGGAATGCCCTGCGCCTGCATGTCGGGCATCATGGCTGCGAAACCGGCGGCGTGCTCGCCTTCGTGCTGGAACATGGTGTAGGTCATGCCGCCGCCGAGCGGCTCGTCGATCTTGCCCCAGCCGAAGAGGTCCATGTAGAAGGCTTTGGCGGCTTCGGCGTTGGTCGAGGTATTGTCCGCCCAGTTGAATGTCCCGTGCGGGTACTTCGTCACTTTGTACATAATATGTCCTGTTAATGAGGGCGACTAACCAAGCCGCCCTGTGATTTCACTCGCGTCCAACAGTCGCGTTTATGCTTCCCAGGGTTCGGCCTGGATCAACTGGATGATGTAAAGGTAAGCGCCGGCCGCATCCTGCAAGTAAGCGAAGTGGCCCGCGCCGGGCGCTTCGGTTTTGGGAATGATGATCTTGCCGCCCAGTTCCGCGGCTTTGCTGATGGACTCGTCGATATCGGCGACGGTGAAGTAGGGCTGCCACATCGACGGCATCGCGCCCATGCTCGCGTCTATCTGCATCATGGCGCCGTTGTTGCGCCCGTTGTTCAGGATGCGGATGTAGCCGTTTTCATCCTCGCAGAACTCCCAGCCGAACAAGGCGCCGTAGAAGGCTTGCGCCGCCGCCGCGTCCTTGGTCAGCAGCTCGTTCCAGCACATGGCGCCCACGGTGTTGACGATGCCCGCGCCGATATGATTGCGCGCCTGCCACAAACCCAGCGCCGCGCCGGTCGGGTCCATGATGAAGGCCATGCGCCCGCTGTCGAAGACGTCCATGGGACCGTAGATGATCTGCGCGCCGTTGGCCGTAGCTACCGGCAAAATCGCGTCGACATCATCGACAGTTACATAGCAGGACCAATGCGACGGGATATTCTGCTCAAGGGCTTCGGGCGTGGCCTCGCTGAGCGCGGCGACATTTTGGCCGTCGAGCTGGAACATGGTGTAGGTCATACCCTCGCCGATGGGAATGTCGAAGTTGCCCCAGCCGAAGAGCCCCATATAAAAGCGCTTGGACGCCGCCGAGTCGGTCGAACTGGTATCGGCCCAGCTGAATGTGCCCTGCGGGTACTTTGTGACTGTGTACATTTAGCTCGCTCCTTGCCTGGCTGACAGTTGCTGATAGAAAATCTGTTCAGCAGCGTATGCTAAGCGCAAGCGGCTGACATGTCAATGGCAGGGCGTCATTGCCGCGGCCCTCTGTTTGAGTGAGCCGCCGAAACCAAACCAGCGGAAAATCAAGCAGAGGTCTCGATGCGTCTTATCCAGTGAATGAGAGCGAGCGCGACTGGCGTGAGCATCAAAACGGCAATGGCGGCTAGCAGGGGAATCGTCCCCAGCGTGGTAAAACCCAGCGCGAAAATAACAATGGCGACCAGGAAAATAACTATCTGACCCATGCGGTACAATTGATCGAAGTCGTCCCGCGGCCGCAGCGAGCCGATCAACAGAGCGATGCTTGCAAGCACCACGCCAATAGCGCAGACCAGGAACCAGCGAACATCAACCGGCAAAGGCTCGGCGGCATGTTCGACGACATTCACGATAGCGGCGCCGACCATGGCGATGCCGGCCGTCACCGGCAAATGCGCATAGACCCACAGCATCCCGTTACGTGGAATGCGATGGGATACAAAATCAAAATACAGCCACCAGGTTCCGAAAGCGATTATCATGCCCAATGCGCTGATGCCGAATACATGCCAATTTAAGTCTTGATAGCTGGCCACGCCTTGCGCCACCCCCACGAAGACCTCGCCCAGCACAATGATGGTAAAAAGTCCGAAGCGCTCCACCAAGGACGCGGTTGCTTTCATGCTGCGCGCAATTTGGGCTTGAACGGCGGGTGATCTACGTCCCAAACGGAGTAGGGCCAGGGGCAGAAGCACCGAAATAATGACAGCGGCGATCCAGAGGTAAAATCTGTGCGGCGGTTCAACATAAACCGAGGCGACGAATAACAGAGTCGTTATCAGAAAGGCAAGCGCATAGGGGCGCGATATGGGACGATGTTCCGGGTCATGGACGCCGGTCCGCCACCAGAGATACGTCAAGATGAGTTGAAAGCCGGCATAGGCTATCGCAAATCCCGTGGAAGTCTTCCCCAGCGCGTCATGAGCGAAGACCGCCATCGCCGCGACGGTAAACATTTGCAGGAAGGTGAATATGCGGGTGCGTATGTCATTATTGCCATGCAGATCATGATAGGCTGTACCGTTTATCCAAGCCCACCAAGTGATCACGAAGAGGAAGCAAAACTCCGCGATATGCCGCAGGTCGATATGAGCGGCGAGGGCGTGGGTCAATTCGGCGATCAACACCACATAGACCAGATCGTAGAACAGCTCCAAGAATGTGACCTGGCGATGTTCAGAGCGCTCGCCGATAGCGCGCGGGATTTGCCACCATTTGCGGAAACTTCTAATCAAGAGAGTCATTGCCGCGCCATCTCTTTGTTCGTCAGCGTCTCCTGAATTTCGAAAATCGATCCGGCGCCGGCCGGCTTGGGCAAGGGGATGATGACCGGCGCCACATCCACGCGTGGGCGTACGCTCGGCTGCCCGCGCAGGACCGAGGCGCAATAATCGTCATAGGAAGCGCCCAGCAGCGGCCAGGAATCCAGCGAGCAGTATTCAAAGAGCAGCAAACGCCGCGGGTAGGCCGAGTGGTTGGGCGTGGACGCGTGTAAAGTACGCGCGTGATGGATGGTGATGCCGCCCGCTTTGACCAGGCATTTGGCGGTCTCGCCCGGCTCGAAGTCGGGTTCGCTGACCGCGCCCACGAAGACGCCGTTCTCGTGGTGGCTGTACAACTCGCCTTTATGCGAGCCCGGGACCATGAGCATGCAGCCGTTTTCTTCGGTCATATCATCCAGGCAGACGCCGACCGCCAGCACATCGTCATTGGTGTGCGGATAGAAGGCCCAATCCTGATGCCACTCGACGGCGCTGCCATGCGCCGGTTCTTTCATGTTCAGCTTGGTGTTGTTGCGCCGGACGCCGGGTCCAATCAGCTGCTCGACGCGGTCCAGGATACCCTGATGCCGCAGCGCCTGATCGTAGACCTCGTGCTGGGCGATGGGGTTCTTGATGCGGCGCAGGCGCGGTCGCTCGGGGCTGTGATTGGCTTCGAGATCGTAGACGTCGTTGTGACGGCTGACGCTGCGCGAGCGCTCGACGAATTCATCGGTCACCCGCCGCAACTCGGCCAGCTCGTCCGCGCTCAGCACGTCTTCAAGGACCAGGTAGCCATTTTCGTGATAGAAAGAAATCTGTTCCGCGTTAAGCATTTTGGCTTTCTCCCGTTTGACTGGAAGCGTACAAGCCAAACAAATATACCACAGCGCTGATGGCAGCGCAGTTACCGGCCTGCTCGCCGGAGTGGTGAATAGACGGTTATGACAGACTGCGCCGAGCGAAAAAGAAAACGCTGCGACTTGTTCGCTTGGAGAATTATATCCGCGATGTTCACCACTCCTGGAAACAGCGCGCTGCTCGCCAAGAGTTACCCGTTATCTGAATTGCGCGTTCGCGCGGACTATCCGATAATGGCGTCTAGTAGTAAACCAATTTTGTCTACTGTGACGGGAATCCTCGCTGATGGCAAATTATACCAGTTGGCTGCGCGCCACACTCCGTTTCCTGGTCTTGCTTGTCGCTGCCTTTATCATGCTGCTTGCCTCGCCATTACCGGCGCAGACTCAATCTATTTTAATCACCGGGGCGAGCTTTGTCTCCTCAACGACGAACAGCATTACCATGTCCTGGGACGCTTTCCCCGGGGCTGCCAGCTACGAAATCGTGCAAACCATTCCCCGGTTACGCGATCCGGTAAACGTCGGCAACGTGACCACCGCCACTATGTCGAACTTGCAACCGGCTATTTTCTACGGCTTCATTGTCAGGGCTATCGCCAACGGCGCGTTAATCGGCGGAACAAACACAATACTTGGCCTAACCCAACCAAACGTTCCGCGGAATCTGCGCACATTTTGCATAGGCGGCACAGTCATTGACTTGCAGTGGGATGCGCCTGTCGAGGGAACAGGGTCGCTTTCGAGACCCAATATCCTATACGAAGCGCAGGTTGGGGCGGGCAATTGGCAAGCCAGGAATGCCGGTCGGGCGCGCCGTTTTCAGAACCTGAGCGTCAATACGACCTATACATTGCGCATCCGGGCAGTGGCGCAAACGGGCCTAAACGAAAGCATCGGCGCCGCGGCAAGCATAGACGTCACCACCGCCGCCACCGATGTCGGGATTCCGTCCAATCTGCAAATTGCGGAAGCCACGCACAACAGCCTCAAGCTGACCTGGACGGCCAGCAGCGGCACCGTTAGCTCCTATGAGGTCAGCATTAATGGCGGCGACTGGGCTGATTCCGGCAGCGATACCGAGCATGTCTTCAGCAGTTTGAGCGTACTGACTTCATACAGAATGCGTGTGCGCGCCAAGAATGGCAGCGACGTCTCTTGCGCCGCCAGCATCAGCGCCAGTACGACGGACTTGCCTCCAAACCTGGTAGCCGGCACCCAGGAAGCGATAGCGAACGCGACTGGCACAAAGGCCGGGCAACTGGCGACTGGCACGAAGCAAGCGGAACTGGCGACTGGCACCAAAGCAGGGGAACTGGCGACCGGCACCAAGCAAGCGGAACTGGCCACTGGCACCAAGCAAGGGGAACTGGCGACTGGCACCAAACAAGCGGAACTGGCGACTGGCACCAAGCAAGGTGAACTGGCCACTGGCACCAAGGTCTCCGCCGCCGCCACACAAGCGGCAGTGAACGCGACTGGCACCAAAGCAGGTGAACTGGCGACCGGTACCAAGCAGTCGGAACTTGCAACCGGCACCAAGCAAGGTGAACTGGCCACTGGCACCAAGGTCTCCGCTGACAATACCCAAGCAGCAGTCGCCGCCACGCAAGCGGCAGTGAACGCGACTGGCACCAAGCAAGGGGAACTGGCGACCGGTACGAAGCAGTCGGAACTTGCAACCGGCACCAAGCAAGGGGAACTGGCCACTGGCACCAAGCAAGGGGAACTGGCGACTGGCACTCAACTAGCGCGGATTGCAACTCAAGCCGCCGCCAATGTATCTAATGCTAACAAAACAGCGACTCAACTAGCGGTGTTGGCAACTGGCACCAAGCTGTCGGAACTGGCGACCGGCACCAAGCAAGGGGAATTGGCGACAGGTACCAAGCAAGCGGCACTGGCCACTGGCACCAAGCAAGCCGAACTGGCCACTGGCACCAAGCAAGCGGTACTGGCCACTGGTACGAAGCAAGCCGAACTGGCGACTGGCACCAAACAATCGGAACTGGCAACTGGCACCAAAGCGGCAGTGAACGCGACTGGCACCAAGCAAGCGGAGTTAGATTCCGGCTCCGGCTCAACGCAAGATAACAACCCGCCTGTAATCCTGGCGCCACCGGATCCGCCGTCCGGAGTAAGAGTAAGCAATTTCGAAGAGGATAGCGTAACGGTCAACTGGCAGGCATCGAGCGGCGCCGACAGCTACGAGGTTCAGGGATGGCATGATCCCGACCAACCCAGAAGCCAGGCTTTGAGCCCGCTATACCCAAGCTGGAAAAACATTGGCAAGGACCGATCATATACTTTTTCCTCGCTATCGCCAGGGGAGCAGTATTCCGTTGGCGTTCGAGCGGTGAATAGCATTGGCTCCTCGCCTGACGTGATGGTTGCAGTCAGGACGGAATCAGAAGGTTCTGGCGAGGCGAGGGGTGGCTCAGGGGCTGCCGACGGCGACGGCGATAGCGATGAAGGTAGCGGCGGGGAATTGCCGATTGCCCGGACCTTGGACGATTTATTGCCGGATATTGTCGTGCGCAACTGGCTGCTGGGCGCGCAGGGGCAGCGCCTCGCGGAAGCCTGGCAAACTGGCGCGCCTGAACTTTCGAGAGGCTTTGTCGATGCGGTTGATCTCTGGGGCTATATTACGCCCGGTATAGAAGTCTGCTTCCGGCGCTCTGGCACGTCTATCATCTTTATCGACACCGCGAAAATCCCGCGCTCGCAGACGGCTTTGAGTGTCTATATTGATTCGCAAGGCATGGTTTGCGGCATCATCAACAGCCCCGGCATAGCTGTCTTGATGGCCGATGGTACGGGAGCGCCGCCAACCGCCTCTCCCGCGCCCGCAACTGGCGGCGAGTCCACGAAACTGTTAAATGACTGCATCGTGACAACCCAGGTGTGGCTCAACTTCCGCGCCAGCCCCTCGGGCACTGTACTCTATACTCTCGCGCCGGCAGTTTCATTGACTGCGGAGGAATATAGAGACGGCTGGTACCAGGTGGACTTCTATGGGGAGAAGGGCTGGCTAAGCGCCGATTATGTCACGCCGGAAGGGGCTTGCTAAGCCTTGTCGGCGGGCGACAGAGCCGCCATCCCGGCCTGCAAGATATCCGTGATCTTGTCGACATCGTAGACGCTGCCAGCCCAGACGCCGCCGCTGGCCGCCTGCAGCGCCGCCCACAGGCGCGTATCCGCTGGCAGGTCCGGGTGTGGTTTTAAGTCCGGATGCGGCTCGCGCGCTTCCAGCAGCGCTTGCGCTTCGGCGGCGGAAAGTTCGCCCGCAGCCGTGCCCACCAGGTCTAGCGACCCGCTCAAGCTGCCTCGGTCAATCTTGATCTCGATCAGGTCGCCATCGCGCAGCTTGCCGATGGGACCGCCAGCCAGCGCCTCAGGACCCACGTGGCCGATGCAAGCGCCGGTCGATACGCCGGAGAAACGAGCGTCGGTGATGATCGGCGCCTGTTTGCCCCAGGGGATGAACTTGAGCGCCGATGTCAGTTGATAAGTCTCTTCCATGCCGGTGCCCATGGGTCCCACGCCGGTCAATATCAGCACATTGCCCGGTTCGATCTTCTCGCCTTCCAGGCCCTTCAGCGCGCGTATCGCCGCCCGCTCCGAGGTGAAGACACGCGCCGCCCCGCGATGCCGGTAGACGTTGTCGGCGCCGACCACCGACGGATCGATGGCGGTGGCTTTGATGACCGAGCCTTCGGGCGCGATGTTGCCGACCGGGAAGACGACTGTGCTGGCCAGGCCGCGGGCGCGCGCTTGATCGGGCGACATGATGATGTCATCGGGGTCAAGTCCATCGCTTGCGCGCAGGCGCTCGCGCGCCAGCCGCCGGCGGTCGCTCTCAGCCCACCAGTCCAGCACCGTATCCAGCTTGTCGCCGGTGACCGTGAGCGCATCGGTATTCAGCAAGCCCCGCGCTCGCAGGCGCAGCATGACTTCTGGCGCGCCGCCAGCCATATACACCTGCACAGTGGGGTGGTTGCGCGGCCCATTGGGCAGGGCGTCGACCAGGCGGGCTGTGCTGCGGTTGATGCGAATCCAGTCGTCGACCGTCGGTGGTTTGAGTCCGGCGGCATGGGCGATGGCCGGGATATGCAGCAGCAGATTGGTTGAGCCGCCGAAAGCCGAATACACCAGCATGGCGTTCTCCAGCGCGGCCGGACTGATGATGTCGGCCAGGCGCGTCCCGGCCGCTTTCAAATTGAGCAGCGCCAGCGCCGAGCGGCGGGCGTTATCCAGCCAGACCGCCTCGCCGGAGGGAACCAGGGCGCTGTGCGGCAGGCACAAGCCAAGCGCTTCCGCCACCACCTGCGATGTGGCCGCCGTGCCCAAGAATTGGCAGCCGCCACCGGAGGAGCCGCAAGCTTTGCAGCCCATTTCCGCGGCGTAATCCAGGCTGATTAGACCGTGGGCGAAGCGCGCGCCGATGGTTTGCACGGCGCCGGCGTCTTCCGCGCCTTCCGCCGGCAGGGTCACGCCGCCGGGCACGATAATGCCGGGCAGATCGCCACAGCCGGCCAGGGCGATCATGGCCGCCGGCAGCCCCTTGTCGCAGGTGGCGACGCCCATGACGCCGTCACGCGTCGGCAGCGAACGGATCATGCGCCGCATAACTACGGCGGCATCGTTGCGGTAGGCCAGGCTGTCCATCATGCCGCTGGTGCCTTGCGAGCGGCCGTCGCATGGGTCGGAGCAATAAATCGCGAAAGGTATGGCGTCTTGGGCGCGGATGGTCTCGGCCGCTTCCTTGACCAGCAGGCTGATCTCCCAATGCCCGGTGTGATAACCCAGCGCGACCGGGCGGCCGTCTTCGGCGCGCAGGCCGCCCTTGGTGCTGACGATGACGTATTGCTCGCGATTGACCTCTTCCGGATGCCAGCCCATGGCTACATTCTGCGTCATGGCGAAGAGGTTGCCGCTGGCTTCATTGAGCAGCATGTCCTCGTCAAAAGGCAGCTTGCCTTCGCGCCCTTGACCGCGGGTGCGCGTGGTCGGCAGCAGCTCCGCGTCGCCGTAGATGTCGCTCTGCATGGTGTTATCTCCTGACTGATTTACCACCGAGTACACACGAGTACACAGAAGTAAGTGCGAGTAAGTAATGAGAATATTGGTACATCATCACAAAATAGCGAATTTCCGTGTTTGTGCGGGCGAGCCAAGGCTCGCCCCTACAACTTTCGACTATATTTTGAACCCTGTAGGGGGCAGCCTTGGCTGACCCGATGCTGTGAAATTTTTTGACTTACTTTGTTCCACTTCTGTGTCTCTGTGGTTAGAATACCTGTATTGTATCCGTCAGAGTGAGCGGATTATGACACAGATGCGATTCTCAAATCAAACCGTCATCGTCACCGGCGCGGGCGAAGGTATCGGCTACGAGGTGGCGCGCCAATTCTGCGCGGAAGGCGCGAATGTGCTGCTGAACGATATCGTATCGGCGCGGGCGCGGCGGGCCGCCGACGCTATCGCCGCGGAAACCGGCGCTGACTGCCGCGCCATCCCGGGCGATGTCGCCGATGTCGAGACCGTGCGCGGATTCGTCGCCGAGGCGGTCGCGCGCTTCGGCCAGCTGGACATTTGCGTTTGCAATGCCGGCTTGACCTCATGGGGCGACTTCTTCGATTATCAGCCGGCCGACTTTGAACGCGTGGTCAACGTCAATCTGCGCGGCAGCTACTTCCTGGCGCAGGCGGCGGCGCGGCAGTTTCGCGCGCAGGGCGGCGGCGGGCGCATCGTGCTGATGTCATCTGTGACCGGGCATCAAGCCGTGCCTTACCTCAGCGCCTATGGCATGACCAAAGCGGCGCTGGAGATGCTGGCGCGCAATCTGGTCCTGGAATTGAGTCCGCATGGCATAACCATCAACTGCGTCGCGCCCGGCGCGGTCGTTACGCCGCGCAACCTGAAGGACGACCCGGACTATGAGAAGACCTGGGCGGGCTTGACGCCGCTGGGGGAAGCGATACAAGTCGAGGATATCGCTAATGCCGCGCTATTCTTGGCGGCGGAGTCAGGCCGTATCACCGGGCAGACCATCGTGGTCGACGCCGGCTGGACCAGCACCAGCCCGATTCCCGACATGGCGTACGGGAAGGACTACAAGAATTGAAGCTAAAGTCATGTTAAATAGCGTTAGGTCAAGGAGCCTAACTGATGACAAAGAAATCGCCAAAAAATAAGACCATCACGCTCACCGAATCTGAGACTCTTCTTCTGGAAAAGAGGTTGCTAAATGTAGACTCTCGGTTAGATCAGATTGGCGTCATAGACAAAACGATTTTAGGTGATGCGATTGAAGTCATTGATTACCTTCCCCTGTGCTTTGCGGACTTGCTGTTTGTTGATCCTCCGTACAATATGAGTAAAGTTTTCGGTAAGGCATCTTTCAAGAGAATGGCAAGCGATGATTACGAATCTTGGGTTCGTTCGTGGTTCAAAAAGATTCTCATGAGGCTCAAGCCTAATGCGTCCATATATGTCTGCGGCGATTGGCGCTCTTCGTCGCCTCTGTTCCGAGTTCTGTCCGATTATGTCAATGTACGAAACAGAATCACTTGGGAACGGGAAAAAGGACGTGGGGCAAAAGCGAACTGGAAGAATGCGTCGGAAGATATTTGGTTTGCGACAATGAGCGACGAGTATTGCTTTAATGTGGAGGCAGTCAAACTGAAGAAGAAGGTTATCGCCCCCTATCGTCATGACAACGGCAAGCCTAAGGACTGGTCGGAAGAGACCAATGGAAACTTCCGACTTACACATCCATCTAACCTTTGGACCGACCTGACAGTACCTTTCTGGTCCATGGCCGAAAACACCGGGCATCCGACGCAAAAACCCGAAAAACTTGTTGCCAAGATAATCCTCGCAAGTTCAAAACCTGGTGACATAATTCTTGATCCTTTTTTGGGTTCAGGAACGACCTCTGTAGTGGCAAGTAAACTAGGGCGGCATTACGTTGGCATTGAAATTGACAAGCATTACGCTTGTCTGGCTGAGAAACGACTAGAGATTGCCGAATACGACAAACGAATTCAAGGCTATGATGATGAAGTTTTCTGGGAGAGAAACCTGAACTCAGACTCAGGCAAGAAGATTGAGAAGAAACCGCAACGAAGGCGGCTCATATGAACAGCGCTGTGTTTGAGCTAACTCAGTACATTGGGGCGCATGACGGAATCGCAGACAAGTCAACTTTATCAAAATTGGTGCAGCAGAAATTCGCGCTCATAAAGGATCGGTCAGTCTACTATTCGTCGCATTACGCGATTCGTTTCAGTTCAACCCGTTCCAACAGTTTCTCCAATACAGTTGTAGCGCTTTCCACTCTACAAAAATATGATGATTTGCCTTTTATCGTCTGTCAAGTTACACCTACCAAGAACATTCTTTATCTAGCAAATTCAACATTCTTACGAAAGGTAAGCCACTCCTCTCAAGAGCTCCGCGTTGACAACATCAAGGGCAGCATCAATGGCTCTGACATTGTCAAGATATTTAATGATTTACCCAATGAACCTGCATTCTTTGGAGAACTCTTTAATATCCACACCTCCACAGGATTTAACGAGAATCTGCCTCGGCTTGTAGAGGCGACGAATGGCATTGTGCCTTCCGGGAGTAAGTTTCCAGTTGATGGTATGACATTGAAAGAAATCATGAATGCCCCAGGAAGAGCCGCAAAATTTGTCAAATCGCCGGAGTACGACCGCTTGAAATCGGATTTGGACTCACGAGTTAATCGGGTCACAAACGCGATTTTGGTGGCCGGTCTTATCGAGAACGTAAATGTTCGTGGCAGGGTGATTGAATATATGATCGCAGGTGAAAATGATGAGATCAGGACTCAGCTAATAAATGCAGTACTTCAAGGGCAGGGAGAAATACCTAAGTTCAGGACCACTAATGATCTAGGCGACTATACACGAGAATTTGATCAATTTGAGACGGCAACAGACGTCAAAACCAAGATCATGTTGCTGAATTCTAACCCTAAAGCATACAATATCGACAAGCTCTTGGAATACTTGTCGAATGACAAATCGGTGTTCATGTTCTACTTTATCGGAATTGAGCCGAACAAAATAGTAAATCAAGTTCTGGTGTCAATGTTCCAAGTGGATTTACTGGAATCAACGATTGTTTTAAGCCATTGGGCTGGGCGTAACTCAAGAGGTGTAACTCAGTTCAAAGGTTCCGTATTGAACAAGCTGATCTTGTCCCCAAACAATAGTATCAACTTACAGGCGAGCAAGGTTCTCTTACGGGACTTGATCGCGCTTTAACTGCTGCAATGATAAGGCTGACCTAATCTGATTCCGTACTTGACGCCATGTTGCGCCGTCGGCCGCGCAGAATATCGTAGCCCAGCCAACCAAGTCCCAGCAGCGCCAGCCCGACGCCGCCGGCGATCATCATATTCCGCTGCTCGGTTACCAGACGCCGCCGCTCGATATCGGCCGCCATCAAGCCGTGGGCCTCGGACTTGCTCTCCAGCTCGACCTCGCCGCCTTCCTGATGAATCTGCGCCGCCTGATTGACCGCCAGTTGATTGGACAGGTCCAGGTAGCGCAACCCGCCGTAAGCCGCCAGCAGAACGCCCACCACGATGGCGGTAAATAGCAAGCGGTCCAAGATTCCCGTAAAGATGACGTTTCGCATTGGCCTCACCTGCCTGTGCGCGGTGGATAATGTTGAACTGACAACTTTTGCTTTCCTATCATAGAATCTCTGTGTCGGCGGTCAGTGTCTACGCGACCCTCTGTGTCTCTGTGGTGGATTCCCCTGTATTGAGCCCGGGCTTTGTGCTGTTTCCTTGATATTCACGGCTCCGCCAGACAGCCTTCATTGCCAATTGCCGCGCGACACTCTACAATAGCCGCACTCATTTGAGCCATCATTCTACGGAAAAGACAGATGACAGACAAGCTGGTATCGGTGGGAGTGGTCGGCGCCAGTTGGTGGGCGGATGCCATGCACCTGCCCGCGCTCGACAGCCATCCGCGGGCGCGCACGGTCGCCATCTGCGGCCGCAACCGCCATAACGCCCAGAAAATGGCGGATACCTGGAGCATCCCGCAGGTCTATACCGATTACGCCAAGATGATCGAGAGCGCCGACCTGGACACCATCGTCATCTCCACACCGAACAGCACACATTATCCCATCACCATGAAAGCCTTCGAGCGCGATTTGCATGTGCTCTGCGAGAAACCCATCGCCATGACTTACGCGCAAGCCCGCGACATGGCGCAGACGGCGGAGAAGCAGGGGCTCAAGACGCTGACGCCCTTTACCTACCGCTATATGCCGACGGCGCGTTATCTCAAGGAACTCATCGACGGCGGCTACCTGGGCCGGCCCTATCATCTCAATATGCGCTACTACACCGGCTACGCGCGCGAGGGAGATTATCGCTGGCGCTTTGACCGCAAGATCGCGGGCGCTGGCGTGGTCGGCGACTTGGGTCCGCATTTTCTCTACCTGGCCGATTGGTTCTACGGCGATATTGTCGCCATCAGTTGCCGCCTCAGTTACAGTGTGCCGCGTCCGCCGCTGGATCCGCAGGGGGACGCCTATGATGCGCTGGATGACTCCTGCATGCTCACGGTGGAATTCGCAAATGGCGCCTTTGGCATGATCCACTGCAGCGCGCTTTGCTATGAAGACTCGCCTTTTGGCCAGACTCACCACATGGAATTCCACGGCTCGGAAGGCACGCTCTACTGCCACATCGACTGGGACAAACTGCAGCAGGTCAAAGGCGCGCGGCTGGGCGAGGGCATGCCGCGCGAGCTGCCGATTCCCGATCACATTTGGGGCAATGCGCGCCGCGACACCGCGCACAATACCTACCGCGACGTCTTCCGCAGCGAAGACTTCATGATCCGCGGCTTTATCAACGCCATCATCGACGACAGCCCGATATCGCCGGATTTCCACGACGGCGCGCGCATGCAGCGGCTTATCAGCGCCGCGGTGCAAAGCCACCAAAGCGGCCGGCGCGTCGAGGTGGCGTCGATCGTCGAGTGAAGGGGCGGAGGCAAAACTTATGCGACTGGCAGGCAAAGTGGCGCTGGTAACGGGTTCAGCGCGCGGCATAGGCAAAGGTATCGCGCTGCGTTTCGCGGCTGAAGGCGCGCGCGTCGGCATCCTCGATTTAGAGGCGGAGGCCTGCCAAGCGGCCGTCGCCGAGATTGAAGCGGCGGGCGGGACGGCGCTGGCCGCCCCGGCTGACATCAGCGACGCCGGGCAAGTTGAGGCGGCGGCAGGCATGCTGCGCGACCATTTTGGCTTGATTACCGTCTTGGTCAATAATGCCGCGGTGATGCCGGTCGGCGCCATTCACGAAACGAGCCTGGCGGATTTCGATCGCCTCCTGGCCGTCAATCTGCGCGGGACTTATCTGGTATGCCAAGCGGTCATTCCGGGCATGATTGAGGCCGGCGGCGGCAGCATCATCCATATCGCCAGCGTGACCGGTATCATCGGTCTGCCGCGTCTGGCCGCCTATTCAATGACCAAGGGCGCCTTAATCGCGCTGGCCCGCGCCATGTCCACGGACTACGCCGCGCGCGGAATCCGAAGCAACAGCGTTTCGCCGGGAACAATCGATTCGCCTATGCTGCACGAATTCGTGGCCTGGCAGAGCGATCCGGAAGGGCTGCTGCGCCAATATGACGCCATGCATCCGCTGGGGCGGGTCGGCACTATCGCCGATGTGGCCAATGTCTGCCTGTTTCTGGCCTCCGACGAAGCCGGCTTTGTCACCGGCGCCAACTATACCGTTGACGGCGGCATTAGCGTCAAAGGCGAGCAGCCGCAGGATTAGACGCGCTTCTCGGTGGCAATACTGTATGATTTACTTGAAGGTACTGCGGAGGAGAATGCCATGAGTGATTCGTCCTTATTGATTCGTTACTTTCAACCCGGGGAAGGCGCGCGTCTGGGCGTCTTGCGCGGCGACACCGTGCATGATATCAGTCATTGCTTCCCGGCGCTGGTGAATGTCTTCCGCGATTCCGTCGGCGATGTCGAGGGCTTGATCGCGGCAGTTTCGCGCGCGGCTGAAGAGTCGCCGCGCCGCTTCCCGGCCGGCGACCTGGATAATCCGCCCGGCGCCGAGGCCGCGCACTGGCTGCCGCCCTTGGACGAGCAAGAGGTCTGGGCGGCCGGCGTCACTTACCTCGACAGCCGCGTCGCGCGCCAGGAAGAAGCGGCCGATGGCGGCGATGTCTACGCCCGCGTCTATACAGCCGAGCGCCCTGAGATCTTCTTCAAAGCATCGTCCAAAAACACAGTCGGCCACCTGGACGCCGCCGGCTACCGCGCCGACTCAAGCTGGAATGTGCCCGAGCCGGAATTGGGGCTGGTGGTCAATCCGGCCATGGAAATGCTGGGCTTCACCATCGGCAACGACATGAGCAGCCGCGACATTGAAGGCGCCAACCCGCTCTATCTGCCGCAGGCGAAAGTCTATACCGCTTCCTGCGCGCTCGGTCCTGGCATCCTGCTGGCGCCGTCGGCCGAATGGCCCGCTGCCACCATCAGCCTGGTCATCAGCCGCGCAACCCCACCCCAACAAGTAGGTGGGGGCTCCGTCGTTTTCAGCGGCTCCGTCTCCACCGACCAAATCAAACGCCGGATTCCCGAGCTGCTGGATTACCTGGGGCGCAGCAATACTTACCCGGGTGGCGTCATTCTTTTGACTGGCGCCGGCATTGTGCCGCCGGCCGAATTCACGCTGCAGCCAGATGATGTGGTCAGCATCAGCATCGACGGCATCGGCACACTGCGGAATCATGTGATTGAGGTTTAAGCAGTCGCCACCAGTGGCTTCGATTGTTCACACTGGCGCGAAGGCACAAAGCAAAGATTGTTTTTAAGCGCTAGGCAGCCATGCTATACTGTCCGCAAGCGAAGGGGGGCGAGCGCAGGGCAATCGCTTCAAAACAGGCGTCCCCTGCGACGAGCAAAGCCAAACTGAAATTTAACCACCGAGGACACCGAGAGCACCGAGAAATGCGATTGATCGGATATTTCGCGGCATTTTGTCGCAAAATTTTTTGATGCGAAGGAAGTTTATCGGCAAAGTTGCGGCAGGTCCGCTCAATTTAAGCAGTGGATTTAGGAGAAAAGTTGTCAAAAGAACCTAAACTCCGTGTCCTCGGTGTACTCGGTGGTAAAAATTATTTTGAAGCGATTGTCCTGGGGGCGAGCGATGAAAATTGACCTGCCGGAAGATGTCGCGCAAGAATTGCAGGAAATAACGCGGAAGCACGGTATTGAGCTGGATTTCCTGCTGCGCCTGATGATCAGTCGATATAAAGAAGCGGAGCGCGGCCGCGACAAACCCTATCCAACTTTGGCGGATTTGGTGGAAAACGCCGAAGCGGCGGGGCTGGCTTCAGCCCAGCCGGTGGATACAGCCGCGCGTAGCCGCGAAATATTGCAGACCGAATATGCGGACTATCTGAAAAGCCGTATTGATCCGTGACCGTCATCGTTGACAGCAGCTTTGTCTACGCGCTGTATAATGCTCGTGAGCAACATCATCAGGCGGCAGTAGATTATTTTCGCCGAAGTTCGGATAGCTTCCTCGTGCCGGATGTAGCGCTGCCGGAAGTATGCTTTCTCTGCCGGCGAGACCTCAGCATATTTCAACCGCGTCACTGCGATTATTTCGAACTGCTGCCCTAGCTTCGTTAGCTAGGTTCTGTTGATATTTTGACATGTGAATTTCACAAATGCGTAAAATAGTCTTATGACATACATAAGACTATCTGACAAACAGTGGACGAAAATTCGGGAATTCCTGGTTCAGGAGCCGAATGCTTATCTGGGCAAGGA
>JAJDXR010000032.1 GCA_022823165.1 Anaerolineae bacterium | reverse complement strand
TCCACTAACACGTATAATGTGGTCAAGAAGGTGTCTAAATCCATGAGTAAGCTCCTTATGTGAGAGTGTGGCGCTTACTCTAAATTAGCACCTTCTTTCCATTTCCGTTGAGAAAACGCGACACAGTACCGGACAAGCCTTCTATGGTAAGGCAAAGATTCTTGAGATGAGATTTGCATGATTTACCCGAACTTACTTCTGTGCCCTCTGTGGCAAAAGTCTGTTGGATACGCGCCCCCTTTGCCTGCGCGCGCGAACGGGCTACAATATCAAGCATAGTCAGCCCCCGAGTGAAACGAGAATCGTCATGGAAGACGTGACTATCCCGACCCTGTATCCCATCAAACAGACGCTGCCGCAAGGCGAGCCGGTCGACATTGACCGCAGGCTCGACGCCGAATTCGAGCGGCTGGGCCTGGCGGCGCAAGTACGCGGCAAGCGCATCGCCCTGGGCTTCGGCAGCCGTGGCATCGCCTCAATCGATCGCATCGCCGGCAAATTGGTAGCGCTGGTCAAGGCGGCCGGCGGCCAGCCCTTTATCGTGCCGGCCATGGGCAGCCACGGCGGCGGTACGCCAGAGGGCCAGATCGAAGTGCTGGACGGGCTGGGCATCAGCGAAGAGACGATGGGCTGCCCCATCCACGCCACGATGGAAGTGGTCAATACCGGCACAACCCGCGTGGGCATGCCCGCTTATCTGGACAAGAATGTCGCCGAAGCGGACGGGCTCATCATCACCAACCGGACCAAGGTGCACACTGATTTTCATGGCCCCCACGAAAGCGGCCTGCTGAAGATGCTGGCTGTTGGGCTGGGCAAGGAAACGGGCGCCCGCACCATCCATCAGCAGGGCACGGTCGGCTTGCGCGACTATATGCCAGTCGTAGCCGAGCACCTCTTGGGGCATTGCAATTTTGTGGCCGGCTTCGGCGTGGTCGAGGACGGCTATCATTCGGTGGCGCATCTGGAAGGCTTCGGCGCCGATACTGTCGTCGAAGGCGACCAGCGCCTGCTGCAGCTTTCGCGCGAACTGATGCCGAGCTTGCCGGTTGATGATATTGACGTGCTGATCATCGACGAGATGGGCAAGAATATCAGCGGCGCCGGCATGGACACCAATATCATCGGCCGCTGGATGGTCGAGGGCGAGCCGGAGCCGGAGTCGCCGCGCATCAAGCGCATCGCCATACTTGATCTGACGCCGGAATCACACGGCAACGCCACGACTTATGGGCTGGCGGATTTCATGTCGCGCAAGCTCTTCGACAAGATCGACTTTCCCATCACCATGAAGAATATGTTCACCAGCGGCTTCCTGAAGCGCTGTCAAATGCCGCTGGTCTTCGAGAGCGACGAAGAAACGATCAAGGCGGCGCTATATGACGCCTTCCGCAGAGATCCGTCGCAGTCCGCGGAGGCGCGCGTGGTGCGCATCAAGAACACGCTGGCGCTGGAGAATCTCTGGGTGAGCGCCAATATCGCCGCCGATCTGAACGGCAGGGAAAAGGTCGAAGTCGGCGAAGAGGAAGCGATGCTGGTCTTCGCCGACGGCGGCGTGCTGATCTGAGCCGCAAGCCGTTGTCGTACGGGCGGCCGGTGGTCTGCGACTGCTTGACTCTAAGGTCACCCTTTATGTTATCAATATGGAAATTATAAGATAGGGGCTTGTCAACTTATTGAGCAAACCCAACAACTTGTTCAATATGTTTATCAGAGGGCGCATTACATGAATACGCTCTACTATGGAGATTGCCTGACAGTCATACGCGACAAGATGCAACCTAAAAGCGTAGACCTGGTATATCTTGACCCGCCATTCAATTCCAAGCGCGACTACAACAACATCTACAAAGACCATACGGGCCGGCCGCTACCTGACCAAGTTGAAGCATACACAGATACTTGGGTGCTGGATGCAGTGCGTATGCGTACAATACGGAAGATGCCACAGCTACTGCGTGAACATGCGATAGACGGACATGACGCGGACTTTCTAGCCCGCTTCTTGAGTGGATTGGTGAATGTGCAAGCGGATATGGCAGTGTACCTATCCTACATGACCGAGCGCTTGCTATGGATTAAATGGGTAATGAAACCGACGGCGAGCATATATCTGCATTGTGATCCGGCAGCGAGCCATTACTTGAAAATCGTGATGGATGTTTTGTTTGGGCGCAGGAACTTCCAAAATGAATTTATATGGTACTACTCTGGTGGTGGAGCATCAAAGAAACGTTGGGCAAGAAAACATGACATACTGTTGTTTTACACGAAGAGTAAAAAATGGCAGTTTAATGTTGATGCTGTAAGAGCTCCCCATAAATGGGACAAGGGGCAATTGCGTGCAGATGGATCGGAAAGAGATTATGCGAAAGGCAAGATACCAGATGATGTTTGGCAACATCATTCATTATTGCCTTGGTCTAGTGAGTGGCTAGATTTCATAACGCAAAAGCCTCTCGCGCTTCTAGAGCGCGTTATCAAAGCGTCAAGCAGCCCCGGAGATGTTGTCCTCGACCCATTCTGTGGCTGCGCCACCACCGTCGAAGCTTCCAACAAGTTGGGCCGCCATTGGATCGGCATTGACATAACCATTCACGCAATACGCCGCGTCGCCCGCCGCCGACTTTTTGAGCGCATGGGGCTTACAGAGGGCGAGGACTATGTGATTGATGGTGTACCGAAGAACTGGGAAGGCGCTTTCGAGCTATGGAAGCAAGATCATTATCAGTTCCAAAAATGGTGTGTAGAGAAAGTAGACGGATTCGTAAATGTCAAAAAAACAGCCGATGACGGGATAGACGGGCGCATCTACTTTGATATGCCTGGCGAGAAGATATTTCAGTCTATGGCATTGGAAGTCAAGGGCGGGGAAAATGTCAGGATTAATGACCTGCGATCGCTAAATGCCGTATTGCAATTCGAGAACATTCAGATGGCGGGTTTAATCACCTTGCATGAGCCGAGCGAACGACAGTTAAAGAATTTCAAGCAGACACTGGCAATGGCTGGCGACATAGAGATTGACGGCAAGGTGTATCCGAGAAGGCAACTTCTGACAGTAAATGAGATTATAAATGGAGCGAAGTTTAATATGCCTAGCCCGGCAGGGCATACAGGAACGGGATATGAGGGCGACCTTTTCAATGAACCGCCCATCTAACCATACCGTATACTATCAATGTGTCTACGCGACCCGGTGGGTCGTTCACATACCCAAATCCCAAATCACTGCAAGCCGAGCGAGAGCAGATTCTTATAGCTGATCGCCAGGCTGTCGAAGGGGTCGCCGGCGCAGAAGTCCTGCTCGACCGCGTACCATTCGACGCCGGCGCGCTCGCAAGCCGCCAGGATGGCCGGGAAGTTCATATTGCCCGCGCCAACCTCGGCCATCGCTTGTTGGCCGCGCCCGCCCGCGCTGGGCAGCATAACCATGTCCTTGAGGTGCACCACCGGCATGCGCCCCTGTACGCGTTGGATCCAGGCGACCGGGTCGCCGCCGCCATGCTGGATCCAGTAGGTGTCCAGTTCCATCTGCACGTAGCGCGGGTCAGTCTCTTCGAGCAGCAGCGCCAGCCCGGCGCGCTCGCCGAACTTGACGAACTCAAAGCTGTGATTGTGGTAGCTGAAGGTCAGATCGGCCGCGGCCAGCGTCTCGCCGATGCTGTTGGCGATGGCTGCGAAGCGCTGGAAGCCGTCTTCGTCCCCGCGGAATTCCGGCGGCATGCTGCCGATGGCCACATGGCGGCAGTCCCAGAGCTGGTGCTGCGCGATAACGCGCTCGGGCTGGTTTAGCAGGTCCGCGACGGCGACATGGGTATTACAGATGGTCAAGCCATTGTCATCGACGATGCGCTTGACCATCGCGTCGGGGATATCGCCGATGGCCGATATCTGCACCGCGCGATAGCCGATGGCGCGGATCTTTTTCATGCTCGCCTCAAAGTCGGCGCGGGTCTTGATGTGGTCGCGGATGGTGTAGAGTTGGGCTGCGATTTGGGTCATGGGCGTATCACCTCTCCAGGGTCAACTGTTATTACTTTGCTTCTTCGATTTCGACGGTTATTGTAAGAAATTCACTGGATGTACTCCCACTCAATATGGCGCGTCATCGTCAAAATCAATGAAGTCAGGATATGACGGACTATAGAATCGTTCTCTGAGAATGTCAGGTTCTACGTAATCGAACAAGTCCTCTACATTCTCGGTAAAAGCAACCTCCATCGCACTCGTCAAAAGAGGGTCCTCAAATTCACGCTGTTGAACGTTCTCACGAACACATTTGGCTAGTAGTAGAAGGTAATTCTTTCGAACACGCGCACACAACTCTTGGTCGCTGATTTCCTGAATCCTAGACCAGTGCTGTACAACATGCTTACAGTCCAATTTCATTAGCCAAGTTTCTGTTGCCAAAAGCCGCAAAATGAGTTCGGATTCGTCATCAAGTGCGATTCGAATGATACTATTTTCAAGTGACTCCGGCACTTTATCAAGAAGCCGGATGGCACGAATAATGACCGCCAAAAATGAATCTGACCAGGGATTATCCAACTCTTGATAACGAGCAAAGAGGCGACCGATGTGATCTGAATAGCCTTGAATAGCCAAGCCCCTGATAACGTATTGTGGTTGACGGATTATCCATGGCTTGTCCTCTAGAATCTCCGTGAAAAACTCCGCGGAATCGCCAAATCCCAAGCTCGCAAGTCGGTTAGCGCTGAAATAGACTCTAGTCGATAGTAGCCGCTTTTTCTTTTCGCATTCTTCTGCCAAGTACTCTTTGTAGCTATTCTCAGCCAGCCTAATGAGGTCAATACGAAGACCCTCGCGTTCTTTGAACCAATTGTCATTAGCTGTTCTGAACAGATTCACCCAATTTGGATCGTCAAGCGGACGCATTTTCAGTTCGTATTTCTTGTCGTTGTCTTCGTCCTGATCTGGTGTGTATTTCTCAACGTATTGGTTTAATTTTCTACTTAGTCGATGGGGCTCCATGTAGTGGCCTATAGAATGCAAATGGTCTCTATATGCGGCAATCAAGTTCCACCATTTTTCTTCCTGTCGCAGTTGCTCAATGATGTCATTGGTCGTACGCCAAAGCGGCCTAGTAAGACATTTGAATCTTTCTGACAGGCAGTCCATTTTCCCGCCGTCTTGCGGTAAGTTGAGATATTCTTCCCTACTATACGGCTCAGATTTCTCTTCATTTACGCTCAAGCCCAATTCGCATAGAGTCGATTTAGCGACGTTCTCTGCATCATTGAGAAAGCTCGAATCTGGTAACACGATTACGATATCATCTACGAAACGAAATACGTTTGCTTCCCACCTATTATTAACGCCAAACCTGCTATCAAATGCGGTCAGGTAAGCATTTGCGTAAAATCCTGAACCTGCGCCCCCCTGCGTCAAACCTTTCCCCTCTTTGTGTCCGTGCAACGTTTCGGCTAGCAGCCTTTGCAATAGCCAAGAGACTCTCGCGCTCTGCGTGCGTACTTCCTTTTCAACGGTGTCAATAAGTCTCTGTTGCGGAATCCCTGTAAAGTACGACTTTAAGTCAATGCTCAAGATCATGGAATTCTGGAACTTAGAAACGGTATTCTGGATGTCAGCTTTGTATCGCTGATAAGCGCGAAACCAGTAATCGTATAGAAATTCAGATCGGCTGGCAAAGCGCGGATTTGGCCTATATGCGTAACTGGTAGCGTTCAGGCCAAATGCAGCCGCGCCAAGCTCTTGAACAATTGCAATGGACACGATCTCTTCTTCAATTCGCGACAGAACACGCGGTCGGCCCTGTTCGTCAACTTCGTTCTTTACGAATCTGAAGTGTATGCGGTCGCTCGTGCGAGCCACGGCAATGTCGTACGACATAAGTTCCTGCCGAAGCCGTTTGAGATTAGCTTTTAGGTTGCGTTCAAACAGGCGGATTTCTATTTCATCGTAAAGTACTTCGCGTTGCAGAAGTGCACGTGCACGTGCCCAAGCGAGTTCAAGATTCTCGACGGCAATGACCCTGTGCCAGTCGATATCACCTTCATTTTCAGTATTCTTTACGGCAATAATATCGGTGTAGAATTTACTAAAGTACGAGTTCTTTTTTGCACACTCTTTCCAATAGCTTCCTGATGGGTTCAAATAATCGACTCGATACAGAACTTCGTCGGCCATCCTTTCGGGCTGGTACCTAGAGAACTCGTGAGTCAACGAAGTACCCATTGAAAACACAAGTTTCCTAATATCTTCGCAATCAGTGCCAACCGTAACCATAAGTTGCCTGTCTATTGGTACATGACGAAACAGCTGATGATAAACGTGTGCCTCTCGTGAACCGAAATCTGACTCCTGCATAAACACTTCGCATGGCACTTGTAGGTCGCGCAGATGCTTTTGCGCCGTAAGCTGCCTTGCATGTTCGACTTTCAAAGGATCGACTACATTTGATTGCAGAATTATGACATTAGAGAAGGCAGGTTGAACGCAGCGTTTCAAGATAACTCTAAGGTTATCGTCTACTTCAGATATGCCTTCAGCAATTGATTTGTATATGATAAGGATCTCAAGATTTATCGAACGCTCAAGCAGACATGCTTTCAGCGAGTTCATCATCTTGTAATAGATACCAAGGGCGTTTGGAGTTGGATCAACTCCAATGCAAAAAATATCGAAGTTCTGATTCAATTCACCTGCATCGTGAAGTTCGATAAGCTGTGCGACAGTAGCTGCCGTTGCCGCGCCACCTCCGCATCCTAGGTCGACGATTGCAACAGTAGTACAGAGTTGCAACCAGTCTAGCAACGTCTCACGACCTATGAGTTTGGTAAATGCATATGCCGTCTTGAAGTAGTGCGTCGGAAAGAAACAGCTGAACTGCGCAGCTACATCAATCAAGCATTTGGACTTAATATTCGGAGGATACAGACATTCATATCCTTTAGCATTTTCGAGACCGGTCAACCAACTGTGGGCGACCGAGTAGGCTCTTTGAATTTCTCCGTGAAAAGAATACTTCATAGCCCCTCCTACTCCGAAGAAATGCTCCAATCGGTTTTCTGGAAGTGCCTAAAGCCGCTCTTTGATTTCCGCATCACTCATCAATTCCCGCAGGGCGCCGACCGCCATGGCCATGCCCTCCGCGCCGCTGAAACCGCTGGAGTGCCGCGCCTCCTGCAGATGCGGCTCCAGCGAGAGTAGGCCGTCGTAGCCGCTATCGCGCAGGCGCGCCAGCAATTCCGGCAGCTGGCCGTCGCCCTGGCCGGCGACCGTCACTGTCGACCGCTCCTCGCCGCTCTGCGGCAAGATGGCGTCCTTGATGTGGATGTAGCCGATATGCGGGCTGAGCGCGTCCCACCACTGGTCCACGTGCTGGGCGGCGCCGCATTGCACGAAGTTGGCCGGGTCCCAGATGAAGCGAAAATGGGGCGAGTCAATCGCTTCCATGAGTTGCAGGCAGCGCGCCGGCAGATCGCCGACCACGCCCTTCTCGTTTTCCAGCAGCAGCTGCAAGTCGGCCTCGGCGGCGATTCGCGTCAGCGCGCCTAATCTGTCAATGGACTGCTGCAAGGCGGCAGTATCCGGTTCGCCCTCGGGGTAGAAGCTGAAGAGGCGGATATTGCGCGTACCCAGCTGACGCGCCGTAGCGCCGATGCGCTTCAGGCGCTCGCATTCGATGTCGATGGGGTCGGCGATGGGCGACTTGCCGATGGGGCTGCCCATGCAGGCGGCGGCCACGCCGTATTGGCCGCAGAGCTGTTTGATGCGGGTCACAAGCTCGTCGGTGAATTCCGCGCAGTTGAGGCCCCAGGCCGCGCGGATGTCGATTAGCGAAATATCCAGATTTTGCAGGACTTGCAGTTGCTCTTCAAAATCGACGGCGGCTTCGTCGCCGAATGCGCTGATTCTCATCATCGTGGTTTGTTCGCTTTCGGGTTCGATTGAACAAGTCAGCGGCATTGTAACAAACGGAAGCGCCAGCGGGAATTGGCGCGCATCGGAAAAACCTTGCCACAGAGGAAAAAGAGGGTACACAGAGGGCACAGAGAGGGCGAGCCAAGGCTCGCCCCTACAATTTCGACGGAGATCTGTGGTGATGGGGAAAGATACATACGCCAACCCAGCTACTTGTCCGCGTAGCCGGGCCCGAGCTGGCGCAGCAAATCGGGCAGATTCGGCGGGTCTTGAAAGAGCAGGCCGTCATCGCCGGCCGGGTCGGGAAAGACCGGCGCTTCATAGTCGCGCCAGGCGCCGTTTTTCACGGCGCGGTCGTAACCATCGTTTTCAAAGCGCTGGATGATTTGGTTCCGCAGCTCAGCCAGCCGGGCGTCATAACGCGGATTGCCGGCGAAGTTCTTGGTCTCGCCCGGGTCGACGCGCAGGTCGAAGAGCCACTCTTTGCGATCGGCTGCCGAATAGATGTACTTGAACTCCCGCTCGGCGAGCATGTACAGGCCGGTCTCGCCCTCGCTGTACTGGCTGTAGACCGTCTGGCGCGGACTATCGCCGGCGGCGAGCGGAAGCAGGTCAGCGCCTTCCGCTGATGGCGGCGGAACGTCCGCGCCGGCTGCAGCCGCAAAGGTGGGGAAGATGTCCAGCAGGCTGACCGGCGTATCAATGAGTTGGCTGCCCTGGACTGCGCCGGGCGGCCGCAAGATCAGCGGGACCTTGGCGGCCGGGTCGAGCATAGTCCGCTTGCCGACGCTGCCGTAATCACCCAGCATTTCGCCATGATCGGAGGTGTACACGATAAGGGTGTTGTCGATTTCGGCGCCCAACGCGGCCAGGATGCGCCCCAGGTTGAAGTCAATGAAGGAAATGCAGGCATAATACATGGCTTTCATGGCGCGGTAGAGCATCTCGTCGTAACCCTTGTCGCGGTATTTGTAGCGATTCTGGTGGTGATTCCAGTAGGTCAGCAGTTGCTCGAAGCCTTCGGGACGGCGAGGCGGCAGCATATCGGCGGCGCGGTAGAGTTTGTTCCAGGGCGCGGGCGCTTCAAAGGGGGGATGCGGCTTGATAAAGCTGGTCCAGAGGAAAAACGGCCGCTGGCGATCGCGCCGGGCGAGAAATTCAAGGGCGCGATCAGCCACCCAAGTCGTGTGATGGTGGCGCGCCGGCAATTGCGAGGGCTGCGGAATATAGTATAGCTCGCTGCGAATGCCCTGCGGCTCCAGCACATGCTCGTAGCCGTTCTCGCTCAAGTAGCGGTGGAAGTCATTGCGGCTGTGCGGCTGGCGCGCGCCTTCTTCGGAGATGTCGCGGCTGTCGAAGCCCCAGAGCGCGTCGACCTGCGGGTTAAAGTGCATCTTGGCGATGCCGTGCGTCTGATAGCCGGCAGACTGCAAGACCTGCATGATGCTGCGTCGGCTCAGCGGCGACTCGTTGTTGGAGGCGCAGCCGTTAAGATGGGGCGGCAGGCCGGTGATAGTGGCGCTGCGCGCGGCGACGCAGACCGGCGAGGGCGTGTAGCAATTGCTGAAGGCGATGCCCTGCTCAACCAGCGAATCCAGCGTCGGCGTGCGAATGGCGCGATTGCCCAGCGCGGCAATGGTGTCGCTGCGCTGCTGATCGGTCATGATGAAGAGGATATTGGGTGGTCGCGTCATTAGGTTTTCCAGTCGGCTGCGATTGCAGCGATTCGAGCGTTTCGCCGAAACGCCCCTACACAGCTAGGGCGAAGAGGCGATTTGCATCACGACTTTGCCGAAGTGGTCATGTTCCTCCAAAATCCGATGGCCTTCGCGGATTTGGTCCAGCGGCAGAATACGGTCGATGACCGGGCGCAACAGGCCTTTATCAGCCAGTTCCAGCACCCGCCGCAGTTCATTGTAGCTGGCTCCGTTGGCGCCGAGGATGCTCAGCTGGCGGTGGTAAATCTGCGGGATGCGCAGGTCTAACTGCCTGCCCGAATGCGAGCCGCAGACGACCATGCGGCCATTGCGCGCCAGCGCGCGCAGCGAGTCAGCCCAGGTCAGCGCGCCGACCAGGTCTTGCGCTACATCAACGCCGCGGCCGCCCGTTAGGTCAATCACCTGCTCAACCCAATCAGGCTCGCGATAATTGACCACGTGATCGGCGCCCAGATCGCGCGCCTTGGCCATCTTTTCCGCTGTCGATGTGCTGGCGATGACGGTCGCGCCGGCTAGTTTGGCGATCTGAATGCCCATCGAAGCCACGCCGCCACCAGCGCCGGGGATGAAGACGCTTTCGCCCGCCTGCAGGCGCGCGACTGTGATCAGCATGTGCCAGGCGGTACCCGCCACGACCGGCAGCGCCGCTACTTCAACGTGGCTGAGGCGCCTGGGTTTGGCGATCAAGTTGCGGGCCGGCGCCAGCATATACTCGGCCAGCCCGCCATTCATGTGCTCGCCGATGATCTGGTGCTGCGGACAGACGGTCACTTCACCGGCGCGGCAGAATTCGCAATCGCCGCAGGTCACAAGCGAGTAGAGCGTCACTTCGTCGCCAACTTGCCAGCCCGAAGCGTCCGCTCCGAGCGCGTCGACCACGCCGGAGATATCGACGCCGGTGGTCAGCGGCAGGGGCACGGCGCCAAATTGCGGGCCGCGGCGGATGCCGACATCAAGCCAGTTGAGGGCGCAGGCATGTACTTTGATACGCGCCTCGTCCGCGCCCGGCTGCGGCATTGGCGTCTGTTGCAGCTGAATGACATCGCGCTCGCCGTGCTCGTGAAATACCGCCGCCAGCATCGTGTCTGTCATAGGTGAGTCTCCTAACTGTCTATTGTTCTATGGTCACGCTGCCTAAGGCCACGCGATTGTCCGGCCAGGGTTTGCCGGCGATGTCCCTCGCTGTGACGCGTTCCTGGGCTCCCTGTCGATAAAGCCCCGTGAACACGGCATAGCGCCCGGGAGCCAGGTCATCCGGCAGCGGCGCCTGCCAGGTTTCGCTGTTGGCCAGGCCCTTGTACCAGAGGCGCGTGGGCAGGCGCGGCCCAAGCGGCTGCTGATCAAAGCCCCACCACTGGCCCGTATCTTCGTGAACGAAGTGCAAAAACTGCGCATAATCTTCCGAGCCGTCTGTATCGCTGCGCCAATCAAATCTAATCGGCAAGGCGTCGCCGGCTTTGGCGCGTTCCGGCAGATCGACGTTCGCCAACCGATAGCCGGCGTCAAAGGCGGCCAGCCACGCGGCAGATGGGTCAGCCGTAACCTCCGGCAGCGCCAGCTCTCCCAAGACAACCTGCGTATCTCCCAGCAGCATGAGATCGCTTGAGACTACCGGCTGGCGCAGATATTCATCAGCCTGCGCGCGCCAAAGCGTTAGCACGATCCATAGCGCGCGATTGGCCGGCATGTCAGGCGTATAGCTCAAGGTCATATCCTGGCGGTATACGTGCGCCAGCCGCGGCCCTATGGTGAATTTGAGCTCGCGCTGCGCATATCTGTCCAGGCGCAGCACGGATGCGCCATTAACCTGGTCAACCAAGTGAATGGAATAACCCAAGCCGTCAACAAAGATCCGGCCTTCGGGGGACAGGGATAATCGGACATTAACTTCTTGCTCGTAGATCTTGACGCGGTGATCGTGCAGACTTTCGCCCGCTTCAAAAACCACCGCCGGGGTCCTGCCCAGGGCCGGGATAGAATAGGGACTTGCCGGTACAGCTATCGCCGCAATTGCGACAAAGAGCGAGGGCAGCCAGTAGAGCGCTCGCTGGACGCTCGTTGGCGGAGAGGCGTCGGAAAACAAGCCGAGAACGGCGGCCAGCACCAGCCAGATACCCAGCATTTCAAGGGGCTCCTCATAGTGGTATGGCTCAAGACAATGGCTGAGCTGGAAGGAAGCTAATTTTCCGCAGTAATCACGATAACGTTCAAGAAAGAAGCCGCCAAAGCCGGCCAGACCCAGCCCGGTCAGCAAGCAAAAAAGCCAGATCCTGTTTCTGCGCGGGACCAACAGCGCCAGGATCGAGGCCGCCAGCGCAAGTCCGATACCCAGCCCGGTATAAGCTGTTTCTACAAACCAGTTGGCCTCATGGAACTGGAACAGATCATCCAAACCCAGGACGAAGAACGGCAGGCCAATCACCACGAAGTAGAGGCGCAGCCATATCGGCTGGCCGCGACCCGCCCAGGCGGCGAAGATCGCGGCGAATCCGACCGACGCAAATTGTATCGCGGAGAGCAGGGTGGGCAGGTTCCACTCGCTATTGAGATCCCATAGCCACCAGGTGAATCCAGACTCCAACTGGTAAATGAGCGACAAGACAATGACAGCCGCCTGCGCCAGCATAAAGCCAGCGGCGATCCGCCAGGCAATCGGCGTAAGGCGCGGCCGCAGCCATCTATAGCTCAAGCCGCAAATTGGGACATAGAGCGCCAAGAGGAAGGCGACATTAAGCGCCCTGGTTGGGATTACGAATTCAGACGCGCCTGCTATCAAAGTGCTCTCTCTTCACGAAAGTTATATGTGTTGTCATTCTATCAGAATGAGGCCTAACTCTATGCGAGAGTCCGGGAAGCGCTGGCCTTGCCCGTCTGTCGCGGGTATGCGCATCAGATCTCGCGTCCGATACAGCCCGGTATAAACAGCATAGCGCCCGGCCGGCAGGTCGTCGGGCAGCGGCGCCTGCCAGGTTTCGCTGTCGGCCAGTCCACTGTACCAGAGACGCGTCGGCAGGCGCGGTCCCAGCGGCTGTTGATCGTAGCCCCACCACTCGCCGGTGTCCTGATGTACAAAATGAAGGAATTGCGCGAAGTCTTCGTGACCGCCGCCGTCGCTGCGCCACCTAAGCGTAAGGGGCATGTTCTCGCCCGCTCGGGCGCGTTCCGGTAATTCCGCGGCTATCAGCTTCAGTCCATTCTCAAAGCGCGCCAAGGGGACCTGCGCTGATGGCGGCGATTCGGCTTCGCGGACCAGCTCGCCCAAGACGACCTGCGCCTCGCCAAGCTGCTTCAAGTCGCTGGAGAGAACTCGCTGGCGCATAAACTCGCCGTCTCGTTCGCTCCAGACTGTCAGCACAATCCAAAGGGCGCGATTAGCTTGATCTTTTGGAATTTGTTCAATTTTCAGCCACTGACGGTATATCGACGCCTCTTCAGTATCAAATAACCAGACCTCACCCTTGTCGCCAGCGCGCGCATCCAGCCCGGCGACGGATTCGCCGCTGACCTGGTCCACCAAGTGTAATGAAAAGCCCATTTGGCCGCCGACAAAGCTATGAGGGGCGCTGGACAAATACAGTCCGACGGCAAAGGTTCCTTTATGTCTATCGGTTCGAAAACTCAAAAGACGCAAGCCGGACTCAAAGCTAACCGAAGCCGCCTGGGAGTGGTTTGCCAGCTCATAGCGGAGCGCGAGGCGCCGCAATTCCTGCGGAAGTTGCAGAGCATAAGAAGCCAGCAAGCCGGCCACAAACACGAGAATTGGAACAAGCGCGCGCCTTGGACGGAAGGGTGGCTGATAACGGGAGCCGGAGAAGAGACCCAAGACCGCCAGCAGCGACAGCCAGGTTCCAAGCGCTTCCATGCCTTCTTCCAGCGGCTGATATGTCAGGCAGTCATTGAGGCGAAAGATTCCCAATACGCCACAGTAGCGCGACATATTGTCGATCTCCAAGCCGGCTGTTCCTATGAGCGACAGCCCCAGCAGCAGACAAACGTACCAGATGCGATCGCCATGCCGAGCGCGCAGCGCCATAGCTAGCGTCAGCGCGGCAGTTGCAGCGCCCAGTATTATGTAGCCCTGCTTCCACTTCACCCAGGGCGTGTACAAGGAGCTTTTGAACAAGCCGGTATAGTCATCCATCGCGATAAACAGGAAAACCAGTCCCATCCCTATAAAATAGAGGCGGCGCCAAGCGGTTGTTTCCGAGTCTCGTCGAGAGACCGCCAATGCAAGCAAACCAACGAGCGCCATCTGCAAAGCGGCGAAGGCGGAGAATACATTCCCTTCACCATCCACATACCATAGCCGCTTCTCCAGGCTGGAAGCCGGCTCGGCTTCCAGGGTCAGCAAGGCAAATAGAACTTGCACGATCAGCATGGCGGTCGATAATACTTTGGCGCGGGTAGAGAGGCGCGGGTATAAAAGCGAAGCTCCAAGACAGACAACCGGGAAATACAGCAAAATCATATACAGGCGCATCAGCATCTGCGCTGAAACGACCCAATGCGTACCCTCCATCGCTGCTCCTTTCAGATCGTCAGCGTGATGTCGCGCAGGCGCAAGACAGTGTTCCGCCCACCAGCCCACTGTACCACAACCGGCCAGGAAGACGCCGTACCAGGGCGGCTGATTGAAGCGCCGCAATTACCCTGCGCATCGCGCCAATTGGCGCTATTCCGCGAGCAATAGCATGATGTGCATGCGCCTGTGGCTGGCGCCATGGGGCGAGGCTGGATTAAAACGAGACAGCACAGGCATGAGAATATGGGAAGCAATCAGCAGCGCGCCACGCTGCTTTGGCGGCGGCCGGTCTAGCCCGCTGCCGTTGCCTCCGGGCTGCGCTTGACTTTGGGCGAATCGCGCTGCTCGCCATAGAGGTGGCATTGCGCCATGTGGCGACCTTCGTCGGTGATTGCCGGCGGCCGGATGTTAAGGCAAGCCTCCATGACCTCGGGGCAGCGTTGGGCGAAGGGGCAGCCGATGAAGCGTTCGGTCGGGCGCGGCACGCCCTCCTGAATGCGCAGCGGCGGATTCTCCACAGTCGGGTCGGGCACGGGCACGGCCGCGATCAGCGCCTGGGTATAGGGGTGCTGCGGATTGTTGATGACCTCGAGGCTCGGACCCATCTCGACGATCTCGCCCAGGTACATGATGGCGATGCGGTCGCAGGTGTATTGCAGCAGCGACAAGTCGTGCGAGATATAGACGGTCGCCAAGCCCAGCTCGCGGGCGAGGCGGCGGGTGGTATTGAGGATGCCGGCGCGCACGGACACATCAAGCATGGAAACCGGCTCGTCCGCCACCAGAAACTCGGGATGCAAGACCAGCGCGCGCGCCAGCACCACGCGCTGCAGCTGGCCGCCGGATAGCTGATGCGGGTATTTGTCCAGGAAGACTTCGGCTGGGCGCAGGTTGACGCGGTCGAGCGTTTCCACGACGCGCTGCAGGCGCTGATTTTCGTCTTTCCAGCCGTGGATGATCAGCGGCTCGGTCAAGGAGCGGTAGAGGGTAAAGCGCGGGTTCAGCGCTTCGAAGGGATTTTGGAACATCAGTTGCGAACGGCTGCGGAAGTCTAGCAGGTCATCGCTGTCCAGATGGGCGAGGTCGGCGCCGTCGAAGAGGATTTCGCCGTCGCTGGCGTCGAGCAGCTTGACCAGCAGCTTGCCGGTGGTTGATTTGCCGCAGCCGCTCTCGCCGGCCAAGCCCAGGCTCTCGCCGCGCCGCAGGCTGAAGGAGATATTATTGACGGCATACACGGTCTGTTCTTTGTCGCCGCGCAGCAAACCGGCCAGCCCGCCGCCGATCTTGAATTGTTTGGAGACAGCGCGCATTTCGAGCAGGGGTTCGCCGTTATCTCCCCCCCATCCCCCGTCCCCGTCCCCCACAGAGGGGGTGAAACTCTTGTCGCTAGGCATAGGCGACGTAAGCCCCTCCCTCTTTATGGGATGCCCGCCATAGGGATGGCGGGAAGGGTTTGGGGTGGAGGCAAATCCCTGCGCCACTTCGACTTGCTGCCAGAGCGCCGGATCTTCGGCTTGTTTGCGCAGCGACTCCATTTCGCCGGAGCGCAGGCAAGCCGCCAGCCGCTCATCGGCGACCAGCTCCAGGCGCGGATCAATCTCGTGACAGTCGGCCTGCACGAAGGGGCAGCGCTCGGCGAAGCGGCAGCCCGAGGGCGGCTCGCGCAGGTCCGGCGGATAGCCTTCGATGGAGACCAGCTCATCGCGCGGGTTGGCCAGATTGGGAAAGGCCTGCTGCAAGCCGAGGCTGTAAGGGTGAGCCGGCGCGTGGAAGAAAGGCTCGGCCGCCGCTTGTTCGACGATGCGGCCGGCGTACATGACCGCCACCGAATCGCAGACCTGCGCCACCACCGAGATGTCGTGCGTAATCAGCATGACGGTAAGATTGAGTTCGGCTTCGAGTTCGCGCAGCACTTCGAGGATTTGGTGCTGCACGATGACATCAAGGGCGGTGACCGGCTCATCGGCGATCAGAAGGCTGGGCTCAAGCGCCAGAGCCATGGCGATGACAGCGCGCTGTTTCATGCCGCCGGAAAATTCATGCGGGTAGTGCATCAGGCGGTCGGTATCCAGGCCGACCAGGTCGAAAAGGTCGGCCGCGCGCCGCCGCGCCGCTCGCTTGTCGTAACCGCCGCGAATGCGCAGCAGCTTCATCAACTGGCTGCCGACGCGCTGCACCGGATTCAGCGAGTCCATCGAGGCTTGGGGAATGGTGGCGATTTCGCGCCAGCGCAACTGCCGCATTTCCGCCGGCGGCAATTGCAGCAAATCCATGCCCTTGAACATGATCTTGCCGCTGACGACGCGGCCATTGCGCGGCAGGACTTGCACGATGGCTTTCAGCAGCGTGGTTTTGCCACAGCCGGATTCGCCGATTAAGCCGAGGTGCTGCCCCTCGGCGACATCAAGCGAGACGCCGTCCACCGCCTCCACTGTGCCGTCTTGTGTGGCGTAGTCGACTTTTAGATCACGGATGGAAAGGATGGTCATAGACTTGCCCTGTTACATCCTTCTCAAGCGCGGGAATAGCACTTCTTCATAGCCGCGGCCGATGAAGAAGCCGGCCATGACCGTCAGCATAATGCAGAGGCCGGGCGGGATGATCCAGTAGAAGGCGCCGCGCGTTAGCGCCAGGGACAGGAAGGCGTCTTGCAGCATGAAGCCCCAGCTAATCGTCTCCGGGTCGCTGAAACCGAGGAAGCTGACGCTGGCTTCGGTCAGGATGGCCCAGGCGATGGCGAAAGAGCCATAGAGAAACGAGAGCGGCAATATGCTGGGCGCGATGTACACAAAGATGATGCGCAGATTGCTGGCGCCGGAGACGCGGGCCGCGCTGACAAAGGCCTGCTCTTTGATGACCAGCACCTGCGAACGAATCACGCGGCCCGTGTCGCGCCAGAGCAGGATGGCCATGGCGATGACTACATTCCAGATGCTGGGATCAAAGAAAGCCGCGATGACGATAATGAAGGGAATGAAGGGGATGCCGAAGGCGACATCAGCCGCGCGCATGAGAACGGAATCGACCCAGCCGCCGTAAAAGCCGGCCAGCAAGCCAATCACCGTGCCGATGACCGCCACCGCCGCCGCCGCCGAGAAACCGACCAGCAGCGCCGCGCGCGAGCCGTGAATCAGCTGCGAGAAGATGTCGCGACCGATATTGGTGGTGCCCAGCAGAAAGTCGTTGGTGTAGCCCTCGGCCACATCCTCGCCCGGCTCGGCC
The DNA here is from genome assembly GCA_022823165.1 of Anaerolineae bacterium. Taxonomy (GTDB): domain Bacteria; phylum Chloroflexota; class Anaerolineae; order Aggregatilineales; family Phototrophicaceae; genus UBA6055. Next base: position 13,985 of record JAJDXR010000032.1, on the reverse strand, counting down.
AGCCAATAGGGCAGCGCGTCCTTAATCCAGTCGCCGTCGTTGTTCTTGAGCGGCGTCAGCGGGTCATTGGGCGCGAGAATGGGCGCGAAGAGCGCGACCAGCGCAAATATCGCGAAGACGATCAAGCCGAAGAGCGCCATCCGGTCGCGCTGAAATACTTCGAGATTCGTCTCCCAAAGTTGGCGCAGGGCCGAGCCTTGGCGGAACTCCGCCGCCGGAAGACCGGTCGATCCCTCGCGAGCCATGGCTTCTTGCTGCACTGTTCTACCTCCGCCTCAAGAGACCTGCGCCTGCGCCGAGGCGCCGACGCGCGGGTCCAGCAAGCTGTACAGGATATCGGCGATAAAGTTCATAAAGACAATGATAAGCGCGATCAGAAAAAACGCGCCTTGGGCCAAGGGATAATCGGCTTGCTGGACCGCCCGCACCAGCGTCCGCCCCAAGCCGGGCCAGGAGAATACGTTCTCGATGACGACGTTGCCGCCGATGCTGTAGCCGATGCCCAGCGTCAGCGCGGTCAAAACGGGCAGCATGGCGTTGCGCGCGGCGGTCTGGATCATGACGCGCCACTCGCTGTAACCAGCCAGCCGGCTCATGGTCACGTAGTCTTGATCCAGGACCTCGAGCATATTCGAGCGCATCAGCAGCAGCGGCAGCCCGTGCAGATAGACCGCCAGGGTAAAGGTGGGCAGGATCATGTGCCGCCAGAAGACCGGAGAGAGCAGCTTGTCCCATTCGGTTTCCCAGCGAAAGCGCACCATAGCCGGAGCGATACCGGCCGAGGGCAGCAGCTTCCACTGGAAGGCGAAGAAGGTCAGCAGCAGCATACCCACCCAGAAGGTCGGCGCCGCGCGCGTCATCAGCGTGAAGGTGGTGCCGACGCGCTCGAAGAGGCTGCCGCGCAGGGCGGCCATTAATATGCCGCCGAGCACTCCGACGCCGTAAGCCACCAGCAATGAACTCAGGGTCAGATAAATGGTATTGGGCAGGTCGGCGCTCAGGATGTCCAGGACGCTCTTGCCGGAATAACTGAAAGTATCGCCAAGCTCGAAGCGAGCCAGGTTGAGCAAATAGATGATGTATTGCTCGCCCAGGGGCTTGTCGAGGCCGAAACGCGCCAGCAGCGCCGCCTCCTGCTCTTTCGTAAAAGTCGTGTCAATATAGCTGGCCAAGGGGTTGCTGGGCGCCAGGCGGAAAAGCAAAAACAGCAGCGTCACGATGATCCACAGCACCATCACGCTCTGCAAAAAACGCCCCGCTATGTAGGTGATGACGCCGCGGTTCATGCGTATTCCCTGTACCTTAAACTGCGTGTTTACGGGCGACCCGACGGGTCGCCCCTACATATTCCGATTGTACGATACCTGTAGGGGCGTCTTGCCAAGACGCCCGAACACGGACAATTGCTGCAAAGGGCGTTTCAGCGAAACGCCCCTACATCCAAGTTAGTCAGCCCTAGGGATAGAGCAGACGTCCGTCGTCGTCCCAGCTGTAGCCGGCGCTAGCCAGCAGTTCGCGCGCGCCATCAATGCTGAAGTCGTAGGTGGGCAGGTCGTCGCATTGGCGCCAGTATTCCAGCGCGGCCGAGACGAAGCTGTCCGCCGGCGCCGCCAAGCCATTGAAGATGTTGTCGATGATGAACTCCTGCGGGATGGTATGCGCGACCGCCTGACGAAAGGTCACGTCATCAAAGGGCGCATAACGCACATTGAAGGCGAAGTAGTTAAAGCCGATGCTGATAGCAGAGAAGATATCGAGATGCTCGTTGTCGTCCACGATTTGCTGCAGCACGCCAGGATCGCCGGGCCATTCCCAGAGGAAGTTCATTTCGCCGGATTGAATCTGCCCCAGGGTCGCTTCCTGGTTGGGCAACACATTCATCAACCAGGTATCGATCTTCGGCCGCGCCCAGTGGTCATCGAAAGCCTCTAGCAAGACGAACTCGTTGACATCATAGGCGACATACTTGAAGGGGCCGGAGCCGATGGGAATCTCTTCCTGAATCGAATTGACATCGGCGTCATCCTGCTCCAGCAGGTCATTGATGATCGGTTCCCAGATGTGCTTGGGAAGCAAGTTCAGCTTGGCCAGCGAGCTGGTCTCGAAGGCGGCTGAGGGCGTCTTCAGCGTGAAACGCAGCGACAGGTCGTCGATGATCTCGATACTGTCGACATTGCGGGCAAAGGGGTAATAGTCCGGCGCTTCGGCGCGGAAGGACTCGTTGCCGTCTTCGTCGGTCTGGGTGGTGCCAGCCAGCGCCGCTTCAAAGGAATAGGCGGCGTCATCGGACTGCACATCCTCGCCGTCATGCCACTTCATTCCGGCGCGCAAGGTGACGACGACATTCAGCGGGTCTTCCCATTCGACGCTTTCCGCCGCCCAGGGCTCGGCGACGCCAATCGGGTTGATGCGCATCAAGCGGTCCCAGGTCATCTCGGTTACGCGGCTGGGCGCGTCGCCAGCGATTTCCAGCGGGTTGAAGTTGTTCAGGAAAGATGTGGTCGAAGTGATTAGCGTCTTGTCGTCGGTGGTGGGCTCGATGCCAATCCAGGTCCAGAAATTGTGTACGCCGATGCCGGCTTGCGTCGTGATGCTATCCGGATTGAAGGCAGAGGTATTGACCACTTGCGGCGTCAGGGGGTGAATGAAGTAGGCGTTCACCATATCGTTGCGGATGATCGTCTGCGCCTCGCAGATGATATCCAGCCGCGCTTCTTTATCCGCCACTTCGACGCGCTGCGCTTCGGCCAGGGCATCATATTCTGGGTTGTTGTAGCCGATGAAGTTGTAACCGCCATCGCGCACGCTGGAATGGAAGAGGTTGTAGGTGAACTCGTCCGGGTCGGAGCGCTCGGGCCGGCCCACCATACGCCAGTGGGTCATCTGGAAGGGACGATCGGCGACAGCGCTATCGACCGTGCGGCTGAACCAGATCTCGTCAATCATCTGCGCCCAGGGGATGGCGCGGTGCTCGACCTCGAGCCCCAGCTCGCGCATGTTCTCGACCACCAGGCGGGTGGTTTCATACTCAATGGGGCGCTCGGCTTGCGTCACCGAATGCACGATGATGGTCGGCACCATCTCGCCCGAGGTCTGCGACGCGGCCGGCAGGGCAAACACCAGCAGCATCAGCAAGAGGACAACTAGACTTACAAGTTTTCTGCTCATGGTTGGTTATTCTCCTTTACCTGAATAAGCAGCAAATGCTTTTGAACTTACCGACATGCAATCCGACTGATTGTAACCCACCTCCTGTATTCGACAATCATAAATATTGATTCACCAGGCAAGTATGCCCCGTTCACTAGCTCAAATGCAAATAACCCAGCCCGTCGCGGCAAGAGCGGCATGCGCATATTGATCCACTTTTCCGCGGGCGCGCCGCGCGTTGAACCTGCGTCTCCAGGTTGCCGAAGGCGATATCAGCCGAACGCAGCAAAGCGCGGATCTCGGCCAGTTCAGCGCTTGGCGGCAGCGCCACCTGAGGGAAGATATCGCCAACTATCGCAATCGTGGACATCTTTGTCCTCATAAAAGGGCTCTGCCGCGCTCAGCCCCAGACCTTCTTGCCACCTTTGACCACCGCCGCAATATCGCGCAGATTGCGGATGTCCACCAGCGGGTCGGACTTGAGCAGAAGCAGATCGGCGTACTTGCCCGCCTCGACCGTGCCGATGTCGTCTTCCATGTCAAGCACGGCGGCGTTATTGCGCGTACCGATGCTGATAGCTTCCATAGCGGTCAGGTCGTTGTCGACCAGCAGCTCGAGTTCGCGAGCCATACTAAAGTTATGCGGCGCCAGGGGATTGCCGCCGGCGTCGGTGCCGATGCCCAGGAAGATGCCCTTGCCGCGCGCCAGGGCGATAGTCCCTCGAATCTGCTTGATGCCCTGCTCGATCATGGGTTTGCGGCGTTCGGCATCGGCCTGCTGCACCGGCGACAGCGGATAGCTTTCCAAATCGGGATTGCCAGCGCCCAGCGTCAGCACCAGCGCCGCGCCGTTTTCCACCATCATGTCGGCGGTCTCCTCATCGAGGTAGGTGCCGTGTTCGATGGTGTCGACGCCGCCCAGCATACAATTGCGGATGCCGCCGGTGCCGTGACAATGCGCCGCCACCTTGCGGCCCATCATGCGCGCCACTTCGGTGACAGCTGAAATCTCCTCGACCGTAAGCTGGCTGGCGTGGATGTCCTGGCCCGGCGTGGCGGTGCCGCCGGTGGCCATCAGCTTGACCAGGTCGGCGCCGGCTTTGATTTGCTCGCGGGCCGCTTTGCGCATCTCATCGGGACCGTCGGCTTCGCGGGCGATGAAGTGGGCGTGTCCGCCGGTCATGGAGATGACGCGGCCGGACAGCTTCATGCGCGGCCCCTCGATAAAGCCGCGGTCAATCGCGCGGCGCAAGCCCATCTCGATGTACTGTTCGCCGCCGACATCGCGCACGGTCGTCACGCCATGGGACAACGTGCGCCGGCAGATGTCCACCGCTTCCAGCACCAAGTCGTCGCGAGGCTTTTCCAGCAGGGCGAAGACGCTCTCGCTGCCGTTGTAGCAGATGTGGATGTGAGCGTCGATCAAGCCGGGCAGCAGCCATTTGCCGCTGACATCAATCTGTTCCGCGTCTAGCGCTTCGCGCGGCAGGTCAGCCATGCCGCCCACCCAGGCGATGCGCTCGCCGACGACATGCGCCGCCGCATTCTCCAGCGGCGCGCCGCCGTTGCCGTCTATCAGTGTGGCGCCAGTAAGTACGTACTCCATGGTCTTCTCCTTATTCGCTATTCGGATTCAATATGAGTAGATTGCCGAGCGGGACGGCTGAGTCAGTAAAGGGATTGCCTGAGGCATCCCGCGCAATCAGACGCGTTTGATCGCCAAGACGATACAGCCCGGTGAAGACTTGATATTCTCCCGCCGGCAGGTCTTCTGGAAGGGACACCGTCCAGGTTTCGCTGTCCGCCAGACCATCGTACCACAGCCGCGTAGGCAGGCGATCGCCCAGGGGCTGCTGGTCAAAAGCCCAACTACCCCGGCTCTCTTGATGCTGAAAATGCAAGAATTGCATCCAGTCCGCTTCGCCCGGGGCATTGGCGCGCCAACCAAACGTGAGCGTAAGCGACTCACCGGCCAGGGCTTGAGTCGGCAGTTTGACGGGGCTCAAGGCGAAGCCATTGTCAAAGTCAGCCAGCGGTTTAATCAGCGGCGCGGCAGCCGCTGTTTTGCGCAGAACTGCCTCGCCCAGCACAACTTGTGTGTCGCTCAGCAAGCGGTGATCGCTGGCGCGGATAACTTGCTCCACGTATTCTTCATCTTGCGGCCGCCAGAGTGTAAGGACAATCCACAGCGCGCGGTTGGCCGGGGTCTTCTGAGGCATATCAACAGCTAACATCTGCCGATAGACCTGCTCATGATTGCGGCCCAACAGCCAGACGCCGTGCTGGCGATCCACCCAGGCATCGCCGCCGGCGACGCTTTTGCCGCTGCTTTGGTCAAGTAAATGAATTGAGTATCCCAACCAAAGATAGCGCTTTTGCTTGGCGGACAGATACAGCCAGGCTGAAATCCGCTCGCCACGCGCGCCGCGTTGATCGAGGCGGAAGCCGCGCAATCGTACATCGCTTTCGAATTCTACCGCTGCCGGCTGCGCCCAGAGCGGCAACTCCAGACCAGGCAGCATGGCGTTCATCGTAAGCATTAGCAGCGCAATCAGCGGCAGAAACAGAATGACGCGGCGCGTATGGCGCGGCGCCGCCGGTCGCAGCTCGCTGAACAAGCCCAGCATAGCGACCAGCGCCAGCCAGATACCCAGCAATTCTGAGGCTTCTTCCCAAACAAATAAGTGAAAGCACCCGTCAAAGCGCAGGAAGGCCAAGCTGTCACAGGCGCGATTCAGGCGCTCGAACAGAATGCCGCCCGCCGCGCTTAAGGCCAGACCGCCGAGCAGGCAAACATACCATATTCGCGATTGGCGAAGCGAGCGCGCAGTCACCAGCGCTGTAACAAGCGCCACTACGGCGCCGGCCGCCGCATAAATTAGGTACCAGAACTCAATGGGTTCATGCACCTTGAAGTATTCATCAATCGACAGAAACAGAAATATCAAGCCCATAGCTGCCAGGTACAGGCGATTCCAACCGGGTTTCTCACGCGCGATCCTGCCCAGCAGAATCCCCAGAGCGCCGACCGTCGCCAACTGCATGAAGGCGAGCGTAGTCGGGATATTCCACTCCAGCCGCAGCGCCCAGAGCAGCCTTTCAAAGTGTGTTGCAGGGTCGATAGTTTGCGATCTAACAATGACGAAGATCTGCGCCGCCAGCATGACAGCGGCCAAGATTCGGGCGCTGCTCGACAAGCGCGGAACGAGCCAGCGGCAGGCAAGGCCGCCAACCGACGAGTACAGAAAAACCAGGAAAAGCCCGTTCAGCGCGCCGTCCGCAACCGCAATCTCAAACACAGCCTTCAGCGACCGTCTAATTCTTCATGTGATACAGATCCGCCGGCGCCGACGCCTGACCCGAGGCGATCTTGGGCGGTGTCATATAAGCGCGCTTGGAATGACTAAGGCCCGAACCGAGCATGGCTTCCAGGAACTTGAGCTGCACCCGCGCCGGATTCAGGAAGGGCACTCCCAATTCGGCTTGGCAGGCTTCGGGGATTTCCAGAAAACCCATGCTCATGCAGCCGACGATGAGGGTATCGGCGCGGTCTTCGGCGATGGCTTTGCGCCCTCCTTCGATCGTCGCTTCGATAGCCTGCTCGCGGTCGCGGCGCAATTCCAGCACCGGGATATTTACCGCGCGCACGCTGGCCAGCTTGTCGCCGCCGCCGCTGTTGCGCATGGTTTCTTCCAGGGGACCGATGACGCTGTCGGTCACCGTGATGACCGAGTAGCGCCGCCCCAAGGCTGAGGCCATCAGCGCGGTCGCTTGGCCCGCGCCGACCACCGGGATATCGACCATCTCGCGCAGGGCGCCCAGGCCCGGGTCGCCGTAACAGCCGAGCAGGATGCCGTCCCAGCCGTCGGCTTGCAATTCGTGCGCCTTCTTCACTGTTTCCGGGATGGAGAGATATTCTTCGTACATGCTCTCGATGGAGCCGGGGCCGGCCGGGATGTCGGTGATATCGACTTGGGTATCGGGACCCGCGAAGCGCTGCAGGTAGTCTCGGCGGCGCCCGAGTTCGGCTTGGCCTTCGGGACTGCGGCCCATGGGGCCGGATACGAGGTAGATGAGTTTCATAGAGTTATCTCCAATTAAGGGCGACTCACCGAGTCGCCGGTACACAATTGTATTTTACGGTGGGCGAGCCAAGGCTCGCCCCTACAATATGTAGGCAGTTCGACGGGCGACCTGATAGGTCGCCCCTACATTTCTCTGTGCCTCTGTGGCTAGATCTTCTCCAGCGCGGCGCGGACGATATTGGCTGAGGTTTCGAAAGCCCAGGCCACGCGGTTGACGCCGCGCAGCAGGTGCGTCCGCGTGACGCGGCGCATGTGATGATCGGCCTCCGCCAGTTCCAGCGCCGGCGCCAGATCGGGCAGTTGCGGTACGCGCATGGCCGGCTCGTTGCGGAAGCGGCCCTGACGGGTGAAGTTAATCAGCACCAGCTCGCGCGCCAGCGCCAGCAGCGCGTCATTGTAAGCGCGTACGCCGGCATCGCCAACCGCGCCATCAGCCAGGCCGGCGGCCGCGCCATAGAGATCGGCCAGGGTCGCGTCCAGGTCGGCCAGCGCCTCGTAAGCCGGGCTGAAATCGGCGTCGTTTCCGGCAGCGGACGAGTAGCTGTCCAGCGTTTCTTTGAACTCGGCGGTCAGCTTGCGGAAGTCGTAAGGATGCAGCGGGTTATTCAGCAGGCGCTGCAGCGAGGTGGCGTATACGCGCAGGTCGCGCATCAGGTTGTCTTTGTCGGCGATTTCAAGCGTATCGTTTTCGGTGTGCCAGGCGATGTTGGCGCCACAGCCGCCCACGCTGTAATAGCCGAGCTCTTCGATCCGCTCCAGCGGCATGGACGAGAGCAGCATAAACAAGCTGGAAATGCCGATGTTGTTGAAGGAATAGTCGCCGGCTTGATGCGGACGCTCGCCAGTAAAGCCGGCGCCGGTGGAATCTTGGACCGAGCGGGCGGCGAAGTCGTAGGCTTCGGCCATGACGGTGACGCCGCGGTATTCGGTGGCTTGGCGGCAGCCGGGCGAATCGATATTCATCTGCGCCACGCAATTCCGCGCCAGATCCAAGCCAAAGGCATCGGCGTACCAGGTCGACGCGCCGTAGCGGCCGGTGGAATGGCCCGACCACCAAGCCACGCGCAAACTGCGCGACAGCTGATCGCGGTTGTCATGGAAGATGCGCGCCAACTCCAGCAGCGTGGCGTCCCCGACCGCGTTGTCGCCGATGCCCACATCCCAGGAATCGACATGACCATGCGCCAGCACAAAGCGCTCTGGCTCGACATTGCCCTTGACCTCGGCCACCAGGCAGGGGCATTCAAACCAGCCCTCTTTCAGCAGCGAGTGCAAGGTGGCGTTCACAGCGCCTTTTTCCATCTGCGCCAGCAGTTCATTGCCGTCGGGCCGGTTGATGGAGACGACCGGTATGTCGGGCTGCCGCTGATAAGTGTCCAGGTCGGGCGCGCCCCAGATGGTGGTGCAGATGCCCCAGTGGATATCGACGCCGGGATTGATGAAGATGCAGCCCTTGGCGCCCTGGTTTTGGAAGTACCAGACGGGCGGCGGACCGCCGAAGCCGTCCACCACTACGATCTTGCCCGTGACATCGACATCGCTCAGTGGCGTGAAGTCGAAGAAATCGGCGCTGCGCCCGGCGGCGAAGCCCTCGATGCGTACACATTCGCCGCTGATGCCTTCGGCGGGCGTGCTGATGGAAAAGGCCGGCGTCTTGGCGCGATAGGACTTGCCGCCGACGACCAGCGAGGCGCGCACCGGCACACTCAAGAAGAGCTCCGGCATGTGCATGGTATGGGGGATGCCCAAGGCGCTCAGGCGCTCGGCGATATAGTTAAAGGCGGTGCGTTCGTCTTCTGAGGACGACTCGCGGACCAGGCTGGTGAAGCGCTCGATCATCGACCAGGGCTCATCCGGCGACAAAGCCTCGAGCAAGGACTCTTCCAGGTTTTCATTGCGGGCGTCATAAAGCGTTTGCATTTTCTTCCTTTCCTTAACTGCGGCTGTACGGAATCAGATCATTAGAAAAGCGGTCTTATCACTGTAATCTTGACAGGCAAAGTCAAAATCGGCGCGCCGACCGCGACCTGCTGCTGATGCCAGGTTTTGCGAGGATAGGACCGCCCATGCGACAATCCAGTGAGTCTAGCAACTGCTGTCAGATTGTCAATAACTCGCGTGGCGGCGCGGCAAGGGCTATGCTAGGTAGTGACAGAATCAATTCCAAGCAAGCCGCGCAAAAGATTTGCCACCGAGTACAGCGAGTAGAAAAGATTTCACAGAGTAAAGCAGGTTAGTGATAGTCTGCCAGCGAAAGATTCATAAATTGCCTGGCTGCCTGGATTTCGGCAGCATCAGAACAATAAAAAAGTCTCTGTGCCGGCGGGCAGTGTCTACGCGCCCCTCTTGTACCCTCATTTTCCTCTTTGGTAAAAGAAAAGTTTCTTGAGACGGGATTTGCATGACTTTACATTGTTCTACTGAGAAATCGGAGACCAATCCCAACATGCGGACTGAAGGCATCAACGCAGCGCTCAAGCAATGCAGGCGCACGCGCGAACACGCTCTGGAAGGCTTCAAGACGCTGCTGCGCTTCCCGTCCATTAGCCTGGACAGCGCATACCAGCCGCAGTTGCTGGCCTGCGCCGACTGGATACTGGCGGAAATGCGGCGCATCGGGCTGGAAAATGCACAGAAGCTGCCGACTGCCGGCAATCCGATCCTCTACGCTGACTGGCTGCATGCCGGCGCGGACAAACCGACCATCCTATTCTACGCCCACTATGACGTGCAGCCAGTCGGCAACGAATCGCTCTGGCATTCGCCGCCCTTTGAGCCGACTCTGGTCGACGGGCGGCTGGTGGCGCGCGGGGCGGTTGACGACAAGTGCGGCATCTGGTTCAACCTTGTGGCGATCGACTCGATACTGAGGGCTTGCGGCCGGCTGCCGATCAACGTGAAGCTGATTTTCGAGGGCGAAGAAGAGCTCGGCTCGAAGCATGCCGGCCCCTGCATCGCGGCGAATCGAGACTTGCTGGCGGCTGACGCGCTGATCATCTCGGACGGTCCCTTTTCCACCGAGCAGCCAATCATCGGTTACGCGGTGCGCGGCTGCGTCACGGGCGAGGCGCGGCTGCAGGGTCCTCCGCACGATCTGCATTCCGGGCGTTACGGCGGCGCGGTCAAGAACCCGGCGCATTACCTGGCGCGCATCATCGCCTCGCTGCACGATGCCAGCGGACGAGTGCTGATACGCGGCTTCTACGATGACGCCATTCCCATGACCGACCGGCAGACGCGCCACCTGAATCAGCTCTGGAAGACAATCGGCCCGCCCCTGCAGCGCGCGGCCGGCGTGGACGCGTTTCTCGGCGATTATCCGGGCGTCTTCGCCGAGCGCGCGACATCGCAGCCGACGCTCGATGTCAGCGGCATAAGCGGCGGCTACCAGGGCGAGGGCGCGCGAAACATCATCCCGGCCCAAGCCAGCTTCAAGCTGACCATTCGCACTGTCGCCGGGCAAGACGCGGACAAAATGTGGACGCGCTTCGTCGAGCATGTCATGGCTTTCGCCGAGCCGGGCATCAGGATCGAATGCGAGCTGCTCAGCCTGGCGCATCCTTTCTTGATGTCGGATGACAGCCGCGAGATCGGCGCGATTCAGCGGGCGCTGCAAACTACGCTGGGCAAAGAGGCGCTGCTGATGCGGCACGGCGGCTCGCTGGCCATCGGCGGGCTGCTGGCGAAGGAGCTGAGCTTGCCAGTAACGATGTTCGGCTACGGCTCGGGCGACAATTCCCATGCGCCCAAGGAATACATCGTGCTGGAAGACATCCAACTAGCGACCGAGGTGGCCATCCGGCTGCAATTTGAATTGGGCAGGCAGGAACTGTAGTATTGCCGGCGACCAGGCGATGGTAGCGCCAGCAAATGAGGGAGCACTCAAATCGATGAAAACCATGTCCTTCGACTTCAAATCCCGCCGCTCCATGATCAGCGCCCGGCGCGGCATGGTCGGCGCCAGCAACCCGCTGGCCGCGCAAGCCGGCTTGCACATCTTGCGGCAAGGCGGCAACGCGGCCGATGCGGCCGTGGCCACCTCGGCCATGATGAATGTGATGGATCCGGCCTCTTGCGGCATCGGCGGCGACTGCTTCGCGCTCTACTACGACGCCGCGACCGGGCAGGTCAGCGCGCTTAATGGCAGCGGGCGAGCGCCGGCGGCGCTGACGCTTGAGACGGTCAGGGACATGGGCTGGCGCCAGATGAACCCCCGCCACGCGCATAGCGTGACCGTGCCAGGAGCCGCGCGCGGCTGGCAGGACTTGCTGGAGCGGCATGGCACGATGACCCTGGCTGAGGTCTTGCCCGAGTCCATCCACTACGCCAGCGAGGGCTACCCGACCGCGCCGGTGGCCGGTTATCGCTGGCAGCAGGCCGGCGATTTCTTGCGCAGCGCCGCCAACAGCGAAGAATACCTGCCCGGTGGCGCCACGCCGAAAGCCGGACAAGTCGTGCGCTTGCCGGGCTTGGCGGATTCCCTGCGCGCCATCGCCGAGGGCGGGCCCGACGCTTTTTACACGGGACCAATCGCCGAAGCCATCGTCAAGTCGCTTCAGGAGCAAGGCAGCGTCATGACGCTGGCCGACCTTAAGGATCATCAGTCGACCTGGGATGAGCCCATCCAGACCGATTATCGCGGGGTAACGATCTACGAATGCCCGCCCAATGGCCAGGGACTGACGGCTTTGATCGCGCTGAATATCGCCGAGCAATTCGAGCTGGCTTCGCTGCCCTGGGAGTCGCCGCAGCGCCTGCACCTGATGGTCGAGGCCATGCGCCTGGCCTGGGCTGACGCGCATGAATACATCGCCGATACGCGCCGCGCCGATGTGCCGGTCGATCAACTGCTCAGCAAGGACTACGCCGCCGGCCGCGCCGGACAGATTTCGAGCGTCTACGCCCTGGATCCGCCGCCGAGCGCGGGCGAGCTGCCGGGCGGCGAAGATACGATTTACCTCAGCGTGGTCGATGGCGCGGGCAATGCCTGTTCCTTCATCAAGAGCCTGTACATGGGCTACGGCGTCGGCATCGTGGCTGAGGGCACGGGCATCTGGCTGCAGAATCGCGGCGCCGGCTTCTCACTGAAGCCCGGCCACCGCAACGCCCTGGCGCCGGGCAAACGCCCTTACCACACCATCATCCCGGGAATGGCGCTGAAGGACGGCGAGCTCTGGGCCAGCTTCGGCGTCATGGGCGGATTCATGCAGCCGCAGGGCCACTTCCAGGTCATCAGCGCCATGGTCGATGACGAGCTTAATCCGCAGGAAGCGCTGAATCGTCCGCGCTGGATGATCCAGAACGGCGACCCCGGCGGCGCGCTGCTGATTGAAGAAGGCACACCCTTCAAGACCATAGCCGATCTGGCCGAGCGCGGGCATCGGATTCAGCCGCAAGCGGGCTTGGGGCGCGGCGCCTTCGGGCGCGGGCAGATCATCCGCCGGGAGGCCGAGTCGGGCGTCATGCACGGCGGCAGCGAGCCGCGCGCTGATGGGCAGATCGCGGCTTATTGAGATGGCAATATCCACCGAATTTGCTGCCCGGAGGATGGGAAAAGCGGCGGGCTCACCCGCCGCTCGGAATTGTCGCTTGGTTCGGCGCATCATTAGAAGCAGCCTCTGCGTGGCGACGCCGCCGAGCATGGGCGCTATGCTTCTGAACGTTGTCGATAAGTGCAGCCACTGCAATTCGTGCCCTCATTCCAGCAGTGATTTCGATTACCCGAACAACACTGTTTTTGACATGTTCGTGTACATTCACAGGGTAAGCCAAAGCCTGGACAATGCCCAACTGGAAGCTGCTCGGTGACAGTGTAAGACACCCAACCGGAGCTGCGACAAGGCGCGATATAAGGTCCTGCCACGGCAAATGACATGGAGCTGACATTTTCGGTCTTATTGCTCAAAAGCAAGAGTGCGGACCCGAAGAGTGTATTTTGACCCAATCACGGACAACCCGGTTGTATTCCCTATCATCGGTACAAGCGATTCGTTCCAGAATGCGCTCATAAGTAACCGTATACAAACATCCGTTATTGTAATTCGGTTCGTTCCTGTCTTCTGTAACCCTCCATGTGCTTGTGCCAGCTTTTCGCGAGCAAGACACCGTCGGGATCGGCGTCTTCGTAGGTGTCGGCGGTGGCGTATCCGTCGGCGGCACGGGCGTCTCGGTAGGCGGGAAAGGGATGGTGATCTTGACAATGTTGCTCAAGAGACTGTTCCGCTTGTAGGTCAAGCCATCGCCCCGGGCGCTTACCCGGATTTCATAGTGCGGGCCGGGACGGAAATTCAAGAAGGTATACTTGTCGCTGGATGCGGGCAGGCGCCTGCGGCTAATCCGGCCGAGGTCATTAATGTGGAGGACGTAGGCTACCGCGCCCTCGACTTTATTCCAGGCGACGGTTGTGCCGGAAACATGGCGCAGACTGGGTTTGTCCAAGGCCTTGGGTTTGGGAATAAGGATGTTTTCGGCTTGGCTGTAATAGCTGTAGAGATGGCGGGAATTGGATGAACGTGCTTGGACTTGTACCTTGTATTCAATGCCGCGAGACAGCCCGGTAATGCGATAGCTGGTTGTAGAGGCGGAGACGCTCTTGGTCTTCAAGCGTCCGCCGCTGCTGGGGCGCCAGCGGATTCGGTAAGTTTCGGCATGCTGGACGCTGCTCCAGGATATGGTGTCGCGGTCGATGTCGAGTATCGTTGGACGGGACAGCCGGATAGTCGTAACCGGGCCGATGATATCTTGGGCAAG
>JAJDXR010000025.1 GCA_022823165.1 Anaerolineae bacterium | reverse complement strand
ACTAACACGTATAATGTGGTCAAGAAGGTGTCTAAATCCATGAGTAAGCTCCTTATGTGAGAGTGTGGCGCTTACTCTAAATTAGCACCTTCTTTCCATTTCCGTTGAGAAAACGCGACACAGTACCGGACAAGCCTTATAGGGGCGAGCCGACGGCTCGCCCCTACAATCGACTTGATTCAGTTTGCTCATATCTATAGTTGGCGCTGCTCCTGCGCCTCTGTATTGAGATAACGCAGAGCAATTGCGCTGTCCCCTAGTCCATCCAAACGCAGGGCTCAGTCCTCCGCGTCGTCAGCGCCGAAGAGCCTCATGAACTCGTCGATATCGTCTTGCGACGGCGCCGGCTTTTCGTCGGCGTCGTTCGCTTTATGCGCCGCGGCCGGGCGATCCAGCTCCCGCGCGAATGCTTGCGCCGTCAGTTGCCGCAAGCGCCGGCGTCTGGCGTAATCAGCCACTTCGCGGTCGGACGACACCACCGTCCAGCCTTTGACATCGCCGATATTGTCGATGCGCCGCTTGAGCAAGGCATCAGCGTTGCTATGCCGCGCCGAGGCGAAGATCACCGTCACTGGCCCGCCGCCTAAAGGCGACGCGCCACCGGGCAAACCGCCGTCGAAAATGACAGTGCATTTGCTGCCCCGGCGCGCAACGAAACCTCTAAGCTTGATGACCAGCTTGGCTTCGTCATGGGGGTCGTCGATATCAATATCGGGCAGCGCCCCGATCAGATTGTGTCCGTCGATCAAGTAGGGCATGGCTCTTCTTCACCGCGCCGGCGCATCACCGGCGAATATAGGCACACCCATGGTAAAGATGCTGCCGACCCCTTCGCGGCTTTCCACCTGCAGGAATCCGCCATGCGCTTCGCAGATGGCTTTGGCAACATACAGCCCCTGCCCCAGCCGGCTCGGCGCGCCAGCACCGCCTGGCAAATTGGCGCCGCGGTAGAAGCGCTCGAAGATATGCGGCAGGTCAGCCGCGCTGATGCCGCTGCCGTTATCGCTGACGCTGATGAGGGCGAAGTCAAGTCCGTTGCGGGTTTCGCTGCGGGCTGCCAGCGCCACGTAACCGCCCGCCTGGTTGTAATCCGCGCCGTTGCGCAGCAGATGGCCCAAAGCCCACTGCAAGCGCGAGCCGTCGCCACGCACATTGACGCCGGCGAAATCGCGCGTCATCACCAACAGGTCAATGTCGCGGCTGCGAATATCAGCGCCAATGCCATTCACCACCGACCAGACAGTCGCCTCCGCCGACAGCGGCTCGCGCCGCACCTCGAAGCTGCCGGCCTTCATCTGGCCGATATCATGCAGTTCCAGCGCCAGCTGATCCAGAATATCGACATTGTTGAGCAGCTTCTCCAGCAGCCGCTGATTGACGGCGCTGTCTTCCGGCTGCCCGCTGAGCAATTCGACCGCCAATTTAATGACACTGACCGGGCTCTCCATTTCTTCGGCGATATGTCGCACGAAGCCGTCTTTGAGTCGCTCAGCCAGCGCGTCATAAGTAACATCGCGCAAGATGATGACCGTGCCGATGCGCCGGCCATTGTCGTCGCCGATGGCGATCAACTGCGCCCGCACGATGCGGTTGTTGAGCGGCAGCTCGTCCGACTCGCCCAGGGGCGTCAGCTCGGCGCGCGTCTCGGTTACATCGCGGTAGCGCTCAAAGAGCGTACCCAGCGCGCTGTCCCAGAAGGCTTTTTTGCCGCCCAGCATGGCTTCCGCCGCCTGATTCATCATAGTGACTTTGCCCTTGGGATCCTGGGTGATAATGCCTTCGTCCAGGCTGCCCAGCACCGCTTGCAGCCGCTCAAGCTCGCTGGCGCGCCGGCTGTGATCACCCTGCAACTGCTGATAGCGGCGCTGCAGGCTCTGGTTCCGCGCGGCTTGCCGCCCGGCCAGCGCGCGCTGCCGCCGCAATTCTTCTTCCAACTGCTGACGCCGATTCAGCCCGCGATACAACCGGCGAAACAGCGACTCGCTGGCGCTGCCGAAGCGGTGGACTTCGCCCAGGCCGGCGTTGATCTCTCCATTCGATTGGCTTGGCGCTTCACTCATGCTGATTCAACCACGTCTCGATATAGACCTGCATTCATGACCGCGAAATGACTCGAAACGCTAGAGCCGCGCGGCACTCTTCTACTTTGATTATAGTCAAGGTCAGAAGCTCCCGCAGACTGCAGCGGGCGCAGATTGCATGCGCCGACAGATGGGCTATCATCATAGGAGAATCGGAGTCTGACGCGATGGCTGTGGAACAAAGTAAGTCACGCAAATTTCACAGCATCGGGTCTGCCAAGGCTGACCCCTGCAGGGTTCGAAATATAGTCGAATGTTGTAGGGGCGAGCCTTGGCTCGTCCGCACAAACACAAAAATTCGCTAATTTGTGATGATGTACCTGTATTCTCATTTCTTACGCGCGCTTACTGCTGAGAAACTGACGATGCAAAATGTAGCCCCAACACGCAGCTTGACCCGGCGTTCCCGCGATCTGCAGCTTGCGGCCGCGCTGATATTCCTGCTGGGCGCGGCGCTGGCGGTGGCCGGCATCGCCATGCACGTCATCAATTTAGTCGTGCCTTTCAATCGCGGCTTCGAATTCTACGATTTGACGCGCAAGGCGCTGCTTCTGATCGGCGCGGTGTTAAGCCTGGC
This sequence comes from Anaerolineae bacterium, assembly GCA_022823165.1. Classification (GTDB taxonomy): domain Bacteria; phylum Chloroflexota; class Anaerolineae; order Aggregatilineales; family Phototrophicaceae; genus UBA6055. The sequence continues at coordinate 21,583 of JAJDXR010000025.1, read as the reverse complement.
GTCGCTGCTGATGGCGCTGCGCGCGGTCACCTGGCGGACGGACAACGCCACCGCCTTTGAACTGGGCGAGCAACTGGCGGCTCAACTGGACCAGCGATATATCTTCATCCGCAACATCAGCAAAGGCGCCACCGGCTATGTGGACGCGGTACTGGTCAGCCATCACGGGCTGCTGGCGCTGCGCATCACGCGGCGCAAAGGCGAATTCTTCAACGAAGGCGGGCAATGGCTGCGGCGGCGCAGAGGCAAATGGCGCCCCATGCGCTGGAACCCCACGCGGGAGGCGGCCGCCAGCGCCGTCAAGCTCAAGGCGCACCTGCGAGACTACGAGCTGACGCAGGCGCCGCTTTACGCCGCGGTGGTCTTCATGCGCGACCCTCCCGACGTCCGGCTGAAGCTGCGGCAGCCAGCTCTGCCGGTGATACACGCCGGCCAGCTCATCGCCGATTTAAGCGATACCTACTTCGCCGAAGCGCGGCTGTCGGCAAGTACCGTACAAGAGATCGTCAACCTGCTTTACCACTAGGAGTCGGCTTTGAGCGCAACCTTGCATCTGGCGCCCATCGGACGGGACAAAACCGAGCAGGTCATCGCGCTGCTACGCCAAACGACGCGCGCTCGCGGCGACGCCCTGCCCAAGATTTGGGTCTTGCTGGCCACGCGGCGGCAGGAGTTGAGTTTCCGCCAAACCCTGATTGAGGCCGATAGCGGCCAGCAGGTCTACTTTAATATCGAATTCTTCAACTTTTATTCGCTGAACGCGCGCTTGCTCATGCTGGCGGGCGAGCCCGTGCGGCGGCTGGACACATTGACGCGGCATAATCTGCTGCGCCAACTGCTGGAGGACATGCTGGCGCAGGGCGAATTGACCTTTTTCCAGCGCATCGCGACCATGCGCGGCTTCGTATCGGTCCTGGCTGAGCTGATCGACGAGCTCAAGCAAAGCCGCGTCGATGTCGATGATTTCGCCGCGGCCGCCCGCAGCGAAAAAGACCAGGAGCTCGCCGCCATCTACCGTCGTTATCAAGAGCGCCTGCGACAAAGCGAACTGGCTGATGTCGAAGGCGAGGGCTGGCTGGCGCTCGCCCGACTGGCGGAGCGCCCCGACATCATCGCAGCTGTCGATCTGCTGCTGGTTGACGGCTACGATCAGTTCACGCCGGTGCAAGCGCAACTGCTGGCGCAGCTTTCCCGCGCTCGAACCCTGGTCCACATCACGCTGACTTCGCTCGGGGACGCCGACCATAGCCGCCTGCCCCAGCGCAGCAGATTGGCGCGCGAACGCCTGCTAGGCGCTTTTGCCGCCGCCGGCGTCGAGCTCAAGCAGCGAGAAGTCGAAATGACAGCCGACAATCGGCGCCCGGACCTGATACAGCTGAGCGCCAAAATCTTCCGTTCCAAGTCCGTCAGCCGCAGCGGCGACGCCATCCAGCTTATCGCCCTGCCCGACCCGGCCGAAGAAGTCAAAGCCGTCCTGCGCGCCATCAAAAGCCTGCTGCTGAACGGCGCGCGCGCCGATGACATGCTGGTCGCCCTGCGCGATTGGCAAAGCTACGCCACCTACTTCGAGTCGGGCCGGCAGGAATACGACCTGCCCTTGCTGCTGCAATACGAAAACCCTCTGCACACCGCGCCCGTGATGGCAGCGTTGATCGACCTGCTGGGGCTGGCGCCGCGCTTCCGCCGCCGCGACCTGCTGGATGTATTGCGCTCGCCCTATATCGATGCCGGCTTGTCACTGGAGCAAATCGACCTGCTTGACCGCATCAGCCGGGAGCAGCAGCTTTTGGGCGGCGGCGAAACTGACTGGCTGGAGATTATCCAACTGGCGCAGCAGCGACAACAAGAGGCCCGGACCGACGCCGGCTGGACCGCCTTAAGCTCGGACCAGGCTGAGGCGCTGGCGACGCGGCTCTCAGCTTTCATGCGGGCGGTCAGCGCGCCTGATACCGCGGAGCTGACCGAATACGTCCATTGGCTTGCCGGCCTGCTGGGCGTCGACCCGCAGAGCGACCCGGAAGCGGTCAGCGGCGGCTATTCGCTGAACATCATCTTGCGGGCTTGGGCGCACGATCGGCAAAACCCCGCCATCGTCCAGCGTGACATCAGCGCCCTCAACGGCTTGAAGCGCATATTGCGCGCTATGCTGGCCAGCGACGCCATCCTGCGCGCGACCTCGCGGCAGCATCAGCCAAGTCAATGGCCGCGCTTCCGATCCGATCTGATTCAGGCCTTGCAGACCCAGTCCGATCAGCGCCCCGGCCAGTCGCGGCAGGGCCAGGTGCTGGTGACCACCGCCAGCGAAGCGCGCGGCTTGCCGCACGATCATGTCTTCATTTTGGGCTTGGCTGAAGGCCTCTTCCCGGCCGAAGCCAGCGAAGATCCGCTCTACCTGGATTCCGAGCGCGAGCGCCTGCAAACGCGGGGCATCCCGCTGGAAACACGAGCTGAACGCATCGACGACCGCGGGCTGTTTTACGAGCTAATCAGCTTGCCGCGCCGCAGCCTGACCCTGTCGCGACCGACTTATCAGGCCGGGCGCGTCTGGATCGAGAGCCATCTCTGGCGGGCGGTGAACGAGGTCTTCGCCGACCTGCCGCTGGAAACACGTCCCATTGGCGCGGTCATCGATCCAGCCCAGTCCGCCAATAGCGCCGAGCTGATGCTGGCGCTGGCCGACCAGCTCAACAGTCAAAACGCGCGGGAAAACCAGGACGCGCTGCGCGCGCGCAACTGGCTGCTGGCGCAAAGCCAGCGCGCCAAGCCTTGGCGCCGGCTTGTCCAGCGCCGCCGCATTGAGTTGCGACGCCTGTCCAATGCGCCCTTCGACCATTACAGCGGCGTTTTGTCGCAGACGGAATTGCTCGCGCAGACGGCGCGGCTGCTGGGAGCGCAGCGTGTCTGGAGCGCCTCGCAGCTCAAAGATTACGGCTTGTGCGGCTTTCGTTACTTCGCCAAACGTCTATTGCGTCTCGAAGAAGCAACTGAGCCGGAAGTGGGCGTGGACGCGCTGCAACTGGGTTTGCTCAATCACAGTATTCTGGAGCTTGCGTATAAGCGCATCGCTGAGCGCGGCTTGTCTGTCAACAGAGAGAATCGGGAAGCGGCGCTGCTGATTTTCGACGAAGTCGCAGCCTATGCGCTAAGCCATGCGCCTGCCGAGCTCAAGTTTCGCGCCACCTCCACCTGGCCGCAGGAGCAGGAGATTTTGCTCAAGCGGCTCAAGGCGCTGATAAAATTGGATTTCTCCGAGGAGAGTCCGCTCAATCATTTCGGCGAAGCGCGGCAGGTACACCAACTGGAGCGCTATTTCAGCGAGGTGGCGCTCGACTTGCCCGGGGGGCTGGCGCCGCTGCGCGTGAACGGTTTGATCGACCGCATCGACCGCGCCAACCGCCAACTCATCGTCGTCGACTACAAGAGCGGCTCAACCGGTATCAACCGCGAAGAAATGGAGATCGGCCGCGACTTTCAGATGCTGATCTACACGGAAGCGCTGTCCAAGACGCTGGCGGCGGGCGGCAGCCGAGCGCAAGTCGCCGGCGGGCTCTTCTGGCATATTCGCAATTTCGAGGCCAGCGGCCGCTTTGACACAGACGACGCCGGCGATATCGCTGCGGCTGAAGCGGCCAAGCGACATATAGCGCAGAACCTGCGACAAGGACGCGCGGGGCAATTCCCGGCCCAGGCCAGCAAACTCGAATACGGCAAATGCTCGCGCTACTGCGAATTCTCACGCCTGTGCCGCCGGCAGCTCACGGGACCTTACAAGCCTCTGCCCAGCCTGGACGAGGACGCCTAGATGCAGCCCACCCGCGAGCAGCACGACGCCATTCACATTCAGGACCGGAATCTGCTGGTGGCGGCCGGGGCCGGCTCGGGCAAGACGCGTGTGCTGGTAGCGCGTTATATCGAGCAGCTGGCCGCTAATAGCGATTGGCCCATCGGCGCGCTGGCGGCCATCACCTTCACGCGTGAAGCCGCCTTCGAAATGCGCCAGCGGCTGCGGCAAGAACTCGAGCGGCGGGCGCAGGCGGCCGACGGCGAGCCCTGGGCGCGCCACCTGGCGCAAATGGACAGCGCGCGCATCGACACCATACATGGGCTCTGCGCCGACATCTTGCGCGCCAACGCAGCCCAAGCCGGCGTCGACCCCAAGTTTGAAGTGCTGGACGAAACCGAAGCCGCCATCCTGCTGGACGAAGTCGTGACTGATGTACTGGCGACGCTTGGCCTCCCGCTAGCGCGGCTCTTCGCCACTTACGACGCCTGGCGCATTGAAGCCGAACTGAAGCGGATGGACATTATTAACGGGGACTATCCCGCGCTTAAGATGGATAGCGACGCGCTGTTTCAGCACTGGACGGAGCTATGGGACGAGCAGGTCCAGGCTGAACGACGGCGCTTGCTCGACTCGAGGCAGGCCGCCGCGTTCAAGTCAATCTACCACTACTACCTGCCGCCGAATGACAAGCTGACGGACCTGGCGCTTATGTATCTGGATCGGCTGGAGCGCATTGCGGAGGCTGATCTGGACGCGAAAGAATTCTGTGAAATACTGCGAACCTGGCATGAAGACGGCGGGGTTGGCAGTAAGGGATCTGCCAAAGCCTGGGGCGGCAAAGACAATAAAGACAGCGTCGCGCAGTTGCTGCGTGACCTGCGCGACCGCATCAAAGCAACGCTGAAATCAATCGACGAGCCTCCCGGCGATGTCGATTGGAAGACTGCGGAGCTGCTGCCCCTTTGGCATGCGCTGTTAAGCCGGGTACGCCAAGCTTATCGCCGGCGCAAAGCAGCCGACGCTCTGCTCGACTTCGACGATTTGGAGCGCCTGGCCGCCGATCTGCTGCGCGACCGGTCCGTGCGCGACCGCTATCGCAGCGCCGAATTCAAGCACCTGCTGGTGGACGAATTCCAGGATACCAACGCCGCGCAATGGCGCATCATCCGCTCGCTGGCCGACCTGGAAAGCGGCGGCGCACTCTTCGCCGTCGGCGACCCCAAGCAGAGCATCTATCAATTTCGCGGCGCCGATGTCAGCGTCTTCAACTGCGTACGCGCGCGCTTTTCACAGCTCGACGCCTGCCGCGAGCTGCCGCTGTCGCTGTCCTTCCGCAGTCACCGCGCGCTGGTCGATCAGTTCAATGCCCTGTTCGCGCGCCTGCTGGTCCCGGAGGAAGACAGCCCGACCGCTGACTACGAGGTCGCCTTTGACCAGCCGATGGCGGCATTCCGCGCTGACTCGCCGGCCGCGCCGGCTATCGAGCTGCAGCTGCTTGACTACAACATTCGCGGAATACCGGGCGAGCAGAGATTCCCCGCCGATGACATGCGCCGCTGGGAAGCCTGGGAAATCGCCAGCCGCATCAAAGCCATGATCGCTGAGGCGCGGCCCGTATTTGACCAAGACAGCCGCCACTGGCGCAGCCTCGACTATCGCGACATCGCCATCCTTTTTCAATCAATGACCAAGGTCACGCTCTATGAAGAAGTATTCAAGTCGCAGGACCTTCCTTACCTGACTGTGGCCGGGCGCGGCTACTACGACCGGCAGGAAGTCTGGGATATGCTGGACTTGCTGCGCTTCCTGCACAACCCGGCCGATGACCTCTCGCTGGCGTCGGCATTGCGCTCGCCGCTATTCGCCTTCAGTGATGACTTGCTCTTCGCGCTGCGCCTGATTCCGGCGGACGAAGACGAAGCGCGCGGTCCGCTGCCGCTGTGGCGGGCGCTGCAAGTCGCCGCGGCCGAAGACGTCCGGGGCCTGGTCAAGTCCGACCGCGCGACCCTGCAGCAGGCGCTTGACGCGCTGACAGAATTACGCCGGCTGTCGGGGCGCGTCACCATATCGGAACTGCTGCGGCTGGCGCTGGCCAGGACCAACATTCTGGCTATCCTGACCGGTCTGCCCGATGGCGCCCGGCGGCGCGGCAATATCGAGAAATTACTGCAACTGGCGGAAGCGAGCGGCAAGATCACCCTGGGTAAATTCACCCAATATCTGGACGATCTCACCGCGCGCGAAGCGCGAGAAGGCGAGGCGCTGCTGCAAGCGGGCAAGGCCCTGCGGCTGATGTCCGCGCACGCCAGCAAAGGCCTGGAATTCCCCGTGGTCATCCTGGCGGACGCCTCCTGGATGCGGGGCGGAGCAGGCGCGCCGCTGCTGCTGGCCGACCCGGAATACGGGCTGAGCTGCCAACTCTATGATGCCGCCAGCAACAAATACCACAAAGGCCTCGCTCATCGGCTTAATGCCGAGCGGCAGTCGCGCAAGCAAGCGGCCGAACGCAAGCGCCTGCTCTACGTAGCGGCGACCCGCGCGCAAGATTATCTGCTAATCAGCGGGCAAGCTACGCAAAACAAACAGGAACGCTGGGTGGCGCGGGGCTGGCTGGGCCAGTTGCTGATAGCGCTGGAGCTTGACGAAATCGAGCGCAAGCCGCAGCAGACTTGCCAATTCGCTAACCAGCCATTAGCAGTCTTGATGCCGCCCAAGCCGCCGCCGCTGGATCTGCTCTATCAGACGGCTAACATCGCCGACGACCTGTGGGATTTTGAAGCGGATCCGCGCCAGTATCCGCCGCGTCAGCCGCCGCTGCTGCAGCCGCTGCCACGGACCTCCGCGCCGGCGCTGAGCCATATCACGGTCACGCAGTTGGCGCAGTTAGGCGTCTTTCGTCACGGTTTGAGCGAGCGGCGCCGACGCGCCTCCGGGCAACGCTTTCGCGCTGACGCTTTGCTGGGTCTGCCGCCGGATTCAGGCGCATCGCTTAGCCTTGGCAATCGAGCGTCGCCGGTCGTCATCGGCGATATCGTGCACGAGTTGCTGCGCTATGGCGGCTTCGCGCTGGATACGCCCGGCAGCGATGACATGATTCGCGCGATCGCCTGGGAAAAAGGCTTGACGAACCCAACCCTGATGGAAACCGTGGCGCAAGAAGTTCGCAGCCTGCTCGAGATCTACGCGCATAGCGACGTCCGCCGCTGGATACGCCTCGCCCGTGAGCAAGCGCGCGCCGTGCATACGGAATTGCCCTTCTTGTTCCGCAGCCAGAAACGCTTGATCCACGGCGTCATGGATGTGCTGCTGCGACAAGCGGATGGCGAGTGGCTGATCATCGACTACAAAACCAGCCAAGTCAGCGGCGGCGCCTACGAAGCGCATGCCCGGCGTTATCGGCTGCAGCTGGGCGTTTACGCCGCGGCCCTGCGCGAAAAGCTGGGGCTGCAGCGCCTGCCGCAGACCTGCGTCCACTATATTCGCGGCAACCGCACCGTGGAGCTGGCGAGCGCGGACTGCCAAGCCGAGCTTGAGCGGCTGGAAGCGACCATCGGCGAATTGGTGGCGCTTGATGAGTAGCCGCCTACGCAACCTGCTGCCGGCCTGGGCGCGGCTGCCCGCGAGCAACCCGCTGCTGCATTATGAGCTGGCTAAAGCGCAAGGACGCGCAGCCGGCAGGGGCTTCGCCTTGCAGCTGGCGGCGCTGCTTCTGCTGCTTGGGCTGGCCGCCGCCATCTATGCCGGCGCCTTTGACTTGAGCTACAGCGGCAATCTGTCAACTCAACTCTGGCGCAGCTTGTATTTTCCGGCGCTGACTCTGCAGACAATCACCTGGATCCTGGCGCTTCTGCTGGGCGCCGCCTCGGTGGGCGCCGAACGCGGCCGCAAAACCTGGGACAATCTGCGCGCCACCGAAGCCGGCGCGAGTATGGCCCTGCGCGCCCGCTGGCTGGGCATCCTGTATCAACTGCGCGCGCCCGTCGCCGCCATTATGCTGATACGGCTGCTGCTGGCGCTGGGGGCGCTGGTCGACCTGAGCGCTTTCGGCGGGCATTATGTCAAGATGCTGAGCGCCGAGGCGCCGGCCCTGGGCGACTGGCGCATCGGCTTGCTCCTGATCGCCCTGAGCATCGCGCTGGCTCTGGCGCAGCCGCTGGTCATGATCGGATCGGCCGCCGCGCTGGGTTTGTTTCTGTCGGTGACGGTGCGGGGGCGCGTATATAGCGCCGTGCTGCAGTTCATACTGATCGCTCTGCTGGCGGCTTTTGTCCTGCTATCCTCAGCCGGCGCCGCTGACATCTTGCAGGGCCGGCTGATCCTGCCGCAGGCGGCGCAATTCCTGCTGATTTTAGCCTACAGCAGCTACGGCGACTGGGGCCTGCTGCTGGCGGAGCTGGGCAGCCTGGGCGCGGTCTGGCGGGTGACGCCGGCGGGTGTCTTCATCAGCCCGTGCCTGGCGGCGCTGCTGCTGCTTCAGGCGCTTTTCGCCGACGGCCTGATGTCACTGGCGGAGCGCATCTCGGAGCGGCGAGGATAACCTTCCTGGCGCGAAACAAGAGTCAGTTGCTGTCGCCTGACTCCTGCGCCAAGTTTTCTCCTATGCAATCATTGGGCTGATTCAGTCAATCCTTCACGCTCCTCTTCAGCCGAGAGGAACTTTCGATAATTTCCGCTTCGCAAATCGTAGAGCAAGAATACGCTCATCGCAACTGAACCGATCAGCAGCAGAATCAGAAAACCATATAAAAGATGAAAAATTGCTGAATCCATCAGTCTAATCCTTCTACGCGCCTCCTATAACGAAAGTAACCGATATTATAGTTGCAAAGCAACAGTAAACAGCGTCGCCGATATCGCTAGCGTCCCTACCAACCTGACTTTAGTATTGTAGGCGGATTTCACTTCTTTCAGGGAGTGGTGAATAGGCGGTTATGATAGACTGCGCCGAGCAAACAAGAAAACTCTGCGTCCTCTGCGTTGTCTGTGGTGAAAACCGGTGACCTGTTCGCTTAGAGAGTTATATCCGCGATGTTCACCACTCCCAAGTAAGCAAGACTAATGGCGTCGGATTCATCAATGCCACTCGACAGCCGCGATTACCAGAACATGACCGATTACCTGCAGCATCTGTATCAATGCCAGCCCTACAGCCGCGCCGGCATTGAGCATCCGGTGACGGTCTATTACCCGGCCGGCTGGCAAGTACAGGATGTGGACAGCCTCCTGGACGCCACGCTGCCTAACGCCGAAAAGCGCGACTTCGCCGTCTACGATTACAGCTACTTGCACGATCTGCAGAACAGCAAACCCGGGCTCTACAACGGCCACAGTTTCACGCTCAAGTCCATCCGCGAAAAACCGCTGAAGCTGCGAGGCGCGCTGGGCTGCTACTACGATATGCTGGCGACCTGCGCCGCGCTGGAGCGAGAGTTGCGCCATGCGGTGGCCGAGGGCTGGATGCGGGCGCCAGCGCGCGCCACCTATCACCGCCGGGTTCAGCCGCCCGAAGCCCTGCGACGCGGCCTCAAACGCAGCGCCGCCATCGGCATCGGCACACTCACAGTCTTCAACGACGCCGGCCAATACAAAGCGCTGATGGCGAGGCGATCAGCCGCCACCGCCATCGACAGCGGCTTGTATCATGTGCTGCCGGCGATGATGTTCGAGCCCACGACCGCCGACTTTAGGGACGCGCGCGAATGGAGCGTCAAGCATCAAGTCTTGCGCGAGGTGTTGGAGGAGCTTTTCGCCCTGCCCGAGCAGCGCAGCCCGGCGCGCTGGGATTACTTCTACGATCATCCGGCGCTGCGACACCTGCTGAGCTTGCTGGAGCGCGGCGCCGCGCAACTCTGCGCCACAGGCGTCATCCTCAACCTCTTGACGCTGCGCCCGGAAATCAGCACTCTGCTGCTGATCCACGACCCGGCCTGGTACCAGCGGGTCACCTCGCCCGGCAGCGATATGCCGTTGATGACCGCCGAAGAGACGCTGAGCGGCAGCATAATCGCCGCGCCCATCGGGGACGACGAAGCCTTCCTGTCCCATTTCCCGGCCGACCTGCGCCTGAGGATGCCGGCGCAAGCGACCGCGACAATGTGGCTGGGCATCGACCTCGCCCGTAACCTGATAGCAGGCGCGTCCGCCATCGACGAATCGCCCGTGCCTTAATCCGCCGCCATGCAGTAGAATGCGACCTTCAATCAATAAAGCGCCCGGCAGACGGGCTGCGATCCAGGAGACGATCATGCCCAAGACAGGCGACATGGCGCCCGATTTTGAATTGCTCAATCAGCACGGCAAGCCAGTCAAGCTCAGCGATTACCGCGGCCGTAAGGTTTTGCTCTTCGCCTATCCCAAAGCCGGCACCTCGGGCTGCACCGCGCAAGCCTGCGGCTTTCGCGATAATTTCGCCAATATCGAAAGCGTCGATGCCGTCGTCCTGGGGCTGAGCCCGGATGAACCGGCGGCGCTGGCCAAGTGGATCGACAAAGAGTCGCTGCAGTACGATCTGCTTTCCGACCCCGAGCATCAAGTGCTGGAAGCCTGGGACGCCTGGGGCGAGAAGTCCATGTACGGCAAGAAATACATGGGGGTGATCCGCTCGCACTGGATCATCGGCGAAGACGGCGCGGTGCTCGACGCGCAACTCAAAATCAGCCCCAGGAAGAGCATCGAGAAAGCGCTGAAGTTTCTCGCGCAGGCTTAGCTCCTGGCTAGCAGATGCCAAGCCAACCATTACCCTGCGCCTCGACGGCGGGGCGCGCGCTGCCTGCCGGTATTCTGGTATGATTGCCGTAAATGACGGCCAACACTGAGTCGGGCGATCCTCTATGAAGGCTCAACTGGCGCGGACGCTGCTCCTGTGCCTGCTGCTGACAGCCTGCCGCGGCGGCGACACGGCGCCGGATCGCGCTGCCGAACAGCAGCCGACCTACGACATCGTATATGTGACGCTGACGCCGATTCCGACGCTGGTTCCGACCCTCGCGCGCTTCCGACCCACCGAAACGCCGGGCGCAGCCGCCGCCGTAGCAGGCAGTCCCGTCACGGCTGAAAACTGCTCCGACGCGCTGACGGAATTTTACACTGCCGCCAGCGATCTCTGCGTGGCCGGCCCCACCGGCTACTTCTGTAATGGCGGGCTGCCGCCGCTTATTGAACCGGCGACCGACGCGCTGGGCGAAGCTGCTCTGGCCGAGGCCGACCAAATCGACCGCCTGCACAGCCGCCCCTTGTCCGCGGCCAAAGGCGGCGGGTTGCTCTGGCTGCGCCTGGAGCAGGACATCTTGATGGACGCTCTGATCGTGGGCAACCTCAACATCAGCAACCGCGTCTCGAGCGAGACCGGCTTGGCGCGCTGGCGCTCCATCACTATCGAAAGCGGCCCGGCGGTGGCGGATTGCGACAGCCTGCCGCCGGTCGGCGCGCTGGTGCTGCAAGGCCTCTACGGCCAGGGCGCGAGCGTATTCATCAATGGCGTGGCTACCGAAGTCAATGGTACGCTGATCGCGCTGACGCAGGCTGAACAAACAAAGTTCATCGTCATCGAGGGCCAAGTCACTCTGGTCGCCTTTGGGCAGACCGCGCGGCTGAATGTCGGCGAGCAGCTGAACTTGCCCTACGCCGCAGGCGATTGGACCAAACCGGCGCAGATGCCGGGTCGGCCGGTCTTGCTCGAATACGAGCTGATCCAGCACCTGCCGATTCTGCTTTTCGACCGTCCAGTGCCCATCCCGCAGCCGGGCAACGCGCAGACTCAGGGCGGCGTGAACATGCGCCTGGCGCCCGATATCAACTCCCGCCTGCTCTTTCAAGTACCAGCCGGCGAGACCATGGGCATCCTCGGCATCAGCAGCGATCGTGAATGGCTGCATATCCGCTTCGGCAATGGCGAAACCGGCTGGATGAGCGCTGAACTACTGGCGGGCCGGCAGGGGCCGATTCATAAAGTCTATGACCTGACGCCCGAACCACCCCAACGCTACGGCGCCAACGGCTACCGCGCTGTGGTCAACGTAAGGCGAGGCGGAAATCTGCGAGAAGCGCCCGACACTGCGTTTCGCGTCAAGCGTACGCTGCCCTCCGGCATGGAAGTGCGGCTGCTGGCGCGCAGCCCCTACAGCCCCTGGGTGCAAGTGGAGGCCGACGGCGATATCGGCTGGATGGCGCTCTTCACGCTTGAGACCGAAGCTGTCATCAGCTCGCTGCCCATCGACTACAATGCGCCCTTGCCGCCGCGAGCCACGCCAACGCCCTCGTTCAGCTACGGCGGCGGGCATGCCTACCCCGATCCCGAGGGCGGCTACTAAGGCGCTTCTGAGCGAATCACGGCGCGTCTGAGTGGATAGCGCTTTCAGTTTCAGTGGGCGGCGAATGCAAATGCGCCCCCACCCGCCCCGAAGCTAAGGAGCAGGCATAAAATCATGATAAGGCCGGCCAGAAGGACGCCATAGATCTGCGCCCGCTTCAACGGCGCGGCTGTCCAATAGGGTCTGGGAGTTAGCCGTAATCCGCGCAGCCGCCACGCCGCCAGAAAAGCCAAAACAACTGCCAGAGCCGACACAGCCGCGGCCAAATCACGCGCTTGCGGAAGCGGCTCGCGATTCAGCCGGTCAACCGGGCGTCCGTCCGCAAAGTCGCTCAGCAGCGCTTCAGTTGCGGTTGGCGCGGACTGCGTAGCGCGCGGCAGATACGCGCCGGTGGCGGCCGCGCCTGATAGCGCTGGATTCAATTCTGATGGCTGATGTGGCTGATGATAGGCCGCTAACGAAGTATCCAGCGCGGTCGGGCGCCAATCTGATACATAGAGCAGCGGAATAGCCGTCACCAGCGGCAGGGCGCTGAGCATGGCAATCGTAGAGACTTGATAAGGAGCCTGCAACCGGCTCAGCCACAAACCATTCAAACTCGCGACAATCGCCAGGCAGGCGGCAATCGGACCCAGGAATCGGCCTGGAAATTGCAGGCTGCGCAAGGGTTCGATTCTGTCCCATACTTCGCGCGATTCCGGCACGACGAGGCCGATGAGCGCCACTGCCAGCAGCCCAAAAAACACAGCGGACAACAGCGTTTGCGGATGCCGTGTGCGGTATCCGCGAATATACAGCAGCAACCCGGAAGCCCCGCCGAGCAAAGCCAAGCCCCACTGCGCGATGCCCAACTGGTATATCGGCCGCAAACCCTTGCTCGTCCCGGCGGCCTGGAGCGGCGGGGCCGCCAGCAATTCCCCCATCCGAAGGAAATTCTCACGATATTCGAGAGCGGCCGGCGCCCGCGGGTTCCGCAAATGAATCGAATCGCCCTCGAGCGGAGCCGGCAGCCAGAATGTCGACGCCGCGGCGATTCCCAGCCCCAGCGCCATCAGCGCTAACAAGCCGGAAGCCGACTCCACTTGGCCGGCCTCGCGATTAATGCGCTGGATCAGCGTCTCGAATGCTAGCCAGGCAAACGCGATGCCAGTCAAGACCAGCGCAGTCCTCAGCTGGGTGAAAAGCAAGACGGCCTGCATCAGGCAGACCAGCAAGAAACTGACTGGAGTCGGTCGGTCGCGCAGCGCGTCTACTCGCCAAAGCAGCAGCGGAAATATGGCAAGCGCCAGCAGCTCGCCATAAGCGCCGCGGACAAAAGCCGTGTCGTACATCAGGTATGGGCTGTAGACGTAGACCAGCCCGGCGATGATAGCGCCCAGCCGTCCGCCCCGCCGCTTGCAGAAGAGGTACATGCCGCCGCTGCAGAGAGCAAAGCACAGCAGCAGGAAGCAGCGCAAGGCATCAAGCGTCTCGAAAAAGAACAGTCCCTGTTCCCAACCGCGCTGCAGCTCGGAGGCGCTAAAGGCCTGTATTTGCAGGTCCCGCCCATCAGGCAACCCGGCCTTACTGGCCAGTGGCAGCGCCAGAAAACATGTCAATGCCAGTGTAAGCAGCAATCCTGGATCAATTGATTTGCGCAAGCGGTACACTTCGCCTCCGGCATAACAAGGCTCCAGTATACAGTCTTCTCAATCATCAAGACATTGTTGACCGCTTTGAGGGAGTGGTTATTCCACGGAGACTCGGAAGTATGTCCAAGAAAGTTATGCAACAGATAATGGAACGGCCTAAAGACGCTTGGCGGTCAGTGTCTACGCGACACTGCGAATCGCCCGATGTTGTAATCGCGAGTCTTCGGGCGACCCACCAGGTCGCCCTACGACTCTCGACGTGAAGGGATTTGTATCCGCGATATTCACCACTCCCCAATTTGACCAGCAATTGCGCCTGGCTATGATTATGATGTATCTTACTTGCAGACGAGCGGGACAAGCCCCAAAAGGGAAAGTCTTGGCGGACGAGCGCGCGCAAGACCAATCCACCTACAAGCGGCGCATCAACGCCTGGGCCATGTATGACTGGGCCAATTCGGCCTTCGCCACCACCATCCTCGCCAGTCTGCTGCCCATCTATTACAGCACAGTGGCTGGCAGCACCCTGCCCAGCGAAGCCAGCGCCACCGCCTATTGGTCGCTGACCATCAGTTTTTCGCTTTTTGTCCTGGCCATTCTGTCGCCAATTCTGGGCACGGTCTCCGATGTCATGCGCAGCAAGAAGCGCTTGCTGTCAATCTTCATGGGCGCGGGTGTCATCGGCACGGGACTGCTGGCGCTGGTGGGCACGGGCGACTGGCTGCTGGCGTCGCTCTGCTTTGTGCTGGGGCGCATCGGCTTCGGCGGCTCTATCGTCTTCTATGACGCGCTGCTGCCCCATGTGGCGCGCAAGGAAGATCGCGATTGGGTGTCGTCGCGCGGCTACGCTTTGGGATACCTCGGCGGCGGCATTTTGCTGGCGATCAACGTCGCCATGTTCTTTTTCATCCCCGACAGCCTTTTCGAGCATGCCGGCATTCGCTTGTCCTTCCTCAGCGTGGCGCTCTGGTGGCTGCTGTTTTCGCTGCCAATCCTGCGCCGCGTGCCCGAACCGCCCGCCCTGACCAGCACCCTGAAGCGCGGCCAAACCGTGCTGGGCGTCAGCCTGCGGCGGCTGCGCCAAACTTTCCGCAACATCCGCCGCTACCGCGAGCTCTTCAAGTACCTGGTCGCCTTTCTGGTTTACAACGACGCCATCGGCACCATCATCGCGGTGGCGGCCATTTACGGCGCCGAGCTGGGTTTTGGGCTCGAAGAATTGGTCCTGGCCATCTTGATGGTGCAATTCGCCGGCATTCCTTTCAGCATCATTTTCGGACGCCTGCCCGCGCGCAATGACGGGCGCGCGCCCTTCTACCTGGCTTTCATCTTGATAAACGCCATCGCCCTGCCCGCTCTCGGCATCGCGCTGGCGAAGACCCTGCCGGCAACAGTGACCGGCGCGCCGCCCGCGCCCTACGTCACACAGGGCGAGCACGTCGGCGAAGGCGTCTACACGCTCGCGGACGCCGCCTTCACTGCAACGGGCGACTGGCAGACGGAGGCAGTTGGCGGCGACGCGCTGGCGGGCGAGGGCTTCATGGGCGGGCTGACCGCCCTGCTGACCGGCCTGCCCGATGACCAGATCTACGCAGTCAGCAGCGCCCCGGACGCGGCGCAGACCTTCGCCTTCAACGGGGGCGCGCTGGAGCTCAGCTACCGGCTGTCACCCGAGGGCGGCACAATCGGCTTCCTGCTGGAGGGCCAAGTCCTGACCACTGGCGATCAAGGCGCGCCGCTGCGCATCAATACCTTCGGAGAGACGCTGCGCTATGGCGAGACCGCCACCATTGAGATCGACGCCAGCGGCCCGCACAGCTTGGAAATAGTAAACGCCGGCGAGCCCGGCAGCGTCATCGCCCTCTCACAGGTCGAAGTGCTGCCGCCGGCGCGCCGCAGCAGCCTGCCGACCATCGCGTTGATCATGCTCGGCTTTGAAGCGCTGGCGCTGGTCTTGGCGCGTCTGCTGCGCTCGCGTTTTCTCGGCCTGGCCAATTGGCTCGACACGCGCCGCAGCATCTTGCTCTCGCTGGTCATTTACAGCATCGTCGCTTTCTGGGGCTTCATCCTGGACGCCACGCTGGAATTCTGGATGCTGGCGCTAATGGTGGCTATGGTGCAAGGCGGCAGTCAGGCGCTCAGCCGCAGCTTGTACGCCAGCTTGTGCCCGACTGCCAAAAGCGGCGAGTTCTTCGGTTTCTACGCCATCATGGAGAAGTTCTCCTCAATTATCGGTCCGCTGATCTTCGCCTTCGCCGGCATCGCCCTGGGCAGCAGCCGGCCCGCCATCTTGAGCTTGATTCTGCTGTTCTTGCTGGGCGGCTACCTGCTCAGCCGCGTCGATATCGCTGCGGGTCAGCGCCTGGCGCGCGAAGAAGACGCCCAACATGGCATCGCACATGGCTGAGCCCGGCCGCTATAATGAAATCAAGCGGTCATTATCAGACGAGAGCGCCATACCATGCCCCAGATAGGCCAAGCAGCGCCGGACTTTGAACTGCTGAATCAAGACAGGGACACCGTGCGGCTCAGCGATTATCGCGGCCGGCGCGTGATTATCTTCGCCTTCCCCAAAGCCAATACCATGGGCTGCAACAATCAGGCCTGCTCCTTCCGCGATGTCTTCCCGCAGATCGAAGCGCGGAACGCCGTCGTGCTCGGCGTCAGCTCGGACAGCGTCAAGACCCTGGCCGCCTGGAAGCGGCGCCAGCAATTGCCATACGACTTGCTCTCCGACCCCGATCACAAGATGCTGGAGGCTTGGGACGCCTGGGGCTTCAGGCTTTTCTCCATCATCAAGCTGCCGATTTCCGCCACGCGCTCCTACTGGGTCATCGACGAAAATGGCATCCTGGTCGATCAGCAGATTGGCGTACGACCGGGAGAAAGCGTCGACAAAGCGCTGGCGGCTGTCGAGCAACTGGCGAACGGCTAGCGCCCCAACGCGGCAAAACGGCACTAGCCCTCGCCGTCAGCGCGAGTATCATAGCGCCCGATAGCGGCTGACAAAAAGACGGACTCAACTATGAAATTACTTCTCATCGGCTTCGGCGTGGTGGGCCAGGGACTGGCCGAAATCCTGCAGAGCAAGGCGGCGCAATTGAAGCAAGCGCAAGGCTTATCCGCCACAATCGTCGGCGTGATCACCGGCAGCAAGGGCTCGCTCTTCCACGCTGACGGGCTGGATATTGCCGAGTTGCTGGCGGCGGCTGAGATCGGCAGCCTCGACGCCTATCCCGAGCGGACGGGGTTGCGCCGCGGCCTCTCGGCCAGTGAAATGATCGCCGCTGGAGACTCCGATGCCTTGGTCGAGATGAGCCCGACCAATCTGCAAACCGCGCAGCCAGCGCTCGCCATCTGCCATCAGGCGCTGGACGCGGGTTTGCATTTGGTGCTGGCCAACAAGGGACCGGTGGCGCTGGATTACGCCAATCTGCGCGCCAAAGCGCTGTCGAAGGGCCTTCAGTTGCGCTACGAAGCCACGGTGATGGCGGGTACGCCAACCATGCAGCTGGCGGAAGAAGCGCTGGCCGGCTGCGAGATTCGCTCGGCGCGAGGAATCCTCAACGGCACAACCAACTACATGCTGACGCGGATGGAAGCCGGCTTGACCTACGCCGAGGCGCTGGCGCAGGCGCAGGCTCTGGGTTATGCCGAAACCGACCCAAGCGGCGATGTCGAAGGCTGGGATGCAGCCGGCAAAGTCCTGATCCTGGCCAATGCCCTCTTCGGCAGCAGCTTGACGATGGCCGACCTGGATGTCAGCGGCATCACCCAGATCAGCGCCGCCGACATGGCCGCGGCCAAATCAGCCGGCCAGCGCTACAAGCTCATCGCTGGGGCAAGTCCATCCGGCGGCTCGGTCAAGGCGCTGCGCCTGCCCCTGAGCGACCCGCTGGCAAACGTGGCCGGCGCCGCCAACGCCATTACCCTCGAGACCGATCTGCTGGGCGCTGTCACCTTGATTGGCGCGGGCGCGGGTCAATTGGAAACTGGCAGCGCTATCCTGTCCGATTTGCTGGCGATTCAGCGCGGCGCGGGCCGGATATGAACAGCGGCCGAAACTGTGGCGTAAATTGTTCGTAAACTAAGATAGGCGCGGCCAACCAGGTTTTGATTATCGCTTTATACCTATGCTATACTGGCGGAAACCGCGGCCAGATGCCTTCGCAGGAGCCTAGAACAGTAAGGGGATAATCCGAAGATGCCATCCATTTTACAGAAGGTTCAAACTCTATTCAGCGCCAATATGCACGGCATGATTGACCGCGCGCTGGAGACCAATTCGCTCAGGGTCATGGACGAGTATATTCGCCAGGTCGAGCGCAACCTGGAAGCGCTGGACGACTCGGCGGCGACCGTCGGCGGCTCGGTGCGTACGCTCAAGCGCAAGTATGAAGAATTTTCCAATCAATCCGACAAGCTGGACCGCGATATTGATACCCTGATTCTGCGGGGCAAGAACGACCTGGCCGCCGCTGCCCAGGCCGAGATGAATACCAAGCAAGAATTGGCGCAGGAATACTATGAGCAGTGGCAAGCCCAGGAAGGGCAATACCAGAGCATGCTCAATATGCGCCTGAAGCTCGAAAGCCGCCTGACCACGGTCAAGCAGGAGCGCGAAAAGATGCGCTCCTTGATGGAACTGGCTGAAACCAAAAAGGTCATGACCAAGACGCTTAAGGCCATGGACAAGCTGGATACCTCCGGCGATCAGGAAATCGACAGCCTGCTGGATTCCATCTACTCCAAGATCGACGAAGAAGACGCGCGCGCCGAATTGGCCAGCCGCAAGCTCTCTGACCAGATTGAAGATACCGTTGGCATCGGCCAGGTTGAGCTGCAATTGGAAGAGCGCCGCCAACGCCTGCTGGGCGACAACTAATCGCGCTGCTTTCGACCGACATGATTGACACGGGAGCTGCGAAACGCGATGTCCATCGACCGTGAGGCTCGCCAGAAAGTCATCGGCGCGCTATTCGCCAATGCGCTGCTGCGCTGGGAAACGCTGGTCACGCTCATGGTCACGGCTATCCTGTTTATCTTCGTTCAGGATGTCAGCCTGCCCTTCGTCGAGTGGCAGCCCTGGTTCTGGCTGGTGCTGGGCGGCTTGGCGGAGATGGTGCTGGTCGCCTCCACGCTGACCGACCCGGAAGCCACCGAGCAGGCGCTGGCGGAAGATTTCGAGCGTGAATATGACCTGCGCAATATCCGCAACCGCCTCTCCCGCGAGCGCCTGCGCGATGCCTTTGAGTATCGGCGCAATATGCTCAAGCTGGTGGATGCCTCTCGCGCCGCCATGCGCGCCAATCAGCGCAACCGCATCACCGCCATTAATGACTGGGTCGCCCATATGTATAGCTTGGCGAACCGCATCGACAATTTCGAAAACAATGACCTGGCCGCGCGCGACTTGCAGCAGGTCCCGCGCAAAATCGCGCAAGTAAAGGCGCGCATCGCCAGCGAAAAGCACGACGCCACCCGCCACGATCTGAGCCAGCAGCTCAAATTGCTGCAGCGGCAGTTGGTCAGCCTGGAAGCCAGCGCCAGCATCATCAAACGCGCCGAAATCCAGTTGGAGAGTACGCTGTCCGCGCTGGGCACGGTTTACGCGCAGATGTCCCTGCTGGGCGCCAAAGATGTCAACAGCATTCGCGGCCAGCGGCTGGGCGTCGAGATCCAGGATGAGATCGACAAGCTGCAAGATACGATCGACGCCATGGACGAGGTGCACTTGCACGGCCAGAACCTGGGCTTCGAATTCAACGAATCACTCTACCTCGAAAAAGCGGACGCCATCGACCGGGCCGAAGCGGAATCGCGCGAGCGGCTCGGCGAAGCCAGTGGCGAAGCGCCGGAAGACAGCGACATCCTGGCTGCCCTCAACGAAGCCGACCGGCAGGGCGAGAGCCAGCGCTAGCCGCCCGCCCGCTACAATTCAAACCAATTGGCAAGACTGTGTGCAAACGCTTTTACAACGCGGAGATTCGGTATATGCTGTGCCTCCCGTTAAGCTGAAATAGGAGGCGATCATGTCGGCAATTCACTGGTTTGAAATTCCCGCGTCCGACTTTGAGCGCGCCAAGACTTTCTACGAGACCGTGCTGAACACGCAGCTATTCGTCAATGATCAGCGCGAGACCATGGGCAGTATGCTAGGCGTCTTTCCGCATCAGAGCGGCGTTGGCGGCTGCCTGGTTCACAATCCCCAATTTGGCTACAGGCCTTCAAGCGAGGGTACGCTTGTCTACTTGTCCTACACCGGCGATCTGAACAAGGCCTTGGCGCGAGTTCCCGCGGCCGGCGGCGAGGTGTTGCTGCCCAAAACCGAACTGGGCGAGAACGCCGGCGGTGGTTTTGTCAGCTGGGTGCGGGATAGCGAGGGCAATAAAGTCGGCTTCTACTCCGACGAATAACTCAGATGATAACTCAGACGGAAATTCCAACGCAATGCCCTTAATAGAAGGATTAAGGACTAGGGCGCGGGCTCGCGCTTGGACTTGCCGCTGGGACCCAGCGCCCGCAACTGCCGCACCAGGCGCGGCGTCTCGCGCTCGATATTAATGGTGTCCTCGAGCAGGTTAACCAGAGTCGAGGCGACGATCACCAGCGTCAAATAGATATAGGCGGTCACCGCATAGGTTTCCACATAGCGGAATGAGCGGCCCGATGACAGCTTGGCGATCTGCGTCACATCGCGGATGCCCAGAAAAGCCAGCAAGGACGAGTCTTTGATCATGGCCACGAAGTCGTTGCCCAGCGGCGGCAAGACATTGCGGAATGCCTGCGGCAATATAATCGAGCGCATCGTCTGCCAATAGGTCATGCCCACCGAATAGGCGGCTTCAAACTGGCCCTTGGGTATAGACTGAATGCCGGCGCGGATCGTCTCCGACATATAGGCGCCGTAGGTCGCGCCCAAAGCCACGATGGCGGTCATGGGCGAGCTGCCGCGCCAGATTATGTCAGGAATATCCGGATTGCCCAGCATGTCCCGCAGGCTGGTCATGACGACCTCGTTAAGCGCATTGCGCAGAGCCGGCACAATGATGAAGCCCGTCACCAGCAAAACAATCAGAATGGGCACCCCGCGCATCACATAAACATACACAGTGCAGACGTTATAGAGCGCGATCCGCAGAGCGCGCAATATGGCGCGCATCGGAGTCTGGCGAGACTGCGGCGCATCAGGCGGGTTGGAGCGGATGATGCCGACCACAACCGCCACCAGCAGCGCCGAAAAATAAGAAATCGCGCTCACAAAGAGCGTCATGATCAAGCCTTCAATCAGCTGATCAAAAATGTTGGAATAAACTGAATCGGTCAGTATGCTGATCGCCAGCAAAACGCCCAGCAGCACCAGAAACAGGAACCAGTAGGGAAAAGTATAAATCCGCGAATAGCGCATGGCGCGCCCGCGCGATTCGGCGATGATTTCGTCCAAATCCGGCTCTTGCCGCTGCGAAGGCATAGTCAATCCTTAGCGCTATTTTCGCTGAACCAGAAGGGACAGGGCGAAACCTGTCCCAACATATTCAGCGTTCAGTTGTGTTTTTTCGACTCGCTGCCCTTCAAGCTAGGCATCCGCGCCGAACCACTTGTCGTTGATAGCTTGCAGCGAACCGTCAGCCATCATGCTCGCCAGCGCCGCGTTAATCGGCTCGACTAAATCCGAGCCTTGCGGATAGATGAAGCCCAATTGCTCTTTCGTCAGCTCATCCGGCAGCAGCTTGATCTTGTCCGCGTTCAAACCGGTGTAGCCCTGCCCGGCCACATCATCAATCACGACCGCGTCGACATCGCCGCTAATCAGCGCTTGCACAGCCAAGCCGAACTCTGTGTAGGCGTCAATGCGATCT
>JAJDXR010000014.1 GCA_022823165.1 Anaerolineae bacterium | reverse complement strand
TTGGTGGCTAGAGCCGCGGGGGTACACCCGGCATCATCCCGAACCCGGCAGTTAAGCCCGTGAGCGCAGATGGTACTGCATTGGAGACGATGTGGGAGAGTATGCCGCCGCCAACACTTCTCTGACTTGCCCTCACCCGCTGCCGCGCTATTTGCGGTGTTAGCAAATGCTCGGAGATTTCAAGCAGCCTGCTCAAATCGTGAAAGAAAACCGCATAACACACTTGATAATTGCCATTGTCGCACTATTGCTGGCATTTGGTCTGAGGATTGATAATCTGGGCGAAATGCCCGTCCGATTTGACGAAGCATTCTCTGTCTGGCTCAGCAACATGGAGTTCGCCAACTTTACCGAACGAACCGCCAGCGACATCCACCCCCCGCTTTACTATTGGTTCTTTCACCTCTGGACGCGTCTAGCCGGCACTAGCGAGTTCGCTATACGCGCAATCGCCGTTTTCTTTAGCTTGATCACGGCTGCGGCTGTCTATGTTTTCACCCACCGAATGAGCCAAAATCGCCTTGCCGCCTCACTGACGCTGCTGCTCATCACCCTGTCCCCCTTCCACATCCAATGGTCGCAAGACGCCCGCATGTACGCCCAGGTAACCATGTTCGCGTCGTTGGCGCTCTACGCCTACTTGCGCATGTTCTGTTTATGTGACCGCGGCGCTCATTGCGGCCAGCAGGTTAATTGCTCTGCGCGAGCGCGGCAGTCCTTTTCGTTGCTGCCGAGCGGCTCTTGCAGAGGCGGAGCATTATTGGCGATCGCTGGAACCGGCGTGACGCTGACGCATTACTTTGGCGGAATAATCGTCATTATTATCACGATTCATTGCCTTTTTCACTGGCGACAGTTCCGCTCCGGGCGTCGCCAGTTCGCGATAGCAATCGGCATCATTGCCGCCGCCTTTCTGCTCTGGGCTGCCTACGCCATCGGACTCATCCGCCGGGATCCAGGATACGCCAGTTTCCAGCCTGTCTATACTTTCTGGCTCATGGCAACCCTCTTCGCTGTAAACAAATCAATTCACATCGGGAAATATCTGCCTGCCTCGCTCCTTGTTAGCGCCATCCTTTTCGTTGGCATTGTGCTGACATGGTGTCACCGTCGTCGCGACGCAATTCTTATCCTGCTCGGCTGCCTGCTCCCACCCGCCTCCATCGCTGTGGCGGCGCTGCCCTTTTTCCCCTTCCACATCCACTCGCTCTCGGAACGGTACTTCGTAATCTGCGCGCCATTCGTCTTCGCTGGCTGGGGTATCAGCTTGGCGGCTATGCTGCAAAGACGGCGGCTGCGCTTGATTGGTTTAGCAGCCACGGCAGGGCTGCTCATCTTGAATGCTCATCTCGCAGGGGAGCAACGGGACGCCCGCTACTTCAAAGATGACTATCGCAGTATGATGGAAACTATCGCTGCGCTGACCACATCCGACGAGAAAGTTTTTGTTTTCTCCGCTAGATTCGCGCTGCAAGTCTTTTACTACCTGGATCAAGCCGGTTATGACGCGCCAAAAGACGCCAACGCGCGCTACATCAATGTTACCGGTGTGCCGGTCGGCTATGTGGACGACTGGCCAGCGATGATGGGACGGGCCTTCTCCGGCTTTCCCCGCTTTTGGCTCATTGAAATTGAAGCTGCTAACGATGATCCGCTGGGCAAACGCATTAAGTGGATCGAAGATCACTATTTCCGTATATTCCGCATACCCATAGGGCGCAACAGTATCAGCCTATACAGTATAGACCCCACCGACCAAATCCCCGAAAGCGCGGCTATCATCCCGCCGGTGGTTACTGAAGCGCGACCTGGTGATCAAGTACGGATCGGCGTTCCGGCTGGCGCGAAGGTCGACTTGGTTCACAGTGGGCAGGTTATCGACACGCGTCTTTCCGATACCTGGATGCTGCATCAATTTGACATTTATCCCTTTTATTTCAATGGCTTATATGAGTTGCGCGTGGCGGACAAGAGCTATCCCTTTGTGATTACGCATAGTCAAGACTTTCCTGGTGATGTCTAAGAATAGAAAACCCAATAGGGATTAGCGCTAATGAGACGCGGCTCAACGCTTCTTGCGCCTTCGGCCCGTAAGGACAATTCGCCCATAGGTCCACCAGGGACTGTCACGTGACAGACCGATCGGGCGCTGCTGGCTATAGCGCGGGGGGCCACCCGGCATCATCCCGAACCCGGCAGTTAAGCCTGTGAGCGCAGATGGTACTGCATTGGAGACGATGTGGGAGAGTATGCCGCCGCCAACACTTCTCTGACTTGCTCTCACCCGCTTTTTTGTTTGGCGCAACTGATCCACATCAGGCGGAAGCGCCGACCGTGATTTCGGCAATCTTACTCCGGCAGAGAGGAGGCCTGCCGCCACGCCCTGCGCCCACCACGCTTCTAATGATTTACAGATAGTTTACAGAAACGCTATAGCCACGAAACACATTTCCATTAAGCTCAGCCAATCGTGTCCACAGAATGCGCTTGGAATGGAGACTAATATGGAAGTGATATTCGACTATTGGCTCCGCTTCGGCATCAATCTGATCGTAATCACCCTGCTGATAGCCGCGCTCTACTGGCGGCGTAAACCCAGTCGCAATTACGCCCTGGCCATGATCGTTGGCGGCTCCCTGGTCTACGTCGTAATTCGGCTTTTGGTGCAAGCTGAAATCGGCCTTGGGGTCGGCTTTGGCATATTCGCCGTTTTTTCTTTGCTGCGTTTTCGCACAGTGGCGATTTCGCTGCGGGATATGACTTATCTCTTCGCCACCATCACCCTTTCTCTTGTCAACGCGATGCTGATGACCTTTGGCACGTGGGAAGAGGTCGCCGCTGCGAACCTGGCGATTCTGGCGACCTTGTCACTGCTGGAATTCAGCCGCCTAATGCGGAATCGCGACAGTTTCGGGCTGGCCTATGACAACCTTGACCTGCTGCATCCGGGCAGACGCGACGAACTGTTTGACGACATCCACGAACGCACCGGCATCAGGCCGGTGCGCGTATCTATCAGCCGTATAAGCATCAAGAGTCAGAACGCCCGCTTGCGTGTCTGGCATATTGTAGAGGACGAATAAGATGAGCAAAAATTGTAACGGAATGTCCGCGAAGGCATTTGTATTTGCGCTATTCGCCTGGCTGGCGCTTGTCGCCTTGACGCTGCCCTCATCGGCGCAAACGGTCGAGCGCCCGGCTGGCTGGGCGGACGAATCTCACGGCAATCGCGTCCCGGCCAATTATGACGTTGTCTTGCCCGACGACCGCATCAACGAGATTTACATAAACTTCACAGCGGAAGCTTGGGCCGCCGAAGAAGCCGACATGGTTGAGATCTACGGCGAGCGCGGCGCCGGCGGCGGCCGCGGAATTGGCAGACTGTCATGGCCTAACATTGAGGAGCTTGCTGCCCAGCTTGATCGCGGCGAAACAGAGGTGCGCGCCGCGCTTGAATACCTGCCCGACCTTGCTGCGGTTGCGGCAGCCCTGGACATTGATTTGGATGAGCTCATTGCAGACCTTGGCCTGCCGGAGGGATTTGCGCCACCTGCAGGATTCGGAGGTTCAGGCGCTGGGACAGGGCGTCAAGGTGGAGGGCCGCCTTCTATCCGAAACCCCATTTGGGTGCCTGTTACAGTTGAATTCGACGGTCAAACCTGGCGACAGGTTGGCTTCCGCTACAAGGGCAATACGGCGCTGAGCATGAGCTGGGGCAATAATGCCACTGCCTTGCCTTTCAAATTGGACTTTGATGAATTCGAAGATGACAAT
>JAJDXR010000089.1 GCA_022823165.1 Anaerolineae bacterium | reverse complement strand
TTGGTGGCTAGAGCCGCGGGGGTACACCCGGCATCATCCCGAACCCGGCAGTTAAGCCCGTGAGCGCAGATGGTACTGCATTGGAGACGATGTGGGAGAGTATGCCGCCGCCAACACTTCTCTGACTTGCCCTCACCCGCTTTTTAGTTTCAGAACGTTGATTTGCAGTCCGATTCACGGCAGAGACGTTAATCCAAGAAATCTGAAGTAGTAGGCGATCCCGGACACCAGGTGCATTGTGAACAGCAGCATGACAAAGACGTCGCGGCCAGTGAATCTCAGTCCCAAAATGCTGAGCGTTCTTCTATCTTCACGCTGCTGACTGTTCGAGCGAACTCGGCAAAAGAATAGTAGCGAAGCAAACATCAAGACAAAAACTGCGCTGTAGCCACTCCATAAGAAGTTGCCGTGGTGCAATCGCGGTCCTGTTTCGTAAAACAGGTATACTACCGCCGCGCTAACCCCGAAAATCAGCCAACTGAGGTTTAGATACAAGTCTCGGCGCGCTTGCTTTGGATAGCACAAATATAATCCTGCCGGAAATATCAAAGACAACATCAATTGAACCGGTATGCGCCAAGTCGGAATGTGCAGCTTCATAAACGTGAAGGCGCCGATTGCAAGGGACGAACCATCATCGAAACCGTAGTACGCAAGTAAGTACATAAGTCCTAACATAAGAACGCCGGGCAGGCAGATAGCAAAAATGAGGAAGGGAATGTTGATATGTCGCCGCCGTAGCAATCGCCAAACAGCATATACGCAGCAACCCGGCAAAAGAACGAAGGTATAGCTTGGTTTTGTCAGTGTTGCCATGAGCACGAGGACGGCGCAGAGCAGAATAAGGAAAATCTGCTGATTCAAGCTCTCAAAAGGCCGTTCACAGAAAACTCGCGCCGCCAGTAAGGAAACGGGAATCGCAAACAGACGAAGCGCTATTATTGTCGGGTTGTGATACACAATCGGATTGAAGTAACCAAGCATGAATGAGTTTGTCCAAATCGTCACCGGCGCCAAGATCGTCAAGCCAAGGGCAAATACCATCAGCAGCCAGTCTGGTAATGATTGATTCGCAGCCTTTTTGAAGATCGAAAAAGCCATCAAGGGCACAGGCAGCATAAATGTCAGAATCGCTGCCACAGCTGCCTGCGGCAAGAGGAGGGACGGCAGCAATCTGTGAGCCAAAAGAAATGCGGCGTGGTAAAACACATGATTAATGCGCCTAGCGGATTCTGGCAATTCCAGCGCAAGCTTTATGTGATTACCATAATCATGAAGGAATTGAGAGGCCTGTAACGAGACAGGCAGATAAATCACCAAACTTAGGACAACCAGAACAAGATAGGGCCGCAGGTAGGTCATGTCGTTTTTCATATTTGCCCTATTCCCGCCACTGAAAAGACAGCGTCCGCAACTCCCTTGTCAGCATGCACGCCGACGCCCGTGAGACAGAGGCCATCCGGCTTCTTAATCCAAGGCATCATCCCTTCAGATCGTATGCGCGTGGCGGGAACTCCCGTCAATTATATCTGCACTTGGCGGATGGCCACTATAAATGTCTTCGCGTTTGGAATCAAGCTGGGGCAGTATATCGTGATTACCGCGATGCTTCGGCGTGTCAGCCACTCCACATTTCAATTCAAGGCGCTGATGATATCGGCTGGCTGCGCCCCGGGCTCATTGGATTTGGGCGGCAAAGCTCCTGCGCGCAGATGGCGCTGGATTGAAGATGAATTGGGGGAGTATGCCGCCGCCAACAACTTTCCGCTCTGATCCACTCTCTTTGTGTTTGTACAAGAGTTGTCTTGCCTGTAGAATGACTTTTGACCAACCAGCCATTCACGCCGAGCATTTGTGACAAAGAACATCGCCAGCCCCTTCATCAAACATGCGAAAATATTGGCGCCCATTCTTCTTCTGGCGTTCTACGTGCGCGCAGACAATGTGGGTAACTGGCCCGTACGCTGGGATGAAGCGTTTTCCGTTTGGGAAGCTCAAATGGATTTTGTCGTCGGTACGCGCTTTACCGCGCAAGATGTGCATCCTCCGCTGTACTTTTGGCTCCTGCACGTTTGGGCGCGCCTGGCTGGCAGCAGCGAAATCGCTATACGCGGGCTATCAGTCCTTCTCAGTCTTTCTACTGTGGCGGTCATCTATTTGTTGACCCTGCGCATGAGCAAACAGCGCCTTGCCGCCGCGATTGCCGCTGTGCTGATCGCCGTGTCGCCCTTTCACATCGAGTGGTCGCAAGACGCGCGAAATTACTCCCTGGCCATGTTGTTTGTATCACTCGTTGTCTACGCTTATTGGAGCTGGCGCGCCCGGCTTCTGGTGATCTCCGGCCTCGGAATGATGTTGACCCACTACTTTGGAGCAATCGTTATCGGCATACTGGTTTTGCACCGGTTCATTTACTGGCGCGAACTTCAATACGGCCGGCGTCGATTTTTCCAGGCGGTCGCTGCTATTGCGGCGCTTTTCGCCTTGTGGGCCCTTTATGCCTTTCCATTGATAAGACGAGATCCAAGCTTCGCGACCTTCCAGCCGGTCTTTGCTTACCAACTTACGGCGACGCTGTTCACTGTGGGGAAAGATACCCATCTCGACAGTTACATCTTGCCGGTGCTGCTCATCTCCGCCATCTATTTTTTCGGGCTATTGCTGGCTTGGCGGGACAGCCGCCTCCCAACAGCTTTCGTCTTGCTGGGCTGTCTCTTGCCAGCCGCGGTCGTATCGGCTTTGGCCTTGCCCTTTATCCCCCTCCATGTCAACGCGTTGCAAGCGCGGCACTACAGCGTATTCGCTCCCTTCGTCTTTGCAGGTTACGGTATCGGCTTCGCAGCGATGCTAAAGCGGGGCCGGCTGCGACCGGCCGCCGCCGTAATTCTTGTGGGGCTGCTTGTCTTTTACGGCGCGCTGATTCGCACAAGGGCTGACGCGCGTTACTTCAGAGACGATTACCGCAGCATGATGGCCGCCATCGCCGCCCTCACAGATCAAAACGACCTTGTGTTTTTTACGTCCGTAGGGCGCAAACCGGTTGTCTATTATCACTTGGGCCGAGTGGGCTATGACGTGCCGCGAAACTCAAGAGCCGAGCCGATCAACGTCATCGGTATCCCGCGTAAATCAGACGATGTTGCCGCCATGATGCGGCGAGTCTTCGCCGGTATTCCGCGCTTTTGGCTGATCGAGATTGAGGCGCACCACGACGAGCAGCATGATGCGCGTACAAACTGGCTCAACGCGAATTACCACAGAATTTACCATATAGATGTCGGCTGGAACGCCATCAGCCTGTTCAGTTCCGATGAGAACGACGGAATTCCAAATATTGATACGCTAATTCCGCCAGTAATTTCCGAAGCTAGACCCGGGGATCAGGTGCGAATTGGTGTTCCGGCGGGCGTCAGGGTTGATCTGGTTCACAGCGGGCAGGTTGTTGACTCTATGATTGCTGACTCATGGATGTTGCATCAGTTCGACGTCTATGCCTACTACTTCAACGGCCGCTATGAACTGCGAGTGGCTGATGAATCTTACCCATTTGTGATTACACACAGTCGAGAGTTTCCCGGCGGATAAGCCCGTCAGGTTCCCGAGTAAAGCTCATCTGACCGCGCGAGACAGAGGCGGCGGACTCCGTCAGTCTGCGTCAGGTCGTTTTCGCTATTGACCAATGCTAAACTGGCATACAATTCATAAGAGTCGCGGCCGCGCGGAATTCGACAGCGAAGTATTCGACGCCATGAGCCAGCAAAAAGCGATTGTCATCCTGGTCCTGCTGCTGTTCTACGCAATTAACGTCACACGTTTGAACAGCAGGCCCGCGACTGTTGACGATCTCGACACCATAAAGCACCTCTACAGCAACACCTATGACAAATCGTATAATTTTTCGCAGACCATCGAAAGTGTATCCGAACTCAGCCCGGAACATGGCCCAGCCTACTACATCATTCTGAATGCCTGGCGTAAAATTGTCGGCGAGGACCTTTTCCTTGCGCGACTCTTCTCTGTATTTCTCAGTCTTGCGGCGATTTGCACAGTCTATCGACTGGCGCTGCTCACTGGCAAGCGCCAGACCGCGGTTGCTGCTCCGCTGATTTTGGCCTTCCTGGCCTATGTTCATTATTATGCTCAGATCGCCAGAGTTTACCCGCTGCTGCTGCTGGTCGGCGGCTGGCTGCTTTGGTGTTATTGGGGCGCAGTGGCCAGGAAGCGCGTATACAGGCAGCAATGGCTTGGTCTCTTTGTGTCCGCGGCATCGCTGCTCTATGTCCACTACTTCGGCGCCCTGCTGCTGGCAGCCATCGCGATTCACCACGTCATCTTTGCGCCCAAGAATACGCGCTGGTTCGCGGTCGCGTCTGTTCTAGCCGCCGGCAGCGCGCTGTTTGCGCTTTGGATTCCGGTCGTCATCCGCGGTTATGGACAGAGCCACAATGCCTTGGCTGACAGCGCTCTGTCATTTTCGGATGGTCTGCTAGTCACTCTGGGCATTTATTCCAATGGGATCTGGTTTCTCCCATTGCTGGCAGCCGCAATTCTGGTAGTCAATCGCCGGCGCCTGAACCGGGCGGAAATATATCTGATAGTCGCGACTGCTGTTGTGATTGCGTCTCTCTTGCTCCTCAATGAAATTATGCCGATACTTACCGAGCGCCGGATGAGGTATTCGCTGATTCTGGCGGCGCCCTTCTGTTGCACCTTGGCTATCGCGTGGAGTCGGCTGCCGGCTGCCAGGCCATTTCGTTTGGCGGTTCTAGTAATATGGATCGGCGCATTCGCCCAATTCGCAGCTTCCCCTGATCTTGCCGTCTACACCAACCAGCGCTCGCGGGAGCAACTGAGCATCCCGCATTACCAGGATTTCATATACGAATCGCATAGACTTCCAGGACACAACGAACCCGTCCTGAGTGTCCATCCCGGCGCGCCGGTTTCGCGGGTCGCGTTCCTGCGCTATTACCGGCTGCGCTTGTCTGATTGGGCGCATGTAGCGCATGTGTCCTTGGACGAAAACGGAGAGCCAGTGCTGGAAAGCGGCTTGTCGATATACGCCTCCCTTGAGGCAATTTCGCAGAACAGTCGCGGGATATGGATTTCTCACAACCCAAAGGAATCCGAGCTGAATGATATGGGCGGCATCGCCGACTGGCTGGCGCAAGACTTCCAATTCTGCCGGCGTTATTTGGAGCAGCCCGAGCACAGCGTCGACTTCTACCTGAAGCGGGGCATCCCCTGCAGTCTGGTCACGGATGAAGAGCCCCTGGCAGTTAGCTATAACAACGGTACCGTCTTGGCCAATCTTGTATACGAGCGGGATGCTGATTCGCTGGTGATCTATCTGCGCTGGTTGCGGACAATCGACAAAGCCTATGCCTTCTCCTTGCAGCTGTTTGATGACGAAGACCATAAGCTGCTGCAGGTGGACAAAGTCATAAGCAGTGATCCTGTCGACGTTATGGCCTTTGATTTGGCCGGCATTCCGGCGGGCAACTATGTAGGTAAGCTCATCGTATACGACCGAGAATCCAAGCTCAGCCAGCCCGGAGTGACTGCGCGGGACCAACTGCCATTTGAACGAACGGTCAATGTACTTGATTTTGAGATTCTCGAATGAGGAATATGGGCAGTATATCGTCTATCGGCGCCTGCGCCGTCGCCGATGCCGCGCTATTCTGCTACACTTATTTTTTGTACTGGCTAAGCCAATCAGCGAAAAGTCCTGGATTTGATGGTGCGCGGCATTGCTAAGTCAAGCGGGTCGGTCATGCTCGTGATCGCCTGTCTTTTTGCGGCTTTCACATTTGCGGTGACCAACCTGAAGCAGGTTCCGATTGGCAATGACGAATTCAATTCCTTGAGTCACGTCCAGTCATTCGCCTTCGACAAGTTCTTCAACTTAGCGCAAACCGTGCAAAGCGTAAGCGAACGCAGCCAACAGCATGGGCCCCTGTATTTCGTACTTTTGAACATTTGGCAAAGTCTGGCGGGCACAGACCTATTCTCGGCTCGGCTATTCTCGACGCTCTTCGGTTTGCTGGCGATCGCGATTGCCTACCGCGTCGCCTTGCTAACGGTCAGCCGCGAATCCGGGCTGGCCACCGTCTTTATCCTCGGATTTCTAGCGTTCTTTTTGTATTACATGCATATTGCCAGGATGTACACGCTCCTGGCGGCAATAGTCGGCTGGCTGGTCTGGGCATACTGGAAGACGATCAGGTGGAGTGGGGCAGTCCCGCGCTGGCAGTGGCTCATGCTTTTTGTGCCGGCGGCGCTGCTTCTGTACACGCACTATTTTGGAATCATGATTCTGGCCTCGATAGGCTTATATCATCTGATATTTGCCAGGAAGGGCCGGCGGTGGCGGCAGGTGTCGCTGGTGATTATCATTGCCGGCTTGTCTTTTGCGCCTTGGCTGCCGGTCGCGATCTCAGGCTTTACCGGGCGAATAAGCCTGGATGATTCGCGCTTGCCGCTGCTTGAATCCCTGCTCACTGTCATGCGGATTTACTCCAACGGTCTCCCGGCGATTCCATTGCTGGCCTTGGCGCTGGCCGCAATCTATCATCGACGTCTGACGCCGGCGGAAAAGTATTTGCTCTTTATTTCGGTGGCTACGCTGCTGCTGGCCGGCTTTGTCAATGAGGTGACGCCGATACTTGTCGAAAGGCGCATTCGCTATATGACGGTCCTTGCTGTGCCGTTCTGCGCATGCCTGGCTATCGGCTTGCGCTTGATGCCCGGCTGGCGGTTGCTGCGATTGCCATTGCTCGCGCTGTGGATTGCCTCGGCTATAGCTTTCACCGACTCGGAAGATTTATGGATCTACACCAATAAACGCGCCCAGAATCTCGGGCAAGTACCGCATTATCAGGAGTTCATTTACCAATCAGAGCGCTTGCCGGGCCAGAACGAGCTAATTCTGAGCATTCATCCAGACACTCGCATAACGGTCAGAAAGATTCTCGACTATTATCGAAAAGCGCTTCCGCGCTGGTCTCACGTGGCGCATATCTCTGTGAACGAAGATGGCGAGGCGGTTATTCAGAGCGGGCTTAGCACTTATGCGACGCTTGAAGCCATCGCCGCCAACTCCAACGGCATCTGGCTCAT
The DNA here is from genome assembly GCA_022823165.1 of Anaerolineae bacterium. GTDB lineage: Bacteria > Chloroflexota > Anaerolineae > Aggregatilineales > Phototrophicaceae > UBA6055. The sequence continues at coordinate 67,518 of JAJDXR010000089.1, read as the reverse complement.
CTACAATCCGCAGCAAACCGGCTTAAGCGCAATGCCCTTGTACACCGATTGGCTGACTGAGCATTTTGCGCCCTGCCGGCGCTATTTGGACAAGGCGGACCGCGTCATCGAGTATTATGTGGCTCGCGAGTTTCCCTGTGAGCTGATAACCGCTGACAAGCCCTTCGCCGTACACTACGTTGACGGCACAGAACTTGCCAACTTCGAATATGAGCGTTCGCCCGAGTCGCTTAGTTTTTTCTTCTGGTGGGGGCGGACGATAGGCGCGGATTACTCAGTGTCGCTGCAGATCTTTGATGAGGAAGGCAATAAGGCGCTGTGGCTGGATGCGGTGATTTCGCTGGAGCCGCTGGACCAATTTACCTTTGATATATCCGAGTTGGCGGCTGGCGAGTATGTCGTCAAGCTGATAGTCTACGATTTCGTCAGTAAAGCCAGCCAAAGCGGTGTGCTTGTAGCCGAACAGTTGGCCTTCGATCGCGACATTGAGCTGCTGCGCTTTTCGGTCGATTGACTGCCGCCTGGGTCCCGCGGCTGACAAACCGCCTTGCCCCAGCCGATGGTCTCCCGTATCCTACTGGTTAGCTGTAGCGATTATTGCCGGCGCCCGGTCCTTGGAGACATTTTTATGCTACGCAGCCCCCTATTGCGCATCGTTATCATTAGTCTGCTGCTAATTTCGGCCTTGGCCGCGCTGGCGATTGGCGAGAAGGACGAAGACGACAAGCCCGCCGGCAAGTCCATTCAGGCCGGCGCGGCGCTGATCGTCAATGAGGAGGGTGGTCCGTCCAGCCTTACGGGCCAACTCCGCTACACCAATGCCTTTTTCACCAGCGGCGTGGCCGAACCGCTGATCATCCTGGAAGAGCAGACGGGTTTCGTGGACCGCAATCAGTACTTTATCATCCCGCTTGAATCGCAAGTGCCGGGGCAAATCACATCCGATTTTTACACCTCGCCCTTCACTTACCGCTTGGCGCTGCCCGCGGCGCCTGCGGGCAGCTTGCGCGATGTTGACAACGATGGCGAAGCGGACAGCGGGGTTATGGTCTTTGCCGTGGCTTACTGGACCAATCTCTTTGGCGGGCCCTTGCTGGATGAATGCGATCAGCATGGCGGCGGCTGGTCGACCGGGTATGCTTCCACTCGCGCCAGCGTCGACCCCCAAACCCGCTGGGAGATCATCGGCGGCAAGTTCATCATCTACGCGCCCGAACCCGGCCAGGGATTTCCCGCCGGCTTTGGCGCTGACGGATTGCTCTTCACGCCCGATGATCCAATTGTCAGTGTGCCGCAAGGTTATTCGGTGGTTGATCTGGACGAAGCCCCCTTTGTTTTCGATCGCGGCGCGCGCCAAATTCTGGATTTGCACGAGCCGGAGTCAGCCGCGATAAATGACTTTTCGGCGCTGTCCTACAGCGAAGCCTTCACAGCGATGGTTGATCTGTTCCGGCGGGAGTACGCCTTCACCGAACTCTATGAGCTGGATTGGGAGACCCTGGAATCAACCTACGCTCCTCGCTTCGCTGAGGCCGAAGCGGCGGAAGATACCGATGCTTATGCGCTGGCGCTGCGCGACTTTTTGTGGGAGATCCCGGACGGTCACGTGAGTATGCCCTTGGCGCCGCTGAGCGAGATCTTCCGCGAAGAGACGGACGGCGGCTTGGGGCTGTCCCTCTCGGAACTGGATGACGGCCGCATAGTCGTCAGCTACCTGCTGGAAAATGGTCCCGCGGCCAAGGCCGGCATTGAGCTTGGCGCCGAAATCCTGGCTTGGGATGGCGGCAGCCTGCAGGAAGCCATGGACCGTGAATTTGTCTGGGCGCATCAAGCGCTGAGCACCGAGCACACCCTGCGCCTGCAGCAACTGCGCTACATCACCCGGTTCCCGCTGGGTACGGAGGCGGGCGTCACCTTTCGTAATCCGGAGAGTGAAGAAGAGCAGTCGACAACGCTGACTGCCATTGCCGAACGCGCCAGCTTCACCAATTCATCGTTCTTTTCCGGCGTGGAAGACACCGCGCTGCCGGTCGAATACGAGATTCTGCCCAGCGGCTATGGCTACGTCTCCATCAATTCTTTCAGCGATGACGAGCGTCTGACCGTTCAGCTCTGGGAGCGTATGCTTAAGCAGTTCATTGCCGAGGACGTGCCGGGCATCATCATCGACATGCGCCGCAACGGCGGCGGCAGCGGTTATCTGGCCGATCAACTCGGCGCTTATTTCTACCAGGAAGCGCATATTTTGGGTTATACCAGCTCCTACAACGCAGCGACCGGGGAATTCTATCTCGACCCGCGCTCGGAAGATCGCTATTGCTTGCCCGAGGAAGACTTGCGCTATGATGGCGAACTCGCGCTAATTATCGCGCCGGGCTGCTTCAGCGCTTGCGAATTCTTCGCCTACAATCTGACCATCGACGATCGAGCCGCCATCGTTGGCCACTACCCGACCGGGGGCTTGGGCGGCGCTGTGGACGACCTGCTGATGCCCGATGATTTGAGCATTCGATATACGGTCACGCGCGGTCTTAACGCGGGTCAAGAAATCCACATTGAAGCTCAGGGAGTCGCGCCGACGGTCGATGTTCCCGTCACATTGGAGAGCCTTACCGGCGACGGCGATCACCTGCTGCAGGCCGCCGAGAAGCATTTGACCGATGTCATCCTGGGCGAGCTCATTGACGGCGGCGAGTTGTCGCTTGGCGTCGGCAGCACCGAAGTACAAGCCAACGGCGCGGTCGGGCCGGACCAGCGTGTGCGTTACCGTGTCAGACTGCCAGCCAATCGCACAGTCAGCGTCTTCCTGGCTGGCGAAGACGCTGCCGTCGATACCGTGCTGGGAATATACGACCGCGAGGGCCAACAGCTGCTCGGTGAAAATGATGACGCTGATGACGATACGCGCAGTTCCGCCTGGGAAGATCTGGCGGTGGGCGAGCAGTCGGGTGTGTTCATTTTTGAAGTGCGGGTCAAAAATACCAGCGAGACGCAGGCGTTCACGCTGAAAGTTATCGGCGTCGAGACCGAGGCGGATAGCTCGCAGGACAGCCAGGAGACGCAAGATGACGCCGATAACGGCGAGCAGCCGCAGGATGATGACGATTCCGGAGACGAGTAGGCTGGCGCAAGATCCTGGCTTGCTTCAGGCGGCGAACTTAATCCCAGTCTCGCCTGTCGACGATCGCGCGCTCGCTTGTGTCTATGCTGCCAGCTGCGACGAAATTCACGGCGTCGATCCGCAGACGTACCGCCTGTTGAGCTAAGGCGCTGAGCTTCTCAGCCAGGCCGGCGGATGATTGCCCCTCGCGCAATTCCAGATTCACGCTGACCACATCGCGGTTCTCCGGGCGCGTGACCACCACCTGAATCGCCTTGATCGCCGGAAACTGCATCGCGGCGTATTGCAGTTGATTGGGGTGTAGAAACATGCCCCGAACTTTGACCGCGTCGCCGCTGCGCCCGAACAAGCCCAGCAACTGCTGCCCGTCGCATGGCAAAGCCGGCTGCGGAGCGAGCGCGCCCAGGTCACCGGTGCCAAAGCGGATCAGCGGATAGGATTTGTTTAATGTGGTGGCGACGATCTCGCCGGTTTCGCCCGCGGGCAGTAGCGCGCCCGTCTCGGGATCGCAGATTTGCAGATAGATGTTGGGCATGACGCAGAAGCCTTGTAAGCCGGGCCTGGTGTAGCCGATGAAGCCGAGATCGGCCGTGCCGTAGGCTGAGGTGGTGGTCATGCCATACTCGCCCTCGAAGCGCTGGCGCTGGCTTTCAGTATACGGTTCGGCCGAAAACAGCGCCTTCTTCAGCGGCACGGCGCCGGCTCCAATGCCCGTCTCCGCCGCCTTGTCCAGCAGGGTCATCAGATAGCTGGGCTGGCCGACGAAGCCGGTCGCGCCCAGGGCCATCATCATCATGATTTGCAAGTCGGTGTTGCCGGGACCAGTCGGAATAACCGTAGCGCCGCAAGCGCGGATCGCTTCGTCCAGCAAGATGCCGGCCGGCGTCAAGTGGTACATGAAGGTATTTAGGACGCGGTCGCCCCGTCCGATGCCGATGGCGTGGAAGGGCGCCAGCTGCGCTGCTGGATCGTCAAGCGGCGGCTGCGGGTCATAAATCGGACCGGGCGAAATATAGATGCGCGGCAAGTCGTCCGGATCGATGGTCAGGAATCCGCCAAAGGGTGGATTCTCGCGATGCATCTCGACCAGCGAGTCTTTTTTTAAAACCGGGATTTTGGCCAGATCGTCAGCGCCGCTAATATCAGACGGCTTGAGGCCGGCCGCGTCCAGCAGAGCTCGGATGGCCGGGGCCTGGTCGTAGGCGTAGTTCACAAGTTCGCTGATTCTGGCGTCGAATTCAGTCACAAGTATGCTCCAGAGTCGTCGTTGCTTGGCTAAGAAACGCGGTAGCGCGCCGGCTAACCCAGCCAGCGCTTGCGGCGCTTGTAGTGCTTGACTTCGCGGTAATTTTTGCGTCCGCCGGCCTGGTTCAGCCCCAGGTAGAATTCTTTAATATCTTCGTTCTCGCGCATTTGCTCGGCCGGTCCATCCAGGACGATGCGGCCGTCTTCCATGACATAGGCGTAATCCGCCAGCTCGAGCGCCGCGCGCGCGTTCTGCTCAACGATCAAGACCGACATCCCCTCTTCTTGATTGATGTGGCGGATGATGTCGAAGATCTCATGCACCAGCATAGGCGCCAGCCCCAGCGAGGGCTCGTCCAGCATCAGCAACTGCGGATGCGCCATCATGGCGCGGCCGATGACCAGCATCTGCCCCTCGCCGCCGGATAGATAACCGCTGACGCGCCGTGACAGCTTGGCCAGCGCCGGGAAATAGTGGTAGACCCGCTCCAGATCGTCGCCAATGCGCCTTCCGCCTTGATAAACCATGCCGCCCACGCGCAGATTCTCCTCGACGGTCAGATGACGAAAGAGCAGCCTGCCCTCAATGACCTGGACCAAGCCCATGCGCACGACGTCTTCGGCGCTCAAGCCGTCCAAACGGTCGCCGCCCCAGTGGATTTGACCGCGGGTCACCTCGCCCAGCTCGGCTTTAAGCAAGCCGCTGATGGCTTTCAGCGTGGTCGATTTTCCCGCGCCGTTGGGTCCCAGCAGCGACACGACTTTGCCCGGCTCGACCTCCAGCGAGATGCCGCGCAGCACCAGAATTACGCTGTTATAGACCACCTCGATGTTGTTGACGGACAGGGTCTCGGTGGTGGTGAAGTCTGAGGGTTTTACCGCCGCGGTCAAGGACATTGGCGCAGTCTCATGCGGGCAAAGCCCGGGTGATTTGGAAACGCGGGCGCTCCCTCCCGCGTCGTGGAGAGGGAGCATGGAGCGCTGTCCGCGCCGGGTTAGCCGCGCAACTGGGGTACCGGCATGAAGTCGGTGAGCGCGTGTACGATGGGCACATAGCCCATGCTGCCGCCAATGTCTATGAACATCGCATCATCGGGACCCGTTGCGAATCCTGACATATCCGTATTGGCGTACTTGAGCACGGCGATGCGATTTAACGTGGCGTCGCGCATGCCTTCTTCATAATGATGATGGAGCAAACCGCCGAGTACCTGGTAATCCATAGTTTCCACGGTTTCGCGGATGTCGGCGCCGGTTACCGCGCTGAGGCTGCCGACTCGGTTCACAGTCCGAATATAGGTCTCAATGACGCTGTCAGCCAAACCCCATGTCAGCAGATAGGCGATATTCTGCTCAGTTGCCGAGCGTTCGTTGAGCGCGAACTGCTGCGTAACGAATTGTACGGCCGGGCTGCTCAACTCCGACCACCAGAGGAAGGGCATTGAGCCGAACATGCCATCAGTAGATGGCAAGCCATTGGGCTTGAGCACGCGTTGGCCCAGGATGCCCACGCTGGTGTCCATCACCCAGTTCACGCCGGCCAGCTTGACATCGTCTTCCATGCCCAGATCAACCAGGGTGCCGGCGATCAAGGCCGGCCCGGTCGCCAGCGTATTGGTGTAGATGATGTTGGCGCCGCCGTCGATGGCGTTCTGCACCTGCGTCAGAATATCGGTGTCAGTCGGCAGGAAGAACTGCGGTTCTTCCAGGACCGGCACACCCAGGCTGGCGCAGTGTTCTCTGGCGGCCGGCTCGGTGCCCGCCCGGCCGAAGGCGTTGGGCCAGGTGACAAATCCAATCACCGGATCGGGGAAGACCTCCGGACTGGCAGCCACGAACTGGCAGAAAGAGCCGAACTGGTTGATATAGAGCGGATTGCTGGCGTAGAGCCAGCCGGGCGTCTGGCCATCTTCTCCATAGAGGCTCTCAACCGAGCCGGCGGAGATGAAGGAGACGATTTCGTCGGCCGCCAATTGCTCGCGCAGCAGCTCGCCGTCATCCGAGCTGTAGAGCAGCAACAGGTCAAGATCGCCGCCATAAGCGCCCGTGAAGCGATCGTAAACGCTCTGCGCTGCTTCGCGGTTGCCGCCGGTGTCTTCATAGACCTGCTCCAATTGCGCGCCACAGACGCCGCCGCGACCATTCCAGTAATTTACCGCGTCGGTCAAGGCGGATACGATCGGTTGCGTGATGAAGGCGTAGGGGCCGCTTAAATCGCCAAAGTGGAAGATGCGCAGGGTTTCGCCGGTCATGTCCACTTCGCACTCTGTCAAGTCCGAGGGATAATCCAGCGTCTCCTGCGCCAGACCGGGCAGCGCGCCGGCGATCAGCAGCAGAAGGACAAGCAAGGCACATAAGCTCTTCATGATTTTAGCTCCTCAATTCGAATTCATGGTTAAGTCTCGACAAAAACGGCCGCGTTTGCTGTATTTAGCTTATGCCAAAGCGCCGCTTTAATCAACCAGGCTCAACCCCCGGGAATGGCTATCTTGGTGGATACTTCCTGATTGCCGAGCTTGGCGCAGGTTAATTCGCCACAGAGACACAGAGGGGCGCGTAGACACTGCCTGCCGGCGCAGAGTTTTTCTTCGGGTCGAAGGCAAACCGCATCCACTACAATAGGCACTCCCCAGCCGCTAATAAGAATAGGGGCGGATTTTCCAGGCCACTTTGAATACTTCCCAGCGGTGAGCGATGCCCCGCGGCTCCAGCACCAGGAAGATTATCAGCGCGCCGCCGAAGACGATAGGATTGATGGCGCTGATGATATTTACGGCATCGACGAAAGGGAAAAGCTGCGGCAGCAAATCAGTCAGCCAGGGGCGCAAGAAGGGAATGAAGGCTTCTTGCAAAATGCGAATAAAGGTGACGCCGAAGAGCGCGCCCAGCGGGAAGCCGGCGCCGCCGATAATCAGCATCGCCAGCATCTCGATGGATGTGTCCAGCTCGAAGGCGTTCAGCGACAAGCTGTTGCGCTCGTAAGCCAGCAGGCAGCCGGCGATACCGGCGTAGACCGCGCTCAAGAAGAAGGCGCGCAATTTGTAAGTAAACACATTGATGCCCAGCAGCTCGGCGGCCAGGTCGTTATCGCGCACGGAGATGAAGGCGCGTCCGGTGCGCGTGCGGATGATGTTGCGAGCCAGGAACATCAACAGCACCGACAAGGGCACGATGATGTAATACATGGCGGCGTCGCTGGCGAAGCTCAGCGCCTTGCTGCGGCGGACGACCGCCTCAAAGCTGGCGGTCTCGTCTTCGTAGATTATCGCCACTTGGTACTGGCCGGGTTTGCTGGCGATGTAGGACAAGCCGGTGACAGCGCCTTCGCTATCGCGGTCCACGCTCATGTTGACATCGCCGTAAGGCGCCACATCTCCGCTGGGGTTCGTCAGCGTGATGGCGGGGTAGGCGCCCTCGACCGCGGCGAAGCTCACCGAGATCACATCAACGACGTAGGGATCGCCGGCTGTGAAACTCAGTGGCGTATCGTCGCTGAGCGCATCATCGGCGTAAGCCGCGAAGGGTCCGATTATTGGCGCCGGCACGTTCAGCGGTCGGGCGCCGCCGGTCAAGTCTTCCAGCGGATAACGCAGCGCCCAGGGGATGATGAATTGCGCCGCCAAAGTCGCCATCGCCAGGTAAAAGCCTTTGACGCGCAAGGACGGCAAGCCAAACAGCAAGCCGACCAATCCCGTCAGCAGGGCGCTGGCCGGCAGCGCCAGCCAGAAGCTGAAGCCCAATTCCCGCGCCATGATGGCCGAGCCATAAGCCCCGACCGCCAGAAAAGCCGCGTGCCCCAGCGATATCTGACCGGTGTAGCCTACCAGGATGTTCAAACCCTGCACGGCGATGACGAAGACCGCGATGCGACTGATCAGGCTGACGTACTGGTCGCTGACCCAGCCCAGCTCCAAGGGACCCGATACTGAAACTAGCGGAATCAACAGCAGCAGCGCGAAGGCCGCGTTCTTCCACAGCTTGTCGCGCTTGGTTCGGTCGATAGACATATCCTCTTCGTATGTTGTGTCGAATACGCCCGCTGGATTGATATTCGCCATAGGCGCGCCGCCTCAAATTCGCTCAATACGTTTCTCGCCGAACAAGCCGTCCGGCCGGATGACCAGGACCACCATCAAGACCACATAGGGCGCCAGATTCGTGCCCATCTGCTCCGACGAGTTGATCAGCGTGCCGAATTGCTCCACGATGCCGATGATGATCCCGCCGACCAGCGCGCCGCTGATGGACTCCAGCCCGCCCAGCAGCACGGCCGGAAAGACGCGCAGCGCCACAAAGCTGATATTCAGCGACAGGCCAACAGCGCCGCCCTGCAGGACGCCGGCGATACTGGCCAGGAAGGCGGCCACCGCCCAGGTAATGGCGAGAATGACGCGGACGCGCAGGCCGACCGACTGCGCCAACTGCTGGTCTTCCGAGGTGGCGCGCATCGCCAAGCCCACGCTGGTATAGCGGAAGAAGAGCAAAAAGCCCACGAAAGCCACGAGAGCCAGCACAAAGGCGATCACCAGCTCGACGCGGACGATGGCGACGCCGTCCAGCGCATCCTTGAAAGCATCCAGCCGTATCGGTCTGAAGCGGCTGTTGGTCTGCGGATCGACGAAGACCGGCAAGTTCAGCTCGACGGTGCCCCAGACGATCTGCGTCACGCCATGCAGCACTTCCGCCACCGCCAGGGTCATCAATACAGCTGTGAATAGCGGCTGGCCGATCAGCGGGCGGATGGTGAAGCGCTCCACCGCCAGCCCGGTCAAGATGGCGCCGGCGAAGGTCCCGGTCAGCGCGTGCAGCCAGCGCCAATCCGCGCCGCCAATCGTCATCAGCAGCGTCAAGATGGCGATGCCGGCAATCGTAATCTTGATATTGCGCGGCTGACGCAGGTCGCGCCAACTCACAGTCGACATCACCATCAGCATGGTGGCGGCCGCCAGCAAGCCGGCGCCAATGAGTGAAATCTCACTCACGGTGAAGAAGCTCCAGAATATCATGCCGCCGACCACCATCATCCAGCCGTGCGCGAAATTGAAAACGCCCGATGCCTTGTTGATGACTACGATGCCCAGCGCCACCAAGCCGTAGACGCCGCCGACCAGCACACCCGAGATTAGCGTTTGCACGATGCGCGCCGCTTTCAGCCCTGCCAGCTGGTCGCCGATGAGGAGAATGAGAGCCAGCCCGGCGCCGGCGTAGAGCGCCCAGGTCAGCAGGCGTTTATTTTTGTGGATGAATTCCGTCACTGTTGGAGTCCTGTTCAGTTTGTCATGCTAGCGGCGGGCGACCCGCCGGGTCGACCCTACGATGTCTCGTGATTCTTGCGGACGACCCGCCGGGTCGCCCCTACGGGGCCTTAGGGTTGGATTAAACATCGGCTACTCGCAGTTCGGTCTCGATTGTCCCGGTTCTGCCGTCGCGATACTTCACCTCCGCGCTGACGCGTACCTCGCGCTTGCCGCCGTAAATCGCCTCCAGCAGCTCCTGATACTTCTCCTGCAGCGCGCCGCGCCGCAGCTTGCGCGTCCGCGTCAACTCCGCCTCATCGGCATCGAATTCCTTGTGCATGATCACATAGCGTTTGACTTGCGAATATACTGGCAGCGACTCGTTGACCGCGCGCAGCTCTCGCCGAATGATCTCGTACACTTCGTCCCGCTGCGACAGGTCGACATAGGTGGTGAAGGCGATGCCCCGCTTCTCCGCCCAGCGCGACACATTCTGAAAGTCGATGACGATGATGGCGGAGACAAATTCCATGTCGACGCCGCCGATGGTCATCATGTCCTGCACGTAGGGGCTGAACTTGGTGCGTCCCTCGATGTATTGGGGGCTGAATTTCTCGCCCGTTGACAATTCGATCAAATCCTTGACGCGCTCGAGGTAAATCAGGTGTCCGGTTTTCTCGTCCATGTGGCCGGCATCGCCGGTGTAATACCAACCTTCAATGTCCAGGGCTTGGCCGGTTTTGTCCGGCTGTTTGTAATAGCCCTTGAAACGCGCCTCGGTGCGGATCAGGATCTCCTGGTTGTCCGCGATCTTGATCTCGACGCCGGGCACGATGACGCCGACGGTCTCGAAGCGCACATCGCCGCGCAGATGCACGGTGCCGAAGGTTTCAGTCGAGCCGTAGAATTGGCGCAGCTCGATGCCGATGGCGCGGAAAAAACGAATGATGTCCGAGCTCAACATGGCGCCGGCGGTGAGCACGTTGCGCGCTCGCGTCAGCCCTAATTTGTCGCGCAGGGGCTCAAATATGGCGTATTCGCCCAGCCAGCGAAAGAAGCGCAAGGGCGGCGGAATCGCGCGCTGCTCGTCTTCCAGGTCGATGGCGCGATAGGCGATGGGCAGGAAGAGCCGGTACATCAGGCGGTTGAGCGGGCTGCTGTCGTTGATGCGAAACTGGACCACGCGCGCCAGATTCTCCCAAACGCGGCTGGGAAAGAGCAAGCCCGCCGGCGCAATCTCGCGCATGTCGGTCGGCACGGTTTCGGGCCCTTCCGGGAAGTTGACCTGCACGCCGTTCAAGAGGTGCGTGGCAAAGCCGAAAGCCTGCTCCGCCAGCCAGGCCATAGGACTGAAGGACAGCCAATTGTCCGACTGTCGCGCAGCGACATAGCGGTCGTTCATGGCGTGGCCGTAGACCAGTTGAAAATGGGTGATTTCGGCGAACTTGGGCAAGCTGGTGGTGCCCGAGGTCATGCTCAGGATGATGGTGTCCAGGGGCTGCGTGGCGCGCGCCATCCGGTCGAACTTGTCCGGCGCTTCCTGCCGATGCGCCGCCCCGATGGCCTGCAATTGGCGCAGGCTCAGCAGCCAGCTGTCATCGTAGCCCCACATGCCGCGCTCGTTCCAATAGACGACGCGCAGAATCTGCGGATTCCCGTCCTTGAGCTCGAGCAGTTTGTCCACCTGCTCTTGATCGTGCGCGAATACAAAGGCGGCGTCGGTAGAATTAATGACGTAGTGGATGTCTTGCGGGCTGGCGTCGCTGAAGACGCAGCAGGTCTTGCAGTGCAGGGCGTGGGCGGCGATCTGCGCCCAGTACATTTCCGGGTCATTTTCGCCGATGACCAACAGCGTGTCGCCGGTTTCGAGGCCTAGTTTGTCCAAGCCCAGGGCCAGATTGACCACTTCATCGTAGACTTGCTTCCAGTTGTATTCCTGCCAGATGCCATAGCGCTTCTTGCGCTGCGCCACCGTATCGCCCAATTCGCTGACGCGGCGCAGAAAGCCCTTGGACAAGGTATCCTGGTCTGGCGGCACTGGCTTGACAGGGTGGTTCAAGCTGGATGTGAACACCTTGCCGGGACTTGCCTGGCGATAGGGGATTGTCTGCGGGTCGGCGAAAGCCACTTTAATGTTCCCCTTCGCCCAGGTAGGCGTCAATGACGGCTTCGTCGCGGCTGATCTGCTCTGGTGTGCCTTCGCCGATTTTCAGGCCGAAGTCAATCACGGCGATGCGATGCGAGATGTCCATGACCAAGCCGATGTCGTGCTCAATCAGCATAATGGTACTGCCTTGCAGCTCATGAATATCGAGGATGAAGCGCGCCATATCCTCCTTCTCTTCGATATTCATGCCCGCCATCGGCTCGTCCAGCAGCAGCAAGCTCGGCTCCAGCGCCAGCGCCCGACCCAGCTCCACCCGCTTGCGCAAGCCATAGCTCAGTGTGCCGACGATAGACTTGCGGATAGGCTCCAATTCCAGAAAATCGATGATCTCCTCCACGCGCCGGCGATGAGCGATTTCCTCGCGTTGCGCGGGCCCCCAAAACAGCGCGCCGGCCAGCATATTGGTCTTCATGTGGATATGCCGCGCCGCCATCAAATTGTCCAGCACGGTGGCGTTAGTATAGAGGGCGATGTTCTGGAAGGTGCGCGAGATGCCAAGCCTGGCTCGCTTATAGGGCGGCAGGTGGCTGATGTCACGGCCCTCAAAGAGGATGCGACCTTGCTGCGGCGTGTAGAAGCCGTTGATGCTGTTGATCAAGCTGGTCTTGCCGGCGCCGTTGGGTCCAATGACCGCGAAGATTTCACCGGCGTCGATCTTGAATTCGACATCCTGCAAAGCCTTGATGCCGCCGAAATTCAGCGAGATATTGTCAACATGCAACTTGACCGGCATGAACAGCCTCGGTATTTGCAGCGCCAAGCGAGCGCGTCGCGCAGGCGCTGTGGCGATTTTCGTCAGCGTATGACGCACCCTAAGATACCAGAGGGCTAATATCCGGGCAAATGAGTCCAAGCGCGGGAGTGGTGAATAGGCGGTTATGATAGACGGCGCCGAGCAAACAAGATAACTCTGTGCCCTCTGTGGAACAAAGTAAGTCATGCAAATTTCACAGCATCGGGTCAGCCAAGGCTGACCCCTGCAGGGCTCAAAATATAGTCGAAAGTTGTAGGGGCGAGCCTTGGCTCGCCCACACAAACACGGAAATTCGCTATTTTGTGATGATGTATCTATATTCTCATTACTTACTCGCACTTACTTGTGTTCTTTGTGGTGAAAAAACCTGTGACCTGTTCGCTTAGAGAGTTATAGCCGCGATGTTCACCACTCCCTAAGCGCGCTGGACCAGCCAGGCGCGGATATCGCCGATAATTTGGTCGCGGCCGACCTCGTTGACCAATTCGTGGCGCAGGTTATGGTAGCGCTTGAGACTGACATCGGCTGAAGCGACAGCGGCCGCCAGAAACTCCGAGCCGGTGGCCGGCGCCAGGCGATCCGCTGTGCCATGCATGATCAGCAGGGGGACCTCTAGATCGGCTGCGTTACGGCGGATTTCCCGCGTCAAGCCTATGAGCGCGGCGGACGTGCCCACACGCCACATGCCGCGGTCAACCAGCGGGTCAGCCAGCCATTCGCGCAGCTTGAGCGCGTCTGACGTGAGTACGCTGGACGCGGAAGGCGGGGAGAGGCGTAACTTGGGCAGGTAGGGGGCTGCCTTCAAGCACAGCGCAACCAGCCAGGCCGGCCGCGCGAATTCGCTGTGCAGGGGTGTTCCGCAAGTGATCAGACCTGTTAGCAGCCGCGGAAATCGCAAGGCGAAGCCCAAACCGATTAAGGAGCCCATGCTGTGACCGAAGGCGAAGGCTGGCATATCCGCAAACTGCTCGCGCGCGAGGCGGTGCAGCAGGCTCAAGTCTTCGACAGCCAGCTGCGGCTCGGGCAGGTAGCCGCGCGCGCCGCCGCTATTGCCGTGCCCGCGATGATCAATTCCCAGGCAGGCAAAGCCGCTGGCGGTCAGCGCTTGCGCAAGGTGGCGATAGCGCCCGCTGTGCTCGCTGAGTCCATGCAGGATGAATACGATGCCGCGCCGATCGCCAGCGGCGGGCAGCCACTCGCGATAGAAAATCGGCAGTCCCTGCGCGCCTTCAAACTTGTGCTCGCGCTCAATCATGCTGGCCGCTCGCAATCCGCGCTGTTGCGGTCACTGTCTAAGCGACATCAGCCGCTGACGAATCGCCAGCGCCAACTGATTCATGTCCGCTTCAGCGCATAGAGTACAGCAAGGCGGCGCATAAGCGTATGCGCGAGTCTTCCCGGCGTGGCGACTATCGTGGACAGAATTCCCTTTGCGTACACGGCACAAGTTTTTAACCATCGAGAACACAGAAGTAGATGCAAGTAAGTCATGCAAATTTCACAGCATCGGGTCAGCCAAGGCTGATCCCTACCGGGTTCAAAATATAGTCGAAAGTTGTAGGGGCGAGCCTTGGCTCGCCCACGCAAACACGAAAATTCGCTATTTTGTGATGATGTATCTATATTCTCATTACTTACTCGCACTTACTGAGAACACAGAGATTATTATAAGTTTGACGGGGTTTTCAAGTCCACCAAAATAGACACTCCCGAATCTTGTGGGCGTTTCGTCGCCGCGCGTAGACACAGCAGGTCAAAGGCCTCTACATCAACACCTCTATTTGGGAGTTTGCGGAAAAATCTCAGCGCCCTCGGTGTACTCGGTGGCAAAAATAATCTGGTGCGATTGCTTTGTCTTGGCGGCGATCCAAGCTGTATGACCGGCGGCGCAGGCAGTATAATCTCACGCGGCCTGGCAACTATGGCGAGCGAAAGACATGATCGAAACAAGGATGGGACGGGGCGCGCTGGCGCTGGTGGGTATGCCCGGCGCCGGCAAGACGGTTTGCGCCGAGCATCTCAAGGCTCGGGGATACTTCTCGCTGCGCTTTGGCGGCTTGGTCGTCGATGAAGTCCGGCGGCGCGGCTTGGAGGTCAATCCGCGGAACGAGCGCATCGTGCGCGAAGAATTGCGCGAGGCGCATGGCATGGCGGCGATGGCGGTAATCTCGCTGCCGCGCCTGCAGCAGGCTTTGCAGACACGCAGCCACATCGTGATCGACGGCCTCTACAGTTTCAGCGAATACAAGCTGCTCAGCCGAGAATTGGGCGCGCCGCTGCTGCTGCTGGCGATTGCGGCGCCGCGCCAGCTGCGCTATCAACGGCTGGCAAGTCGCAGCGATCGTCCGCTGACGCCCAGCGAAGCGCGCGAAAGAGATATGCTGGAAATTGAGCGCCTGGAAAAAGGCGGTCCCATCGCTATGGCCGATCATACGCTGCTTAATCAGGGCGTACCCGAAGCCTTGCTGCGGAAGCTGGATACACTGCTTGATGCCCTGGGCTTCTCGCCTTAGGCGGACCGTACTCGTAGATTACAAGAAATGGGAGTGGCTAACATGGTGGATATTTCCTGAATGCCGAGCTTGGCGCAGGTTAATTCACCACAGAGACACAGAGGGGCGCGTAGACACTGCCCGCCGGCACAGAGTTTTTTCTTTGGGTCGAAGGGAAACCGCATCCACTACAATAGACACTCCCCAAGAAATTGACGAGCTTGCGTTATGCTGGCGCTTGCGTACGGCGCTGATTCTCGCGTATAGTTAAGAACGATGGCTGAATTGCCGTTGCGGTGGACTGAGGATTGAATGACCGCGACCGACTCCATGCAAGAATACCTGGCGGAAGCCTACCGCATCGCCCATTATCAGCCGGAGGACAACTTCGTTTCCACCTCGTCGCTGGCGGAAGAAATGAAGGTGTCCGCGCCGGCCGTAACACGTATGGTGCAGCGCTTGAAGCACGCCGGATTCCTCGAGCACCAACCCTATCGCGGCATCCGTCTGACCGAAGCTGGCGAACGCGAGGCCCTGGCTAACATCCGGCGTCATCGTTTGGTTGAGCGCTTTCTGGTCGATGTGATGGGCTTCGGCTGGCACGAAGTGCATGACGACGCCGATGATCTGGGTTTGGTCGTTAGCGATGTCCTGGTCGACAAAATGGACGAAATGACTGGCTATCCCAAACGCTGCCCGCACGGCGAGCCAATTCCGCATGCCGACGGCTTCATGCCGCGCATGGTCGATTATCCGCTCTCCGAGGTGGAAGTCGGCCTTGATTACGTTATCAGCCGAGTGCATTCCCACGATGCCCACAAGTTACGCTATTTCAGCGAACTGCGTTTGGAACCGGGCAAGCGCTTCCGCTTGGTGATGCGCGCGCCATTTAAGGGTCCATTGCAGCTTCAGGTGGATGGGCAGACCCACTTCCTGGGGCACGAACTGGCGGGCACCCTGCGCGTCTGCAGCGAAGCGGAATACCAGCTGGTCTAGCCGGCGCGACCTTCCCAAGTCTCGAGAATTCATGATAGCGGACGCCGCGTCCAGCGCGCGCCGCCTGTCCAAGCCGCAGAAAGCGAAACTCCCTTGATCACTGACTGGCACAAAAAACGCGACAGTTTTGATCAAAGTTCTGTGCCGGCTTTGGTGCGCGAATTGTGGCATGGCGACCCCGCGTCCCTGCGCTGGATCGGGCAAGATTATAATATCGTCTTCCGCTTTGAAGCCGGCGGCAGCGGCTGCTATCTGCGCATTTGCCACAGCAGCCTGCACACACTGCCGGAGGCGCGCCAGGTGATGCATTTCCTGCGCTTTCTCGCTGACGAGAATGTGCCGGTGGGTCAGCCGCTGCCGTCGGTCAACGGTCGCTATATTGAGCTGCTCGGCGAAGGTTATTTCGCCGCGGCGCAGAAAGAAGCGCCCGGCCAACCGATGCAAGCTTACCTGCTGGATCGCTCGGTTTACGAAGCCTGGGGCAAGTCGCTGGGGAAGCTGCACGCTGCCTCGCGCCGCTACCAGCCTGACCCGGCTATCGACTACAAATTCCCCAGCGTGCGGCAATTCTGGCTTAATATCGCGCCCACCGTGACCAGCGCGTCGGCCGAGATCCGGCGCGTCTACGCTGAATTGACCGAGTACATGGCCAGCTTGCCGCCGCAAGACTACGGCCTCATCCACGGCGACTATCGCCCGGGCAATGTCATCTGGAACGGCTCAACCGCCCGCACTATCGACTTCGACGAGCCCAATTACCACTGGTACATCGCCGATGTCTGCCGCGCGCTGCTGGAGTTGTGGGATCAGCCGGCGAGCCAGCGGCGTCAGTTCCGCCAGGCCTTCATGCGCGGCTATCTAAGCGAGCACCGGATAGACGAGTGGTGGGTGAGTCAGTTGCCGTATTTTGCGCAGCATCGCGCCCTGCTGATGCAGGCCTGGGATGTGCAGGAGGGCGGCAGCTGGGGCGAGGTGGTCAAGTGGGTGCTGGAGCGGGTGGAGTGGTGAGTTGAACATATCATATTGTTGATAAATATTGGCCGATATAGAATTACCTTCAACAGAGAAAGTTTGCAGGTGCCTTCATGGTAGAGAAACAGCTAGCGTTACAAGGGGAATTCGAGGATTTCGGTGAAATAGTGGCTGATTATGCAAATGAACCCGTAACGGTTTCTGAGTATTGGATTACCAGTTATGGAATTGACTATGATGTGGAGGGAATCGTAAGACGTATCCGAAAAAAAGACATAGATTTTCCGGGTTTTCAGCGAAACTATGTTTGGGATATCAGTCGAGCATCACGCTTCATCGAATCCCTGTTATTGAAATTGCCTGTGCCTGGCATATTTCTTTATCGCGAACCCGATAGCCAAAAGCAGATAGTGATTGATGGACAACAGAGATTAGAAACTCTGCGGAGATTCTATGAAGGAACCTTTGATAACAGCGACTTTGCGCTGGACGGTGTTCGGGAGCCATTCAATGGTTACAGATATGCTGACTTTACTGACGAGGCCAGACGCAAACTAGACGACTCAATCATCCATGCAACTGTTATTAAGCAGGACAAACCCGACGACGGTGGCTCAAGCAAATTCGAGATATTCGAACGGCTGAACTCATATGCCACGCCGCTATCTCCTCAAGAGATTCGAGCTGCTATATATGATGGGAGCTTCAACTCTCTTTTGTTGAAGATGAATGACCAGGTTCAGTGGAGAAATCTATTTGGCAAACACGATAAACGCGCGCGCGATGTAGAGTTGATTTTGCGATTTCTAGCGCTTTACTACGAAAAGGAATATCAAAGCCCAATGAAATCGTTCCTTAATTCATTTATGTCTACCCATCGTGAAATACAGGAATCTCGCGAAAGAGAAATGTGGCGAGTTTTTGACGCGACGACCACCACTATTTTGAACAAAATCGGAGTTCATGCATTTCGCCCAAATCGCAGAATCAACGCCGCGGCCGCTGACGCATTGATGGTTGGTATCGCTCGACGACTTGAGCGAGGGGAAATATGTTCTGACATAAATGAACAGTATCAATGCCTGAAAGGCATAAAGAACTTTCAAGAGTCTATTGCTGCGGGCACTTCTCAGTCTGCAAATGTAAGTATACGCCTTCAGATTGCGACGGAAATATTTGCTGATGTGGAGTGACAGATGCATCGAGACATTGTCGAACAGCAAGAAAAACTGCATCGCCTCTTTAACAACGCCAGAGAATTACACAAGCAAGATGATGTCGATGATCTTACAAAATCTGCATTTGTCTCATTTCTTTGTGTGCGGACTTCTGGGTATTTGGAAACGTCTGTTATGAAGATTCTCCGTGAATACGTCGAAGGAGAAACCCGTGAAGACAAACCTAATATCGCGAATTTCGCTGGGACCAAGTTGGACTTTACATTTAATCCGTGGCCGAGCGAGATTTTGAGGCTTTTGGGACAATTTAATGTTGAATGGAAGAACCGCGTTCGTGATGAAATTAAGGACCGTATAAGCTCTTCAGTTGAAGCCATGGTTCGTAATCGAAACAAAATCGCACATGGTGAAGATGTGGATCTGTCACTCGAGGACTTGGCTGACGCATTCGATGACACTACAACCTTGGTGGACTTGGTTAATACGCAGTGTAATGCAAGAATTACGAAATCCGGGCATCAAGACCGCGGATGAATTACTTGTCTCACTCACCACCGCCCGTACATCCACCCGCCGAATTCCTGCGCCAGCGCGTCGTCCAGCTCATCGGCGTACTGCGCCAGCCAGACATAGGCCGCCGCGCGCTCCTTGGCGTCTGGCGCCGAGCTGTTTGCCAGGCGGTTCAGCTGACTGGCGGCGGCCTCAACCTGCCCATTCCGCATCATTTAAATCGCCCGCCGCAATTCATCTTGCGCTGTCATGCCATCTTATCTCAATGGCTCGGTCACAGTTCCCATCATTCTAGCCCGATTCCGCCCTGCCCGTGCGCTTGCGCGGGCGCTATGGTAGGTTTGGCATGACGAGCAGGGGAGAGCGCATTATGCGTATTGAAGGCAAGTTGGCGGAAATGGGCTTGGCGTTGCCGCCGCCGGTCAAAGCGCCCTCGGGCCTGAAGCTGCCCTTTTCCTTTGTACGAGTCCACGGCGGCATCGCCTATGTTTCGGGCCACGGTCCGCAGAACGCCGATGGCTCTGTCGCGGGTCCGTTTGGCAAAGTCGGCGCCGACATCAGCGTGGATCAGGGCTACGAACTGGCAAAAGCGGTCGCGCTCTCGATGCTGGGCAGCTTGCAGCGGGAACTCGGCGACCTCGATCGCGTGTCGGCTTGGCTGCGGCTGTTTGGCATGGTCAATTGCGCGCCTGATTTCTCCCGGCAGCCGGCGGTCATCAACGGCTGTTCCGATTTGATTCTGGAATTGTACGGCGCTAAAGCGGGCGCGCACGCGCGCTCGGCGGTGGGCATGGCTTCGCTGCCTTTTAACATGGCTGTCGAGATTGAGGCGACCGTCGCCGTCCACTAGCGCTCAGACGCGTTCCAGCAGCAGGTTCATATAGCCGTCCACGCGCGCTCGCCAGCCCGGTGGCACATAGGTCGTGCTGTCCATCTGGTAGACCAAAGCCTCGCCGGCGAAGCTCGCGCCTGGCTTAAGGTCGCTGCGCTCGTACAGCGCGGTCTGGCCTCCCAGCGGCGAGCGTTTCTCGCCAAATGCGGCTGCTTCATGCGGATTCGCTTCGAGCGCGGCCATCTCGGGCTTGTCGATCTTGCCGATTCCGTTGACGCGGCTGTTGATGATCTCGACTTCTCGCCAGCGCATGGCATGCCCGTAAGTACGTTCGTGCTCGGCGTGGAAGGCTTCGATGACGTCGGCGCCGAAGGGGATGTTGAGCTCGAAAGCCTGGCCCTCATAGCGCATATCCAGGCTGGCGACGAAGCGCATGGCCTCTGCGCCGATGCCCTCTTGCCGCAGCTCATGCCGCGCTCTCGCCAGCAAGTCCTCCTGGCTCTCGCGCAGAGCGGCGATGGATTCAACCGAGGCGCGGCAGATGACCGATTGGCTGTACTCGACTGCGACATCGGCGAGGAGCAAGCCCATGGCGCAGAGGACGCCCGGCGCCGGGGGTACCAGTACGCCGGGTATATCAAGCCCTTCGGCGGCCGCGCAGGCATGCAGCGGTCCGGCGCCGCCAAAAGCCACCAGCGTAAAGTCGCGCGGATCGTGACCGCGGGCAATGGACACGTGGCGAATGGCGCGATCGATATTCACGATGGCGACCTCAATGACGCCCTGGGCGGTATCCACCACGCTATAGCCGATTTGCCGCGCCAATTCAGCCAGCGCGCGCTCGCCGGCGCTCAAATCCAGCGCCATATTCCCGCCCAGGAAGCGCTCGGCATCCAGCCGGCCCAGAATCGCGTTGGCGTCGCTCAAGGTCGCTTGTACGCCGCCCAGCCCGTAGACTGCCGGCCCCGGATTGGCGCCGGCCGATTCCGGACCCACGCGCAGAGCGCCGCCGGCGTCCACCCGCGCGATCGACCCGCCACCAGCGCCGATCGTCTTAATATCCAGCATGCGCACCCGCAAGGGCAAACCGTCTATGGCGCTCTCCGCCCGCGGCTGCGGCTCGCCCGCCACCAGCGCCACATCGGTCGAGGTGCCGCCCATATCCAGCGTGATGATGCGGTCATGTCCCGCGACGGAGGCAAGATGAAAGGCGCCCATCACGCCGGCTGCCGGACCGCTGAGCGCCGTGTGAATCGCCTGGCGTCGCACACGCCCGGCGCGCATGACCCCGCCGTCGGATTTCATAATGCGCAGTGAGCTTGCCGCCGGCAGCGCGGTTTCCAGCTCGCCGATATAGCGGGACATCACCGGGCGGACGTAGGCTTCCAGGGCGACGGTGCTGGCGCGCTCGTATTCGCGAAATTCGGGCAGCACCTCCGATGACAGCACTACCCGCCAGTCTTCGTCAACGATGCCGCGCTCCAAAATGCGCCGCTTGATCAGCTGCTCATGATTGCGGTTCACATAGCTGTAGAGCAAGCAAACGGCGATTGAATCGACATCATCGGCGGCGACGCGCTCCAAGACGCGGTCCAGCTGCGCCAAATCCAGCGGCTGCAAGACCTCGCCGCGGAAGTCGAGACGCTCCTCCACTTCATAGCAGCGCTCGCGCGGGATCAGCGGCGTCGGTATACGCGGGTGAATATCGTAGAGGGTCGGCCGGTCTTGTCGACCAATGAAAAGCAGGTCGCGGAAGCCGGCGCTGGTCAGCAGAGCCGTTCGCGCTCCCTTGCGCTCGAGGATGGCGTTTGTGGCGACCGTCGACCCATGCGCCACCTGCTCCAGCCCTGAAATGCCGCCGGGGACGATTGCCTCCAGGCCAGCCAGCATGGAGCGTTCCGGGCGCTGCGGATCGCTGAGCAGCTTGTGAATGGACAGCTGACCGCCATCGCCATCGTAGCTGACCAGGTCGGTAAAGGTGCCGCCGATATCCACACCTGCGCGCATGCGCACTTCCTGTTTCAAGGTCGTTTGTTGCTATCGCGCACCATCATAACATTGTCTTTCGCCGGGCGGAACAGGGGCGTCTTACTCATCATTTACGCGCCGCATTCATCATTCTTACGCGGCGCAACGATATCTCCTACACGGAGCGCGTATTCTGTAGCTGGTTCAACATAAAAGCCAAAGGAGACAGAAAATGATGATTCGCGCGCGTAGCCCCTACTTCCGTCTGGTGGACGATTTGCTGAGCGACGCCTTCGGCAGCGGCGGCCAGTTCGAGGCGAGCGGCTTCGGCCTGGCGCTTGATGTCGAAGAGAGCCAGGATGCCTACATCGTCCGCGCCAATTTGCCCGGTGTCGCGCTTGAGGACATCAGCGTCAACATCCACGAAGATGTCCTGACGATCAGCGGCGAAAGCGCCGTTGAGAAGGTCGCTGAAGACAGCAAAGCGCTTATTCGCGAACGCCGCAGCGGCAAGTTCAGCCGCAGCCTGCGCTTCCCGACTGTCGTGAATGGCGAGGCGGTGGAAGCCGACTTTGAAAACGGGCTGCTGAGCATCAGCCTGCCCAAAGCCGACCATGTCAAGCCGCGGCAGATCCCGGTCAAGGTCAGCGCCAGCGCCAACTAGACCGATAGGGGGCAAATCACTGGAGGGGCGGCCGATTCGGTCGCCCCTTTTTCTTTGATCGGGCGCCGGCGTCGGGCGGCTCACTACCGCGCGCAGACACAGCGCTTCTGCCGCCCTTCAATTCGGCCATAAGCCAAATTTCGCGTGACTAACCTGGAATTACTTCCGCGTCGCTTTGATTAACTCCCCAGCCGCCGCCGCCCGGTGTCTCAATGATGACGCGGTCGCCGGCTCCAAGATAGGCGCTATGTTTTCCGCTCACGACCGTATCCTCGCCGTCGCGGCGTATTATATTCAGGCCGCATTGGCCCGGCGCGCCGCCGCTGAGGCCGTAGGGCGGGCGCAGCCTGCGCTCGGAATTGATCGTGACCGTGGCCGGGACCAGCAATTCATATTCGCGGACGATGCCGTCTCCGCCGCGGTGAAAGCCTGCGCCGCCGCTATCGTCGCGCAAGTGATAACGGCGCACGCGCAGGGGCAAGCTGTATTCCAGCGCTTCCACCGGTGTATTCAGCGTATTGGTCATGTGGCAGTGCCGCCCCGACAAGCCGTCGCCGCGGTTAGAGGCGCCGTGCCCGCCGCCCAGGGTCTCGTAGTAGACGAACTGATCGTCGCCATCAAAGCCGCCGACCGTGAAATTGTTCATGGTTCCCAAAGAAGCGGCTGGAATGTCCTGCGGCAGCGCCTGCGCCAAAGCGCCCAGCACCGTGTCGACGATGCGCTGGCTCGTCTCCGTATTGCCGACCACCACCGCCGCCGGAAAACGCGGGTTCAGGAAGCTGCCTGCGGGTGTGGTCACCGCCACCGGTTGGAAGCAGCCGTGATTCACCGGGATATCTTCCTCAGACAAAAGCCGCGCGCAATACCAGGTAGCGGAGCGTACGATGGCGGGCACGGCGTTGACATTGCCGAGCGCCTGGGGCGCGCTGCCGCTGAAGTCGACGCGCATCGCCTCGCCGCTGACCTCGATTTGCGCCTGAATCGGCAGCTCGTATTCGCGCTGGCCGTCGCCTTCCATGGCGTCGCGAAAGCGATAAACGCCGTCGGGTATGCGGGCGATGACAGCCTCGGTCATATAGCGCGAGTATTCGAGCAGGGCGTTCGCGTGTTCCGCTGTCGATTCGACGCCGTGCTCGATCATCATGTCAGCCAGGCGGCTCTCCCCGATGCGGTGGGCGGCCAGCTGCGCTTCCAGGTCGCCGATGCGTTCAGCCGGATTGCGACTGTTAGCCACGATCAGCGCCATCGCGCCCTCGTTCATCCAACCGCTAAGCCGCAGCTTCAGCGGCGGTATGATGATGCCTTCCTGATACAGCTCGGTGCTCAGCGGCGCCGAGCCCGGCGTCATTCCGCCGACATCGGCGTGATGCGCCCGGCTGGCCACGAAGTAGCTCAGGTCGCCACCGGCGAAGACCGGCGAAATCATGGTGATATCGGGCAGATGCGTCCCGCCGTGATAGGGATCGTTGAGCACAACCACATCGCCGGGGTGGAACTCGTCACAGGCCTCGACAGCCGCCGCCACGGACGCCGGCATGCTGCCGAGATGCACCGGGATATGCGCCGCCTGCGCGATCATGCGCGCCTCGGCATCGAATACGGCGCAGCTGAAATCGAGCCGTTCGCGGATATTCGGGCTGAAGCTCGCGCGTTGCAAGGTCAGGCCCATCTCCTCGGCAACGGCGGCAAATAGGTTTTTGAATACCTCAATACTGATCGCGTCTACCGACACTGGCGCACCTTTCACTGGAGCCTCATAATCGTTGAAATGAACTTGAAATTAACATAGATTGCGCACGCTGCAAACTTTATGCTGAATTTCGCCTGACTAAATTGCCTCTACTGAGGACACAGGAGTGTCTATTATAGTGGATGCGGTTTCCCGTCGACCCAAAGAAAAATCTCTGTGCCCTCTGTGTCTCTGTGGTGAATTAACCTGTGCCAAGCACGGCATTCAAGAAATATCCACCAAGATAGCCACTTCCAGGGCACAGAGGCCTTGTATGGAAATGCCGTTGTCGGCCTGGCAACAGCGATGGCCGCTCGCTGCAACTGTGAGCCCGGTCTGGCTGATGGTAATATCTGCGAACGCTTGAATGCAAAGTGAAAAGTCCGAGGCTTCTGATCATGCATGTGTTGCTTTTCGCCAACGGCGTCTTCACAGATGGCGAGATGGTACAGCGCTGCCTGGCTCAAGCCGGGGCTGCCCGCGTCATCTGCGCTGACGGCGGCGCGCTGCATGCTCGCGCGCTGGGCTTGAAGCCGCATACGATCATCGGCGATATGGACTCGCTGACGCCGGCGCAGGTTCACAGCTTCGCGGCGGAAGGCGCGGACTTCAGGCGGCATCCGCCGGACAAGGACGAGACCGATCTGGAATTGGCGCTGCTGCACTGCGCCGAAATCGGGGCGGAATCGGTCGCGATCCTGGGTGGTTTGGGCGGCCGCTTCGACCAGACGCTGGCCAATATTTTGCTGCTGACGCATCCGGCGCTAAGCGAGCTGGAGCTTATCTTTGTTGACGGCGCGCAAGAGATTCGCTTGCTGCGGCCCGGCGTTCATACTGTCTACGGCGCCAGCGGCGATACGATTTCGCTGCTGCCGCTGTCGGCAAGCGCTGGCGGCATCACCACGGAGAATCTGAAATACGCCCTGGAGGGCGATTCGCTGCAGCTGGGTCCGGCGCGCGGCATCAGCAATGTGATGCTGGCGGAAAGGGCAGAGATTAATTTCCGCAGTGGCTTACTTTTGCTCGCGCGCGCCATCGGTCGCGCCTGATGCAAAAGTTTACCGTGATCAAACGTAACGCTCAAGGTAATACCAAATTCGCCTACGATGGTGTTCTGGTGGAGCGCAACCAAGGCTTCGTCTGCATAGACGCCGTTTTCGCGCTGGCTGATCGAGACTTGGGTTTTGTCAAATTGCGCCGCGGCGACCGTTTCCGCGAGTGGTTCTACGTCGATCAGTGGTTCAATATCTTCCGCGTGCGGGACGGCGATACGTTGGCGCTGAAGGGCTGGTACTGCAATATCACACGGCCGCCCTTGATCACAAGCGCTAGTGTAACGGCGGACGACCTGGCGCTGGATGTCTTCGTCCACCCCGATGGCGAAACGCTGCTCCTGGACCTGGATGAATTTGAGGGGCTCCAGTTGGCGGCCGCGGGAAAAGCAAAAGCATTAAATGCGCTGCAGCGCATCAAAACCTGGGTCAAGCGGCGCCTGCCGCCGTTCGACGAGATCCTGCAATAGTGGAGCGGCTGGCGCCCCACCAGCAGTCATTGCCTTGCTGCAGGATTATTCCAGATCCGGCCGAATCACCAGCACCGGCACGTTGACATCGTGCATGACCTTGTTGGCGACGCTGCCGAATACCAACCGCGCCAAACCGGAATGGCCGTGCGTAGTCATCACCGCCAGGTCGATGTTCTCTTCTTCAATGTACTCGATGATATGCTGACCGACGCCGACCGCGTCAATGATGTGCAAGCGACAGTCCACCCCTTGTTCCCGCACTTCATTGCGCAACCCAAGCAGATGCTGCTTGATTTCCTCCCGAATCCGATTCGCCAATTCATATTCCCCGGCGATGGCCAGCGAATCGACGAACTCGTGCATCGGCGGCGTAAAAATGTGCAACAGGATGACCTCGCCGCCGCCAATGCGCGCGAAATCCACTGCATAGGGTATGGCGCGCTCACTCCAGGCGGAGCCATCGGTCGGCACGACGATCTTATTGAAGGGTCGGTGTTGGAACATCTGAACCTCGCTTTCGTAGTCAAACACATCCACTTTCAGTATATCATAAAATCTCGCCATTTCTGCTTCCTTTGCATTGACACCCTACCCTGAACCTGTATAATTCCCGGCTGAAATCTATAAAATACTGAAGAATCATACGTATGAAACAGGCGGATAGCCTTAACCTTTCGACTGGCCGCAACCTCAAACTTGCGCTTTTCCACTTGGGATCGGGCATGGTTGACGTCTTGGCCACCGGCGTTTGGAATCGCATCATGGTGGCGGACCTGGGCTTCAGCGCCGCTTTTGTCGGGCTCTTGACGGGCCTGCGCTATTTTCTGGCGCCTTTGGGGGTGCTTGCCGGTCGCTATTCGGATACTCACAGCGTTGGCGGGTTCAGGCGGCTCTTCTGGATCTGGCTGGGCCGCGCCATGATGACGGTCAGCACGGTAACGCTTGGTTTTTCCACCGCTGAGCTGGTCAGCCGCGCGCAACTGGGCGCCACGGACGCGGTTCCCGGGCTGATTTGGCTGGCTCTCGTTTTGTCATTCTTGCTATTCAGCTTGGGCAGCGCGCTATCCGGCGCCACCTTCCTGGCGCTGATTCATGATCGGGCGGCTGAGCATCAGCGCGGACGCGCAGTTGGGATAGTCTGGACTTTTCTGCTGATGGGCTTCGCGGCTGGCGGGATATTTTTCAGTATCCTGTTGCCGCATAACGAAGACGCCGGCGCGCTCGGATTTACGTCGCAGTCGGTGCTGAATTTGTTTGTGGTGACAGCTGGCGTACTGGCTCTGCTTTGGTTCTTTTCACTGTTAGGGGAAGAACGCCGGAACGCTCTATACAAGGCGCCGGCTGCGCAGGACCGTCTGAGTTTTCGCAGTGATCTGGCGCAGGTGTGGCGAAGCCGCCAAATGCGTTTCTTTCTCTTTTATCTCACGCTGTCTATGCTCTTCGCCTTCTTGCAAGACACGGTGCTGGAACCCTTCGCCGGTCAACTCTTCGGCATGGAGGCGCATGTCACCAACCGCTTCTCAGCTTACTGGGGCGGAATGGCCATCATCGGCTCTTTCGTGGTCCTGTTCTTTTCCGGGCGGCATTCGCTGTTTACCAACGGCAATCTGGCGCGCTGCGGCGTCATTGTGTTAATGCTTGCTTATGCGGTATTCGCCCTGTCGGCCTTCGGCGCAGCGCGTCAACTGGTGACGCCGGGTCTGGTCTTGCTGGGTGTGGGGCTCGGCATTTGGAATATCGGCACCTTGGGTTTGATGATGGAGTTGAGTCCAGCGGGCCGGGCCGGGACCTTTTTGGGGTTTTGGACGCTCTGCGTAACTTTTGCGCGGGGGGCGGGCGTTGCCGGCGGCGGCATGGCGCGAGATCTGATGCTGCTGCTCTCGGGCGAACATGCAATCGCCTACGGGTCGGTATTCCTTTGCGGATTCGTCGGCTTGCTGGTCGCCTATTTCGCCTTGCGGCAAGTCAAGCAACCGGACCAAGCGCTGTCTCAGCGCTCGGATGCCGAACTGGCGGCTGTACTGTCGCATTCTATGGAATAAGAGGCGCCGCGGTCTTTCAGCGTCAGGCAGCGCGAGATCACTCGGCTTCGTTCACCAGCGCTTCGACATCGGTATAACCCATGATGTTGTGCCCGGCATCGACATAAATGACTTCGCCGGTAATACGCCGCGAAAGATCCGAAGCCAGGAATAAGGCCAGGTCGCCGACATCGTCTTGGCTGACCAACTCCTTCATGGGCGCGGTCACCTCAGCATACTTCAACAAATCGCGGAAGCCGGCGATGCCGCCCGCCGAGAGCGTCTTGATGGCGCCGGCGCTGATGGCGTTGACGCGAATCTTGCCCCTGCCCAAATCGGCCGCCAGATACATGGTGATGGCTTCAAGCGCCGCTTTGGCGACGGCCATAGCGTTGTAGTTGGGCACGACCGCGCGCGAGGCATTGTAGGTCAGGCTCATGATGCTGCCGCCCGCCGGCATCAGCGGTTCGGCTCGCCGCGCCAGTTCAATCAGGCTGACGGCGCTGATATCAATGGCGCTCAGGAGCGACTCGCGCCGCAAGTCGACAAAGCGCCCGCCCAGGGCGTCGCGCTCGGCGAAAGCCACCGAATGCGCCAGCACATCCAGCTTGCCGTACTTCTCGGCGACCGCTTCAAAAACGGCGTCCATCTCCGCGGCCTTGCCGACATCGGCTTGCATCATGAACTCGCAGCCAATGGACTCGCCCAGCGGGCGAACGCGCTTCTCCAGCCGATCCATGGCATAGCTCAAGGCGATGGTGGCGCCTTCTCGATGCAAGGCGCGCGCGATGCCCCAGCCGATGGAATGCTTGTTGGCGACGCCGAAAATGAGTGCGATCTTGCCGTCCAATAAACCCATGCAGTCCTCGCTATTGTTCTAGTTCATGGTTCATTCGTCCTGCCCCTTACTGGCGACGCGCCGAACTTCTTTTTCCACCAATAGTATTCGCGCGCTCAGGTTTGCGCGTCCGTCCTGAGCTTCTTTTTCGCTTTGATGGCGTTGATCAGTCTGACGATCTAACCGGCTATTAACATCCTTGTTTTGAGTGTCAACCCTTGTTTCAAGGTTGCTGATACGTTCTCCCTGTTGGTCAAGCTCTCGATAGACAGCATGACCCAGTAGCCGATAAGCAGTCCAGACGCCGCCCAGGACCGTAAACAAGCCGGCGACGAATCCCAAGATCAGATTGTGTTCGATCATCTGACGAAGCTCCCATTAACCGAATGCGTCGAATCCACTCAGATCAACAGGCTCCAGGATCTCGCGGTATTTTTCATTTGTATAGGCGACCAACTTCTTGAGATGGTTGGCATCACGCTCGTCGAATATTTTCGGTCCGCCCCATATGATCAGGTGCTGTCCACTGACCTCCGCCTCCCGGCCGAGCCTGCCAGGCGAACCAACCAAGGCAGCAATACAAATCTCAATCCAACGTTGCGGGGGCATATCAGAAAGCACAAATACCTGCCGGCTTAACTCGAGATCGTCAGCTTCCGGCGGTTCGCTTTGCTGCTTGTCATGCTGAGTGATTACAAGATCTTCCCATACGTTCATTGCGCCCTCCTGCTGGATACCAGACAGCATTTGCCGGCTCTGGATGCGCCACTGGATTCCGCGTTGATTGCGAGAATCTTATCTCAAAGAGGCAACGTCTACCAGCCCACGTCCGCATTGACTGAGGCTGTCCAAACTGCTAACCTTCAAATAGACCAACACCAGACAATAGAGCGCGTTGCGTTCAATGGAACCACCGCATGGCTGAGACGGAACCGGTAGTTGTCACCCTGGCGATGGACTTCTCGGATGAGATAGTCGCAGAGTTGCGAGACCTGTCGCCGCGGCTGCAAATCGAACGGCACTTCCCGGATGTCGCGCATGATGTCATAGCCAGGACGGAAGTCCTCTACACCACCGGCTACTTCCCGGAGCCCGAGCAAGCGCCAAAATTGCGCTGGATTCAGCTGCATACGGCGGGCGTCAATCACGCGATCAATCATTCGATCGTACAGGCCGAGGACATTGTCGTCACCTCCACCAGCGGCATACACGCCGGGAATATGGCGCAGTACTGTTTGATGAACATGCTCATGTTCAACTACAAGATGCGCCTGGCTTTTGATTTGCAAAGCCGGGCTGAATGGCCCGACGACCCCCACGCAGTGTTTGCGCCAATTGATATGGATTCGCAGACGGTGGGCATTGTCGGCTACGGCAGCATCGGCCGTGAATTGGCGCGTATATGCTCGGCGATCGGTATGAAGGTGCTCGCCACCAAGCGCGATATCAGCAGCACAGAAGAGTCGAATGCCTTTTCCTTGCCGGGCTTGGGAGATCCAAGCGGTGATATTCCCGATCGCATCTATCCGGCCGACACCATCACATCAATGGCCAAGGATTGCGATTATCTGGTGGTCACGACGCCGCATACCGAAGACACCGAACACCTGATTGACGACGCGGTCTTCGCCGCGATGAAGGAGTCGGCAGTTTTGGTTAACGTCTCTCGCGGGGCTGTCGTCGATGAGAAAGCGCTAATCACGGCTTTGTCGGCCGGGGTGATCGCCGGCGCCGCGCTTGATGTCTTCGAGGAAGAACCGCTGCCGGGCGCCAGCCCTTTATGGAACCTCGACAATGTAATTATCACGCCGCATCTGTCCGGCTTCACGCGTGATTATCACAAGAAAGCGGCAAAGGTATTCAAAGAGAATCTGCGCCGCTATCTGGAAAACGATCCCTTGCTCAACCAGTTGGACCGCGCCAAAGGCTATTGAGGCGCGCGCGCCCGATCAGCCTCAGGAACGCAATTCGGCCTGGAGGCGATGCCGCGCCGCGCCGATGATCTTTCTGCGGATCTTGGCGGCGTTTTTGTCGGTCAGCGTGCAGTTCTCGTCCTGGTAGGTCAGCGAATAAGCCAGGCTCTTCTTGCCGGCCGGGATCGGGTCGCCCGAATAGACATCGAAAAGCGTGACATCTCGCAGCAAACGTCCGCCCGCCTGGCGGATGACTGCTTCAACTTCGCCCGCCGGCAGGTCGGCGCTGACGATCAAGGCGATATCTTCCAGGACGGCCGGGGTCGTCGGCAGCGGTGTGATGGTATGCAAGCGTTGATGCCGCTGAATCAGCGGCGCAACCTGAAGCTCGCCGTAGATTACTTTGGCCTCCGTCAGTTTGAAACGGGCCGCGACTTGCGGGTGAATCTCACCGAAGGCGCCGATGCGCTCGCGGCCGATGTAGAGGCCAGCCGAGCGTCCCGGATGATAGCTGCCGTGCGTGCCGCGCTCCAGGCGATAGTCCTCGATATGCAGCCCGGCCAGCATATTCTCGACAATGCCCTTCATGTCGTAGAAATCCATATCGCTTTCAATGGCGCCTTCTTGCCACCAGGTCCGGCCGCGCGCGCCAGTGAGCAGGATGCCCAGGCGCAGCGGTTCATCGGGCAGCAGATCGCCGCGTCCCAAGTAGACCTTGCCCACTTCAAACAGCCGCTGAGACGACTGATAGCGGGCGTTGTTGACCGCGCTCTCCAGCATATTGCTCATGAGCGTCTGGCGCAGTACATTGCGCTCGCTGGCGGCCGGATTGGCGATCTCGATATACTCGGCATCGGGCAAGGGAGACGGCGCGCCGTCGGGCGCCAGCCTGGCCTCGCTTTCGCGACTGGTAAAGCGATAGCTGATGACCTCGTACAAACCCTGGCCGACCAGGATGTCGCGGATGCGCTCCTCAATGAAGACCGCCGTATTCTCGCGCTGCGGCGGCATCTCGTCCGCCATAATTGTCTCGGGAATTTGATCGTAGCCGATGATGCGCGCGATCTCTTCCAGCAAGTCGGCTTGTCCCACAGCCGGGTCAGCGCTGATGTCCAGCCGATGATCAGGCGCCGTCGCCCGGAGCATGTCGCCGTCGGTTGTCACATCGAATTCCAGACGGCGCAGAACATCAGCGGCTTGCTCCAGCGAGACGTCCATGCCCAGCAAGCGCTTAACGCGAGCGACCGGCAACTCTACCGTGACGGTCGGCGGCGGCAAGGGATAATCATCCAGCAGGCCCTGAGCCGCCTGGCCGCCGCCCAGGCGCCGCATCAACTCGATGCCGCGCTTGCAGCCCAATAGCGCCTGCGACGGATGTACGCCGCGGCTGAAGCGCGCCGAGGCTTCCGTATGCACGCGCTGCTCTTTGATGGTCTTGCGGATGCCGATATTGTTCCAGGATGCCGCTTCCACCAGGACGTTGCGGGTGGCTTCGCTGATTTCGGTCTCGCCGCCGCCGATTACCCCGCCCAGGCTCAAGGCGCCGGCGGTATCGGCGACCAGGATGGTCTCAGCGCCCAGATCACGCCGTACATCATCCAGAGTCTTCAGGTCTTCGCCCGCATCCGGCAGGCGCGTGATAATCGTGGGCGCGCCGCCGGCGCGCTCCACCAGCTTGTCATAGTCGAAGGCGTGCAAGGGCTGGCCCAGTTCAAAGGTGATGTAATTCGTCACATCGACGATATTGTTGCGTGGGCGCTGCCCGATCAGCTTGAGACGGCGCTGCATCCAGAAGGGCGACGGCTTGACCCGGGTATCGCGCAGCAGCGTCAGCGTAAAACGCGGATTCAATTCCGGCTCGCGTATCTCGATAGCGACTTGCCCCTCGATCGCTGGGCCTTCCGCCACAAAGTCGAACGAGGGATAGCGCATGTCACCATCCAGGATCGCGGCGATTTCCCGCGCGACGCCGATCATGCTGAAGCAGCGCGCCAGATTGGGCGTCAGTTCAATATCCAGCACCACATCGCCCAGAACATCCGCCAGCGGCGCGCCGGCCACATAGCGCTCATCGTGATCCATGACGATGACGCCTTCGTGCTCATCGGAGATGCCCAATTCTTTCTCCGAGCAGACCATGCTCTTGTTGAATATGCCGCGCAACTCCTTGCCTTTGAGCGTCATCTGCCGCGGCTTGGCGCTATGCCCATCCCATACCCGCGCCCCTTCCATGGCGAAAGCGCTCCAAATCGGCGGCGTGATTTCGCCCTGGTCTTTGTAGCCGAAGAGATTTGTGGCGCCGGTCACACACTGCTCCAGCTCGGGCGCGCCATAATCGACCATGGCCAGCACCAGCCGGTCAGCTTGCGGATGCGACTTTACCTCGACGATGCGCCCGAGCAGCAGTTTCTCCCGGTCCCAGACGAGATGTTCCGAGCGCGGCATGAGTACGCCCGGCGCCGGTTCCTGCGGCAGGCCGATGTAGCGGATATGCGCCACTTCCAAGCCGGCGACGGTCAAGCGCTCCGCCAGCAATTCAACCGGGATGTCGATGTCAACGTAATCTTTGAGCCAAGAAACGGGTACGAGCATTTGTCTCTGCTTCCTTTCACCGGAATTTATCTGTCCCTGCGCCGCTAATCAGGTATGACGACTTCGCTTAACTCCATCAGGCTGGGCGCGTAGCCCGGGTTGTCGATCCAGTCGAGCGGTTTTCCCGTGCGCCTGTCATAGAGGATCAACATTAATCGATAGGCGCCGGGCGGCAAATCGCGTGTCTCAATGGAGAAGCGGCGCGTCAAGCCCTCATGCACCAGGGGCAGATCCAGTTGCGCTGCATTGTCCCAGTCCTCCGACAACAACTGGTAGGACATGGCGAAGTAGTCGCTCTCGATATCCGCCGGCGCGCTCCAGGAATCGACGAAGGACAATTGCGAGCCGTCCTGGCTGAGTCGGGCGTCATAGAATTTTTGGCTGGTTATGGCGGTGCGCGGCTCAGATATAGGTTCACGCAGAGCGCAATCCAAGTTATCCCAGTAATAGTCGAGGATGGCCCAGTGAGCGCCGATGGGTGTTGTCTCGCAGAGAACGTAATCCAATAGACTCATCGCCGACAGCATGCCATCAATTTCATCGGCGCTCGAGTTACTCAGGTCGTACACTAGCCAAACATGTGGTTGAGTTACCGCGCGCTGAGATGCAATTGTGTGGAGTTCGGGCACATCATCAAAGGCGATGAGAGGAATATCCTTGGGACCAAAGAAGTGCAGCTGTTGCGAGTACGGTATTCGTCGATTAAAGCTGAATGATGTGTTAGACATATTAAAGTCGCCCAGGACCAGGGGAGGCGGTTCAGGCGCCAAACGAGCGATGACTTGCCAGGGTGGTAGCCGAAACGCCAATTCGCGCCCAGCAATATGAGGTCGCCATTCCGTTGTGTTATGGAAGCTAGTGCCGGCAGCGAGCCATAGGACCAGGAGAATTACGGATTCACGCCGGAAGCGAAACAAGTGATACAAGCCCGCTGCCGCCAGTAAAGAAAGTGGAATGAAGGTAGGCAGCAAATATCTTAGACCGCTCGTACGAATTATGAAGGAAGATGCTTCATTCAAGACAATAATTACGACGATGTGAAATACTGCGATTAGAACGACGGGCTTTGGCAAGCGGCGCTTGGCCTTCGCGGCGACGGCCAAACCGACAAGGCATAGCAGCAGAAGCAGCCCCTGCCCGTTTGCCACAAGACTTAGCAAGGTAGACAGGATGCCCCACGCTGTGTCGGAGAACGCCAAGAAATCAGATTCATCACTCGCCGTCTCGACCGTTCGTTGTATAACTACCACTAGCCAAGGTGCCGACAGGATGAATACGGTGGCGCCGGTTAGCGTCGCCATAAGCCAGCGGCGACCACGCCGCGCGAACAAGAGGTGATAAGCCGCGAGTGGCAACAGGAATACGATGCTGAACAAATGTACGCTGAGAAAGGCAATTGCGGCGACAGCCAGCGCGACATAATCTCCACGCCCGCGCGCTCCGACACTTTCCACTATTCGCAGATATAGCCAGAAAACGATGCTGGCCGTCATCATAAGGAGCGGATACATGCGCAGATGAGCGACGTAGAAATTTGCGTAGGCGTTAGAAGCCAGGATGACCAGGACGAAAAACCCAGCGCCCGGCGCAACAAAGTCACGCCCAAGACGATAAACAACGGCCAGTGCCAGCAAGTAGCAGAATACGCTGAAGATTCGCCCGACCGCAACCTCGTAGGAAATCAGATTGCCCCAGGCGCTCAAGAGAAAGAAATAGCCGGGCACATGAGTAGTGCAGCAGGGATTGAGGTATTCAATGATATCCAGCGGGGAGAACGGACCGCCGACCAGCCAACCAGCGCTGTACATGGAATAGAATTCGTCGGTATCGGGCGGATAAAGATCGATCTGGCGCAGTCCTAGCGCCGCCACAATCAGCAGCACGGGTAGCGCCCAGAGCCAGTGGCTAAGCACATGGTCTGGGTTTGAAATCACATTCGCAAGCCTTGGCCTGATAGTAGGCATCAGCCCCGACTCCTAGAATTGCTGCAGGAAACGCAGGTCGTTGCCCCAGAAATAGCGAATGTCTTGAATGCCGTGCTTGAGCATGGTGATGCGCTCGGGACCCATGCCGAAAGCGAATCCGCTCCATACGCTGGGATCATAGCCGCCATTGCGCAGCACCGTGGGATGCACCATGCCGCTGCCGGCGATCTCCAGCCAGCCGGTGTATTTGCAGACGCGGCAGCCGGCTCCGCCGCACAAGAAACATTCGACATCGACTTCCATGCTCGGCTCGGTAAAGGGAAAATACGAAGCGCGAAAACGCACCTTGGCCTTGGGCTTGTACATGCGCCTGGCGAACTCGGCGATTGTGCCTTTGAGATCGCTCATGCGGATGTTGCGTCCGATGGCCAGCCCTTCCACCTGCGTAAACTGGATCTCGCTGCGGGCTGTCACTTGCTCTTGCCGGTAACACATGCCCGGCAAGATGACGCGGATGGGCTTCGTGCCGCCGGCGCCGAATTCGCGCATGGCGCGGATCTGCCCGGGCGAGGTATGGGTGCGCAGCAGCACATTGCTGTTAGTCGTATAAAAGGTATCCTGCATATCGCGCGCCGGATGATGGGGCGGCAGATTGAGCAGCGTGAAGTTGAACTCGTCCGCTTCGACATCGCGGCTGTGATAAACCTGGAAACCCATATCAGCCCAAATCGTCTGGAATTCACGATGCGTACGCGTGGACGGGTGCAAACCGCCGCGGCCTTGCGGGCGCGCCGGCAAGCTGATGTCGATCTCGCCTTCTTCCAGGTCGCGCGCCAGCAGTTGGCTTTGTATCAGCTGTTCGCGCTGCGCGTATGCGGCATCAAGCTCCTGCTGCAGAGCGTTGACTTGTTGCCCAAACCCGGCGCGTTGAGCCTGTGGCAAGCGGCCGATCGTTCCGAAGAGCTTGCCGAGCGCGCCGCGCCGGCCCAGATATTGGCTGCGCCAGTTCGCCAACGCGTCATTAGCGCTGATATTCTCCAGCGCCTTCAGAGCGCCTTCACGCAGCTCGTCAATTGAATAGTTCATGCTCGCTCCCTCGCCAGTTGCCTATCGCCCATGCCCATAAAAAAACGCCCTCAATCCCATCAGGGACGAGAGCGTAACGTTCCCGCGGTACCACCCCAATTCAGCGCCAACATGCGGCGCTGCGCTTCATT
Organism: Anaerolineae bacterium; assembly: GCA_022823165.1. Classification (GTDB taxonomy): domain Bacteria; phylum Chloroflexota; class Anaerolineae; order Aggregatilineales; family Phototrophicaceae; genus UBA6055. Next base: position 31,622 of record JAJDXR010000089.1, on the reverse strand, counting down.
CGCCCTTTGACGCCGGGCTGGCGGAGCGGACTACTCAGGCGCTATTTGACCTTTTCACCGCCCGGCTCGGAAGTGAATTCCACAACTGTCGCCGCGGCTGCTTTCAGTCTTTGGCAGTCGCTCCCTGTGGCGGCAGGCATCGTTCGATGCGCTTGCGGACTGTCTTCGTCATCGCCTTTACGTGTGCCTTTTGATTGCTGACATTATGCTGCGCGCGGACTTTGGCTGTCAAGTGGGCGTTCATCGCGGACGATGCGGGCGCGCCCGGCTGGCTCCTACTCCCGCGAGGTGTAGTCGCCCTTCACGATCCACTTGTAAGTAGTCAGTTCTTCCAAGGCCATGGGACCCCGCGCATGCAGCTTCTGTGTGCTGATGGCCACTTCCGCGCCCATGCCCATCGCGCTGCCGTCGGTGAATCGGGTGCTGGCGTTCCAGTAGACCGCCGCCGAATCGACTTCGTTAAGGAAGCGCTCGGCATGTTGCGCGGTCTCGGTCAGGATGCTGTCGGAATGCTGTGTGCCATGACGCGCGATATGCGCGATCGCCTCATCGACGCCGTCCACTACTTTCAAATTAAGCGTCAAATTGTACCACTCGGTATCGAAGTCTTCGTCAGACGCCGGGACCACGCGCTCATCATCGCCGACAATGGCATAGGCGCGCTCGCCGGCATGGAAGGCGACGCCAGCGGCGCCCAGCCTGTCAACCACCTGCGGCAGCAATGCGCTCGCCACAGCTTCGTGCGCCAACAAGGTTTCCATCGAATTGCAGACGGCCGGCCGCTGCGTTTTGGCGTTGTCCAGCACTGGCAGCACACGGTCCAATAAAGCGCTGTCGTCGACGTAAATATGGCAGACGCCGATGCCGCCGGTGATGACCGGAATGCTGCTATTCTCGCGGCAGAAGGTATGCAGGCCGTTGCCGCCGCGCGGAATGATCATATCAATATACTCGTACATGCGCAGCATCTCGCTGACGTGGCGGCGATCGCTGCTGCTGATGTACTGGATGACGTCGGCTGGAAAGCCATGCCGCGCCAGCACAGCCTGCAAGATCGCTGTCAGCCGCATATTGCTGTTCAAGACATCGGATCCGCCCCGCAAGATGACGGCATTGCTGGTCTTTAAAGCCAGGGTCGATATATCCACCGTGACGTTCGGACGCGATTCATATATCGCGCCCAATACACCCAGGGGCGTACGCCGCTTCAGCAGTTGCAGTCCATTGTCCAACGTCGATTCGAGCAGTATTTCGCCGACGGGATCGGGCAAGTCGGCAACTTTTTGTACATCGGCGATAAGGCCGGGCATCCTGCGCTCCAGGGCGATGCGGTCGCGGATCCAAATGGGATCCATGCCATTCTGCGCCGCCAGCCCCAGGTCGCGCTGATTCGCTTCGAGGATGGCGGGACTTTCCGCCGCCAGCGCATCGGCTATGGCGCGAATGACCGCGTTCTTCTCGGCTGTGGACTTCCGCGCCAGAATCGCTGCGGCAGCCTTCGCATTAATTCCCATCTGCTTCAGATCAATCGCTTCGGCAACAGCTTCCATAGCAGCCACATCCTTTACAGCGCCTGTCATCCCTATGAGATGTACTATACTCGTATCGGAATTGCAACAGTTAGCAGTTGGATTCGCCGCGACCACAATCAGTCTGAGCGCGCGCGGAAAGCGTGAAGCGAAGGGCTCGTTCCCAGACGTTAGGCGGATAGCAGGTATTTTGCCACATCACGTTTGTCCGATTCTGGACTATCATTGGCTTGCAGGCAGATAGCTTCCATTGAAAGCGATTGGAGCCAGCCCCGATGCGCTTATCACGATTGACCGGCGCGCAGATTGTCAACTGGAGTCTCATCTTTTCGCTGCTGCTTTGCGCCGCCATTGTCGCTATGGGCGGCGTCTTGAGCCAGTTTGAAATCATTCCGCTGCCGGAGGATCCGCTGGTATACGAATGGAAGTTGGCGGAACAAACGGCTTGGGGGCAACTCACCGCCTGGTTGGGCTTCGCGCTGCATCAGCTGCTTATCTGGGGCACGATCTATTACGCCCAATCACGCTACAGCAAGCGCGACTACGGCAGCAAGCTGCGCCCGGTGAACATCGGGGCGCTGGCCATCAATCTGGTCTTCGTCATTCTGCATTACCTGCAAACCATGTTTTTCTACGACGCTATCGCGCAAGACTTGCCCAGTTGGACGGCGCAATTTGCCGTCGCTCTTATGCTCATCGTGATTTTGGGCATGGAGAATCAGCGCCGGGGCCTGTTCTTTGGCAAGAAGGTTGGCTTCCGCAAAGCCTTCACCGATGGCTTGCGCAAGTACCACGGCTACTTTTTCAGTTTCGCCGTTATCTACACCTTCTGGTTTCATCCGATGGTGCCGACCTGGGGACACCTGATCGGCTTTATCCATGTTGTGCTGGTGATGGCGCAAGGCTCGCTGATGTTCTTGCGCGTCCACTTGAACAAGCGCTGGATGTTCTTGCTGGAAATCCTGGTGCTGCCCCATGCTTTTCAGGTGGCGCTGAATCAGGGCAGTGACATTTGGCCGATGTTCTTTTTCGGCTTCGCCGCCATCTTCCTGGTTACGCAAATGCACGGTTTGGGGCTGAAGCCTTGGGCGCGGCAGCTCTTCTACGGCTCATTTTTGCTGCTGGTTCTTTACGTCTATCTGGTGATGCGCGAGCCTTATCAAGTCAACGAAGTGCTGCGCATTCCGCTGATTGAGTATCTGGCGCTTTTTGTGATGTACTGGATTTATCTGGCCGGCGCCTGGCTGTTCAGTCGCTTGAGCCGACACACAGTCTCGCGGGAGTCGTAACTCTATTGCGGCGGGAATAGCCTCCGCATTTCCAGCTCAAAGCCGGGCAACACGTCTTCTCCGGATAAACGACTGTCCTGATCTATGAATTCAAAGGCGACCGTCTCATCGTCGTCTTGGCGGTGGACTTCCACGCCTCTATGATCCGGAAGCGCCAGCCAAACAACGCGGACGCCATGCTGGAGATAGATCGCGGCTTTCTGGCGCAATTCGGCGATGGTATTGCTCGGCGAGGCGATCTCCACGGCCAAGTCTGGCATGAATCCTGCAAAGGTCTGCGGCAATGGCTGTGGCATTCTGTCCTTCCGCGCGAAAGCGACATCGGGCGCAAGCAGCATGTGGTGGTTATCTGCCGGCGAAAAGCCGCCTTCGACGCCCACAAAACCTAAGTCATTGCGCTTCACATAGTCACGGATTTCCCCCGAAAACTCGGCAGCCAGCCATTGATGCAACAAGTTCGTCGGCGACTTCTCAACGAGCTCTCCGTCGATCAGTTCGTACTTTCTGTCTCTTTTGCCGTCCCAGCCCTGCAACTCCCATACATCATCGACGGTATAGAGGCGAATATTGACTTCCATTTTGCGCCGCGCCCTCTTTCCATTTACAGCAATTCTAACACAGCGGGATATAGAGTGGTGAATCAGGCTCGATACCGCGCTAGAGCAGCACGAGATTGTTTCGATGCAGCGCGGCGTCGCCGTAGCTGTAGCCGAGGATGTCCACGATCTCGCTGGACTTTCGCCCGCGGATCTGGCGCAGGTCAGCGCTCTTGTAATTGCTCAGGCCCTGGGCGATCTCGCGGCCGTCGGGCGAGAGCACAGACAGGGTCGCGCCGCGCTCAAAATCGCCCCTTACCTTGCGGATGCCCACCGGCAGCAAGCTCGCGCCGCCTTTCAGCAGCACCTTGGCCGCGCCGCCGTCAACGACCAGCGAACCCTGCGCGCGATCGGTGAGCAGCCAGCGCTTGCGACTGTCGGAGCGGTTGTGAGCCGGCTCAATACTGGTGCCGATTTGCTCGCCGGCGACGATGCGGCTGACCACCCGGGCTTCGCTGCCGCTGGCGATCACGGTCTTGATGCCGCTGCGGCTGGCGATCTGCGCCGCCTGGACTTTGGTCACCATGCCGCCCGTGCCGATGTTGCTGCCCGCGCCGCCGGCAATGTCGAATAGATCATCGGAGATGCGCGCGATATTCTGGATCAGCGCCGCGCCAGGATTCTTGCGCGGATCATCGGTGAAGATACCTGGCTGGTCGGTCAGGATAATCAGCAGGTCGGCATCTACTACGCTGGCCACCAGCGCTGACAGGTTGTCATTATCGCCGACGCGGATTTCTTCGGTAGCGATGGTGTCATTTTCGTTCACTATCGGGATGATCTTCTGTTCGATCAGTGTGCCTAGCGTGTCGCGCGCATTGAGGTAACGTACCCGGTGGCTGAGATCGTCGCGCGTGAGCAGGATTTGCGCCGCGCTGATAGCGAAGATGTCGAACAGGTCTTGGTAGACGCGCATCAGGTGGCTCTGGCCCACCGCACTCAACATTTGCTTGGCCGGCACCGACTTGCCCAAGTCCGGGTAGCCCAGGCGCTCGCGCCCGGCTGTCTGCGCGCCGGACGAAACCACGATTATCTCGTGACCGGTTTCATGCAATTCGGCGACTTGCTGCACCAATTCCAGCATGCGCTGGCGGTTCAGCCGCTCGGTCCCCTTGGTCAGTACGCTGGTGCCCAATTTCAGTACGATGCGCTGCATCAGCCGCCCCTTTCTGCGGGCATTCCGCGCATTCTAAGGCAGCTTCGGCGCGGATGGTAGGCGAAAGCGAGCGCATCTTGACTGCCCTAGCCGCTCACTGAGACAATTTCAGCACATAGCCCAGCCGCAGCGCCGCCCGTCGTAGCAGGTCCGCCGCATCGTCGAGCGCCGCTTGCAGGGGCATGGGCTTGTCGACGATGGAGAATGCAGCTTGCAGTCCCGCTGCGTGCAAGAGCGCATCGTCGATGTTCAGACCGCCAACGATCGCCACAGTCGGCAGGCCTTGCGCCGCGGCCAACTTCGCCACGCCCAGGGGACCCTTGCCGCCCAGAGTCTGCGCGTCAATCTGCCCTTCGCCGGTGATCACCAGCGATGCCGCGGCCAACTTGTCTTCGAAGCGGTTCTGCGCCAGCACCATGTCGATGCCGGATACGATCTCGCAGGACAAAAAGGACATCAAACCGGCGGCGAATGCGCCCGCCGCGCCCCCGCCCCGGACCTGCCGCACATCAATGCCGCGCTGTTCATAGAGCCGGGTGAAGCAATGCCGTAGATTGCGCTCAAGCTGCTTGACCATCGGCGCATCGGCGCCCTTCTGCGGGCCGAAAATCCGCGCCGCGCCCTGTTCTCCCAGCGTTGGATTGTCCACATCGGAAGCGATTACGATCTGCGCCCGCCACCAGCGCGGGTCCAGGCCGCTGTCATCGAAGCTCGCGATCCGCGCCAGACCGGCTGCGCCAGCCTGAACGTCACGCCCATGCGCGTCCAGCAGACGCAGCCCCAAGGCTTGCAGGCAGCCCATGCCGCCGTCCACCGTCGCGCTGCCGCCCATGCCGATGATGAAGCGCTCGGCGCCGCGCTCCAGCGCGTCCGCCATGAGCTGCCCTGTCCCATAGGTCGAGGCCTGCAGCGGGTTCAGCTCGTCGGGCGCCAGCAGTTCCAGTCCGGACGCCAGCGCCATCTCAATGACCGCCGTTTCGCCGCTGTTCAGCAGCCCGTAGTCGGCTTGAATCGGCCGCCCCAGCGGATCGAGAACCGGCGCAGTCAGGCGTTGACCGCCGGCGGCCAGCAAGGCGTCCAGCGTTCCGTTGCCGCCATCGGCAATCGGCAGCTGCTCCAGGTCAGCGTCAAGGCCGGACTGCTGCAGGCCCGCAGCGATAGCGGCGCAGACTTCGCTGGCGGTCAAGCTCTGTTTGAATGCGCCGGCGGCAATGAGAATCCTCATAGATGCGCGTCCTTCATTGGCAAATGACATCACAAGGACTATGATAAACTTGATTCTGCCACTCCAGTATAGCAGCAAGGGACCAGGCGCGGCCATGAAGGCGGATGATGCGCTGAGCGCCATCGAAACCAGCGGCATTGTAGCGGGCATGCGCGGCGCCTTTCCGCCGGATGTCGCGCTGCATGTCAGCGAGGTGCTGCTCAACGAAGGCATTCATGTCTTCGAGATGATGATGAATTCGGAAGCGCCGATCGCGGCCATGCGGGCGGTCAAAGAGGAATTTGGCGAGGCGGTTTGCGTCGGTATGGGCACGGTGCTTGATTTGGACTCGGCCCAGGCCGTCCTCGACGCTGGCGCCGACTTTGTCGTGTCGCCGGCTTTTCAGCCGGAAATCGTCAGCGCGGTCATGGATCGCGGCATACTCATGGGTCCAGGCGTGGCCACGCCCTCCGAAGCGGTGGCCGCCTGGGATATGGGCGCGCAATTGCTGAAGCTCTTTCCCATCGGCGCGCTGGGCATCAATTATTTCACGGCCATGTTCGGTCCCCTCAGACACATGAGATTTATGTGCAATGGCGCCATGGACGCCCAGAACGCCCGCGAATTCATCCAGGCTGGCGCGGTCGCCTGCGGCATGGGCGGCTGGCTGGTGGGCGATGGAACCTGGTCGAAGTCCAGGCTGCGCAGCCGGGCGCGCATCCTGGTGAATGCCGTTCGCAGCGCGGGGGGCGGATGAAAACAGATTGTGCGATTCAGATATTTGAAAGAAAGAGGCTTTGAAAATGGGCGAAAACCTGACGACAATGGAATTCTTGGAAAAGACTCACGATGGCGTCTATGAGTTTCAATATCAGATGATGAAGGATGCAGTTTTTGATTTCTTTCTGTGGGGGCTAAAAACGGACAACATGAATGCGGTGGAACTCTATGGCGAAATGTTGAAGCTCTATAGGAAGCATGACTCGAAATTCATGAGAGCGGCCAAAGATGAACGATAGCGGGTCAGGTGAAAATAGAAATCTATGCCTGGATATGCTCGCGGCGGAATCCTGACAAGAAATACTCCAGATATCCAAGCAAAGTGGCGGGTCGCGAAAATCGTCTCCATGTGTGATATAATTACCTTCAAGGTTTGATGAGAATTGATATGACTTTGATACGAGAGCGCTTTGATGTTGTGCCAGTTTCTCATGACTGGGCGTTCAGTCAGGCAAAGCGGTCAGACACAACCTATATCACGCATGGCTATCACCGTTACCCAGCTAAGTTCATTCCACAATTAGCTCGACGGCTCATTGAGGATTATTCAGAGGCAGGCGACACAGTCCTCGATCCGTTTTGCGGATGCGGTACCACGCTAGTGGAATCGATTGTGTCGCGACGGTATTCCTATGGATACGACATTAACCCGATTTCTATATTGATTTCGATGGCCAAAGTTCGGCGCCTAGCCCCCAACTTGCTAAACGAGGTCTTTGAGCAGATTCAATTGAATTTCGGGGCATCCACGACTAAACCACCTAAGAACGAGAGGATTGATTTTTGGTACAAAAGCGAACAGAAAGAAGAATTAGCGAGACTCTTGCACGTGATTCGTACTATCGACAATGCAGATGCCCGCCGTTTTTTCCTGTGCGGATTCTCGAATATCCTCAAGAATTGTTCGATTTGGCAACAAAAGAGCAATAAGCCAACTCGCGACTTCAATAAGAACATTCCTGATGTAATGCGAACGTACGCTCGCCAGATTCGCATGATGCTGAGAGGTAATATTGCCTTCTTGGAGTTAATGAACGGTCAGGCATTCACCGCGAATGTAGAGTGCAGGGATTCGAGAAAATTGCCCTTAGCAAACGGCTCTGTGGACTTGGTTGTAACGTCGCCGCCCTATGTGACATCTTACGAGTATGGCGATCTTCACCAATTGTCAATGCTATGGCTGGAAGATCTAGATGATTTGAGGGCATTCCGCCAGAAATTTATAGGGTCTGCGCTAAGGCGAATTGATTCTGAAAATAAAGATTATGAAGCGCTTACGCAAAGCTCTCTTGCTGCTGAGATTGGTGCCAAGCTAGAAACAAAGAACGGCAAAACAGCGTCAAGTGTCGTTAGTTATTTCCAATCTATGTACGAAATCTGGACAGAACTATATCGTCTGCTCCGATTCGGCGGAAAAGTTTGTATCGTAATTGGCAACACTAGCTTGAAAGGCGTTGAAATTACCAACGCGGAAGTATTTGTCGAACAGATGCAGAGAATTGGATTTGACACGATAAGTGTTATAAAGCGTGAGATTCCATCAAAGAATTTGCCGTCTACACGTGACAAGGCGACAGGCAGGTTTGCGAAGACTGCCGATGCTGATGCTTTCGCGTATCCAACCGAGCTTGTCTTGGTGCTTCAGAAATGACTAAGAAGCGCAAAGACAAGGACGATGTAATGGATGCGAAAGGACTCCTTGCTTTTTTCATTCAGCACTATTCGCCAGATTACAAAAACATTCCTGCATTCCTTTTGGAGGCTGAAAAAGAGCACGCAAAGAGACTGCCGCCCGGTAAGAACAAGTCCCAATCATGGCGCAATGTCAAAGGACTCGGCCTGGAGAAAGTTATCGAGCATATACTTGAACGGCAGCTAGAACCGCTTAATCTCGACTTGATACCTGTTAAAGAGGCGAGAGAAAAGGTAGAAATTGATTTCGGGGAATACGGCTCCCACTTGCCAGACGTGGACCTGATCGTTTTTCAGCCCAGTCGAAACCGTATTCTAGCTATCCTATCGGTCAAAACCTCGCTCCGTGAACGCGCGACTCAGACTGCCTATTGGCGGTTGAAGCTCCACGCTCAGAGCAATACCAAGAACATCAGAGTGTTTTTGCTGACGCCGAACAGCGATGATGATCTGAGAAACGAGAGGATGCCAAAGAAGAACCGCGCAGTGCTGGAAACGGATATCGACGCGATCTATGTCGTGAACAGACCAAAGTTCAATATAGCCAACTATCTTTATCCTGGAGTCGATTCCAGAATACGCATGATTGATGAATTGGCGCAAGACTTGGCTGACTTGGCGGACCGTAAATATTTGTAGTCGTGATAACCCAGCCCCATCATATTCAAAGCAACAATCTCCCCCCCAAACCTCGCGGCTCCGGCTGCTGGCTTATCGGCTGCACTGCCACGATAATCGCTGCGGCGCTGGTAGCGCTGGGGCTGATTCTCCCGCCGATTGACCTGCCCGATCGGCTGGAGGCACGGGCTTACACAGCCCTCAACGCCGGCTCGCCCTTGCTCATTTTCGACAGCGACCTCAGCCTGCGCTTGCCGGATGACAGGGCCGCTACCGACTTCGCGCTGAAGATAACGCGGCTGTCACAAGCGGAATTCCTCGCCGACAGCCCGGATCATCCGCAGTGGCTGCCAGCCGCGCGCGGCGCCCTGCCAGCGAAGCACAGGCTGCTGAGCAAGCTGTACATTCTGGAAGCTCGCGGCGCTGCGCCGGCATCGCTGCTCATCGAGCTCAGTCATGCCGCCGAGTCCAAGCGCCTCGCGCTGCGCGGCTGGGATGGCGGCTCCTGGCGCTTTATTCCCTCCGCGCGCTCCGGCGATGTCTCGATCGGAACCGCCGATTATGCGCCATTGGCATTGGCGCTGTTTGAGCGCCTGCCTGCCGCCCCCATCGTGCAGGTATCACAGGAAATTCAGCATGACCTGAAAGATGAAGTCATTGACCTAACGACCATCTTGAGCCCGGCCGGCTTGCGACCGAGCGAGCAGGGCGCTTTGGTCGGCAGTCTGGCGCCCGGCGGCGACAGCGATTCCGCCTACCAATACATGCCGCTGCTGCGCAATTTTATTGATCCACAAGCGCTTGACGTCGCCACGGTGGAAGCTATCTTGGGCAGTGCGGCGCTGCGAGAGTGGCATATCGAACAGATCGGCCGTCTCGTGAGCGTCAATCAGTTTGATGGCGTTTTCATTGACTACCGCGGTTTTTCCGCCGCCCACAGCGAGCATTTCGCGCAGTTTGTCACTGATCTGGGAAAGCGTCTGTCACAGCAAGGAAGCGGGCTTGGCATTGTCGTAACGGCCGAGCGCAACTCGGCTAAGGAGTGGCATGGCGGCGGCTATGATTGGCGGCGGCTGGGCGCGGCGGCCGACTATTTTTTGCTGCGCGCCACATTGCATCCACAAGATTTTACGCCGGGCGCGGCAGGCAATCTTGAGCGTTTGCTGCAAGCTGCGGCCAGCGCGGTAGAGGGGCACAAGATATTGCTCGGCCTCAGCGCCAGCCCCCAGCGTCAGATAAATGGAATGTTGAAAACTACCGGCTGGCGCGCGGCGTTTGCGCCGGCCGGCGATGTGATTTTGCAGGCTGACGATATCAGCGAGACCGGTTCCATAGAACCCGGCACGGTTGTCCGCGCTTCACTCAGCGGCTATGGCCTTCGCCTCGGTTTCAACCAGGACGCCCAGACTGCATACCTGGATTACATCAATCAGGCTGACGTCCCGGTAGCGCGGACTTGGCTGACTGACGCCGCCGCCCTGCGCCATCGGCTGGATCAGACGCTGCCCTTTGCGATTGCCGGCGTCGCCTTTGCCGACTTGCTGGCGGTCGATCACTCGGCGCCGCTGATAGACGCGATTACAAGTTTTATGTCGTCGCAGCCTTCCCAGCCCGACCCCAGCCGATTTGCCGCGCGCTGGTCGATCGACGCCGCCGATGGTCCCCTGGATCAAATCGACACGGAACTGGATGAGGATCTGATTCTGACCTTGGAAGCGCCGGACGGCAACTATGCTGTGAATTGGTCAGTCATAAGCGGCAACGGCGCGGTCAGCGGTCGGCAGGGGGCTGTGTTGCCACTCTTCAAGCCCACGCTCACGCCAACCCCGACGCCGACGCCCACGCCGACGCCCGTGCCGCGCCGCGTTGCGGCCGCGCCCGGTAATACTACAGACAGCGCTTTTAACAACGCTCCGCCGGCGGCGGGCAGCATTAGAATCGAAATCGGCGGCCACGTTACCGACACCGGCAGCGCGCGGGCAGTTGACGCCATGCGCGCCGCCGGCATGACCTGGATGAAAAAGCAGGAGCGATTCTACTGGCAAGGCCCGGCGGATATAGGGTCGGTTATCACGACAGCGCATAATAACGGCTTCAAAATTCTAATAGGCGCGGTCGGCGATCCCGGTGAATTGGCGCGAGGCGGCCAGCCCTACATCGAATCGTTCACGGATTGGCTGCAGCGAATTGCCGGGCAGGGCGCCGACGCAATCGAGGTCTGGAATGAGCCCAACCTGGATCGCGAATGGCCGCGCGGCCAAATTAGCGGCTTGGCTTACGCCGAGATGCTGGCGCTTGCCTATCGCAAGATAAAACAGGTGAATCCGGCCACGATGGTCATCAGCGCGGCGCCTGCGCCAACCGGCGTATCCGATCGGCCGGATCGCGTCATGCCCGACAATCGCTGGCTGCGCCAAATGGTGGAAGGCGGCGGACTAAATCATTTGGACTGCGTCGGCGTCCATTACAATGAAGGCATCGTCCCGCCCGCTCAAACCAGCGGCGATCCGCGCCTCGACAATTATTACACGCGCTATTTCTACGGCATGCTCCACGGCTATATCAGCATCACGCGCCGTCCAATTTGTTTCACGGAATTGGGCTACCTCACTTCGGACGGGCTGCCCAATCTGCCGGAATATTTTAGCTGGGCGAAGGATGTCACGCTGCAACAACAGGCGAACTGGCTGGCGCAGGCTGCCGCGTTGGCATCGCAGAGCGGGCAAGTTCGCTTGCTGATCGTCTGGAATATCGACTTCACCGCCTACGGCGCCGATCCACAGGCAGGCTACGCAATCCTGCGCCGCGACGGCTCCTGCCCGGCCTGCGCTGCGCTGGCGGCGGCCAGGTGAGCCCGCTGCCTGGACTCCCGCTGAGCGGCATTCTGTTGTACTCTCGTGTATATGCGAGTGTGGAGCATACGTGGTAACCAGGACGGTTTTCAAACAAATTCGCGGCTTTGTCATCGTCTGGCTCGCCATCACCGCCCTGGTGAGTCTGGCCACTTTTTCCGCCGTATATTTCACCTACAATCCAGAAGAGCCGGATCCGGCGTCGAGCAATCCGCTGCCGCTTGATGAGCCCGTGGCGGAAGCTGAAACGAACGGCGCAAACGACGATTCACCTGGCGCAGCTTCTTCGCCGACGCTTGCGCCCGCATCAACGCCGCCCAGCCCTGAGGAATCCGCCCGGGCGCAAGTTGCCGACGGCGAGCGGAATCTCGCCGAAGCGCCGCCCGCAGCCACCATGCCGACGCCGCTGCCAGTCGACCCCATGCGTTTTCAGGTAGGCATCCAAATCGCCCAACCGCCCGACTTCCAATCCGACGAGCAGGACAATTGGTACCGATCAGCCACCAGCGACCTCGGGCTAAAGTGGATTAAGCAGCAAATTCGCTGGAACTCGCTGGAAACCCGGCCCGGCGCAATCGACTGGACCGCGCTCGAGAACATCATGCGCAGCGCGCGGAAATTCGATGTCAAGCTGCTGCTGTCAGTAGCGGCTGCGCCGGATTGGGCGCGGGAACCGGACGCGGTCCCGGGCCGGCGCGGTCCCCCGCTTGATCCACAAACTTATTCCAACTTTGTGGCGGAAATCGTCAAGCGTTATCCCGGGCGCGTCCATGCCATTGAGGTCTGGAGCGCGCAAAATACCGACAGCGAGTGGGCTTCAATTGACGGCCTAAGCGCGGCAAAATACGTTGACCTCCTCCGTAGCGCCTATACGGTCATCAAGGCTGCTGACCCCGGGATCATAGTGATTAGCGGCGCGCTGGCGCCGACGGGCGTAAACGACGGCCTGACCGCGGCCAATGACTTTGCTTATATGCAGCAGATGATTGAAGCGGGCCTGCTGGACTGGGCGGACTGTATCGGCGCTCAACACAATGGCTACAATATCGGCCCGGACCATCGCTACGACGAAGTCCCGCAAGACGCGGGCGCCATCTTCCGCGGCCCCTTTGATAATCCACACCATAGCTGGAGTTTCCGCAGTACGCTCGAGGGCTACGCCAACACCATTCGATCGGCCGGCGAGACGACTAAACTCTGCGTTACAAAGTTTGGCTGGGCATCAGTTGAAGATCTGGATGGCGCCGCCTCCGGCGTCATATACGCGCGCGATAACTCGTTGACCGAACAGGCGGAGTGGCTACAAATGGCAATGAGCAATATGGAAGCATGGGGCTTCATCTGGCTCGCGTTCATTTGGAATCTCAACTACGGTCCGCTGGCGGGATATGACATAGCAAACGATAATGTTCCCTATTCGCTGATTGGTCCGGGCTTCAAGTTTCGCCCGGCCTTCGCCGCCATCAGGGATTGGCAGCAAGATTATCGGGCGCGCGCGGGGCAATAAACATGCGGGCCCATTTTCGCCGGCGCATCTTCATGGCAGTATTCCTGGCGCTCTCATTGGCGGCCGGCTTCTTTACCCTGCGCGAATTGAATTCCCAACAGGATCCCTTTGCGGGCGCAGCCATTGCGGACCCGCCATTTCCCTCCCTGACCTATGGCATACAAGCTTTCCTGTGGTGGGATAATGGCGATGCGGGCAAACATCTGGATTGGGTTCGACTGCTGTCATTCAGTCACGTCAAACAGACTTTCGCTTGGCGCGATCTTGAGCCACTCCCCGGCGCATGGGATTGGACACAGTCCGATCGCATCTACCGGGAGGCGGCCCGGCGCGGCTTGAGCATCATCGCAAGACTTGGGCAGGTCCCCAGCTGGGCTATAGCGCCCGGCCACAGTGCCGCCCATGACAGCCCGCCCGAGGACCTCTCGCTGTGGGCGGAGTATTGCTCACGCCTGGCCGAGCGTTATCACGGCAAGATCGCCGCCTATCAAATCTGGAATGAGCCCAACCTGAGCCGGGAATGGGGCGGCGCCCCGCCCGACCCCGCCGGCTATGTCAAGTTGCTGGCCGCTTGCAGCGACGCGATACGCGCTGCCGACCCTGCCGCCATATTGATCTCGGCGGGTTTGGCGACGACCGGCACCAACGATGACAGCGCCAGGCCCGATGACATTTACCTTGACCACATGTACCGTAACGGCTTCCAAAAGCATATTGACGTGGTCGGCGTACACGCGCCCGGCTATTCCGAGCCCGAGCTTAGCCCGGATAGCGAGGAAGCGCTGCAGCGCTTTTTTACCTTTCGGCGCGTAGAAGACCTGCGCAAGATCATGATCAGCCACGATGACGCCGAGCGGCAAATGGCGATTATGGAATTTGGCTATACGACCGAGCAGATCAATCCCGAATACAAATGGTTCAGCGTGACCGAGCCCCAGCAAGCCGAATTGTTGGAACGGGCTTATGAGTACGCCATCGCCAATTGGCGCCCCTGGGTCGGCCTGATGACGCTAATCTACTTGCCCGACGCGACATGGCGCCAGTCCAACGAGGAATATTGGTGGTCTATCGTCGAGCCGGATACCGGTATTCCGCGCCCGGCTTTCATCACCGTGGCGAATATGCGAAAGGTCTGCGATGACTTCGAGATTCCCGCGCGCGAACCGGACAGTGCCGTCGCCGAAGGCCGGGCGCCGGCGCCGATTTGTCCCAATTAGCCCGCCTGCCAGCTTGCAACTGTAATACAATGTCTTCATTGGCGGAAAACAATAGGTAGTGTTGCGCTGGACTGTAGCAATAGTTATAGCGACGCCGAAGGCGCGCGGATCAGTCAACTTATGATGTATACTCGCTGACACGATGACGACCCAATCAACGTTGCTTAATCTGGTCCGCGGTCATGTCCTGATGACGAGCAGGATGAGTTACTTCTTGGTCGTCGTGCTGCTCGTTCTGGCATCCGCGCTGCGTATAATCGATCTCTCCAACCTGCCGCAAGGCTTCAGCGACGACGAAATCATCAATATCCGCTTGGCGGACAATGTACGGCAGGGTGATATCTACGTTTTCTTCCCGGGCGAAGACGGCGGCCGCGAAGGCTTCTATCACATACTTGCCGCTTTTGTCACGAGCTTTGTCGGCGAGGGGACGATAGGCTTTCGCATACTGTCCGTGTGGCTGGGCGTACTGTCGGTGGCGATCGTCTATACGCTTGGTCTCCATCTCTTTAATCCCATCATAGGGGTTCTGGCTGCGGGCCTGCTTTCCGTCAACATGAGCGCAATTCTACTGTCTCGCGCCGTGTCCAGCGACGCCACCGTGCTATTCCTCGTGTCGGCTACCATGTTAGCGCTGGCGCGCTCGCTGCCGGTATACCGCCGCACGCGCATAGTCACCTCGAATGTTGTTTCCTTCGCCGCCTTGGGCGCCTTGCTTGGCATCGGCTTCTACCTGCACCCTTCCAGCCTGTTTATTGTGCTGGGAGCAATGATATACATTTCACACCTGGTCTTTGTGCGCAATGTCATGTTTCGGCAGCGCCGCAGCTATACAGGCTTCGCCATTCTGCTGATGCTGATCATCAGCATGCCTTATCTCTTGTCCAGCATCAACCTGCCGCAGTATTCCGCCGGGCAAAGGATTCTGTCCCATTATACCGATGGCTTGATCCGCTCCATCGTGGAGGGCTTTCTTGCTATCTTTTACAAGGGAGACGCGGATCCGCTCCATAATCTGCCTGGTCGCCCACTGGTCGATATCTTTAGCGGACTTTTCATGGTAGCGGGATTTTTCATTTGTATTCTGCGCCGTCATCGCCCGCGCTTTATGCTGCTGCTGCTTATGTTCTTTCTGACGCTGCCGGCCGCTTTCATCGTGGAAAACAGCCCCAACTTTGCGCGCATGAGTGTGATCTACCCGCAGCTTGCTATTTTCTTCGGCATGGGTTTCTATTCGCTCATCCGGTCGCGCGTATTTGTGGATGTCGTCTTTCGCCGGCTCGCGGTTACCGGCGTGCTTGCTCTTCTCGGCTTGAACCTGGTTTGGACTTGGCAGGACCTCTTTGTCGATTGGCGCGGCAACGAAGCTGTCATGCCCCTGGTCAATGGCGAGCTGGGGCAGATCGCGCATTATCTTGATATAGCCTCCAACGAGACGCCCGTTGTGCTCTGCAATCCGCTCCTGGATTCTTCACAGCCAGGCGCGGAGCTGGTCGAAATCGACAAAACTCTGCTCATGATGAATCGCTCCACGCTGGCCTACCACGAGGCGAATTGCGCTCACAGCCTGTTGCTGTCCAATGGCGGTGAAAAGCAGCGAATTGTCTTTTTCAACGAGCAAACGCGCGAGAACGTCCACCCGTATCTTCAGGAGTGGTTAGCCCAGGGCGAGCCGGTAACCGGCGATGTGCCGCGCGGAAGCATCCTCGAATTGACGGCGCCCGATTTCCTCGCTCTCCGCGCGGGCGAGCTGACGACGACCGCGCCGGTCTCATACGCCCCGGAAGTGAGCGTGCCCGAGCCCATCGCCCCGCCAATCCGCTTGGGCGGCAATCTGACCTTTCTTGGTTATGAGCCCAATGTGCAACGAACTTTCTTGCCGGGCGATTCGGTGGAAGTCATCACCTATTGGCGGACGGAAGGTGAAATACTGCCTGACTTGACGCTGCTGACCCATGTGCTCTCCAGCCCGGTCATGCCAATTGCCGTCCGCGATGTGCTCTACGTCAATCCGGTGCTGATGCGCGACCGTGACGTTTTTATTCAAGTGACTACGGTGAAATTGCCTGACCAGGCTTTGCCCGGCGAACGTCTGGTGTCGGTTGGCGCCTACCGGCAGACCGATCTGAAACGCCTGCCTGTCCTCGACGGCGATGAGGAACGGGGCGACAGAATCTTTCTATACAGCATCGAAATCCTGCCGCCGGAATCCTCCGATGCCCAGAGTGGCGGCTGATGTTTGAACTTGTCTTCCTGGGTACCTCGGCCTCGGCGCCATCCATCCACCGTGGTCTGCCGGCGCTGGCCGTCTTGGCTGACGAGCAGCGCTTTTTGGTGGACTGCGGCGAAGGGTCGCAGCGCCAAATCCTGCGCAGCGGCATCGGTTTCAAACGGCTCGACCACATATTCCTCACTCACGCGCATTTGGACCATATTCTGGGATTGGGCGGCTTGCTGTCGACATACGGCCGCTGGGAAGCCCTGGACGAAATTCATATCTGGGGCGGGCTGCCCGCCATCGAGCGCGTACAGGCCTTGGTCTATCAGGTGATATTCCGCCGCGAGCAGCCGCCGATACCGATTTATTTTAATCGCGTTCTGCCGGGCAAGACACTGTACCAAGGCCGCCGCTTCTCAGTGCGCGCTTTTCCCGTCTCGCATCGCGGCCGCGAATGTTACGGCTATATCTTTGAAGAGAAAGCGCGCCGCCCGTTCCTGGTCGAAAAAGCCGAGGCGCTCGGCCTGCCATCGGGTCCCGAGCGGGGCCAGCTTGTCGCGGGCCAGACCGTTGTCCTGGGAGACGGCCGGGCAATCCATCCCGACGAAGTGCTGGGCGAGCCGATCCGCGGGACGAAGGTGGTCATTACCGGCGACCTGTCGCGCACCGATGACATTCGCGCCGCCGCCGCTGGCGCTGACGCGCTGGTGATCGAGTCGACCTTCCTCGATCGAGACGCCGATATCGCGCGGCAGGTCGGGCATATCACCGCGCTGCAGGCGGCGGAATTGGCGCTGGAATGCGATGTGAAATTCCTCTTCTCGACGCATATTTCGCGCCGCTATCGCGAATTTGAGGTCATACGTGAAGTTCGCAAGGCTTTTCCCAACTCCTATGTTCCGCGCGATCTGGATCATTTTGCTGTCTTCCGCGACAAGCCGCCGCAGAAACTCGATATTCAGTCCAGAAGCGATGATGAGGACGATCTGCCTGAAGGAGGCGAATGACGATGAGCCAAAGCTTGTCCCAGCGTTACCAAACTTACATCGGCGAACTTTTCGCGCCTGAAGACGCGACCCTGCGCTACGTGCGCCGGCAGACGGCTGCCCGCGGCCTGCCGCAGATAAGCCTGGAGGCCAACGAAGCCAAGCTGCTGCAAGTGCTGGTGCGGCTTTCCGGCGCCGCGCGCGTGGTCGAGGTCGGTACGCTGGCAGGCTATAGCGGCATCTGCATCGCCCGCGCCTTGCCGGATGACGGCCAGCTGACAACAATTGAGGTGAGCAGTGTTCACGCCGAGGTAGCCCGCGCGCATTTTCAATATGCCGGGCTGGCGGACAAAGTGACGGTCCTGCAAGGCGCGGCTGCGCAGGTGCTGCCCAAGCTGGCGGCGGACGCTCCTTTCGATTTGATGTTTATCGATGCCGACAAAGGCAACTATCACAACTACCTGGCCTGGGCGGCGGAGCATCTGCGGGTGGGTGGCGCGGTAGTGGCGGACAACGCCTTTTGGGGCGGCGCCATCTTCGATCCCAAAACCGATGACGATCACGCCATGGTGGCTTTCAACCGCATGCTGGCGGAACATCCGCGCTTCAACAGCACCATCATCCAGGTCGGGGATGGTATCGCCGTCGGCGTCAAGACCGGCTAAGCGCTTGACTCAGCTAATGTCGATCATGCCCTCGCCGTAGACTTGGCCGGCTTCGATGACAAGCGGTCCCGACGTATCAACCGTCGCCAGCAAATCGTAGGTGGTCGCGCCGGTGATGCGCCCCGGCACAATTTCGCCAATCGGCAGCTCGCCCTCGATCAGCACGTAGCCGTCGATTTCCGGCGCGTCGCGGTAACTGCGGCCCAGGCTTATGACATCGCCGGTGTCAGCGCCGCTTTCATCTTCACCCGCGCCATGCCCTTCGACCAGAATCTCCAGCGTCTTGCCCACCAGCGCCTGATTCTTCTTCAAGCTGATGCCGCTCTGCAATTCCATCAAGCGCTCATAGCGCTCCTGCTTGATGGCGTCATCGACATGATCGGGCAGGGTGGCGCTGGGCGTGCCCAGCTCGTAGCTGTACTGGAAGGCGCCGACGCGGTCGAACTCCAGGTCCTTGACCATTCGCAGCAGCCCTTGAAACTCTGTTTCAGTTTCGCCGGGATAACCCACGATGAAGGTCGTGCGCGCCGCCAGCTCCGGCATCGCCTGGCGCAGTTGGCCGATGGTGTCGTAAACCCATTCGACTTTCGCCGGCCGCTTCATCCGCTTCAGAGTCTCGCGGTGCCCGTGCTGCAGCGGAATATCGAGGTAGGGCAAGATCTGCTCATGCCGGGCCATGGTCTCGATTAGCCGCGGCGTGACGTATCCTGGGTAGGCGTACATGAGGCGCAGCCAGGGGATATCCGGCGCCGCCGCTACGATGGCGTCCAGCAACTGCGCCAAGCCATCCTTCAAGCCCAGGTCATAGCCGTAATCGGTGCTGTCCTGCGCGATGAGCATGACCTCGCGGACGCCTAACTCCTGCAAGCGGAGGGCTTCCGCCACGATCGACTCGAGCGGTCGGCTGACTGCCGTGCCCTTGATGCGCGGGATGGCGCAGAAGGCGCAGGGCCGCCGGCAGCCATCGGCGATCTTGAGATAAGCTGAGGCGCCTTGGACGCTGGCGCGCAAGACGCCGCGCTCATCCAGCCCCACAACCTTGGCTTCGTCGGGCAGGTGATAGAGCGGCGCGGGATGCTTGCGTTGACGCAGGCGCGTGATCAGGTCGAAGATGTCCATCCAGCGCCGTGTGCCGATGACGCCGTCCAGCCCGGGCACGTCCTGCACGAGCGTATCGCCATAGCGCTGCGACAGGCAGCCGGCCGCGACTACCATCTGGTCATCGCGTTTAATATCGACCAATTCGCGCAACGCCGCGACCGATTCTGCCTTGGCGGCGTTGATGAAGCCGCAAGTATTGACGATCAGCACCTCGGCCGCGTCGGGATCGCCGACTCCACGCATGCCCCGTTTGTTCAAGATTTGCGCCATGCTCTCGCTGTCGACTGTATTCTTGGCGCAGCCCAGGCTGAGCAAGTAGTATTTGTCTGTCGACGATGGCTTTGCTCTTCTTGTCACACTCTCTCCTTCGTCGGCGGTAAACCCGCCTGCGTCAACCGCGGCGGCAAGATCGCCGTGGGGATTTGCGGCTCGGCCGCCGTGGCTGTCGCCGTCGCGCTGGCGACGATGACCTCGGTCGGCAGCGGCGTCACGCTGGGCTGAGCCGCGGGCGGATCCGTGGCGATCGGCGTCAGCGTCGCTTCGATGATTGCGGTCGGCAAGGGCACAGCCGCTTGCTCGGCTGCTTCCACAATGACAACCACAGGGGTCACAGTCGGCGTCTCGCTTGCGAGGTCGCTGGCCGGTCCCAAATTCACGACCGCCGTATCCGCCGTGAAGCGGATGTCCACCCGCTGGCCGCGCTCGCCAATTGGCCCCTGCCGCTGACCATTCCAGATCAGGTCGAGAGCCAGGGCATTGCTGGCTGAAAGCAGCACTTCGCTTTCCGCGTTGTACTCCAGCAGGGTCTCGGCCGCGGCGATGCCGACATAGGCTTCCACGCCGTCTACTACCAGGCTGAGCCAACTGCGCTGCGTCAGCAGCAAGCTGACCAAGATGCCGCTGCCGGAATACTGACTGCGGTTCATGGCGAAGGCGACCGTCGCTTCGGGCGCTGCGGCTGTTGGCGCTGCCGCAGTAGCCGTTGGCGCAAACGCCGGGGCGCCGGTGGCTGTTGCCGGTTCAGCGTCCAACTCAATGCCCACCAGATCTACGGTTACGAAGACGATCACAGCGACGGCAGCCGCCGAAAGCAGCAGCAGGAAGAGCGCGCGCAGTACGCCGCGACAGCCGGAAGAGCGGCGCTCCACCAGCTCGATCTCTTGCAAAGGCTGCGTCGAACTGTAAGGCTCTTCCACCGGTTCGGGCCGGCGCCTGCGGCCACGCCGGCCGCGGCGCCCCCTTTCCTGCGCGAGCCGCATCTGGTCGTACAGCAGCAGGACATGGTCTTCATCCAGCTCCAGAAAGCGGGCGTAAATTCGCAGCAGCCCGCGTATTTGGATCTCGGGCACACCCTGGATTTCGAATTCGCCCGCCTCAAAGGAATCCAGGATCGGCTGCCGAATGCGCAGCTTGGCGACCACATCCTCAATTTCGATTTCTTTGGCTTCGCGCGCTTCCCGCAGGTACTCCCCGAGCGAGTAGGCGTCCATCTATGGCCTCAATGAAATAACCCCGCCAGTTCAGTATAACCTGAATCGAACGGGGTTACGTAATCGTAGTCGCGTTGTGAAGGGCGATGCGCAATAGACGCCGCTTATCCTGTTACCGGCTCAGCGTCCGCCTCGGCAATGGCTTCGCCTGAATCTTCGGTCTCTTCAGCCGCGCTGTCACTCGCTGTTTCAGCCGGACCGGCGTAACGGAAGCCTTCGGCCATGATGTCTTCAGCGCTGACTTGCTCGCCGCGCTCGCGCGCCGCCCGGAATTCCGGCAGCTCGTCCTCGGGCACGATGCTGATTTTCAGCGTGGGCGACAGCTCATTGCCCAGGCGCACGGCTACTTGATGCGTCCCGACTTCGCGCAGGGATTGCTGGCTGATGCGCCGCCGGTTGATGTCCACGCTGGTGACGCGGTCCAGTTCATCGGCGATCTCCTGGGTCGTCACCGAGCCGAAGAGCTTGCCGGTAGACGCCGCGCGCCGCCCGAAGATCAACTCGACGCCGTCAATCTGGCGCGCCAGGTCATTCAGCATGTTGTTGTATTGCGCCTTGCGCGCCTCGACATTCTCGCGGACAGTCTCGGTTCGCCGAAGCGCTGAGGGCGTGGCCTGCACCGCCATTTTGCGCGGGATCAGATAGTTGCGGGCGAATCCATCCGCCACCTTGACCACCTCGCCGGCGACGCCATGCTTGTACAAGTCCTGAAGCAAAATAACTTGCATCTGTCTTACCTCACCTATTCCGCTGCAACTGCGTCTCGCAGAGAGTTTTCTATTGCCTGAACCCGTATATTATAGGGATGTCGGCGGCGCTGCCAAGTGGCAATCCTGCGCGGCCGCGGCGGGAGCGGGCAGGCTAATGAGCGCCAACCAAGCGCTGGACAATCGCCAGATAATCGAGAAGGCGCTGATCGTGCTGGTCGGCTTTTTGGCCAGCGGCGTGCTGGGTCTGCTGCGCATTGCTGTGGTCGGCGCGCAATTCGGTACCGGCGCCGCCAACGATACCTTCGCCGCCGCCCAGCAACTGCCGGAGACGGTCTTCGTGCTGGTCGCCGGTGGCGCGCTTGGCTCCTCATTCATTCCCGTATTCGCGCGCATTCGCGAGCGCGACCTCGAGCAAGCCTGGCGGTTGGCCAGCGCGGTTATGACGCTGTCCGCCGCTACAGCCGCGCTATTCGGCTTGCTGGTGGCGGGCTTGGCGCCCCTGCTCGTGAGCCGCTTGCTCTATGTCGATCGCCCGCCGGCTCAGCAGCAGCTGATGGTGGAGATGGTGCGCTTGATGATGATCACCCCGCTGATTTTCAGCATCAGCGGCTTAGTCATGGGCATCCTGCAATCCTACGCCGCCTTCTGGCTGCCGGCCATCGCCATCAGCATGAACAATATCGGCATCATCATCGGCGCTCTGCTGATCGCGCCCTCGCTGCCGGCGCATCCCGATGTCGGCCAAGTTGGCGAGCTCAATGTCATGGGCTTGGCTTATGGCGCCGTCTTGAGCGCCGTCTTGCACCTCGTCGTGCAGCTGCCGGGTTTGTACAAGATCCGCGCTCGCCTGCGCCTCCTGCTGTCCATTCGCATCCCCGGCGTGCTAGACGTAATCCGCCTGATGGGACCGCGCGTTTTTGGCCTGGCGGTGGTGCAACTGAACTTCTACGTCAATATCCGCTTCGCCAGCGGCATGGTTGACGGCAGCGTGGTCGCTATTCGCTACGCATTCATGCTCTGTTTTTTTGTGCTGGGAATGATCGGCCAGAGCCAGGCTTCAGCGGTATTCCCTACGCTGGCGGCGCTGCGAGCGCAAGGCGACTATGACGGCTTCAAAGACCGCCTGGCCCGCGCCATGCGCAATGTGCTGTATCTGGCGTTTCCGGCCTCGGCTCTGCTCATCGTATTGGGCGAGCCCCTGGTCGGCTTTTTGCAGCGCGGCGCCTGGACCGCCGAAAGCACTCAAGCCGTGGCCTGGGCTATCAGCTTTTACGCCATCGGCATCGCCGGCTTCGCGCTGCTGGAAGTGCTGTCGCGCGCCTTCTACGCGCTGGAAGATACCTGGACGCCGGTCATCGCCGGCACAGCAGCCATGCTCAGCAATATCGCGCTCAATCTGATTTTCATCCAGTTCATCGGCGACCCGCAGAGCCTGGCGCGCGGAGCCTTCGCCGGCCTGGCGCTGGCCAACGCCCTGACCACCATCGTCGAAGCGCTGGCGCTCTGGTGGCTTTTGCGGAGGCGCTTGGCTGAGTCGGCTTCGTCAGCGGGCAGCCATGACCGCGCGATTCTCATCAGCGCCGGCGGCAGCTTGCTGCTATCGCTGGTGATGGCCGCCGCCCTGCTGCTGCTCAAGAGCGCTCTGCCTGCAGCTGGCGCGCCGCTGGCATTGAGCGGCTGTATCATCGCCGCTCTGATCTTCTTCGGCGGCGGCTACGTTTTCGATGTCAGCGAGACGCGTTATCTGCTCGCGCCCGTCGTCCGGCGCGCGCTGAATCCGCTGGCGCGCTAGAGGAGGGGGAGCATGAGCAAGCAACTCGAGTCCAAAATCGCGGTCATAACCGGCGCCGGGCGCGGCATTGGGCGCGGTCTGGCTATCGGCTTCGCCGAGCAGGGCGCCAAAGTCGTCTGCGCGGCGCGCACGGAGTCGCAGCTCGACGAAACGGTTGGGATTATTCACGACTCGGGCGGCCAAGCCATCGCCGTCCGCTGCGATGTCACCTGCCCGGCCGACTTGCAAAACTTGTACGCCGAGACCCGCGCGACTTACGGGCCCGTCGATATCGTCGTCGCCAACGCCGGCGGCAACTTCGAGCGCCGCTCGGTCGCGGACAGCGATATCGACGCCTGGGAACGGACCCTGCGCGTCAACTTGCTGGGCGTCTACTACACTTGCAAATACGCCATCCCTGATCTCAAGCTCAAGGGCGGGCATATCATCGTGATCGGCTCGGGCATGGGCCACCGTGACGGTGGCGCCGGCTCGGCTTACAGCGCCTCCAAAGCCGCTGCCTGGATGCTGGCGCGCAATCTGGCGACCGAGCTGCGCGACTACGGCATTTGTGTCAACGAACTGATTCCGGGTCTGGTCGATACTGAAATCTTGAGCGAGGCCGAGCGTCCGGCCGGCTCCGCGCTCAGCCTGGAGTGGTTCAAGCAGCCGGCTGATGTCGTGCCGCTGGCGCTCTTCCTGGCGTCGCAGCCGCCGACCGGCCCCACCGGCCAGAGCTTCAGCTTGATGCGCCGCGACTCGCAGTAGATATCGTAGTCAAGTTCTGTTAATCGTCGTAACAATTCAACGCGTAATCTATATGACATATAGCCTTACGCAAATTGGAAAACTGAATATTCTCTAGCTCTCCACGGACTTCAAATAGTCGCGACAGAATCTGCAAGACATGGCTCGCTTTTACCTCGGCACCAGAAAGAGTCCGAATTGCTGAAATCAGATACGTTGCAAGACCGATATCAACAGTAATTTCCGTTTCAGTTATTAGGTCTTGCCTGTATTTGTCTCGATATCTATAAGCCTTCGACTTGCTTACACTATGTTGTTCGTGGAGCCTAGTCTCGCTGCCAATCCGTTCAAGGATTTGTTCTTTTGTGCGTTTTCTCGCATCAGTAATTTGCTCAACTTTTTCACAAAGCATATTACGACTTAAGCCTGCCTGACGTGCGTAATAGTAAATTGGAAAATACTGCGAGAGTTGATCACAGCTTGCTTCAATATACTGGAACGGACTGTTTACTAATTCTTGATTCAGAAAAGCGGAATAAATGTCTTCCTCCGAAATACGCATTCGCACTTCTATTCTTGCATCAGCGTCGTAAGACTGCAAATTCCCAACGAGCTTTAGCGTTGGTGCGCCTTCTGTCTCAGTGAACTCTCCTTCGCGTATGAATGTCAGTTGATCGAGAAGCTCCTCACTAATAACGAAACTCTTTATGGATGGACCGAATACGTCCCCACCTACAACGTCCATAATTGCGGCGTTTTCGACACCAATCTTTGCAATCAAGTCTACGTGTTTGAACAGCTGGGTTACTTTTCGCTGTAGGACTTCATCAAGTAAACTCCGCAAGTCCGCGTACTTAATTCGAGTTCTCATTGCTCCGTAACTATAGAAAATGTCTCCCTCACGTATTGGTTGACCTCCGCTAATCGCAACTACGGGTTTTTCTTCGCTCTGATGTACATGAATAACTCCTATCTTAAGTCCATTTACTTCATGCAGTTCCAAATCTATTGTAATTTTTGGCGCAAATTTGCCGTTAAGCAATGTCGTGGCTTTCGCAAGATCAAAACGTTCAAAGTCTTTGGCTTTCTTGTCTGAGAGACCGATTAGTTTTCTGCTGCCGTCTTCGACGCCATGCAGAATGAAACCGCCCCGATTATTTGCGAATCCAGCAATAGTTATCATAAGTTTATTATCAAACGAAAACGACTTCTTATATTCGATAGTTTCGTTTTCAGTTCTCGCCAGAATAAGCTGGTCAGTATCTGATAATTCAAAGAGATCGCTGGGAATCTTGGGTGAGATCTGTTCCGTCATTTCAATTCTCGCCTAGCCGCGAATAATTAAGTCTTACTAATATATCATTATTGTACGCGCGCAAACAGCGCCTTGAGATATTCCGCCTCGGCGAAGCCGATGGGATGATCCAGCGCGTGCGAAGTTTTATCCAGCACATCCAGTTCGAAGCCGGCCACAGCCGCCGAGCGCATCACCAGCTGATAGAACATGTCGGCGTTGATGCGGCTGGAGCAGGAGGCCATGACCAGGATGCCATCCTTCGCCAGCAAGCGCAGCGCCATCTCCACCAGCCGTCGATAACCCAGCACGGCATTACGCATGCTGGCGCGGCTGTTTGCGAAAGCGGGCGGGTCCACGATGACCAGGTTGAATTTGCGTTTGGCGGCGATTAACTGGCGCAGGCCCTCGAAGGCGTCCGAGACGATGACATCGACCTGGTCGCTGTCGAAGCCGTTATTCTCGACATTGAGCTTTAGCGTCTCCAGCGCCGGCTCGCTGATATCCAGCGCTGTCACCGAGCGCGCGCCACCGGCCAGCGCATAGACCGAGAAGCCGCCGGTGTAAGCGAAGACATCCAGAACACGCCGCCCCTTTGCCAAGTCGCGCGCTTTGCTGCGATTGTCGCGCTGGTCGAAGAAGAAGCCGGTCTTGTGCCCTTTAATGACATCGGCCTGGAAGAGCAAGCCATTTTCCACCAATTCTACTTGTCCTGACGGGTTGTCGCCGAGCAACTGCTGGCCGTCGCGCAAGCCAAACAGACGCGCGACATTGAGCCGGTCCGATTGCAGCGTCCGGCTCAAACGCAGGAAGAGATCGTCAAAGATGACCGTCTCCTGCAGCGCCTGAATCAGCGCCCTTAGGTGCGGTATCCAGGCTGTGGTGTAGAGCTTGAGCGCCAGCGTATCGCCGTAGCGGTCGATGATCAGCGCCGGGAAGCCGTCGCTCTCCCCGTAGACCAGGCGGAAGCCAGTCGTTTCGGCGCTGATTAGCGGCTGCCGCTTGGCTTGAGCCGCCCGCAGCTTGTCGGCGAAGAAGCCCTGGTTGATGCGCATCGGCTGCAGCGACTGCAGCACCTTGATGCGTATCGGCGACAGCGGATCGTAGAGCCCCACCGCCAGAAAGTTATTGTCCGCGCGGTCATATATAACGGCCAAATCACCGCCGTTGCCCAGATGACTCTGTTTGACGATTGAGTCTTCAAACACCCAGGGATGCCCCTGGCGCAGGGCGCGTTCGGCGGCGGCTTTCACCCGCACCGCGATATTTTTTTCCGCCCTCTGCGGCAACTGATCCAGGTCAAACGCACCCGTCGCTTCCGCCGGTCCCGCGCTACTAGACATCGTCCACCAGCTTAATCTTGAGCTCGGCGTTTTCCAGCAGCGCTTGACAATGCGCCGACAGCCGCTGACCGCGTTCGTATAACTTGACCGATTCTTCCAGGGGCAGATCGCCGCTTTCCATGCGCGCCACCAGCGCTTCCAACTCCTGGTAAGCCGCCTCGTAACTGAGATTACTTATTTCGTCCATCAATCGTCGACCCTCACACTGAGCTGGTCTTTAGCCAATTGTACGTTCAAGCGCTGATTCTTGCTGACCTGCGCCGCCCGCCGGATGACCACGCCGGCATCGTCGCGCACCAGGGCGTATCCGCGCGCCAAAATATGGCTAGGATTGGCTGCCTCCAACGCTTTCGCGGCATGCAGCAGTCGCTCGCGCCGCTGCTGTAGCTGCAGCCGCTGCGTCCGCGCCAGTTGCTCGCGCTTTTCCTCGACGCGGCGCCGCGCCAGTTGCACGGCTTTCAGCGGCGTGGTGAAGCGCAGCGCGCTCCGCAGCCGGCTTAAGTCCCGCTCGCGTTCATTTACGGCATCGCCGGCAGACGCGGCCAGGCTGTCGCGCAGCCGGTCGATATCAAGCAGCAGGTCGTCGCGATTGGGCGTCGCCAGCTCAGCAGCGGCCGTGGGCGTCGGCGCGCGCAAATCCGATACAAAGTCCACAATCGTGAAGTCGATCTCGTGCCCCACGCCGCTGATCACCGGTATGCGACTGGCGGCGACAGCCCGCGCCACCGCTTCATCGTTGAAGCACCACAGGTCTTCCAGCGAGCCGCCGCCGCGCGCCAGAATGATGACATCGACAGCGCTACCGCGATTGAGCCGCCGCAGCGCCTGGACGATCCGCGCTGGCGCTTCCGCCCCTTGCACCAGCGTGGGGCTGAGCACGACCTCGGCCAGCGGAAAGCGCCTTTGCAGCACATTCTGTATGTCGTGCCAGGCGGCTGCCGTAGACGAGGTCACCACACCGATGCGCGCCGGAAAGGCGGGTATCTGCCGCTTGCGACCGGGATCGAACAATCCCTCGGCATCCAGCTTGGCTTTCAGCGCCTCGAATCTCAGATGCAAATCGCCCAGGACGCCGACCGCCTGGATTTGGTCGGCGTAGAGCTGGTATTCGCCGCGCGCTTCGTACACGCCCACGCGGCCATGCACCAAAATCTCAGCGCCGGCCTGGACATCAGCGCGGACGCCTCGCGCCGCCCCGCGGAACATGACGCAGCGCAACTGCGCGTCGCTGTCTTTCACGGTGAAATACCAGTGACCGGAACGCGCCTTGGTCAGATTCGACACCTCGCCGCGCACCCAGATGTCATGCAGGATCTCATCGACCTCAAAGAGATCGCGAATGTAGCGCGTGATTTCTCGCACAGAATAAGTTTGCATAGCCGTCTTGGATTTATCCCGTTGTGGCAAGCCGTCTCGACAGTTACAATTATCGCTGATTTCACAATTTAGGCGAATGAGGATGGCAGATGGCGTTTCTCAATCAAGCCCAACGCAGGTCGCTGCTGGATGAGCTGAGCGGTATGAAACTCTGGCGCGCCAAATTCAAGCTGCGGCTGATGGACCCCAAGTGCCGCCTGCGTTTTTTGCGCAATGCGCAACAATCAGGCGAATGGCACACCAGCTACGTCCTCGAAACTTTGGGTACGCAGGTGACGCTGGTCGAAGTCAATCACGCCGAGAACGACCAGTATCGCAACAAGCAGAACTTCGAGTTCGTCAACGTCATCGTCGAGCCGACGCCGAACAATAAGAGTTAGAAATTCTCTCTATAATCCTCCGCGCCCCGTCGTCATTTCGACGATTTCTCGCGGTTGCATTTGCGGCAGAGCATTTGGCAGTTGTCTTCGACTGTTTTGCCGCCTTCAATCCACGGAGTTTTATGGTCGGCTTCCATTTCGTTTAGTCCGAAATGCTCTTTGCAGATGACGCAGATGCCCTCTTGCTTTCGATACATCCTTCGCTTCATGCGAGCGTCAAATTGTCGCAGATTTAGATGCTTCGCTTCGCGCGTGAGAACATACGGATATATGCCAGACTCCCGCCGTACTTCATCATCGTCAAGCAATATCTCAATTTCGGCGTCAATTTTCACAGGGTCAAGCGGCTCGTCTTTGTAAACGTTGTACAGGCTTCCCCAATCCACGCCCTTCATAGACGATCTGTATTCAGTGAACGCAGCTTTTATCCAGTCAATGACAGCTTGAAAGTACTCCCATAGCGGCTCAGCGCTCTCTACATCCTGATGAAGCCGCATATACTCTTTGATGTTATTTTCGCTAATCCACTTGATCGCTGTTTCCAGGTACTGTTGCCGATCCACTTTTGTGGCGCTGCTCAGATAGTCCCTGCCAATTTGATGCGCCGGACCGCCGCTCTTGCTGAAATAGCGCTTGGCGTCCGTAACCCAGGGACCGGAGTAAATGGCATTGAGCAATTCTTGATTGGTTAGCTGTTTCCCCGCGATATTGATTATCTCAAACCATTCCAGCTTTTCACTGTCCGTGCCGCTGCACACATAGACCATCAATTCATAATTGAGTATCCGCTCCTTTATATCGGACTGCTGATTGTCAAAGCCCAGCCCCTTGAACGAGAAGCCCGGTTTTTCCGCTACATATCGAGCGATAGAGATTGTGCGCTGCTGACCGTCGATGATCTCATATCGTGGTTTATCTGTCGCGCCAGCGCCTCGGTCGGCCCAGTACATGACATTGAGCGGGAAGCCCTTCAAAATGGAGTTGATTACAGCGTCGCGCTCTTTGGGATCGTAAATGAACGCGCGCTGGAAGGGCGGGCGGATATCGAGCTTGCCGCCGTAGCCGACCACGCCGCCCTCGCCATCGTCATGGTAGCCGGCGACCAGGTCGCGGACTGTGAGGTCAATCAGTTCAATCTTCATGGAGACAGCATTTCGCGGGGTATCACAAGGTGGTGAATGCGTAAGCTAGTTCAGGAAGATAGCGGCAGGCGCGGACGCGTACAGTTGCGCTTGAGCGCCGGCGTGAAGCGGAGTCTCGTCCAAAGCGATTAGACTTGAAACGGCGGGATAATCTTGATGAGGCCGAGCAGCGCACCACAAATGACGATGATTCTAAATGTCAGATCACTTTTCAGCTTTTCCAAGTCGGCTTTCGTCGCCAAATGCGGACGCTCGGTTTCGATGGAAGATTCGATTTTAGCCATGCGTTCAGTCAGCGTCTGCTCGTTAGTCACCATTGAATACTCCTTGTCTGACATTCACAGTGATTATTGATTGGACGAGGTAATTTGTCAAGCTGCTTGGGGCGCCATGAAACCCGCCGCAGCCGCCCATGCTGTCATCGCTGTCGTCATGGCAGCCGGCGACGGGTTCGCGGATTGTGAGGTCTAGCTGTTGGATTTTCATTGGTTACCCACCTTAGTTGTCAATGATTGCTTATACGCGATATCTATCCCCTCAATAATAGTAAGGCAATGCCAACCCAAATTATAAATTTCTCGTGATAACATCATTGTGTCATGAAGTTCCTGTATTGAACCACTTTCTACGGACCACATCATTTGCGAATCTATACCCCCTTTTGATTTTCCTTTGAATCTCTCATGTGAAAACTCGTAAGCATAGCCTTCATGTTTTAATGGATTTAAGAATATCTGATTGGTTATTTTATAAACTTCTTCTCGGAACAGTTTTTCATTTAACCACTTTGAGTTTTTGAATCTCGATAAATAAGTGTCTCCATGATGGTCATACCACACATTCATAATATATTTGATTGCTTTCCATTTTTCGATGTACTTATACTTTGGAACTCCTTTGATGGCTCTATATGCGTGTTCTGCTGAACAGCATGCAAGTATAAACGCGGGAGTATAATTTCCTCTATGTACCCCTTCGCAGATATACAATCTTTCAATCACCGGCCTGTCTGTGTTTTTCCATCTATAAGACCTTGATTTCACAGTTGGTACATAATGTTGTTGGTCAGTACCGTCATCATCTTTTGAAAATACAACATTAAATGTCAGTACATTTTCTTCAGTATTGCTTGCATTCATGTCTTTGATCATCTTACATCCTTCCGCCGAATAACGATCCTGCGATATTTCCGCTTCCCGTCGATCTTAAACATGCTGTCTCCCGCGCCATTGTCTCTAAGAAGTATCCAACACAATCCGTCAATCTCAAACTGCTCGGGATTATGCTTGTTCAAGAAAGTAATCGGAACACCCATCGCGCCGTCCCAATCCTTGGGAATATCCGCGACCTTCGAAACTTCAATCGCATCGTAGTTGTCGTAATGCGGGTATTCCTCTGGCGAGTAGCGCTTGAACAAAATCAGTTCCTCGTGCCGCTGCCGGTAGTCCAGATTGGTATACCAGCAAGCGCTTCCAAGTCTGCCATAAACGACGCCGTCCACGATCCGGTAGGCGCTGCCTTCTTTCTTCGTCGCCACTAATTCTTTGGCGTAATCTTTCGGCACATCAAACAGCATATCCTTTCCGCGCGGCGTAATGCCAAGCCACAATTTGTCCTCTTTAATCAGCGGGAAAATCTCTTTGTACGTAATCGCGTTCTGATGACCGACAATCAGAAACTTCTTGTCGTACTCAATCAACTGCGCGACATATTCGCGGAACAGCGAAAAGGGCGGGTTGGTAACGACAATATCAGCCTGCTTGAGCAACTCAATACATTCTTCGCTGCGAAAATCGCCATCGCCTTCCAGGTAGTGAATGCCGATGTCTTCGACTGAGGGAACGCCGGTCTCGTTCTCTGTGCCATCATATTCCAGCCAGATTGCCTTTTCGGCATCGTGCTGGCTGAACATATCCATTTGCTGATTCTTGTAGCAGGTCGTAATCAGTTTCTTTAAG